>NZ_RYFG02000027.1 GCF_003994235.2 Candidatus Methylobacter oryzae
TATCGTCTAATAACAACCAAGGTTTTCGACGGTGATTCTCCTACAGAGGACTTTCACCTCATTAGTTAATGCCCATGTCGGGCGTACACATTTCAATCAACGGGAACGCGGAATCAATCTATGCGTCACCGTCACTCTTTGTACCGCGTCCCGTTATTTCTACGTTGGGCTTTATAGAGTCGTCGGAGAAGGTCATTAAATGCAAGAGTTGCTAGAATATTTAAAATTTCTGACCCCCATAATCACTTTTGGATTGGGTATATGGGCTACGCCGCTGATAGAGTCTAGGAAAGAAAAAGCAAAGGCAACAGTAGTTTACAGAAATCTAATATTAGAAATCGAAGATGAACTGAGTGAACTTCCAAACAGGCTGATAAAAATGGCCGACACACTCGGCAACCTAATAAGTTTTAAAGCAGGAGAACCTAAGATAGATCGGCCATGGAAATATGTTCCGAGAAATACGAGCTGCTATTTTCTGAAGGCAGCCATCGAAGCCTCATTTGGGCTTTTCGACAAAAATCAGCGATATGCAATAAAGTCTCTCTTTGTTCAGATTGACGCTCTTGGAGATTATTTACAGGTCATTAACGACACCAAAATCTCTGATGACACTTTTGATGAGGCCATCAATAACTGCAAACGCTATTTGTACACAGGAAGCTGTATGCTAAACACTATGCGCATAATTGCAAACAAACCTAAAGCAAATTTAAGCGGAGAAGACAAAGAAATCATTAACGAAATCTTCCTTGAGTTGGGCATTGACTTACGTGCTGATGACTTAAGAACAAAATCAACAGTCAAATTCGAGAAAATTGGCTAATGGCTCTTTTAACCGGATAGGCCTTGATACAGCCAGGTACGCTATGCGTACCTTCAATAAGTTTATTGTATGTTGCATCTACATTTTAAGCCCAACAAGTCGGTCAAAGGGACGCACCGCCCGTTGGCGATTTTCGAATTCAATTTTTTATCGAAGGCTTGGGGCTTCGCTTGACTTCCTTTAGCGGCGCGCCCCTTACCTTTACGTTATGCAAAGTAAAGATGACTAACCAGAAAGAGACTAGAACTTACGCATTGACAGCCGGTATAGAATATGAGGCATGAACTAACCCTAGGCAACGGAAGGCCCGCCCGTGATAAGAAAAATAAGC
>NZ_RYFG02000028.1 GCF_003994235.2 Candidatus Methylobacter oryzae
CTCACCACCTATCACATTATTTAGGCTATTATAAAGTCCATCGATTTTTGCCGTTGTAAATTGATGAGTACAGTAAAACAGTTGTCCGAAGAAATAGCGCAAGGTTTGACTCAAGCCTTGCCGAACGTGAACAAGCCGGTAGTGCGCAAATTATCCTTGGCTGTAGGCGCGATGATTGAAGGACGAACGCCGAATACCGTGGAGTTGTCGAACTTACTGCCGTTGCCGCTCGAACGCCAAGACCAGCGTGAGCAATGGTTAAGGCGCTTATTAAGCTCGCCGGCGTTATGCTGTGAAACGGTGATTGAGCCTTTTGCGCAAGAGGCCTTAAGGCATGCGGGGCAAAACGGGCAAATGATCCTGCTCAGCCTTGATCAAACCGATCTCGGCGATCGGATGGCGGTGTTGATGCTGACCGTCCGGATAGGCGACCGCTCGTTGCCTTTGGCCTGGCTTGCGGAAGCCGGCCAGGCCAATATCGGTTTCCACCGGCAGAAAATCCTGTTGGATAAAGTCTTGGCGTGGATTTCGGCCGGTGCGGCCGTCATGCTGTTGGCCGACCGCTTCTACCCGTCTCTGGAACTTTTCCAATGGCTTAAGACTCAGAGTTGGCATTACCGTTTACGTCTGAAAGGCAACCTGGTGGTCGATACGGGCCGAGGTGATGAAACCACGACCGCTCACTTGGCCCAAGATCATACGCAACGTTATTGGCCGAACGTGCGCTTGTTCGGGGTTGGCGAGGTCATGACGAACATCGGCATCATCCATGATGAAGGGCATCCGGAGCCTTGGATCATTGCCATGGATTGCCCGCCCACGCGAGCGGCGGTTTTGGATTACGGCTCCCGTTGGGCGATTGAGCCGACTTTTTCCGATTTTAAAAGCCGAGGCTTCCAGTTGGAGGATTCACACTTGCGGCAGCCGGCGCGCCTGGAACGGTTAATCTTAATCATGGCTTTAGCCATGCACTGGTGTGTCCGTGTCGGTTACCAGGACGCGGTGCAGCGCCCGACGCCGCTCGAAAAAAAACCACACAGCAAACCGACCCCGCGCACTGGAGCTTTACAAAACTCCGGCGCAGTATGGTCTCCTGGTTCACACGAGGCTTGCGATACTTGAAACGGTGTTTGCAAAATGACAAACCCTTGCCAAGTTTTTCCGTCGTTTTTATAAACTGATAGGTGGTGAG
>NZ_RYFG02000029.1 GCF_003994235.2 Candidatus Methylobacter oryzae
CATTATGCGAGGTCTATTTCTTTACTTTTTCTTTCAAAATATTGGTTTCTTCTTTAACTTCTTTATGGTACTTGGATGCTCGTAGGCCCGTCCAAATTAGGTAAGGAACTCCGCCGACTGTGCCAATAATTAACCCTAAAAAATTACCATATACCCTATGTAATTGGTCAATTGCATTGAGCTTCTCATCATCTAATAACACAGATGGATTAACTTCATATCCAATTTGAACGCTGATTCGTCCTATTACTAAAGATACAAGCATAATGATTCCGCAATGGAATATTTGTTTTGATGGCGGGATGAGATACTTTTTTTTCTTTTCTTCTTCGATTTTTTTGATTTTCTCTTCCATATTCATGGATTATCACCCCCTTCAATTAAGAACGATTCGCAACAACGCAAGGACAGGGGTAAGTAGTACTGTCCTTTAGTCTCATTTTTGAGACTTTTATTCGTTTTCTTCTTTTATAAATATTCCGTTTTGGTCTGCGTCGAACCTGTCTACATAGTTGTCGATTAGGTAATTAATCAGATCAGTCTCTGTAATTCTTTCTTTTGTTTTTAGCATTAGGTCGAACGCTTTATCTCTTAATTTCTCAGCTCTATCCGCTCTGATTCTCGTTCCCGTAATGAGTTTTGCCATTTTTTTGCCCGCCCTTTGTTACATGTTTGCATATTAGCATATTGACTTGTTAGCAGCTCTCATGTTTAAATTTCTGCAAGTGCTAAGTTGTTAGCAGATAACAATAGTAATTCGTCCTTGGTTTTCATTACATGATTGACTGGTTTCGCGGTGAAATAGAGTTCCCACATGACCCCATTCCGGCCGGTCGTGTGTTGTCTATTGAAGCTACCGGCGAAATTGCTTGGGAGTGCGTCAAATCGATTGATTGCCGCTCCAGCCATGAAACGAGTCTCAAGATACGGTCAACCGGTGGTAACGGTGAGGGCAGGGCAACCGCCTTAATGATCGACGGCAACCTCTGCAAGTTCTTGCAAGGTCATAATGTCTTTGGCTCCCGCGACTTGAACACATTGCTTTTGCTTTCTTTCCGTAAGATTTGCGAGCTTTATCCCGACCATTTCGGCGCTAAGAGCATAGCTGTTTATGCGGCTGAAGCTCGTATTAAAAAAGGCGACTACAAAATCAAGATGCTAGACATTAACGAACTTTACGATGTCGGTAATGACGCCAGCGTTGAGGCCTGGTTACATGCTGCCGGAA
>NZ_RYFG02000030.1 GCF_003994235.2 Candidatus Methylobacter oryzae
ATCGGGTAGCCGAGGGTTTCTAACCCTCAGCCCCCACAACACCCTGCATGCGGGTCCGCACAGGGCGTTTCACTTGGAATGGTGAAGCTTGATCCATCCATCGCGTAACGCATATAACCCCTGAGACTTGAGATAGGCATTGGATAATGCTTGTTGTATTCCCGGAGTTTTGGAGCTACGCCATGGGCCTTTGCTGGTGATGCCACACGCAACGGCTGATTGAACTCGTACACCGAGTTTCATCAGATTTCTTACTTTGGTGCGTGGCTTTCGCCACTGACGCCAATAAGCCATTCTAACCCTGCGCCGTATCCAATGATCCAGATCGACACAAAGTTGATAGCAGTGGGCGATACCAAAGTAATTAATCCAGCCCCGTATAAACTGACTGGTTTTGAAGAGTTGATATGTCATCGATACTCCCCAGTTGCGGTTCGTTAAACGTCGAATTTGTTGCTTGAATTTCTGCACTGTTTTCGGGTGCCATTGAATGCGGCCTCCTCGAAACGTAAATCCGAGAAATTTGCTTTCATTGGTTTTAACGACGCGGCTTTTGGTCGTGTTGACGACCAGTTTCAAACGGTTTTCCAGGTATCGACCGATACTATGCAGCACTCGTTCGCCCGCACGCTGACTCTTTACCAAAATCGTAAAGTCATCCGCATACCGTGCAAATTTATGGCCGCGCTTCTCCAGTTCTTTATCCAACGGATCGAGCATGATGTTCGCCAGGAGTGGCGATAGGGGGCCACCCTGCGGAACACCTTCCCGGCTTTCACTATAGCGCTGGTTATCGACAACCCCAGCGCGGAGATAAAGCTTAATCAATCTGAGTAAACGCTTGTCCTTCACTTTATAGCCAAGGTGCGTCATCAGTAAATCATGATTAACCCGGTCAAAGAACTTCGACAGATCAATATCCACGGCAATATGCCGTCCTTGCTTGATAAGGCCTTGTACCTGTTTAACCGCTTGTTGCCCGTTACGCCCCGGACGAAAACCAAAACTATGGCTTGAAAATCCGGGGTTGAACACGGGAGTGAGAACCTGGGCAATGGCTTGCTGGATGACGCGGTCTATGACGGTTGGAATACCCAACTGGCGAATACCGCCATCCGGTTTATCTATTTCAACACGCCTGACGGGTGACGGTCGGTATTGTCCTGTTTCCAGTTCGATAACCACCCGCTTCCATTCGCCGGATTTTGCCCAAGCGGGGAACTCATCAATGGTCATCCCATC
>NZ_RYFG02000031.1 GCF_003994235.2 Candidatus Methylobacter oryzae
TGATGTGTCAACACTTTCCCGGACACACGGTTAAGCGGCTTTTTGCTGCAATTCGTAGTCTACGGGCGACAAATAGCCATTGGCGGAATGGAGTCGTTCACGGTTGTAAAACACTTCGATATATTCAAATATATCCTGCTTAGCCTCAGTTCTGGTTTGATAGCACTGATGATGAACCAGTTCTGTTTTCAACGTATGAAAGAAGCTTTCCGAGACCGAGTTGTCCCAACAGTTCCCTTTGCGGCTCATACTCTGCCGGATGCCATGCTGGGCTAATAGGGTTCGGTGACTATCTGAGGCATATTGGCTGCCTTGATCGGTATGCCATAGCAGCCCCTTATCAGGTTTGCGCTTCCAAATGGCCATCAGCAGGGCATCATTGACCAGCTGGGTTCGCATATGCTCGGCCATTGACCAACCCACCACTTGCCGAGAATAGAGATCAATCACGACTGCTAAATACAACCAGCCTTCTTGCGTAGGGATATAGGTGATGTCACCCGCATAGACTTGGTTGGGTTGATCCACGGCAAATTGACGATCCAGATGATTGGGTGCAACCGGCAGGTCATGTCTTGAATTCGTGGTGGCCTTGAATTTGCGCTTGGTTTTACAGGTCAACCCGGCCTCTCGCATCAGACGGCCTATTCGCCGACGACTGACCGTTCGATCTCGGCCTAATAATGCGGCTTTGAGTCGGCGAGTACCGTAAGTCGCCCGGCTTTTCTCGAATAGGCCTTCAAGAATGCCGGTCAGACCGGTATCGTCTTTCTCATTGGCGGTGGGCATGCGATGTAGCCAATCATAATAGGCGCTTCGGGAGACCTGCAGAAATCGACACATCGTATTCACCGAAAAATCCGCTGTATGCTGTTTGATCCAGGCGTACTTCACCGCTGCTCCTTGGCAAAGTACGCGGCCGCCTTTTTTAATAAATCGCGCTCCTCGGTCAAGCGGGCGACTTCTTTCTTGAGGCGCTTAAGCTCGTCGTACAGATGTTCGTCGGTTCGTATGGCTTTATCGCTCTCTTTAGGGCGGCTGTATTTGCCAATCCAGGTATGCAGGGTATTGACGTTGATACCGAGATCTTTGGCTACTTGGGTGATGGGCTTATCCGATTCATTCGCCAACTTGACGGCTGAGGCTCTGAATTCGGCTGTATAGGTGTTGGGTTTTTCTTGGCTCATTTGGACTCACATCTTTTTGAGAGTATTTTAAAAAATGTGTCCGGTTTAGTGTAGCCACATCA
>NZ_RYFG02000032.1 GCF_003994235.2 Candidatus Methylobacter oryzae
GACTGATGATTTTTTTAAACAGCTAAGACGCTCAACAAACTGTGAAACTTTAAAGCTCACAGAGAAGCGGTGCTTAGCTCGAAACGTTAGAGGCCTCTATGACTAATGCACCGGACGATTCCAAAGTGCTTACCACGTACCAGAAACTCCATCTCGGGGGAACTTACGCTGGAGTGCTTGTTGCCATTGGGCTTGCCGTAGTTAGCTATCAAATCAATAACCTCACGGAGCAGTCTAGACGGCAGACAGAAGCGATTAACCTGCAACTGAGATCTGTTACAGCCCAAACATGGCAAGTCATTGTTCAAGAGCAAACTGGGATATCGAAGTTATTCGTTGAAAGGCCTGAACTACGCCCATATTTCCATTCAAAAAAATCTCTTAGTCCAAGCGATCCAAACTACCATGCAGTCATGACCATAGCTGAAATGTATCTCGATTTTATCGACGGATTTGAAGACGGATATGTATATCAGCTACCCGATATGGGAAAGGATGGAATCGACCGTATTCTCTGGGACAAGTATTTCAATAAATTATTTAGGAACTCCCCAGCTCTCTGTGCACGTTATGCCGAGCTGCGCGACACTTATAGAGAAAGCGTAGAGCGCCACACAAAGCCCGGCTGCGAAATACCGGCCTCTAACACTACGCTCAACCGGACCTTGCGCGAAAAGCCGCGCAAGGCTGGTTAGCTTCACGTTAGCCATTATGGAACATCTCGAATACCCAACAATTGACCAATGGGAAGCGCGTCGCAAATGGTTTGAAGCGCATATCTTCCACTATGAAGAACTCGGGTCTTATTTGGTGGGGGAACAAGCAAGTGCGCTTATTTCCGAGGTGCAAGCTTGTTTCTGTGCAGGCGCATGGGTGGCGGTTATCATTTTATCTTTCGCGGTAATTGAGGCGAATCTACAAGAGACAAGCGGTTCTTCTAAGCGATTGCGGGCGGTCGAACTACTCAAAGAACAAGGCTTTACTGCAGCCTTTGATCAGCTTCGCCAACGTAGAAACACTCTTATCCATACCAATCCTGATCGCCCTGCCATAACAATCGACCAGCAATGGGATGATCGGCCCGCGTTAGAAACTGAGGCGCGTGACGCTGTTGGTCTTATGTTTCAGGCGTTCTATTCACAGGTGGGAACATAATGGCTAATCGGGTAGCCGAGGGTTTCTAACCCTCAGCCCCCACAACACCCTGCATGCGGGTCCGCACAGGGCGTTTCACTTGGAATGGTGAAGC
>NZ_RYFG02000033.1 GCF_003994235.2 Candidatus Methylobacter oryzae
ACGGGCCTACGAGCATCCAAGTACCATAAAGAAGTTAAAGAAGAAACCAATATTTTGAAAGAAAAAGTAAAGAAATAGACCTCGCATAATGTAGCCTATGCAAAAAAGCCCCGGTGGTTCTTCGATTTTCCACCGGGGCTTTTCTACATAAGCTGCTCATACATTATGCGAAGTCTTGGTGTGCTATACGGCCTATTTCTTGCGTTAAGTTCGATTTTCAATTTAGAGAGGCAAATTTATGGCAGTTCGGTATTACGAAGTTCCAAAAACTTTTTCAGAATGGAGACAATTTGCACGATACACAATTGACGATTGCGTAATTGTTTTTCAGGTATCAAAAAAACAGTCAAAAATTGGGAATGTGGAAAAATACAACCGCCTCGAGCGGTTTTTATTTGCTTACAGCTTTTTTCCGGACGGTTAGATTTTTTAGGAAAACAATGGCGAGGTTTTAGGATTTTACCTGATTGCATTGAATCGGATGCTGGCGATTTTGTCCGGGCCAACGAAATTAAAGCATTACGGTACGCCATGCAAGCAGTCAATATACAACGAGACCGAAAATGCCGAATGAATGAAAATAGAAAAGGCGTTGTAGAACCGTTAGATATTGATAATAAAGCGTTTAATGTAACGATAATAGACGAAGCAGCAAGAAAAAAAGCTGAAAAGAAAAACCTTAAAGCAAAAAACATAAATACGGGAAAATCTAAAAAAATACCGACAAAAGATTAGCATAAAACGTTACGCTATTTTGCTTGTTCATAAAGTGTTTTACATTTTGAACCATCACAAGTAACGGTTTTCTTCCACTTAGTTGTAGTCTGTTGAGCGGCAATACTTAAAGGAACTTGAATCTGATTAGGCAGAGATACAGGTAAAGCTTTTTCTATTTCGGTCATTTCTTCAAGATTAGTCAAAGCTACCAAGGTTAAAGTCTTGGTGGCTGTAGTCATTTTGAAATACTTTAAGGTATTCATACCAATCAGCACTTCATCCAGATAAGAATTAACACTACCTTCCAGGTTATTAATTTCCACTGTACCAAATTTTAAACTATCAATATGGGTTTTCTGCGCGGTAACAACACCACCTGCTGTTTGAGCCTGAAAAGATGCTCCCAAAGGTAAACCAGCAGCCAAAGCGAGTTTAGTTGGAACGGTAGTATGAGTAGCACCGGTATCAATCATAAAGGGCATTGAAACGTTATTAATTAATACTGTGCCTCGATAATGGCCTTGAATATCAGCGTACAAAATTATCCCGCCCGGAATCACTTCAGGTTTGTTCTTATTAGGAAAAAGATTAAATAAAAACAAAAAAATAGCCAAGATAAAAAGGCTAATGAATAAGGATTTCAATGCACTATGAGTATAAGTGCTTTTATTAAATAAATCGGAATTTTCTTGTGGCGTTCTTAATTGATTAGGACTTTCGCTACCCTCCCGAATAAGCCTTAATTCTGGGATTACGCAGTTCAGTTCGCAAATAGTCGGAAAACAAATCGTCCCGG
>NZ_RYFG02000034.1 GCF_003994235.2 Candidatus Methylobacter oryzae
ATCGTCTAATAACAACCAAGGTTTTCGACGGTGATTCTCCTACAGAGGACTTTCACCTCATTAGTTAATGCCCATGTCGGGCGTACACATGGCGCTCAGCCGGAGCGCGGTTATAATGCGGCTTTATTTTTCAGCTAACCGGGCCGCGCCCGGTTAGCTCTACGTTAAAATGGCGAAAATAATACGATGCTTCGAGTAATTCTTTTGTCCATTATTGCTCTTGCTCCAACAGCATCATGGGCTGATGATGACATCAAGTGCAATGATGGCGGAAATCAGCTAGAGCTTAATGCCTGCGCTCGCGATGACTTCACCAACGCAGATGATGAGTTAAATCAAACTTATCAGTCACTCATTAAAAAAGAGGCTGATGACAAGTTATTCATTAGTAAGCTGCGGCTTGCTCAAAAAGCCTGGTTATCATTTCGTGATGCTGACCTCGAAGCAAGGTTTGCATGTGCGGAAAATAACGTAAGGGTTTGCTGGGGTAGCATGTATCCAATGTCGCTTTTGTCTCGCAAGGCTGAGTTGACACGTGAAAGAACCAAACACCTTCAGCAAATCCTGAAAGATGGCCGTGGGGAATAGTTACCACTCTAACCCTGTGCTCAAGCGGGACTGCGCAAAAGCGTGCAGCCCCTTAGCTCCACGTTAGGCTAAGCAAAGTACGGACGATGAATATATTAATAGCCGATGATAACCCAATCATGCAAATGATTCATGGTGAGCTAATGAGCTACTGGGGTTATGATTTTGATATGGCTTCAGATGGTCTGGAGGCTGTGGAGCTTGCGAAGAAAAATAATGGTAAATATGATTTTTGTTTGATGGATGTTGAAATGCCAAAAATGAATGGCATTGAGGCAACCAAGGTTATTAGGAACACCGTAAAGTATTTTCCAATCCTGGCTTTTACCTCCAACAATGCTTATAAGAAAGCCTGCTATGACGCAGGAATGGATGATTTTGCAGAAAAAACATGCACGCCCGATGATTTGTTCTCCAGAATTAATAAACTATCGGTAAACTTGTTTAAATTTATCGTCAAGCCAAACGGCTTTTATATAACAGAGATGATGCCAATGGACCAACAACACGCGCAAGAGTTAAGGAAATTGAAAAGCCAGGGCCTCGTAAAATTGAGGCTGGATGGGCCTGATAATCGTGAAGTCATTACCCACAAAAACGTTCCGAATAAAATTTCTTATGATTTTAATATCCTGAAATATTCAATGACGGAGTTTCTAAACCGTGATCCGGAAAGGCCAACTTTGCTTGATCTCTATAGAGGATCGAAAAACTGCATTATTGAAACATTTGTGGATGATGAAAGTTATCAAGAACAATTAGAGGCTGAGGACGAAAAGATGGATGCCTATCTGACAAAACACTACAAATCAGACGAGGAATAAGTGCAAAGAACGGAGTCAGTTCTCACATTCCAACATTGGCCTAATCGGGTAGCCGGGAGTGTCTAGCTCCCAGCCCCCACACCACCTAGCATGCGGGTCCGCACTAGGCGGTTCATCAGCTGTAATGAAACTTAAT
>NZ_RYFG02000035.1 GCF_003994235.2 Candidatus Methylobacter oryzae
TTAGCAATGCGCTAAACAATCTTCGCCCGCACAGATTGACAACCCGATTAGACTGGATCGTCTTGCTGGCAGGCAGCCTGTTGGGTACGGCGGCACAAGCCGGTTCCGTGGAAAACATGGCGGGTAACTGGAGTTCGCTTACTCTCTCAGGCAGTCTCCGCGCCATCTCGCCCAAGTTTCATCAATTCCGCTGGATCCTTATCAATCAGACTCGCTTGCGGGACGACAATCCGTCTGCCTGGCGCCTTAACGAAGACCAGTTCTATGCGCAGATGGGCTATTCTGTCAACTCTTATACCAGTGTCTGGCTGGGCTATGTCCACGATTGGCATCATTCTCTCGGCAAGACCGCCTACCACGAAAGCCGGCCCTACCAGGACCTGCTGTTCGACTTTCCGGTCGCACGTTTCAAGGCCAAGATCCGCACCCGTCTGGAAGAGCGGGTCAACCAAGCTACGGGCAACGTGGGTATCCGTCTGCGACAAATGGCCACGCTCCAGCTTCCCTTGGTCTTCATCGATCCGAAACTGTCTTTGTACGCGGGCGACGAGGTGCTCTGTCACCTGAACGCCAATAGCTTCGGGGCGACGGGGTTCAGCGAAAACCGCGCAATGGCGGGATTTAGCTTCCAATTCAATCGCCGGCTCGGCATGGACCTGGGGTATCTAGGGCAAACCATTCAGGAAACCGGCGGTGACATAGTCCTCACGCATAATGTGAACGCCAACCTGAGTTACCGGTTTTAATGTTATAAAGTTTAAACACTTCAAATGACCACAATAACCTGCATGTCATGAAAGACTACCGATTTTCGGGCCCTTGTACTTTGGCTGTTACGATCATTTTGGCTTCCGGATGTGCTAGTCAAGCACCAAAATCTACCGGTGAAACACTGATCGCCAACTCTGTAGAACGCAAGTGCGGTCCTGCATCAGCGTTTAAAGACATAAATTCTAGTTCGGAACGGTACGATGAAGAAAATACGGTGCTACTCATTTCGGAAGTCTCTGCGTTGTCTCCCGCAATGTTAGATATCGCCAATATCATAAGCGTTACAAAATCATTTGAAGGGCATCATTTGCGAGATGTTAAGAATCCGCAACCTGAATCAGACAAGCGAATACAACGGTTGCAAGTTAGAGAACAGAACTATTCGGATATTGCAAGCTTTGCTGGCCGTAAAGAGCGCCGCAGCAGAAGCCGACTGCGAAGAAGAACGAGCTGCTGATGCCGCCGATCGTCTTCAAGACAATCAGGAGCTTCAGTCGACGCAGTTCACCGTTCTTTCTCTTCTCGGCAGCGGTTTGGGTGGAGCGTTATCCGGCGGACTATCTCTCGGCGCACAAGCTACTTGGTCGGCAATCGCAGGCATTCTCGCCGGTGTTACCGAAGCAGCATTTGGCACCGTGGCACTATCGAATTCTTTGACCCATGAGTTCAGCCATGAACGCAATATATTGAGGGAAATTTGGGATGGCCCCAAGCAATCGAGATTATTTCCACGAGCAGTGTGGCGCTTCTTGAATCGGCCGTTGCCGGAAGATTCTTTCCTCCGATCTATGCGCGAGACATTGATTGCTCGTTGGCGACACGATGGGCGTCTCGGAGAAGCTAACTCAGTAGAGGAGCAACACCGTATC
>NZ_RYFG02000036.1 GCF_003994235.2 Candidatus Methylobacter oryzae
CAAGGTCGGTCCTTAAGGGCGTGCCCAAGCTGCTTCTGCCTCAGTGCCAAGGTAGCTAACCATGACAGGAATTAAGATACAAGGGCGTGCCATGCGCGCCTTTTCGTGGTGTGGATATTTGTATATTTTGCTATCTTGACGTGCGCAGTACGTCCTACGAGGTTGTTATGTCTAATTATCGACGTGTTTATGTGCCGGGCGGGTTGTATTTTTTCACGGTGAAGACTTTTCGCAATCAACACTTTCTGACCGATGACGATGTCCGGGCGGCGTTGCGCGAAGGAATTGAATTTACCCGGCAAAGCAAGCCTTTCGATATTGTCGCCTGGGTGCTGTTGCCCAATCATATACATTGCATTTGGCGCTTACCGCCGGGCGATGCGGATTTTTCCGCACGCTGGAGCATCATTAAACGAACCGTTACGCAAAATTGTGGAGAACGCTTGAATCGCCCGGAATGGCTGACTGCACGGCTACGCCAAAGACAGCAAGGCACGCTCTGGCAACATCGCTACTGGGACCATTTGATCCGTGATGAGGACGATTTCAACCGACACATGGATTATATTCACTGGAACCCGGTTAAGCATGGGTTTGCGGTCAAGGTCGCGGATTGGCCGTATTCGAGCTTCCACCGACTGGTGCGTAGCGGGTGGTATGCTGAAAATTGGGGAGAAGATATTGCCTTGGACGAGAGCTTCGAATTTGGCGAATAAGGGCGCGCACGGCACGCCGCCCTACGTTGCGGCTTCCCAAGGATTCAATATTTCAACGCCGGTCTGCTTAAAATCATCGACATTCCTGGTAACCACGGTCATGCCGTGAACCAGCGCGGTAGCCGCGATGATCGCATCTCGATCGGAACGAGGATCGGGAACATAAAGCTTGGCGCAACAGAGCGCGACGGCGGTATCGATGATCAAAATGCGCTCGGAAAATGCCGGTAGCACATGGACGGTAAGCCAGGAACGAAGCACTGCGCCTTGGAGCGGGTCCCGCCGTTCAACTAAAAGCAACCCCGTTTCAATCTCCAAAATGCTGATCACCGATAAAAACAGGCTTGTTACTGGAACGCTATTGGCCCATGACACGACGTTTTTATCCGCTTTACCTGATTTCGCTTTCCTCAATTCGGAAACGACGTTGGTATCAAGCAAATACATGACCATTATGATAAATCCGCCGGTTTATAAAGTTCATTGTTCAAGCGGGATGGTTCAAAGTCAATGTCGGCGGCATCGGGCATTGCAAGTAATTCGACAATGCTTTCCTTTTGTTGGGTGATTTTTTGATAATTTTCGATAGTCAATAAAACATGCGACGGCTGCCCCCGGTCGGTAATAAATACAGGACCATTAACAGCAGCCCGTTTTATCCTGCTGACGTCTTGGTTAAACTCTCTGCTGGAAACAGTTGTGATACTCATAAATAAAACCTCCTCACGAAAACCATGTAGATATGTTGCTACATAAATTTATGTGTAGCAATTAAAATAATTTGTAGTCAAGAAAGCGGGACGGCGTTTGTTACCGCGTCTTGCCATTTTTTTGTCCTCTCCCCCAATCTCACCACCTATCAGTTTATAAAAACGACGGAAAAACTTGGCAAGGGTTTGTCATTTTGCAAACACCGTTTCAAGTATCGCAAGCCTCG
>NZ_RYFG02000038.1 GCF_003994235.2 Candidatus Methylobacter oryzae
ACTGGATTAAAGCTCAATTGGACCTGTTCCACAATTGGGCCGGCAATTATATTTACCAGCAACGTAACGGCGAATTTATAGACGGTGCGCCGGTACTCGAAACCCGCCAAGCCGATGCAACGTTCATGGGCTATGAAAGCAAACTGATCTTCCCGTTGATGCAAAACCGCTTCGGGGCGGTTGATTTAACGCTGTTCAGCGATTTTACCAGGGGCCGGTTCGTCGATAGCCGCGATGTGCCGCGGATGCCCCCGTTGCGTTTCGGTTTCCAGCTCGACCATACCAAAGGCGAGTGGAATAACTATCTGCGCTTGACGCGCGGCGAAGCCCAGACTCATGCGGGCGACAATGATACCGCGACGCCAAGTTACCTGCTGCTTAATCTAGGTACCCAATATCAAGTCCTGGACCTGCACGGCGCCGATGTGATGGTGTTTGCAAAGGCCAATAACCTGCTGAACGAGAATATCCGAAATTCCACCTCGTACCTGCGTAACTTTGCGCCGGAGCCGGGACGCGGTGCGGAAATAGGTTTTAGGGTGAGCTACTAATGAACGTCTCGAAAATCCATCAAGTCATCGTAATTCCAATGCATTTAAAAAACACTTGCGCCGCACCTTATACAGTAACGCTTTTAATAAAGCGGGCTAATTATTTGGCTCGGCTAAAAAGTCAACCAACAACAGTGTAAGCACAATCGCACAGACTATTTATGACTAAACAACTTTTACCTGTCACCGTGTTATCCGGCTTTTTGGGCGCGGGAAAAACCACGCTGCTCAATCACATTCTCGCTAACCGCGAGGGCTTAAAAATAGCCGTGATCGTCAATGACATGAGCGAAATCAATATCGATGCGGCGCTGGTCAAAAATGAGGTCACTCTCAATCGCGCCGAAGAAAAACTCGTGGAAATGAGCAATGGCTGCATCTGCTGTACCTTGCGTGAAGACTTGCTGGTGGAAGTCGGGCAATTAGCCAAAGCAGGGCGATTTGATTATTTGTTGATTGAATCCACCGGTATCGCGGAACCCATGCCGATTGCCGAAACTTTTACCTTCAGGGATGAAGACGGAGTCAGTTTGTCGGATATTTCCAGGCTGGATACCTTGGTAACGGTGGTCGATGCGGTCAATTTTATGGGTGATTACCTGAAAGCCCAATCGCTAAAAGAGATTCATGCCGAGCTAGGTGAAGACGATGAACGTAACATCGCCGATTTGCTGGTGGAGCAGGTGGAGTTTAGCAATGTGATTCTGATTTCAAAAGCCGATTTGGTCTGCAGCGATGAGCTGACCAATTTAATAGCCATTCTAAATACCCTGAATCGCGATGCCGAAATCATCCCGATGGTGATGGGGCAGGCGCCCCTGAATAAAATCATTAATACCGGACGCTTCAATTTTGAACAGGCCGAGCAAGCTCCGGGCTGGTTGCAGGAAATGCGCGGTTCGCATAAACCGGAAACCGAGGAATACGGCATCGCCAGTTTTATTTACGCCGCCCGCAAGCCGTTTCATCCTGAGCGTTTTTACGATTATCTGCATAGAGAGGATTGGAATAACGGCACTTTGCTGCGCTCCAAAGGCTTTTTCTGGCTGGCCTCGCGGCCCGAATGGGTCGGCAACTGGTCGCAAGCCGGCGGCACCATGCAACATGGCTGTGCCGGGCGCTGGTGGGCGTCGGTGCCCGAATCGGAATGGCCTGAAGAATACGTCGCCGATATTCGCGCCAGCTGGCAAGCACCGTTTGGCGATTGCCGGCAGGAACTGGTCTTTATCGTAGAACTTACGCATTGACAGCCGGTATAGAATATGAGGCATGAACTAACCCTAGGCAACGGAAGGCCCGCCCGTGATAAGAAAAATAAGC
>NZ_RYFG02000039.1 GCF_003994235.2 Candidatus Methylobacter oryzae
TTATTTTTCTTATCACGGGCGGGCCTTCCGTTGCCTAGGGTTAGTTCATGCCTCATATTCTATACCGGCTGTCAATGCGTAAGTTCTATATCAGTAGAAATCTGGATAGTTATGTGCAGTTAGCTGTGTATGAAAACGGTACTGAGTTATTGCGGACAAAAATTTTTCGCTATCAATTTTCGCTGACAAGAAATCTGTCGTTGGGTTGCGTGGCATTAAATACTAACGATCATGCCTGTTTGTCGTATGACACTCTCTCACAAATTCAACTCATGGCTATGCGACTTTCTCAGCCTGAGCAAGAACATATTAAACTGGATGTTAAATCTTCAGAGCAAACAGAAATCGGCTGCTGGTTTTTTTATCCTGAAAAGAGAGTCCCAGGTCCCTGGTTGATTTATCCGTCAGTGACCTCTTCAATCTCTTTACGGCCCATTTTATGGAACGTTAGTGATGAGAAGGAGGTTGATTCATTAGCCAATTGTGAAATTTCAACACTACATAGCGCTGTTACAGCAGGTTCAACGCAATCCAGACACCAAGCCATCAAAGTAATTTTAGAACGGATGTGTACGGATTTTGAGCATAGCGGCTGGTCATATTTAAGATATTTATGGAAACAGTGTGCTCATTTGCCCCTAGCCAGTTTTGATGTTTGGTCAATAGCAGTAACGGATACCAAAATGTTAGCCGCGCTGGTATTACAAATGGATGAGAGCTTTACCCGGAAACTTGGCGAAGAGCTGCCGGTTTTCTGGGAATTGATACCGTTGAAGGATTGGATAGCGGTTTTCAAAAATTATAGCGATTACTTAAAACAAGCGATGGGGGATGAAACCGACGTCTTCACTATTATTGAAACTCGCATCAAACGTATCAGTTATCTTTGTGCGTCCATGGATATAGTGGCACGAATACTTAATCAGTCGTTATGCGGAACAGCCGATCCAGAACTTATTTTTATGAAGCAACCTGTTCTCGATAATGTGGTAGGCATGATTAAAGATGCGCAACAAGAATTGGATAGACGACAAGCAGACAGTAAATGGCTGGAAGTATTAAAACCGGAGCTTATAACGCATTGGACAAAAATGGATAAATCGCTGCAGCAATGGCTGAAACTGGAAAATATTTCAGACCATCATCGGGCTGTGGTTATTTTACCTGTGCTGTTAGCGGCATATTGTGCAAATACAAACAGACCTGAAAACTGGATAGGCGATGCAGTCGTTATTTTTAAATTAAAGCGTTTGAAAGACTTTGATGAAGACTGGTTTAACGCAGTTTTTAAAATTGTATTGGCTTATTTATCCCAGCAATCGACAGATTAAGAATTAAACCCACATGTCCAGTTATTTTCAGCCCCTTATCGCGCAGTTATCACAACGCTCAGCCGAAGCCACTTTAAGTGTTTTAGGCATCAGCGATCCCACTTTACGGCAATTTTTATCAGAACAATTTAATCAACCGCTTGGTGATAGCAATAATTTTCTGGCCGATCCTGTTTTTGAAGCTATTTTTGGCTGGGAAGAGGCAAATATCAGCATGGAGCGATTGGCCGGTTCTTTGTTGGAGCGTTTGTTACTTGATGCAATGGATAATCCACCCGTTGATTTAAAAGACTATGCATTTCGCAAAGATTGGCAGCCTTATCAACACCAATATAAGTCGTGGTTAAAGTTATCTGAAAGTAAACCTCAGTCCATTGTTATTACCAGTGGCACGGGATCAGGTAAAACCGAGTGTTTTATGGTGCCGGTACTCAATGACTTAGTGCGCCAGTATGAGTTACAAAAACAGCCGTTGATCGGCGTACAAGCCTTATTTATTTATCCGCTTAATGCCTTGATTAACAGCCAGCGAGATCGTTTACGCGCCTGGACGGATAGCTTCGGTAATGGCGTGCGTTTTTGCTTGTATAACGGTAATACGCCTGATAAAGCTACAAGTTTTAATCAGACACAAACACCGAATGAAATTTTATCCAGAGCCCTGTTACGTAGTGAGCCGCCTCCCTTACTGGTGACTAACTCTACGATGCTTGAATACATGTTAGTTCGGCAAGTTGACTCGCCGATTCTGCAAAAATCACAAGGAAAACTACGCTGGATTGTTTTGGATGAAGCGCATACTTATATCGGTTCGCAAGCGGCGGAACTGTCGCTGTTATTGCGTAGGGTGTTGCATGGTTTCGCTGTCAATGCCGAAGATGTGCGTTTTGTCGCCACGTCGGCAACTATTGGTGACAAGGATAATGTTTCATTACAACGTTATCTGGCCGATTTGGCGGGTATTTCGCAAGATCAAGTGATGTGGCTACACTAAACCGGACACATTTTTTAAAATACTCTCAAAAAGATGTGAGTCCAAATGAGCCAAGAAAAACCCAACACCTATAC
>NZ_RYFG02000040.1 GCF_003994235.2 Candidatus Methylobacter oryzae
CGCGCCCTCCCGGCGCTCGCACTTCGTGCGCCGTTGGCGTCCCAATCCGCTCCCGGCGGATTGGTCTTTGGTTACTTTCTTTTCGACTGCAAGGACAGCTATTTGCTCCTCGGCAACTGCTCCTGCGTTGCTCTACTACAGACCATCCATGGTCTTATGCAATATCTGCATTCACCACATCCTTGTAACTTAGCAACGCAGGAGCGGTTGCCGAGGCGGAGCAAAAGAAAGTAACTCGCCTTCGGGGGCGAGACCCCGATTCAAATAATCCGTCGCGGTAGCGACCTCTTAAATCAGTACGAGTCCTATTAACTGCGTAACATCAGGATTTAAATAAAACCCTTAAACCGGTTCCCAAGCTCCTGCTTGGGAACTAGAAAAAACAAGTCCAGATTATAGGAATAGCTCTATTTGTACTATTAGTAGAAACGCCTAGTAGAGTGTAATGCCAAGCCGCCGAACGGCCCGCTATACGTCACTTACCGTTAATTTCCCTATCCATGCAGGCTATTAATTTTGCAGCCAGGAGTTTGACGTGAGGCTCCCGGCATATATCGAAATGCACGGCTGGCAAATGTTTGACTTCCAACCTGTCGCCCAGCAGATTTCTCCATGCGTATTCCGGCGGGACATAGCTAAAAATCCTGCCTTCTTCGGTGCGCCCCTGAAATAGAACGACCCGGCCGCTATACGTTTTCGGTTGATAACTGCCGTGACAAGCCTGGTCGGGAGCCGACGTATAAATATGCGGCCAGAAATCCGTACCGTACTTATAAAACGTAGCCAGATCCGTCATCTTATTTCTGGCCGATTTGAAAAGTTGCTTTGGAGTTTGCCTGAAAACGTTGCGGATAATCCGCTTTAAAGGCAATAACCGGGTTTCCATTCTCAGGTAGGTGTCCAGTAATCCCACTAAGTTCACTTGAAAGCCATCGGCTTGCAATTGCCTGGCCATTTCATAGGCAATCACGCCGCCGAAAGAAAATCCCATCAAGTAATAGGGCCCTCGCGGCTGTATTTGTTGCATTTCCTTAATATAGTGGCCGGCCAGTTCTTCCAATAACGGTAAGCTGATAGGACGATCGCCAATCTCGGCCGCCATGCCGTATCGTAAAAAATAAAGCGGCTGATCCTTGCCCAAATGGCGGGGCAAATCCAGTAACGTTAATGTATGAACCGCAAATAGCGGGGGCCTTGCCCCTTCCGTTTGGATCGGCACAACGGAATAGCATGAAGGCTTTTGTTGTTTGGACGATATCATCTCGGCCAAGGCCTCGACTGTCGGGTGTTGATAAATTGCGCCCATCGCTAACTCGATAGCGAACAATTTATTAATCTCGGTAGACATCTTGACCGCCAACAAGGAATAGCCGCCGATATCGAAAAAATTATCCTGGATGTCTATATTTTTCAGGCCCAGCAAGTTTTTCCATATATCGGCCAGTTTGCGCTCGATGTCGTTACGAGGACCGCTATGCGTCAAGGATAAGCCTTCATCCAAGGGTTCCGGCAAGGCTTTGCGGTTAAGCTTGCCGTTCGGCGTGACCGGCAACGCATCAATGAACATAAACGCAGCAGGCACCATGAAATCGGGCAGTTTTTTCTTAAGAAAATCGCGTAACTCAGCAAGGCTGGGAATGACATTGTCCTTAAAGCTGAGTTGAGCAGCTTCTTTGTTCAAACTAGACTTATGCCCTTTGGGCATAAGCACCAAATAAGCGACCAGGCGTTTGTCTCCATCGCCGCCGTCGAACGCCAATACCGCCGCTTCGCGCACCGCCGGATGCTCCGCCAGCTTGGCCTCGATATCGCCCAGCTCTATCCTGAAGCCCCGGATTTTGACCTGGAAATCGTTGCGGCCCAGGAACTCAATCGTGCCGTCGGCGCGCCATCGCGCCAGATCGCCGGTTTTGTACATGCGCGCTTTAGCGTCTTCCGTGAACGGATCGGCCATAAAGCGTTCCTCGGTCAATTCCGGCCGATTCAGGTAGCCTCTGGCAACATCGGCGCCGCCGATATAAAGCTCGCCGATCAAACCGATCGGAACCGGCTGTTTATTAGCGTCAAGAATATAAGTCCGGGTATTGGCGATAGGACGGCCAATGGATTGCCAACTCAATGAGTCGGCCGACAGCTCATGAACGGTAGCCTTGACCGTTGTTTCAGTCGGACCGTATTCATTGAACAATTTAGGACGATAGCTGGTGCGTTCAAACCAGGCCGCCAGCATGTTGTTGCTGACAGCCTCGCCGCCGAAAATAATCTGGCGGATAGACCGCGGGATGACGGCCTGCCGATCCTGGACCAATTGCTGCCAAAACAGCGTCGGCAAAGTCACAAGCGAAACACGATTTTCTTCGCACAGCGCCCAAAACTTCGTTGCGTCGGCTATCCAATCGTCGCCGCGCAGCACTAAGGCCGCCCCGGTCAGCAAAGCGCCGAAAATTTCCTGTACCGATGCGTCGAAGCCGATAGCGATGAACTGCAAAATTCTATCTTCCGCGCAAATTTTGTAGCGCTTCCTGCAATCCGTAATCAGGTTACAGACGCCCCGGTGCTCGACCAGTGTTCCCTTGGGTTGTCCGGTAGAACCGGACGTGTAGATCATATAAGCCAGGTGGCTGGACGTCAGTCCTTGGCGATCCGGATTGCCGTGCGGACGCTCCGCCCAGGGCGGACATTCGGCATCGAGATCGAGCACCGGCATCGCCGTTTGCGGGAACAGGCCGTCGAGCCGCCCTTGC
>NZ_RYFG02000041.1 GCF_003994235.2 Candidatus Methylobacter oryzae
AAAAAAAAACCCAAGCGATTAAGCTTGGGTTTTTGGTTTTAGGCGCTTGGCAATTCCCTACTTTCGCATGGCAAACGGCCACACTATCATCGGCGCTAAACGGTTTCACTTCCGAGTTCGGGATGGGATCGGGTGGTTCACGTTCGCTATGGTCACCAAGCAAACTGGTGTGTCGAGGCGCTGTCGCGTTGTTCTCGACGCTCTTCCCTCAGCCTAGGCTAAGGGTTGGAAATCTGTAACCTCGCGGTCATGCCTTGCTTTGTTGCGATTCAAGCTGTCACCCGCATCAAACTGATTGGGTGTTATATGGTCAAGCCTCACGGGCAATTAGTACACGTTAGCTACGCCCATTACTGGACTTCCACACCGTGCCTATCAACGTCGTCGTCTCCAACGGCCCTTCAGGGGACTTTAAGTCCCAGTGAGATCTCATCTTGGGAGGGGCTTCCCGCTTAGATGCTTTCAGCGGTTATCCTGTCCGAACATAGCTACCCGGCAATGCCACTGGCGTGACAACCGGAACACCAGAGGTTCGTCCACTCCGGTCCTCTCGTACTAGGAGCAGCTTCCCTCAAATCTCAAACGCCCACGGCAGATAGGGACCGAACTGTCTCACGACGTTCTGAACCCAGCTCGCGTACCACTTTAAATGGCGAACAGCCATACCCTTGGGACCTGCTTCAGCCCCAGGATGTGATGAGCCGACATCGAGGTGCCAAACACCGCCGTCGATATGAACTCTTGGGCGGTATCAGCCTGTTATCCCCGGAGTACCTTTTATCCGTTGAGCGATGGCCCTTCCATACAGAACCACCGGATCACTATGACCTACTTTCGTACCTGCTCGACTTGTCTGTCTCGCAGTCAAGCACCCTTATGCCATTGCACTCAAAAGGCTGATTTCCGACCAGCCTGAGGGTACCTTCGTGCTCCTCCGTTACGCTTTGGGAGGAGACCGCCCCAGTCAAACTACCCACCATACACTGTCCCCAATCCGGATCACGGACCTAGGTTAGAACTCCGAACATACCAGGGTGGTATTTCAAGGATGGCTCCACAAGAACTGGCGTTCCTGCTTCACAGCCTCCCACCTATCCTACACAAATAGGTTCAAAGTCCAGTGCAAAGCTATAGTAAAGGTTCACGGGGTCTTTCCGTCTAGCCGCGGGTACACTGCATCTTCACAGCGATTTCAATTTCACTGAGTCTCGGCTGGAGACAGTGTGGCCATCGTTACGCCATTCGTGCAGGTCGGAACTTACCCGACAAGGAATTTCGCTACCTTAGGACCGTTATAGTTACGGCCGCCGTTTACTGGGGCTTCGATCAAGAGCTTCGCTTACGCTAACCCCATCAATTAACCTTCCAGCACCGGGCAGGCGTCACACCCTATACGTCCACTTTCGTGTTTGCAGAGTGCTATGTTTTTGCTAAACAGTCGCAGCCACCATTTTATTGCAACCTTTTTCAGCTTCAGCCGCGAGGGCTTACACTTACTTGAGGCATACCTTCTCCCGAAGTTACGGTATCATTTTGCCTAGTTCCTTCAGCCGAGTTCTCTCAAGCGCCTTAGAATTCTCATCCCATCCACCTGTGTCGGTTTGGGGTACGGCTACTGGTAACCTGAAGCTTAGAGGTTTTTCTTGGAAGCATGGCATCAATCACTTCGTCGTTCCGAGGAACAACTCGTCATCACGTCTCAGGATATAAGTTCCCGGATTTGCCTAAGAACTCTCCCTACACGCTTAAACTACCTATTCCAACAGGTAGCTGACCTAGCCTTCTCCGTCACCCCATCGCAGTTACCACCAGTACAGGAATATTAACCTGTTTTCCATCGACTACGCCTTTCGGCCTCGCCTTAGGTACCGACTAACCCTGCGTCGATTAGCGTTGCGCAGGAAACCTTGGATTTTCGGCGTCAGGGTTTTTCACCCTGATTATCGTTACTCATGTCAGCATTCGCACTTCTGATACCTCCAGCAAACTTCTCAGTTCACCTTCGCAGGCGTACAGAACGCTCCTCTACCGCTCATCTTACGATGAACCCGTAGCTTCGGTACTATGCTTAGCCCCGGTAAATCTTCCGCGCAAGCCGACTCGACCAGTGAGCTATTACGCTTTCTTTAAAGGGTGGCTGCTTCTAAGCCAACCTCCTGGCTGTCTGTGCCTTCTCACATCGTTTCCCACTGAGCATAGATTTGGGGACCTTAGCTGACGGTCTGGGCTGTTTCCCTTTTCACGACGGACCTTATCACCCGCCGTGTGTCTCCCGTGCTGAAACTTGTTGGTATTCGGAGTTTGCATCGGGTTGGTAAGTCGAGATGACCCCCTAGCCGAAACAGTGCTCTACCCCCAACAGTTATACACGAGGCGCTACCTAAATAGCTTTCGAGGAGAACCAGCTATCTCCGAGCTTGATTAGCCTTTCACTCCGATCCACAACTCATCCCCGGATTTTTCAACATACGTGGGTTCGGCCCTCCAGTGAGTATTACCCCACCTTCAGCCTGGTCATGGATAGATCGCCCGGTTTCGGGTCTAATCCCAGCGACTAAACGCCCTATTAAGACTCGCTTTCGCTACGCCTCCCCTATTCGGTTAAGCTTGCCACTGAGATTAACTCGCTGACCCATTATACAAAAGGTACGCAGTCACGGAACAAGTCCGCTCCTACTGCTTGTACGCATACGGTTTCAGGTTCTATTTCACTCCCCTCTCCGGGGTTCTTTTCGCCTTTCCCTCACGGTACTGGTTCACTATCGGTCAGTAAGGAGTATTTAGCCTTGGAGGATGGTCCCCCCATGTTCAG
>NZ_RYFG02000042.1 GCF_003994235.2 Candidatus Methylobacter oryzae
AAATGGCCGATCAGCCGCTCGATCGTCGCGGCCTCGAACAAGTCGGTCGCGTACTCGACCCGGCCGGACAAACCCTGCGGGGTTTCCGTCAGTTCCAGGGTCAATTCGAATTGGTTCGTGCCGTTACCGGCCTGGAGCAATTCCGACGTTATCCCTTGTAGCTGCAACGGACTCTCCGGAGTATTCTGGAACACGAACATGACCTGGAATAGCGGATTGCGGCTCAGACCGCGTTGCGGGTGCAGGGCCTCGACCAGTTTTTCAAACGGGATGTCCTGGTTCGCGTAAGCGCCGACCGTCACTTCCCGGACTTGCGCGAGCAGTTCCCGGAACCCCGGATTGCCGGACAGGTCGGTACGCAACACCAGCGTATTGACGAAAAAGCCGATCAAGCCTTCAAGCTCTAAGCGGTTCCGTCCGAAAGTCGGCGTACCGATCACAATGTCGTCCTGGCCGCTATAGCGGTGCAACAGCACCTGGAACGCGGCCGCCAAGGTCATGAAAAAAGTCACGCCTTCATGCCGGCTCAGGGCTTTCAAGGCTTCGGTCAAGTCCGGCGATAAGCTGAAGGAGCGATTCTCTGTGCGGTAGGATTGCTCGGCCGGGCGCGGCCTGTCGGTCGGCAGCTCCAGCGCGGACGCTCCCGACAAACGGCTTTTCCAGTAATCCAGCAACTGTTTCTTCGACTCTCCCTGCAACCATTCCCGTTGCCAGACCGCATAGTCGGCGTACTGTATCGGCAACTTCGGCAAGGGCGAGGACTGCTCCAGGCAAAATGCCTCATACAACACCGATAATTCGCGCAAGAACACATCCTTCGACCATCCGTCATAAATAATATGATGGAAGGCCAGTAAAAAAATATATTCGTCATCGCGTATGCGCAGCAACTGGAAGCGCAGCAGCGGGAGTCTTTCCAGGTCGAAAGCCGTCGCTTCGTTAATCCGGATCAGCCGCGCTACTTCTAATAAGCGTTGCTGTTGCGAAAAGCTGCGCAGGTCGGTCATCGTTAACGGCACCGACAGCGAAGACAGAATCACCTGCACCGGCCCGCCATCCTGTTCGGCGAAGCACGTCCGCAATGCTTCGTGACGGTGGACTATCGCGTTCAACGCCGCTCTCAGCGCTTCTATATTCAGTTTGCCCTGAAGCCTGAACACACTGGAAATAATGTAGTTGACGGTCGTGTCCGTCAGCTTGTCCACAAGCCACAACCGTTGTTGGGGATAGGAGGTAGGAAAAATGAAGAGGTCGGTGGATAAATCGGTTTTATCTATAGAATATTCAGCATGACTGCCTGAAGAGCTTTCAAAAACTTTCATATTTATTCCTATTCAATTATTTTTTTACAGCACGGCTTCAACCGCCTTGTTCGCTAAGGGGGGAGAATCCGCTAGTTTTGAGTTGTTTCAAGAATTGCTGATCCTGTAAGCGGACCGGCGTTGGGCAATGATGCGTTTGGAACGGTTTGCAATCCTTGCACCGGTGTTTTCAATCAGCTTTGCCAATTCGGCGATAGTGGACGTCTCAAATAACGTATTTAGCGGAATCTCCACCGATAGTTGCTCGCCAATGCGAATAATGACCTGCATTGCAAGCAGCGATTGCCCACCCAGCTCGAAGAAATTGTCATGGATGCCGATCGGATCGATTTTCAGGATTTCGCTCCATATTTCGGCCAGTTGTATTTCCACCGGATTGCGTGGAACAACAAAGTCACGATTCGCGGCCTGCCGGTCTCTCTCCGGCTTAGGCAGGGCCTTGCGGTCGAGCTTGCCGTTAGCAAGAACCGGCAACGTATCGAGGAATATAAATACGGAAGGCACCATGAAATCGGGCAGCTTTTTCTTCAGGAAATCGCGCAACTCAAAGGCGCTGGGGCTTAAATAATCTTTATACCCAGAGGGCATATGAGCAGACAAGCTGCTCAACTCAGCTTTTAGCACCACATAAGCAATCAAACGCTTGGCGCCGTCGCTGTCTTCGTGCGCCAATACGGCCGCATCGCGAACAGCCAAGTGTTCCACCAGCTTGGCCTCGATATCGCCCGGCTCGATCCTGAAGCCCCGGATTTTGACCTGGAAATCGTTACGGCCCAGGAACTCAATCGTACCGTCGTCCCGCCATCGCGCCAAATCGCCGGTTTTGTAGATCCGCGCGTTAGCTTCTTCCGTGAACGGATCGGCTATAAAGCGTTTTGCCGTCAATTCCGTGCAGTTCCAATAACCCCGCACGACGCCCTCGCCGCCGATATGGAGTTCGCCCGGCACGCCGACCGGCAGCAGGTTACCGCTACCGTCCAGGATATAAAGGCGAGCGTTATCGATAGGCCGCCCTATCGATAACGGCCTGTCCAGGTCGTCCCGGTTTGTCAAATGAACGCTGCTCCAAACCGTGCATTCGGTCGGCCCGTATTCGTTGTACAACGGTACGCGCGGCAACGCTGCATAATGCTGCCTGACCACCTCGGTTGAGCAGGTCTCTCCGGCCACGATAACGGTTTTAAGATGTTGCAGCTTGCTCCCCGCTTGCTTCAACAGCAGCGCATAAAAAGAAGGCAAGGCCAGCAGATGCGATACCTGCCCATCTGCGATCAATCCGGCCAATGCGGCAGGCTCCTTGGCGATGTCGTCGGCCGGCAAATACAGACGCCCGCCCTGCCCCAGCGTCCAGAACAATCCGGCCACGGAACTGTCGAAAGCAAACGAAGACAATAGCAGGTAAGCGCTGACCGCTTCCCGGTAACGGCTAAATCTCGCCGCGGTCGAATGCACGACGTTGCGGTGCGAGACCATCACGCCTTTAGGATTTCCGGTAGAACCGGACGTGTAGATCATATAAGCCAGGTGGCTAGGCGTCAGTCCTTGGCGATCCGGATTGCTGTGCGGACGCTCCGCCCAGGGCGGACATTCGGCATCGAGATCGAGCACCGGCATCGCCGTTTGCGGGAACAGGCCGTCGAGCCGCCCTTGC
>NZ_RYFG02000043.1 GCF_003994235.2 Candidatus Methylobacter oryzae
ATAGCTCAGTGGTAGAGCACAACCTTGCCAAGGTTGGGGTCGCGAGTTCGAATCTCGTTTCCCGCTCCAATTAATTCCGAAAAAGCCGCGAACCATCGCGGCTTTTTTATTTCACTTTAACGCTGCGTAGCAAAATGCTTATGTAGTGCCTGCAAAGCCTCTACGGCGTTCGATTTTGTCTTTCAAACTTCCTCGGTATTTTTATTGTCTAGTAGTCAGTCATATTGAAGTGAAGCGATAGCTATATGATATAGTTATTGGCTTTGGTGTAGTGAGGTTTAGTCATGGCAGCCATCAAATATAAAGTCAATTTGACCGACGAAGAAAAGCTTCAGTTGGAAGCCCTCGTTCATAAAGGTAAAAGCGCCGCTCGCAGCCAAACGCGAGCTCGCATTTTGTTAAAAGCCGCGTCCGGCCTCCATGATAAGGACATCATCCAGGCGCTGGACGTTTCAGCGTCCCTGGTGGCAAAAACCCGTCAACGCTGTGTGGAAGAAGGTCCTGAAGCGGCACTCAAAGAAATACCCATAAAGTGGCGTCCTTGTATGAGGCTTTCCCCGCCGAGCAAGCGCGAACTTTGGCACGCAAGCTGGAGTTCCACTACACGCCCAAGCACGGCAGCTGGCTGAACATCGCCGAAATCGAATTAGCCGTCTTGTCAAATAGCTGTTTGTCGCAGCGGATACCGGACAAAGAGCGTCTACGCCGTGAAGTTGAAGCTAATGTCCGCGAGCGTAATGTGAAGGCTACCCCCGTCAATTGGCGTTTTACTACTCAACAGGCACGGCGGAAGCTGGCTCGGCTTTATCCTTGTACTTCATCATGACTGACTACTAGGGTAACTAAATAGATTGCCAACAATATGGCTATTCTCTATTTATAATTTTGAAATCGGGAGCTTATATTGCCTGCTATCGGACATTCTCTTACTAAGAATGCTAAAGCTAATCGCGACAGAGTTCTAAAGCTGACCGATGAGAAGAGCATGAGTTACTTGCTCATATTAGCGAGAGTGAAACTTTCGTCTGGATTATTAAGTAGTGGGGAGTGGGGTTGGGTCTAATATGGGATTTTTTAATATCCATTATGACGATGATTGAGCACGTCGATAGCTTTGTCAGTTATTAATAATTTGAAGCAAGCATTGAACGGATGTCGATTAGTTACTCGGATGTTTGCAGCGGCAGATGTGTTAGAGTCCCCGATTCACTTGTTAACTCTAATTCTATAGGTATGAAGGCAGTTAATATCTTTCTTTGTTTGCTTTTGGTAATCACTGTTCACGGTACTATCGAGTGGTTCGTCAACCAGCCGCAAGATGCTGGCGCCGATGTGCCGGCCGGTAAAATCATGAGTCTATCTTTTGCATCGTCTCGTGAAGGCTTTAAAACGCCATTGCCTGAACATATCGACGAAGATTTGCGGCTGCTGGCGGATAAAACTTACACTGTCCGCACTTATGCGATTCTGGGAGGCGAGCCTACGGCGGATATTGCGCGTAAATACGGTATCAACATGATTCAGGGTGGTTGGCTGGGACCAGATCATGACCATAATAAAAGAGAAATTGAGGCGCTGATCCAATCGGTAAATGCCCATCCTGACGTGGTCAAACGCATCATCGTCGGCAATGAGGTAATGCTTCGCCGCGACATGGGTATCGACAGCCTGATCGGTTATATCCGGCAGGTCAGGAAAGCGGTAAAACAGCCGGTGTCCTATGCCGATGTTTGGTCGAATTACATGAAATACCCTCAATTGATTAACGAGGTCGATTTTATTACCATCCACATATTGCCTTATTGGGAAGACGAGCCCGTTCCGGTTGAACAGGCTGCGGCTCATATTGAAAAAGTTGTCCGGCAAATTAAGGATAAAGCGCTCAGCATGGGGCAAGACAAGCCTATTCTAATCGGCGAATCCGGCTGGCCGAGCGTCGGCCGTCAACGCGGACAGGCTGTGCCCAGTGTCGTCAATTCCGCTAAATTCATTCGCAGTCTGCTTCAGTTGGCTGACCGCCAGAAATTCGACTACAACATCATTGAGGCTTTCAATCAACCGTGGAAAGTAGATTATGAGGGTGTCGTCGGCGCCAATTGGGGGTTATTGTCGACTGATCGTAAACCGGTTTTCCCGTTAACCGGCCCGGTTTACGAAAACCCTGCCTGGCCTCTGCATTTTGCTTTAACAACAGGTCTATGGCTGCTGATTGTCGCGGCTTACGGTAAAAGACTGCAAAGCGTTTCCGGGCCGTGTTTGCTGGCGTTTCTGGTATTGGCTCAAGCTTTTAGCGTTTGTCTGATTACGCTGGCGGATTATCAATGGCACGCCAGTTACAGTCTTTGGCAACGCGTCTATACGTTGGCCGTTGTTGCCGCGAATACCGCATTGGCAGGGCTGCTGCTCCAGCGTTGCCATGATATTTTTGTCGACGCGCCCGATGACTCGCAATTAGCGAGTCGGTTGAGAGGCGGTTACCTATTTTTCATGCTGTTCGCGCTTTATAAGACCTATAGCCTGGCTTTCAATGGCCGTTACTTGAGCTTTCCTGTTCAGGAATTGGCTATTCCAGCGCTTGGAGTGTGCAGTTTGGTGTTTTGTCTCTGGTGGCGTCAGCGTTGCTTGGATTACCGGATTCTAGTGTTAAGCAGTTTAATCGGTGAAGACTTTTTAAGCTCTCGTGATCGCATTTTGGCTTGCTTGATAGGGGTTGGTGCTGTCGCGCTAATATTAGGCGAAATCACCGCATTTATGACTGCGCATGATTTCATTGCACAGCATCCGGGCTTCTTCGAAGGTTTGCCGTTCGCGTTAGAGTATACATTTTATAATCAGCAGTTACTGGCTTGGTTGCTTTGTTTGTCAATCTTGTCTTTTCCATTCTGGATAAGAAATGCCGTTCATAAAGCTCGAATTTAAAGTGCGAGCTGATGGGGGCGCTTTATATCCATTTCTAAAAGCTTCTGTTCTTTTGGAGTTCTTTGGCTCCGTACTATATAGCAAGGCTCTAGCTTAGTGCGTGTTTTAAAAGTTTGATACCTTCCCCGAGGACAGCCTGGTCAGCATCAAATTAATCATGGCGATATGAACGAATGCTTTGC
>NZ_RYFG02000044.1 GCF_003994235.2 Candidatus Methylobacter oryzae
GCAAAGCATTCGTTCATATCGCCATGATTAATTTGATGCTGACCAGGCTGTCCTCGGGGAAGGTATCAAACTTTTAAAACACGCACTTAGGCGCCGCAAGCGCGAACGATACACTTCATGTTGTAGTGCTGGCAGCTAGCTCAAAGCTTTAAACGGTTATTAAAACTGCTCGCATTGTTGATTAATCATGCGGGGCAGCCACAGGTTCTGCTTGTCTGTCCTAAATAATCAAGCCTAACCGCCATGGAATTTTTTTGATCGCGATGCGGCGGCTAGGCTGTAGCTCAGATTCAGTTTTAAACAGGCTTTAAACTCATTTACACTGTGTCGGAAAGCCTATTTGCCCATTCTGATATCCTCCTTTGCCATCAAAAGGAAAATAGTAAAGTACGCGGCCATTCAGGAAAGGAATGAGTCCTGTATTCACATATCCCGAACCGGAGCTGCTCAAATTAAGCGTTGTTGCATTGGCCGCGTTTGTACCTGACATAGAACCGACTGGAAATTTCAACACCGTGCTCGGCCCGGAGGTTAAAGCAAGTTCCTTATCTTTCACGACGCTGGCTTGGGTTTTGCCTCCTTCGACACTTTCATTAGCGTAAACGATGTTATTTTCAAGGTATGGATCCAATGCATCGATTGAGATTGTGGATGCGGCCGCTTTATCGACATCCGTATGAATTTTGGCCGTTGGAGCGCCTGTATCAAACACAATGCCAATTTCATTTTTAGCAAAAGAAGCTTTGGGCAGCGAGAGATTCAAATATCCGTTGAGCAATTGCTCGCAATATGTCGGTATGTTTGAAAAAGGAAACGGTTTCGTAGCGGGCGAAGGCACCTGCATGGGATATAGCGTAAAGTTATCAATATCGGAAGGGGCAAGGCCAATTTGTATTAGGACTTTCGCTACCCTCCCGAATAAGCCTTAATTCTGGGATTACGCAGTTCAGTTCGCAAATAGTCGGAAAACAAATCGCCCCGGACTTGATAGAGGGATTTTTTCAAGGCGTTCGCTTTGACTTTTAAGGAAATCCATACGTGGTAGCAGCAGGCGATGTGATTGCGTTGAGAGCGGGCCTTGCGGCATTGGCATTTCTCGGAGCCGGTCAACTGTTTGAGTTCGCGGTGAAATTCTTCGACCTGCCAACGCACGTCGTTCGCGTGTTGAGCGACCTGCGCGGTCAGGTTATCTCCAGCCCATTGGTAATGAGCCAGTCAATGTCGCCGTTTGGGGCGACTAGCTTGAACAATTTGACCTTGAACGGTACTTTTTTCAGTTTGACGACGACACCGGTTTGGAGCCTCTCCGGCGTCCACTCGATGGCATCTTTTTGAGTATGCCTAAATAGAACAAGAAAAATGGTGATTTCATTTGCAATTAATTTGGGCCTGTTAAATACAATTACCGTTCCATTGTTATCTCATCCTTGATTCGTATAAGCCGATTAATAGCGGCAAGAACTTTTCTGAAAAAATTGTCCCTGTCAATCCTGCAACGGCTACAAAAAACATAGAAACAACTAATTTTCTGATCAAAGAACCATTTCTGGTTTGGAGAACAAATGAAAGACTAAAGGCAATGCTTGTAAACGAAGCCAATATCGATGCCTTACTCGCAAGCGCCGCCGAAATGCTTCCGTGTGAAGCAAGATTGGCTGAAGCGGCCACGGCACTGGCGCTCGACATTAAACCGCCAATGAGGCTAACAGTATAAAACCCGGTTTCTCCAAAAATGTTTTGGGATATTGTTCCAAATATGTGAATGACTAGAAATACAAAACCGTATTTCAATGCAATCCATAAAGAAAATGGTAAACCCAGTTTTAATTGTATAGGTTCGTTTTCGATGAAAACTCTTTCACTACGATAGCTTATCAAAACCAAAACTGCGCTTGTAAAAAACATCAACGTGAACGGTAACCAACTATTTAATAGAACATTTGGCGCCAGAATGAGCAAAAGCATCGCATTACGGGCTAACATCGCCGTTGTTGCCAATAAGATACTTCTATATGCATAGTCGACCAATTTATCGTTATCTTTAACGCGACCGGCAAGTTCAATGACGGTAAAGTTACTGTTTACCAATCCTCCTAAAAAACCAGAAATTTCAGTGCCGCGTACACCATAAATCTTTAAAAGAACATAGTTTGCAAATCCTATGCTTGAAATTAATATAACTGTAACCCATGTTGCTCTTGGATCAATCAATTTTCCGGGGCCAATTGAACCGGAAGGTAATGCCGGATAAATTACGATAGCCAGAATCGCCAAAAGGAGTGCGGAACGTAGTTCGCTTTCGGTTAATCCGACCGAAAAACCGCTTAGAGGTTCTTTCAAAGCCAAAAGAGCAGTGACTATAACCATAATTGCTGCGGGAGAAATGGTATGTCCTTGCCCACATAGAATACCTGCGAAACAGGTGATCAACATGGCGGTGGACGTTGTTAACTCGATAGTTTGCTTAGTATGCAACAATTGCATGTTTAGGGTGTACGTCAATAGTCCGACCAGAAAAAGGCTCAGTAAGGCAAAGTTATCCCCCATTGCGCCTCCTATTCCGCCGAGTAGCGCAATAAATCCGAATGTTCTAAGACCGGCTTCTTTGTCGCGTCTTTCTCGCTCAAGCCCGATTAACAAACCTAATACCAGGCTCAGTAACAAACGGATTAAAGTTTCACCGTAAGGCCAAATAATCGTAGGCAATAAAATTGATTGATTCTGCATTTTATTTTTAAAAATAAATATTCAATTTGTGCATGGATTATATATTCATAAACGAATATATATCGTTTATGCTCCGTCGAACTGATTCAGAATACACCATAATATCCAATTTGTTAGATTATTGTATTTGTTCAATCTTTGGCTTGTTCGAGTTCCTCGGGGAAAAGAGAGTTGTCAAATGCGATGTAAAAGTTAACAATAATCACGAGATAATTTTTGATGATTAGTCTTTTAAAATCGGTATGGCCCGCCTTCGATAGATTATGCGTATCCTGCTCGCCGAAGACGATCCGTCGTTAGGCGCTACCTTGCAATCCTGGCTGCAACTCGACGGCTATGCGGTCGATTGGGTTAAACGCGGCGATCATGCCGAATCGGCGTTGCGCGCCCAATCTTACCAATGTCTACTACTCGACCGTGGTTTGCCCGGATTGAGCGGCGACCGTTTGCTATCGAGCCTGCGAGCCAGCTGCAATGACGTGCCTGTATTGTTGATTACCGCACGCGACGCGTTGTCCGACCGCATTGCGGGCCTTGATCTCGGCGCCGACGATTATCTGGTGAAACCTTTCGACT
>NZ_RYFG02000045.1 GCF_003994235.2 Candidatus Methylobacter oryzae
TCCAGCAAAGCATTCGTTCATATCGCCATGATTAATTTGATGCTGACCAGGCTGTCCTCGGGGAAGGTATCAAACTTTTAAAACACGCACTCAGGTATTGTTGATCCGACGGGCGCGCGTGTTTGGCCGAACCTAAATGGCGGGCGTCGCCTTGGGTGGGTAAAAACCAGAAAATTTTCATGATGTTGCTCCTGACTCGAATGATTTTAAATTCTGTAGCTGACGCTACGCGGTGAATCAGACCTTCCAGGTTTTACGCCTGCCATGGATGGTGGAAGTGCTGGAGCCGCCGGGAGCGGCTCCAGTAAAAACCTGGAAGGTCTTGCTAGTCGGCTTTATTTACGTTGCCAGACCGCATCGCCGACGCTGATCGCATGCGGCAGCAATTTGATGTCCAACAAGGTATCGGCGATTTTCTGCTGGGCGGCGGCCACTTCCGGCTTGATCGGCTCCGGCCCGTAGTTGCTGCGGTGCAAGGCTTTTTCCAGGATTTTGGCATCGACGCCGACGTTGACGGCTAATTGCTCGGCCGCGGCGGCGGGATTATCTTTGATCCAGGCGTCGGTCTTGCCGACTTCCTCCAAAATGATCGCGATCAATTCGGGATATTTTTCCGCTACTTCCCGTCTTGACGTGTAGAACGCGTAGTTATTGACTATGCCTTCACCGTCGGTCAGCGTGCGCGTGCCCAATTGCAGTTCGGCCGCCGCGTAGAAATAGTCCCAAATCGACCAGGCCGAGACGTCGCCGCGCTCAAGCGCAGCCCTGGCGTCGGCAGGCGCCAGAAAGATCAGGTTGACGTCGTTCAACGTCAATCCGGCTTTGGCCAAGGCCTGGATCAGGAAATAATGCGCGTTCGAACCTTTGGCCGTGGCGACTTTCTTGCCTTTCAAATCGGCGACGGTTTTGACGCCGGAATCGGCTTTGACCAACAGGCCTTCGCCTTGCGGCGACGCCGGCTCGTTGGCGACGTAAACCAGCGGCGAGCCTTTCGCGGCCTGGGCAAAAACCGGCGGCGTCTCGCCGGTAATCGCAAAATCCAGGCTGCCGGCATTCAAGGCTTCCAGCATTGGCGGGCCGAACTGGAACTCGGCCCATTTCACGGCCACGCCTTTTTCCTGCAAGCGTTTTTCCAGGTTGCCGGTCGATTTAAGGATGATTAGGCTGCCGTATTTTTGATAGCCCAGGCTGACTTCCTTAGGCCAGGCTTTGCTTTCGGCAAACGCGGTATTAGCCGTGACTGCAACTAAAACGGCGGCCGTCTTCAACCATCGCCCCCATGAGAAAAAAGACTTGTTGTTCATAAAAACTCTCCCGATTAAATTAGTAAATTTCCGCTTCAACGGCTTGTTGCGAAACGCTAAGACGCACTAAAGACACTAACAAACCAACTTGTTCGTCAAGACGCTGTTCGGTTTCTCCGTCCAGCGATAAGAGGCCTAGTTGATCTCTTTTTGCCTGTTGGTCGGAGACAAAAAAACCGCTCAGCACCTGCGTTGCCCCCAAAGCCGACAGCACCGGTTTCAACGCATAATCGATCGCCAATAAATGTTTGTCGGAACCGGCGGTCATGATCGGCAAGATCACTTTTCCGGCCAGCGCTTTCTGCGGCAGCAAATCCAAAAAAGCTTTTAACGCGCCGCTGTAAGCCGCTTTGTAAACGGGCGTCGCGATCACGACGCCCGCCGCGCGTTCAATATGGCCGGTGATTGTTTTAAGGCTTTGGCTATCCTGGGCCGCGCCGTAAATCAATTCTTGCGCGGATATGTCCCGGACCGAGATCAGTTTTGTGGTAAAGCCGGTTTGCTCCAACTGCCGGAACACTTTATCGATCAGCTCTGTCGATTTTGATTTGTCCGCCGGACTGCCGGCTATAGCAACGATATGTGTCATCTGATGTCCTGAATTTGTTAAGTTGATAAAATTACAGCCAATACTGGGCGCCGACATACAGCTGGGTGTCGTTAACGTCGAAATCGTGTTGAACCCGGACATTGGTATCGATATGCCCGAAACGCTTGATGTACCCGATGTTGCCGCTAACGCCGTTTTGGTTTTTTTGCGCGCTCGTACTTTTGTAAGGAAAAGTTCCGTTCGGGCTGGTAATTCCGCCGCCGACGAATATCGAACCCAGAAAATTATCGATGCCGAGTATTTGCCCCGGAAAAATGTTTGCTTCAAAAGTCTCCGTACGCGGCAAACCTGAGGCGTCGCTAGTGTTTATATAACGGAAGTTCAGCAAACCGCCGATTTCCCAAACTTCCGCGCGCCGGTTGAATGTCGGATCGGTTGCGGTGTTCAAATAGCCCAAGGGGTTCGCGAACTGCATTCCGGTCGGCCCCATCGCCCGTCCCAGCGTGGCTTCATGGCTTAAAAAGCCTTTGCTAAAACCGAGAGACCCGCTCACCATTAATGTCCTGTCGGCGCCTATTTTGCCGATGCTATTGTCGATGTAGAGCACCTCGACAGCCGGACGCAGCTTTTCGGTTATCTGCGGCGCGATGTAACCAAACGCACTGCGCCATTGTTCGCCGTCGTTGCCGTAAGTAGCCAGCCACTCTTTGTTATAGATCGCCACATAGCCGCCGCCGTAATCGCGCCCGTTAAAGCCCTGCCATTGACTGGAGACGATATATTTGATGTCCCGCCACTGATTTTGATAGGAAACCTTCGCAAATTGAGCGTCTTGAACGCTTTGGCTTCGGTCAACAAAACCGCCGCCGAATCCCAAGCCATTCGGCAAGCGGTATTCGCCCTGCACTTCGGTAGCGATACGATCGCCTTGAAGAACTTGTTGCGCGCCTAAAAATAATTCGCCCAATTCAGGTTGGGTCAGTAAAGGCCGTGCATAACCGCCATAATAATTAACATCCTGCCCGCCGTTTTCTGAAATGAACGTTCCGGCACCGCCTTTAAATACCGGCGTCCACAAAAAATTGTTAACCGAAAAATCGCCGTTATCGTAACGGTTAAAATTTGAATCGATTTTGCCGCCTTTAAAATAGGGAGATTGCACGTAATCATCGGCATTGACAGCGGCTTGGCCGCATATCAGCGAGGCCAGGCATAGGCCTTTCAATGCGGTTTCCAAAAAATCCGCGCCGGTTTTTAATGCCGGGCTTCCGTCATGTTCTTCCTGACGATTTGAAGAAACCGGCTTTGCTTCTGTTGCCGATTGCTGATTCCTATAGTGATGAAGCACAATAAATCCTCTTTGTTTGTTAACAAACCTCCGGTTGTCCAGTCAGTTTTTGATGCCGAAATAGATGAGTCTGCAACGGTCGAGCTATCGGTTGATCCGTAAACGAAATTGAAAATTGTCTGTCCGGCAATACAAATATTCCAAAACCAGCGGCGCGCCGTCGCGGCCGTGAGTCAGCCGTTCGACCCGCAATATCGGGGTGTCTTTGGCTATTTGCAGCAGCTCGGCTGTTTCCGCATCGGCCAGCACCGCGTCGATGGCTAAATCTGCAAAGCCAAGCGGAATCCCGTATTGATTTTCCAGAATCAGGAACATGTCGCGACTAGCCAGGTCTTCTTTGGCGAGCCGTTCGCCAAGATGGCTGCCCAGGTAGCTGATATCGAATGAAACCGGCTCACGATTAAGATGCCGCACTCGCCGTAATTCGGTAACCGGCAGCCCTTTCGCCAGTCCCAAGCGTTGCGTCAGTTCCGCGGCGACAGGTAAAAAATTCAGGCCGACCAGGCGGTTATAAACTTCGTAACCATGCTGGGACATTGCTTCCGCAAAACCTTGCAGACGCGCCAAATCCTGAAAAGGCTTGGGTTTGGACACAAACATGCCTTTACCGGCGACTTTAAACAGCAAACCTTCTTTTTCCAATTCCCCGAGCGCCTGGCGCACAGTGATGCGGCTAACCTCATAACGGCTAATCAGCTCACTCTCGGACGGCAGCTTTTGATGCGGCTGGTAATTACCGGAAACGATCTGAACGCGCAATTCGTCGCGGATACGCGCATACAACGGTCCGGGGACCGGGTGGATCGCATTATTGGGCACAACAGGTATTGTCATGATATAACTCGTCATTACAGGTTATTACTGCAATGGTTACAGCAAAACTGATGCCAACACTCCGAAAAACCGACCAAACAATCATTAACAACATGATAATTAAAGGTTTATCGGCAACAACCATATTCCTATTGATACCAAATCAGCAGCGCTCGTTATTTTTGCCCTGCTGATATATCAACAGACGATGCTGATGATGTGTTTGCATACCAACACCTTGTTCTATACCCAGAGGGCATAAGTTTCGTTTGAGCGGGCCAGCCGCTCAACTCAGCTTTATATTTCCAGGCTCTTGCTTTTAACAGGCGTAGAAGTTACGCATTGACCGCTGGTTAATATTGTGGATTGAGCAGGTCTTTGCCGGGCATAAAGCCGGTGATGAACGTGGCGATAACCTCA
>NZ_RYFG02000046.1 GCF_003994235.2 Candidatus Methylobacter oryzae
AGGTTATCGCCACGTTCATCACCGGCTTTATGCCGGGCAAAGACCAGCTCAATCCACAATATTAACCAGCGGTCAATGCGTAACTTCTAAACTGCATCGTTCAGCTAAGATTTATCAACGGCGTTATATAATGACTTTAACGCGCTAAGACAAGAGCGCACAATCGGCTTCATCGGAAGTCTTATCCAAATCAACCTAGGTTATTTCCATGAACAAGAAATTATTGACAATAGGTATCAGCTCTGTCCTTTTAAGCGCTTGCGTCACCGATCCTTACACAGGACAATCCAGTCTCGGAAAAACAGCGATGGGCGGCGGTTTAGGCGCGGCAGCCGGAGCCGGTATCGGCACTTTATTCGGCGGCAACGATTTGAAAAATGCAGGATGGGGCGCGTTAGCCGGCGGCGTTGTCGGAGCAGCAGTGGGGGCGTATATGGATCACCAGCAGGAAGAAATGCAGCAATCGTTACAAGGCACCGGCATCGAGGTGCAAAGAACCGCGGAAAACACGCTTAACCTGACCATGCCGAGCAATGTTACCTTTGCTTACAATTCGGCGGATTTAACGCCGCAAGCACAAGGCGCGTTGGATTCGGTAGCCAAGGTACTAAATCAATACCCGGATTCGACAATCAATGTCACCGGCCATACCGACGATGTCGGCTCGGACAGTTATAATCAAGTGTTATCGGAGCGCCGTGCCGCCAGCGTTGCCGGGTACTTATCCCAACACGGCGTAAATTATTCGCGCCTGACCCAGAAAGGTATGGGCGAGAAAATGCCGAAAGTACCTAATGTAAATGAGGCGAATCGCGGACAGAATCGACGTGTAGAGCTTGCAATTGTCGCCAATAACAATGCGGGAGCCGGTCAACAGCAAGGCTATCCTCAACAACAAGGTTACCCGCAACAACAGGGCTATCCTCAACAGCAAGGTTACCCGCAGCAACAGGGCTATCCTCAACAACAAGGTTACCCGCAACAGCAGGGCTATCCTCAACAACAAGGTTACCCGCAACAACAGGGCTATCCTCAGCAACAGGGCTACCCGCAACAACAGCAATACTATTACCAACAATGATCTTAAATCGTCCCGTTGTGCTTTCATTTTCCGGCCATGACCCCAGCGGAGGCGCTGGGGTTCAAGCCGATATTGAAGCATTGGTCAGCCATCGCTGTCATGCCGCAAGCGTTATCACCGCCTTAACCGAGCAAGACACCCGGAATGTCAAAAAGCTGATCCCGCAAAGCCCGGAGGCCATTGTCAGCCAAGCCAATACCTTATTGAACGACCTGCCGGTCAAGGCATTTAAAATCGGCTTAATCGGTCATCATGACACTGCGGCCGCGATTCATGCGGTATTGAAACAACACCCGCATATTCCGGTCGTGTTGGACCCGGTACTGGCAGCAGGCGGCGGCGCTGAGCTGTCGAACGCCCGGCTCATAGCAGCCATCATCGATTTGCTGCTGCCTTGCACTACCGTATTGACGCCGAACAGCGAAGAAGCCCGTAAGCTGGCCCGGTTAAGCGATCTGAACGACTGCGGCTTGGCGTTGCTGGAAAAAGGCTGCGATTATGTGCTGATTACCGGCACTCATGAAGATACGCCCTCGGTCAGCAATCAATTGTTCCATGACTGGCGCAGTTTTGAAACCTACACCTGGGACAGATTGCCGTTCAGTTATCATGGTTCCGGCTGTACGCTGGCTGCAAGTATTGCGGCATTGCTGGCGCACGGGCTGGAGCCTTTGCAAGCGGTCATGGAAGCACAGGAATACACCTGGAATTCATTAAATGCCGCTTCCCGGCCCGGCCAAGGCCAGCATATTCCCAATCGTTTTTTCTGGATGGATGAAGAGTGATTAAATTCCCCAAAACCGGATTGTACGCAATCACCCAAACCGTAAATAAGCCCTTCGATAGCATTATTGAAGAAGTTGAAGCTGCGATTAACGGCGGTGCGGTCGTCATGCAGTACCGTGACAAAAATCCGCTGGATGCGCCGTATCTTGCCCGCGAACTGCTTAAAGTCTGCCACCGGCACAATGTGCCGTTGCTGATCAACGACGACGTTGAACTTGCGGCGCTTGTCGGCGCGGACGGCGTTCACCTCGGCAAGGAAGACGGTGCGGTGGCCCAAGCAAGAGAGCGATTAGGCAACGATGCGATCATCGGCGTTTCCTGCTATAACTTTGTCGAGCAAGCCATTGAGGCCCAACAGCAAGGCGCGACTTATGCGGCTTTCGGACGGTTTTTCCCGTCCTCGTCAAAGCCGCTCGCAGCACCCGCCCAAATCGAAACATTGCGGCAGGCAAAACTGGCGCTAAATATACCGATTGTTGCGATCGGCGGCATTCTGCCGGACAATGGCTCACAGTTGCTTGCAGCAGGAGCCGATTTGCTAGCCGTCATCGGCGGGCTATTCGACAATCGGCCGGAGCAATCGGCTCGAGCTTATCGGGCCTTATTCAAACACTAAACGCTTTAAGCCAAGCCGGGAAAACATGAGCAAGACCGACAACCGTAGAGCATTTATCAAGAAGTCTGTCGCATTCGGCAGTTATTCAATCATCGCCGGCGGGGGGCTACTCGCCTCCCCTGACGCAAACGCCGAATGGCTGGCCGAAACGACCTCGACCGATATATTGCAACAAGCCTTAAAACGTTTGTTCAAAGACCAAAAAATCATCGAATCCGATAAGATCTCTATCCAGATTCCCAAAACGGCTGAAAACGGCTCAAGCGTTCCCATTACGGTAAGCAGCAGCCTGAACAATGTTGAAAGCATCGCCATTCTGGTCGAAAAAAACCCCATCCCTCTGGCCGCTAAATTTGAATTTTCCCAAGACCTGGAGCCCTTTGTGTCAGCTCGCTTAAAAATAGCCGAATCATCGGCGGTGGCCGTTATCGTGGAAACTAACGAAGGTTTTTTCACCGCCAGCGAGAAAGTCATCGTCACTCCCGACGGCTGCGAGATTTAACATGTCGAGCATTAAAATCCGCACCAAGCGCATGGACGGCAAAACGCAAATCAGGATGTTGATTGCTCATCCGATGGAACATGGCCGTAATCGCGACAAAAAAACCAATGCCCTGGTCCCGGCGCATTTCATCCAACAACTAACGGTAGAACATAATAAAAACGTTATTATTGCCGGCAACACAGGCGCCAATATTTCCAAAGACCCTTATTTTGCCTTTATGCTGAAAGGCGGCAATGCCGGCGACAAACTTACCATCAGTTGGGTGGATAACCTGGGCAACCAGGATAGCCAGGATCATATTATTAACTGATGTTACGCGCTGCCCACGAAAAATATCAGTTGTCGATTTCCGCAGGCGGCAGACCTTCCAGATTTTGAAAACCTGGAAGGTCTAACATCGCGATACGCGTGGTTGACGTGATGAATCTTAACTATTTTCGTGCTTTTCGTGTCTTTCGAGGACAACGCTTTTCTAATTCATATCGGCTGATTTAAACGCCATGATAATACCCGCCTTTAGACCCCCGCCCTGCCGGCGACGATACCGGCGCTGTTTGTTGCGGCAATCTTTTATACAGCGCTACCGGATTTCCATCCAAGACGGTCAGCGCTTGTTTTAACGCATTTTGATCAAACTCGGGCATGCTCTGCGCCGCGCCGGCTTTCTGAATAAGCTTTAACGCCACCTCTAATTTTTCGGCCGGCGTTGTTTCCTCGCCTTCCAGATCGGGATGCGCTTCGATATAAAGCGTATTGTCCAGCCAGCCAACCTTGATCGGTTGCTTGACCATATACACCGGCGTTCCGACCGGAACCGAGTTATATAAAGCCTCAATGTCTTCAGGATACATCCGCATGCAGCCATGCGTTATCTGCATGCCAATGCCGTAAATCTTGTCGATATCGGTGCCGTGTATCAAATAGCCGCCGGGCACGCCCAAATGCAGCATATAAGCACCGAGGGGATTATGCGGTCCCGGCGGAACAACAGCAGGCAGCGGGTCACCGTTTGCCGCATGTTCGCGCCTGATTGATTCCGGGGGATGCCATGACGGATCTTTAACTTTCTGCACAACGCTGGTTTTGCCCAATGGCGTTTTCCAGTCCTGCCTGCCTATGCCGTGAGCATAGGACATAACCTGTGGCGCAACGCCTTTTTGAGCGGGCGGATAGTAATACATCCGGTATTCGGCAATATTCAGGGTAATGCCTTCGTGAGGCGTATCGGGCAAAATGCGTCTGTTCGCTAACCGGACAATTTCATTCTTTTTGATATTCCAGCGATCAGCGTCGGAATTCAGCCGCACTATTTCCATTTGCCCTAGAAGAAAGCGCCTTGCGACATCCAACAACGTCTCGTTTTGTTCCGCGCGGGTCAAAGGCACTTCATCATGAAATTGAGTAATGACAGTATCATTGCTGTTTTCAGGCAAGGTATAGGTCGTGGCATTAGCAATGCCGCTAATAACGGACAATAAAACAGGAAAAGCGAATAGCGAACGAGTTTTCATAATGATAATTTTATTAAGGTTGTTATCTGTACTGCGCAAGTCCAATAAAACACTACAAAGCGCGATGAATCTCTACTGCTTAGTGCGTGTTTTAAAAGTTTGATACCTTCCCCGAGGACAGCCTGGTCAGCATCAAATTAATCATGGCGATATGAACGAATGCTTTGC
>NZ_RYFG02000047.1 GCF_003994235.2 Candidatus Methylobacter oryzae
TTGTTTTGACTCCGTGTGTTAAAAAATCGGGCTAGAGCAAAAGCTATGCCGACAATTATTTCAATCACAATTAATTTAACATAATATACATTATGCGAAGTCTTAGTGTGAGGTTTTCTACTAGACGCCTAATGCTTTGATTCGATCTCTCATTATTCGATCTTCTTCATATTCTTGTTCTTGCAGTTCTTCATCATCAGGATCGTAGAGTTCTCCATCATCAGAGTCATTGAGTTCTTCATCATCAGAGTCATTGAGTTCTTCATCATCAGAGTCATAGAGTTCTCCATCATCAGAATCATTGAGTTCTTCTTCGTCATCAGAATTGTACAAATCTTCTTCGTAGCTCATTAAGGTCCCCTAAGAATTTAAAAGCTTTATTTTATTCTATTCTCTAACCTTAATAAGTTTTTTAGACGTCACTATGTAAACAACGTTCCAGAAAAGCTGCGACACCTGAATGCCGGCTGTTTCACTGCCGGCTACATTGCGAATTGGACATGATGGTTGACTAGGTGGATGAATGGCGTAGCCGATGGATAAATTATCGTTACTCGTCACAATAATGCATTGAGCCATTCACCACGCGCAGTATCCGCCTAAAGGCGGCCAGTTTAAAGGTTAAATGGCCGTTGGCCAGAACGCGACGAGGCATGAATAAAATCGTTTCCTTCCGGTCGCTAAAGAGAAACCTGCTTTATTAAAGATTTTCGCGGGCGCGAAACTAATATTACTGTATGTAATGTATGTAATGTATGTAATGTATGTAATGTATATACAATACAACATACATTACATACAGTAATATCATATTAATACAATACAATACAGTACGTTACGATATGAAATACAATACAATACGTTACGATATGATACGAGACAATATTTAGCCGCTAAATTTAAACAATAATTTCGCGGGCGCGAAAATTTTAGCGGCTAAAATAACAACGGATAAGCAAACATTTTCGCGGGCGCGAAAATGATTTTAATGAAGAGAAGGAAAAAATACCAAAACTGATCTGGAGAAACTTAACTACCGGCCTTCTTTAGTATTTTTTCATGAACCCACCCATTGTTAGTGAGTACAACTGCTTCCATTTTTTTTACGGGCGTTGTCAAGGATTCAACATCACTTTTGAGGGAGTCAATTGCAGAGATGATTTCAGGTGATTTTGCCCAATCAGGAAGGTCATACACTTCATAGGTGTAATTCACTGATGAAACTTTTTGCCCAAATAGATCGGAAGGTTCGGTAAATTGAGCAATTTCTTTAACTCTGGCCTTGCCAAAACAAAAACCACCAATGGATTTTCCGCCGAAGGTTTTTTCCATATCTGGCTTGTAATATTTTCTACCTTCATCCGTTAAATCAAATAACGGGGCGGGAACCGTTTTTTTCACTTTACCAAAAGTGTCAGTTATTTCTCGACTCCCTTCTTTTTCTACCACTATGCCCGCTTTCACCAAGGCTTGTAGTTTTTCCTTGGTTCTATTGAAATCAAAGTCACCTATCGTTGCAGGTAATTCTGTATAAAAATAACACTTTGGATAAGCAGTATCGAGATAAGCTTGAATAGAGATTTTAAAGTTGTCTTCGTTAGCGGCTTTCGGATCAGAGCAACCAATAATAACAGCAGCACCTGCGACAACAACGCTTCTTAACAGCATAGTTTCTTCCTTTAAAAAATATTTAACGTAATGAATTACAGAGTCTAGCGATCAGTATAATTCAAAAAAACACATGGAAGAAAATGAATTCAAATTTTAGCGGCTAAAATTTTCGCGGGCGCGAAAATGATTTTAAAGAGACTTAACATCACCCTGGTTCCGGAACTTCGTCCTCATGCTGGCGCACTCCGGGCGAAGTTCCGGAACCAGGGCTTACAAGATAGGCTTAAACTCTCGTTATCTGTAAGATCAAGATAATCTCGGATTCACTCTGGCTGGTCGTGTCGGAGAAAATCCAATCCGGTATGAAAGAAAGCCCGGATTGAGTGTTTGTTGTTTTCGTTTCGTTCAGACCGCCCAGGACGATCACATCACCATCATTAGTTGAAACTAAAGTCGAAATCTCCCGTTTGGTCAATGTTGGCGAGTTATTAACGCCAGTATTGGTTTGCACAAAACTACTGACTTGTTGATTGATTTTAAGGTCGATAACCGATTCCCGCACCGACGGCGTAAGGTCGAACAACACCCCGGCAGAGCGATATTGAACGGACTGCACCGCTTGACCGGCACCTTGAGGAAATGAGAGAGCCCCCAAAATAGGCACATCTTGACCAATGGTAATATGTGCGGTCGAGCCGGATAAAACCCGCAACGATGGCGAAGAGACGACTTTAAAGCGGGTATCGGTAGACAACGCAGACATGACCGCATCGACCGACACGCCATTAGCCGGCGAGCCTTTGTATTGCAAAAACTGGTTAGCGGCCATTGAAGCAACCGGCACAATGGGACCACCAAAACCGGCCATAAGCGCCCCATTCAGCAACGATGCCGCCAGTTGAATTCCCGTACCCTGATTATTGCCGGTCGCGACTTCGAACAAAACGCCCCGCACAAGCACTTCCCCGATGGACACATCGACTTCGGCCAGCAGCTTTTTTAATGTCTCGATTTCCGCATCAGTGCCGAAAAAAACCAGGGTATCGGCCTTTCTGTCAACCATTGCCGCCGCAGAACCAGGGGGAACCATTGCCGCATCTTGGCGTGATTCGGTATCGGGAGCACGTACACCACGAGAAGCCGTAAAAGCACCCTTAAACAATGGGGAAAGCAGATCCGCCAAATACGACCCGTCACGAAACTTAGGCCGATAAATGAAAGCGCTTTTTTCAGCTTCCGGCGTTGGGTCTTCCTTGTCCTTATCGGTTTTCTCTTGCTTAACCGTAATCTTACTAGCAGTAGCAGCATTGGCATAACATTGAACAGGATAAGAGACCGAACAAAAAAGAACCGCAATCAACAAAAAAAACCGAAAAAACTTAATAAGCATGTCAAATGCTCCCAAAAAACAAAAAAGAAACAAAAGACAACAAATTAAGAGAATGAAAACAATAAATTACAAAAACAAAAAAAGAAAATGTAATTAAGAACTTACAAGAAAACAAAATAAAAGGATGACTATAAAACCAGAAAAATATATATGGGAAATTCATATTAACCACCTTTCAAACCTTCAACGACAGCCCAAGCAGAAACCAAGCCCCAAGCAAAAATAAACAAGTACCAAAGATCATTAGCAGTCATAAAAAACTCAAAAAAGAAGAGGCGTATAAAAACGCCTCAAAAAATTAACGATATCCGTTCTTTTTTTTCCAATTTCGATATTCTCTATTGCGCAATTCACGTTGATATCGATAACGAAAACGTCTTTCGGTAGCTCTACGATCATGGAGCATCAAAAGCGCCCTAAAAGCGCCAGTACGAGCAACAAAAACAACAGCTATAGCGCCAGCTATGGACATAACGGCAAAATCAACACCAACAAAAGAAAACTGATGAAAAAAAGGAGAAAAATCAATTTGATTAGCAGCCATAAAAAACCCGCAAAAAAAAGGGAGAAGCAAAAAGCCTCTCCCAAAAAATCAAGCGACCATCAAATAAAAACGATCAACGGCCGCGAATCATATTCAGGCCCGCGTCATGGAATAAGGATTTCCTGAGCCTTTAGCGATGCCGGAATTGGTAAAAACAGAAGCGATAAGACATTTCATAAAATTAAATCCTGTTCAGAAGGTAGGTAAAACACGGCGCAAGGCCAAGGGAGGTGGAGCATCATCTAACGGCAAGCCCAAAGCTTGGCGCCAAATTCGATTAAAAGATTTAGGATTTGTGGTAATAGATTGCCAATCAGACAAAGTATGACCTTGGGACAAAAAGAAATTTTTAATAGCGCAATGAACCTTAGCGACGTGATCGAAATAAGCTCGATTCGCAGCAAAGGAAGCATGAAACGCCCTATCATTGAGAGACCAGCCAGGAAGTAGTTGAGCCTCAGAGGCAAGCTGACGCACCAAGTCTTTAGGGCTTAAATGCGCTTTAGGGTTAGCTGTAAGCATAAGATTACACCCCTATTCTAAGCGGCAATAAGGCCGCGCTCATACGCCCATGCAGGAATGGCAACCGGCACCGCTTCAATAATGCGCATCATTGGCACGACGTTATTTTGTTCGGGAGCCAAGTGCATAGCGGAAATGTCTACACCGTATTCAAGCAATAACTTCCGTTGACGAAAATAAGTAGGCTTGGAAAGCAATTGCCGAACATCAGCGCCTTGCCGCCAAAGTTGATAAGTCCCCATCAAAGCACGAGGCATTTTTAACAGTTGTACGTCGATAAGAGTGGCTTGTGTTGTCATGTCGATTTTCCCCAAGTAGTCATTGAATAGTTGATTGATAAGATCAGGGGTTAAGTGGTAGCCATGGGTAATGCCAAGCTTTTCAAGTTCCTTCGAAAAGATACGCAATTCAGCGCGGAGTTTGCCTTTTATAAAATCCTCAAGGCCGAGGTTTTGCAGGTAAGTCGGTAATTGATGCGTTTTGCCTTTAGAAAGCATTTCGCGAGCTTTGTTATAAAACTTGATAGCCCAGCGGCGGGAGTTCTTGCCCAGGTAAACTGTGCCTTTATCTCGAGTGCTGCGACCATGGCGAGAACGAGCACGCATTCCGGCAGCATGTAACCAGGCCTCAACGCTGGCGTCATTACCGACATCGTAAAGTTCGTTAATGTCTAGCATCTTGATTTTGTAGTCGCC
>NZ_RYFG02000048.1 GCF_003994235.2 Candidatus Methylobacter oryzae
AGCGCTTGCGGTGTTTTCTTTTAGCCATTGCAAATTTTAAATTTTGCAGGTTTTGCAACTCAATGGCTACTTTTAAAACACGCACTTAGAATCAGTTGTTAAACGGAAGATTTAAGCGATTAATAAAAAAGCGCCCCAGGCAATAAAAGCGACGCCGACTATTTTGCAAATAAGCGTTGCTTGCAAAGGCATCGACTTCTCGAATATAACCAATAAGGTTATCAAAGCCATTCCCAACAGGTTCATTACGCCGACAACAAACATAACCAGCATTTGCGCCCAGCAACAGCCTACGCAGTAAGCGCCATGTTTGACACCCATGTTAAATGCGCCTGCAGAGCCATCCTGCCATTCATTTAATAAGAAACCCACCGGGGTTTTACAATAAACCAGGCAAGCATTCTTAAGCGGCATGAATTGGTAAAAACCAGCTAAGAATAAGATGCCGGCTGCCGATATTGAGTTTTGGCTATCCATCATCGGCGATAACCAAGCCAATCCATACATTTGCCATTGCAACACGGTTAACGCGCAACTGAATAAAAGCCATACGCCCAGATAAGCCAAAATGAACAGATACGTCAATTTAACGGCTGACTTGTCGCTCCGTTGCCGGCAAATTTTAATAAACGCCTGTATCATCGGAAGCGCCGATGGCAACATCATGGCCGCCATCATCACAGCCCACATGAAATAAACTAAAGCAAAATCCATGAAATGCCATGCCCGCGGCTCCGAAGGCGGCATCCAGAAACTCGACATCGGCTGCGACGTCATTTGATAATGCACATAGAACAGGTAAGCCCAGGCCGACAAAATCCATATCAGCACAATAACCAGAACCGGGTTTTGTATCTTAATCGGGAACATTACGGATGATAAATAAAGGATGAGAAATAGCCGTTACACTCGGAAAACTGCCAGTTTTTATCGTAATCTTGATACCTGTAATTTTTCGACTTGGCGACGACGGCAGGATGACTTGTTACTACGCACAACGGCGGGTTGTTTATCGTTGCCTGTCCGCCAGTTATCCCCTGAATGCTTTCAATATCGGCTTGAGCTATGCCGGGAATGATCAATTGCCGACTGTTGCCTTGTTCGCAATAGTCGATTTTTACTTTTTTCACACCTAACACCTTGTCGACAAAGCTCATCAAGATCGCAGGATGTCCGCCTTGCAGGCCGCTAAAAATTTGTACAATCGCATCGACCTGGCCGTCATCGGCGCGCTCGTCCACATAGAGAGCCGCTTGCCAATTGCCGTCCTTCATGTTTCCCGGCGAATAGCACGCCATCGCAACATTCAAATCATTCAACGATTGACCGTCCAGATGACCTTGCTCAATATGCCATGCCACCAGCAATTTACAGTCGCCTTCTGACGGCGGCTGTAGCCAGACACAAGGACAGGCGGTCTCGCAATTACAGGTTTCAAAATAACTGCCTTGCAAAGTCCAACTTTTGATTTCCGGCATACTGCCTCCTAAAACGGTTCTTTAAACGGTCTTAAATCCAATTCATGAGTCCATGCGCTGGGATGCTGTTTATGGATGGCCCAATACGTCTCCGCGATCGCGTCGAGCTGCAACAGCCCGTCCTGGCCTTTTGCTTGAACATAGTCCGGAAATTGATTCCTGGCTCGTTCGCCGTCAATCACGCCGTCAATAACGGTATGCACCACGTGTATGCCCTGCGGCGAAAACTCTCTTGCCATGCCTTGCGCTAACGCCCTCAAACCGGCTTTAGCGGCTGCGAATCCGGTAAACGGCGGTTTCGCTCTTAGCGATGCCGTCGCCCCGGTAAAAAATAGCGTGCCTTGGTGTTGATCCTTCATTGCGTTGACCGCTTCCTTGCCGAAGAAAAAAGCACCCAGGCAATTTTGCTTCCAAAGCGCGGTAAAAGCTTCGGTATCCATATCCAATAGCGGCGATGGAATATTGCTGTCCACGTTGTAGACAGCAATATCAACAGCATGATTATCCAGCCGCGCCACTTTAAACAAGTGCGCCACATCGCGTTCAATGGTTGCATCGGCAAGCACGATCGTGGCCGATCCGCCTTTTTGCCTGATTTTTTCAGCTACCTGCTGAAGATTGTCTTCACTTCGGCCGGCTATATAGACGTGTAAACCTTTTGCTGCAAAATATTTGGCCAGTGTAGCGCCCAAACCTTGTTCCGGGCCAACCCCGATAATAACGGCTGAACATTTTCGTACCATGCTTAATCTTCTTGATTTAACTTTATTTACAATTACTTGGCGCCGAATATCAACGAGAAATTATTCGCAGGCATATCAATCTGCTCTTTTAACTCCAAGCCGTGATTTTCAGCAGCCTTTTTCAGATCGGCGACATCTTTTAATCCCCACTCTGAAACGCCAGCCGAACTCAATGTTTCATGAAATTCTTTATTGGAATCGGTAGTAAAGGCGCCTTCGACTTGGAACGGACCGTAAATCAGCAAAAAACCGCCGTCGCTCAATAAATGCGAAGCGCATTTCATCATGCCGTCGGCAATTGAAATCGGCGCCACCTGGAAAATATTGATACAGAAAATAGCATCAAATGAATGCGGCTTGCCGGCATTAAACCAGGTTTCAGGATTGGTTAGATCCAGATGAGCGGGATCGGCAATATTATCGTTCTTGTGATCGATTGTCAGTTTCTTGATATTATCGAAAACGGCTTGATCCTTATCGGAAGGATGAAAATGTAAATGCTCGAAATGCGGCGCAAAAAAGTTGATATGCATGCCGCTACCGCTGGCAAGCTCCAGAACGTTTCCCGGATCTTTAGGCAGTTTTTCTTTTAAAACACCGAGCAGCGGTTCGCGGTTGCGGTTTCCGGCCCAGGCAACATACTCGCTTAATGGATGCGGGTCTAAAGGCGGCTTATCTTGACTCATTATTAACTCCTCGTAATTATTATGGTTAAAACTCAAGTAACTACTCAGCGTATAGTCAATAGAACACGGATTAAACAGATAGCCACAGATTTAAAGCCAAATTGAGCAGCTCAAAAACTTATGCCCGTTGGGTATAAAAACGCAAACAAACCGAGGTTCGGGCTAAAAATCCGTGTGAATCCGTCCTAAAGGTGTCATCCGAGTTCTATTTTTCTATGCGCTAAATAGTTACAGATTCAATAATAGCAAGTGCTGTGCCAGCAACGATTACAAATATTTGCTTTAAATTTCAATCCATTGGATTTTGACATTGCCAGATTAGCGAAGCCATGCTTCAATTTGCGAAAATAAACTTCACAAAAACGCCATGAATAACAACTCTCTATCCGATTTAACGCCTGTCTTTTTTCTGCAAACTTTCATCCTTGAACTGATGCATGCCAGCGAACAGCAAGGGCAAAAACATTGCGAGCAATTAATCGAACATATCGCCAAAACCGCCGGCTGCTTTTTTGAAGAAACCTATCGCGAAGCCGCCCATAAAGTCGAGTGGCTCGACAAAGAAAGCTACATCGAGCTAATTCTCGGCCTTAAGAACAATATCGGCGGTAAATTTTCACTGGTTTCCAGCAACCCCGATTGCATCACCGTCAGCAACAGCAGTTGCCCTTTTGGCGATCGCGTCACTAACTTTCCCGAATTATGCCGGATGACCTCCAGCGTCTTCGGAGGCATCGCCGCCAGAAATTTCGGCTACGCCAAAGTCGAGATCAAACAAAGCATTGCCCGCCAGGACGGTCTTTGCGAAGTTTGCGTATACACAAACCCGAACGCGGCAAAAGACCATCCGGGCATGGAATACACCGACACTACGCCGGTTAAAGAGATGCAAGACATTAACGAACTGCACTCGCGCATTGAACAAAGCATGCAGCAAATCTGGCGCAAACAAAGCAAATTGCCGGCAAAGACACACCAACCTCCGGCGATTATTGCCAAATCGCCGACTATGCAGAAAATATTGCAAGCCATCGAAGTAATCGCGCCGACTCAGGCAACGGTGCTGATTCAAGGGCAAACCGGCGTCGGCAAGGAACTGATTGCGCGCGCGATACATGCGATGAGCGACCGTTGCGATAAGCCTTTTATACCGATCAACTGCGGCGCTATTCCCGAAAGCCTGATCGAAAGCGCGCTGTTCGGACATGAAAAAGGCGCATTCACCGGCGCAATCGAAGTCCATCAAGGCTATTTTGAACGGGCCGAAGGCGGAACCTTGTTCCTGGATGAAGTCGACTCATTGTCCCCTGCCGCGCAAACCCGCTTGCTTCGCGTACTGCAAGAAGGCGAATTGGAACGGGTCGGCGGCAAACAAACTTTGACGGTTGATTTGCGAATCATCTCCGCAACGAATAACAACCTGGAAGAGCTGGTCAGCCAGGAATCGTTCCGCAATGACCTGTATTACCGGATTAACGTGGTGCGCTTAAGCATCCCGCCTCTGGCCGAACGGCCGGAAGACTTGCCCTACCTTGTGCAATTAATCGTTCAGCGCTTGAGCAAGAAATATAACAAGGAAGTCGAATCGGTCAGCCGCGAAGTGATGCAAAAAATCCGCGCTTATCCGTGGCCCGGCAATGTCCGCGAACTGGAAAATATCCTGGAGCGCAGCATTTTATTTGCGACTGGCAAGGAAATGACCGAATTGGACTTGCCGCTTCCGGCTGCAACAAAGAATATTCAGCAATGGAAAGATATTAAGGAACAGGCGCTTGCCAAGGCCGAGCAGGCGTTTCTTGAAAATGCGCTAAAACAGCATCGGGGCGATGTGAAAAAAATCGCGGAAGACATGGAAATTACGTCGCGGGCGGTCTATTCGAAGCTAAAAAAGTATGGGGTTAATTTGGCGGAGTATCGTGGAGTTTAACCGGTTAGATTTGGACGACAAGGATCTAAGTTCTCACAGCCGTAGGGCGTGCCATGCGCGCCTTCCCCGATACTTGAAAATCTCACACTCCCTTTGGCGCACACGGCACGCCCTTGTATCTTAATTCCTGTCATGGTTAGCTACCTTGGCACTGAGGCAGAAGCAGCTTGGGCACGCCCTTAAGGACCGACC
>NZ_RYFG02000049.1 GCF_003994235.2 Candidatus Methylobacter oryzae
AGCGCTTGCGGTGTTTTCTTTTAGCCATTGCAAATTTTAAATTTTGCAGGTTTTGCAACTCAATGGCTACTTTTAAAACACGCACTTAGAACTGAAGCGGATAAGGATAAACCGGCAGATTCTTACTTAAAAACATTTAAGAAATAACAAGGGGAATTATCATGGCTTCCAAAACAACAAATGTAACAGTTGAAAAAGCTGCATCAATTGTAAAATTAGCGGCCCTGACTGGGGCGGCTAAGGACGACCAGCTCAGCTCTGCAATAGCTGGCGTAAGTGATCTGAATGTGTTAGCTAACGATCCGGGTTCGGCAGTGATCTATTCATTGACGCAAGATGTCTCCGGGCTTGCCGGCACCGCTCAGTTTCCTGTATCGACTAGCGCTGAAACTCTGAAAGGAGCTACTATTTCCGTCAACACAGACGGCACCATACACTATGATGCGTCTGCTTTAGATCTTGCTGCGCTTGCCGAAGGCGAATTATTGGTCGATAGCTTTGTTTATACGATTCGTATGGCCAACGGTACATTAAGCACCGCCACCGCAACGGTAACAACTACTGGCGTGAACGACGCCCCAACATTGGCCCCTGTTAGCGCAACTGCAATTAATGATACTGCTGCTGACGATCAGCCTGCTGCACTGCCAGGCCAGCTTGTAGGTCATGATGTCGATCATGGTGCTGTTCTTACTTATAGCTTGGCCGATGGCGTTGACGGCAAGAGCGCTTACGGCGATCTTACCGTGAATGCAGACGGCTCATACTCTTTTGCAGTCAATGCCGATGCACTTAATGCGTTAGCAGCTGGCGAGAACGAAACTGTTAGTTTTAACGTTGTTGTGACTGATGAGCATGGCGCTAAGTCAGGCGTGCAAACTATCACATACAACTTGGTTGGCGCCAATGACACGGCGGAAATCAGTGGCGCGGCTACCGGAGATGTGACTGAAGACGGTACGTTGACTGCTAACGGCACATTGACCGTTGCCGACCGCGATCATGACCAGTCTGCATTCGCCGCTGTTGATGCTAATGCGCTTCATGGCACATACGGTGACTTTACGTTCGACCATGGCGTATGGACTTACGCGTTGCGTAATGGCGATGCTAACGTACAAGCTTTGATTGCAGGGCAGCAAGTTAGCGACAAATTGACTGTAACCTCGTTGGACGGTTCAACTTCTCAAGATATTGTTGTTACTATTAATGGTGCTGATGAGCCGGTAGTTCCTCCTACAGATGGCGATAAGCCGCCGGTTGATCCTAACGGCGCCGTTACAAGATTTATGGTTACCCAAGGGACTAGCTTTATAAATAATCGGGCTATATTCGAAGGATTCGATGGAAATGACAAAGTGGTCTATGCGAACAACTATGATTTCAATCACGACATAACTTATAGCGATTTTAATAATGATGGCCATATGGATAGTTTGCTGTCATTTACTGAGCCGCATGGTAATCAAACTACTGTAGAAATCGTACTTCTCGGCTACGCCAGTTTGACGGACGCTCAAGTTGTTGCGACGAATGCTGCGTAATGTATCAGCCATTTATAATGGCTTAGTTCCTGCATAAAATTAAGAAATGCCCATCCAATTTGGGTTGGATGGGCATTTTTTTAGCGTATCTCTTCACCGGTTAACCAATACCTCTTCGCAGCTTTCATTTCAAAACAAACTAATCAAAGTCTCGTTAAGTAATTGGCTACAAACGTCATTGCTTACTATTAAGAGAGGCTGCCGCTAATGATCAATCATCACTCTTATCCAGCGGCTTCGAGGAAGCGAATATGTTAGCAGAATAGCTGCCATTTGCAGTGTTGGCGGTGCATTAGCAGGGGTATTGGTGGCCTTGTTGAGTATGAATGCAGGGAAGACGCATTTATACGACGAAATCACGCAATTGCCGCCCACAGCTGCCGGCAATGCGTCTGTAGACAATGCTTTGGAGCTGCTTGGCGAAGCCGATGCGGAGGACGCTGCGAGCACTCCAAACAATCCGCAAAAACAGCTGAATGGACGCGCCCGCCACGCCAAGGTCAATTTCGACGCGATCAATGCCGATGCCTTGTTGCTTAACTTGTTTGCCGATACCACGATAGTCGCTGTGCGTGACCGCATAGTCCAAAATATGCAAGGTGGCGCGGTATGGGTAGGGCATATTAAAGACGACCCTAATAGTGAAGTTACCTTGGCGATCAAAGGCCAGGCTATGACGGGAAGTGTCGAATGGAACGGCCGTTCTTTTGAGATCGTTTATGTCAGGGGCAACACGCATGCAGTGCGGGAAAACGATCCGAACAAAATTCCCGCCCAGTTTGAACCCGCGGAGTCCGCAAATGAACACCCTACAGTCGACGGCGATTTAGCCGGCGGTACAACTACAACGACGACAACGACCACTGGAGCCACCAGCACAGGTCAGGTCATTGATGTGCTGGTAACTATATTTATATAGCTAATTCAATCAAGCATATCGACGTTGGCAACGATGGCGTAATGGACAGTACGGCTCAGTTCGATTTTACTACCGGTAGCGGTGTTCATCATATCGTGACAGTTGAACTTGTCGGCTACGCTAATTTGACACTTGCTCAGATCGGCTAATGGTCGAGACCGCAGGCTTTGAGAAAAGTCTAGCGGTTTAGTTCGGCTAGAATAAAAATGCCCGTCCAACTTACGTTGGACGGGCATTTTTTTGGAAATTAACTTAGGTCTTCATGCACGGATTAGGGCAAGATAAAAATGATTAAACCCTCAGCTATTTGCGACTTGCACGATACCGTTCTAAATCTTCCGGCGTATCCACGTCCCATTGCTCGCATAATTCGTAATGGCGAAATTGGCAGCGTTCGATACGGTTACGGGTTAGATTCAGTACTTGCGAAGTTCCCCAGGGCATATCAGTAAAGAGTTCCGGACGAGGCCGGTTAAGACCGATCAATACATAGCCGCCGTCTTCCGCGGGCGCTAACACGACTTCGTTTTCCCGTATTAAAGCCTCTAACGCTTGTTCCAGGTCCTGGCCGGTTAATGACGGGCAATCGCAGCCCATCAGCAATGCGTGCGAGTAATTCGCAAGCGCCGTGCAAAACGCATGATGCATGCGTTCGCCCAAATCGCCGCCTTGCTGTTGCTTTAAAATTAATCCATAGGTTGTTGCCGATTCGCTAAAAAATGCATGGTCCAGCGCCGGGGCGCACCAGAGCTGTACGGGACATAAGTTACCGATTGTCGCCCGTTGCAGTGTTGCCGTGCTGAGCTCGACATGCAGTCCGGCTGCCTGTTCGGCCGTTAATTCCGGGATCAAGCGGGTTTTGACCTGGCCGGGAATTGGGGCTTTGCAAAATATCATCAGTACGGCGTTGGGGTATTTGTAAGTCATGAAGGTTATGCATAGGCGTTTAAACAACGTTGAGTAGGGCGTGCCGGATAGTGATTCGGTCTAATCTGCCGTCGATCTTTTATCGGTAGAACGTAGTATCAATGAACATTTTCACCGTTTCCGCAACGCTTTAAAAGGCAGCAACAATAATTGCATAAAGCCCAATTCATGCGGTTCGCGAAAAGGCTTTAAGCCGATAGCCATCGTCGTTTGCGGCTGCTTGGGTTCGTCAATATAGGTTCCGCACAACCTGTCCCAGCAAGAAATCGAAAAGCCGTAATTGCTGTCGGTTTCGGCCGGAACGGTTGAGTGATGAATGCGGTGCATGTCCGGCGTGATAATCAGCCGGCGCAGTTTTTTATCGATTGCGGGCGGGATGTCGATGTTGCTGTGGTTAAAGGTCGCGGCGCCGTTCAGGATGATCTCAAAAGCGATAACCGCCCACGGATTCGCGCCGATCAAGACAATGCACAGCACTTTGTACAGCATAGAAGTCATGATCTCCAGCGGATGGAAGCGCACGGCGGTGGTCGCGTCAAATTCCAGGTCGGTATGGTGTACTTGATGCAAACGCCACAGCAGCGGCCATTTATGCGAAACGATGTGCTGGCAGTAAATCGCAAAATCAAGGAGCAGCAGCGTTACGATAATTGACAGCCATTCGGGCGCGGACAGCCGGTTCAACAATCCGTAACCTTGGTTTGTAGCCGTTATAGCAGCCAGGTAAGCCATGCCGCCCAGGCTTAAGCGCATGATTGCGATATTGAACGCGGCGAGTCCCAGATTAACCGGCCAGCGCTGCTTGCGGCCGATATGCAGGGTTCTTCTGGGACTGATATATTCCCAAGCAATCATGAGGCAGAAAATGCCCAGTGCTGCGGATAAACGGATTACGGTTTCCAAAATTGCCCCCTCGAATAAAGTTCGGCCAATAATTGCGGGTCGGTGCCAAAGAAGTAGCGCAGGCGAATGCTCCACATCAGCAGTATAGTCCTGTAAATGCCGAAGTGCTGCCATCGCCTGCCGGAACTGGTGACTTTTGCGCTAAGGCAAAGCGGCGGGCCGATTTTTTTCAGCATTTTGCTCAAGGCAATGTCTTCCATCAGCGCGATTTCGGGATAACGGCCTACGGCCGCAAACGCTTTCTTTGCGACAAAAATAACCTGGTCGCCGGTGGCAATGCCGGTCAGCCGGGAGCGGCGGTTCATCATCCAGGCGATGACGTTCAACATGAAATGATCGCCGCTCAATTGAATATCGAAGCGGCCCCATTGCCTGTCGCCGATATGCTGTTCGATTAACGGCAACGCGTTTTCGGGCAGATAAGTGTCGGCGTGCAGGAATACCAGTAGGTCGCCGCTTGCCTGGCTTGCACCGAGGTTCATTTGCCGGGCGCGGCCTTTAGGCGAATGTATGATTTTGTCGGCCAAATGGGCGTGGGGCGGATTATCTGCCGGTTGGTTTTCGGTCGCGTCGACAATAATGATTTCACAGTTATCGCGCAAGGCTTGCAACGGCAGCAAACACGAGACAATGGTTTTTTCTTCATTCAGGGTGGGGATGATGATTGAGAATTTCATTGAGTGAATGAGAGGAATAGAAGTTACGCATTGACCGCTGGTTAATATTGTGGATTGAGCTGGTCTTTGCCGGGCATAAAGCCGGTGATGAACGTGGCGATAACCTCA
>NZ_RYFG02000050.1 GCF_003994235.2 Candidatus Methylobacter oryzae
TATTTTTCTTATCACGGGCGGGCCTTCCGTTGCCTAGGGTTAGTTCATGCCTCATATTCTATACCGGCTGTCAATGCGTAAGTTCTAAAAACTTGCGCTCGCTGAGCCGTATTTCACGAATACGCTCAAGTTGTTCTTCAAAATATTTTTTGCCGAGGATAGAGCCATCGTTTTTAATGCGCTCATCGTCCATGACATAGGCTTTGATGGTGAATTCCTTGATGATGCCCGTTGCCCATTTGCGAAACTGTACCGCACGCTCGGAGTTAACTTTGTAGCCAACAGCGATGATGGCCGAGAGGTTATAGTGATTGGTGTTGTAGTTTTTGCCGTCTTTGGCAGTTATTCGAAAATTTCGAATAACTGAATCCTCCTCCAACTCACTGTCCGAGAATATTTTTTTTAAATGGTAGTTAATGGTATGGGTTTCGACATCATACAGAACGGCCATCATTTTCTGGCTAAGCCATATGTCTTCATTTGCATAGACAGCCTCGACACCGCCCTCGCCGCTGGCTGCAACAAACGTAAGATATTCTGCCGCTGACGAACGAATAGTGGGCGCTGGGGTTCATCCTTTAATCGCCCTCAATTTCCGCAACAATGGCATCAATCTCGGCGCGTAGCCGGTCAATTTTCGCTACCGTGGTTTTAAGTTCGGCATTGAGCTTGGTAATATCAATCACTTCGCGGGTGTCTTTGGCTTCCACATAGTAGCTTACGGATAGGTTGTAGTCTTTGGCGGCGATGGCATCGTATTCCACCGATTTGGCAAAATGGTCAACATCATTTTTACTATCAAACGCTTCCATAATTTGCGCGATGTGTGCATCGGTAAGCGTGTTGTTATTGGTTTCTTTTTTAAACAGGCCGCCGGCGTCGATAAACTGGGTAAGGCTGTCGGTTTTGTGTTTGGAGAGCACCAGGATATTGACGGCAATGGAAGTACCAAAAAATAAGTTGGGTGCTAAAGCAATCACGGTTTCGACATAGTTGTTATCCACCAAATATTGGCGGATTTTCTGCTCGGCGCCGCCTCGGTAAAAAATGCCGGGGAAGCAGACAATGGCCGCGCGGCCTTTGCTGGATAAATAACTTAAAGCATGCAACACAAAAGCAAAGTCGGCTTTGGATTTGGGCGCCAACACGCCCGCTGGGGCAAAGCGTTCATCGCTGATCAGGGTTGGGTCGTCGCTGCCAATCCAGTTCACCGAATAAGGCGGGTTAGAGACAATGGCATCGAAAGGTTTGTCATCGCCAAAATGCGGATCTAACAGGGTGTTGCCCAACGCAATATTGAACTTGTCGTAGTTAATGTTGTGCAAAAACATATTCATACGCGCAAGGTTATAGGTAGTGTGATTAATTTCCTGGCCAAAAAAACCGTCTTCAATGATATGGGCGTCAAAGTGTTTTTTGGCTTGCAATAATAACGAGCCAGAACCTGCCGCCGGGTCGTAAATTTTATTGACGGTGGTTTGTTTGTGCATCGCCAGTTGCGCAATCAGCTTGGACACGTTTTGCGGGGTGAAAAATTCGCCACCCGATTTACCGGCATTGGCGGCGTAGTTGGAAATTAAAAACTCGTAGGCATCGCCAAACAGGTCGATTTTGTTTTCCTCGAAATTGCCAAGGCTAAGTCCCGCCACACCTTTCAATACCGCGGCCAGGCGGGTGTTTTTGTCGGTAACTGTGTTGCCCAGGCGATTACTGGTGGTATCGAAATCGGCAAACAAGCCTTTAATATCCGTTTCGGATGGGTAGCCGTTGGCTGAGCTTTCGATGGCGGAAAAGACAGCGGCTAAATCGGTATTCAGGTTATCGTTCTTATTGGCGTTGGCGGCAACGTTTGCAAACAACTGGCTGGGGTAGATGAAATAGCCTTTGGTTTTAATTGCATCATCCTTGATTTCCGCGGTGATGACATCATCAGCGAGCTGGGCATATTTAATGCTCTCATCACCGCCTTCAATATAACTGGCAAAGTTTTCGCTTATAAACCGATAGAACAAAGTGCCTAACACATATTGCTTAAAATCCCAGCCATCGACTGAGCCACGAACCTCATTAGCAATTTGCCAAATTTGGCGTTGTAGTTCGGCGCGTTGTTGGGTACTTGTCATTGTGGAATTCCTGTTTAAATACGCTTTGAATAGTCATCGGCTCATAAGCAACTTGGCATTTTACTCCTTTCATACTGAAAACTCATTCAACTGTAGGAGCGGCTTTCTCGACATTACTAGCCGGCTTTTCCTGCATTATTGTTGATGAACGCCAAGCTTGCGCTGTACTATGCAGCTCTCGATTAACTACTCGAAACTATTATGAAGCCAGACAGCGACATCATTAGAAAACGCTATGATCGTATCGCTCCGTACTTTGAGGGCATGGAAGCGGTCATGGAAGGATTGTTTTTCAGGAACTGGCGAAAAAGACTGTGGGCCAAAGTTGAAGGCCATCATATTCTTGAAGTGGGCGTGGGGACCGGCAAGAATTTCGATTATTATCCAAAGGATGCCAGGATAACCGCGATTGATTTTAGCGGACAAATGTTAAAACAGGCGGCGCAGAAACGGGACAGAAAGAAGGTCAATGTTGAGCTGGAGCAGATGGATGTCCAGTCGTTATACTTTGCCGATAACAGTTTCGATACGGTTATCTGTTCTTTCGTTTTTTGTTCGGTGCCGTCGGCGGCAAAGGGATTGAAAGAGCTTTACCGGGTCTGCAAACCGGGCGGACAGGTTTTATTGCTGGAACATGTCGTCAGCTCAAACCCTGCCATTGCGGCTATTATGAATCTGCTTAACCCTGTCGTTGTCGGGTTGGTGGGGGCAAATATTAACAGGAATACCGTTAAAAGCGTTAAAGCCTGCGCTTTCACTTCCGTCAATGTCGACGAACGCAGCAGCGATATTATCAAGCTGATTGAAGCCAGGAAATAACTTCTCTATAGTGTTCAAAACCAGTGTATCAAAAAGACAATATGAAACTTTTTGACTGGATAGCCGGTGAATTAGGTAAAATACAGTCAATTCTTCGATTAGTTATAGTTAAGTGAAGCCACAATTAGAAAATCTGGTACAGACGCCGATCCCAACCAAACACGGCGAGTTTATCCTGCATTATTACAGCAACACCATCGACGACAAGGAGCATGTTGCGTTGGTTAAAGGCGATGTTGCGGACAAAGAGCGTGTACCGGTGCGCATTCATTCCGAGTGTTTTACCGGCGACGTATTGGGTTCAAGACGTTGCGACTGCGGCGAACAGCTCGATATGGCGATGCAAATTATCGATAAAGCCGGTTTCGGCATATTGATTTATCTGCGCCAGGAAGGACGGGGCATCGGCTTGTTGAAAAAACTACAGGCTTATAATTTGCAGGATCAGGGCATGGATACCGTTGATGCGAACATCCATTTGGGACATCTTGCCGACGAGAGGGAATACAACATCGCCGCGTTAATGCTGGAAAACCTGAACGTAAAGTCCATCGAACTGATCACCAACAATCCTAAGAAAATAGAAGAGTTGCAAAGACTCGGCATCGATGTGGCGGGGCGTATCCCGGTCGAAGCCGCGGCTCACGAAGACAACGTTGGCTATTTAAAAACCAAGGCAAAAAAAATGGCGCACATGCTGTTTGAGTCGAAAAAAAGCTAAATGAAACCTTCCAGGTTTTCAAAACCTGGAAGGTTTGAGCAATCTTCTCACCTTAACACCGTTTCAACCAGTTTCACCCAATAAGCCGTACCGTTCGGTAAAATCCGGTCATTAAAATCATAACGCGGATTATGCAACAGACAGCCGTTCTCGGAAGAGCCGTTGCCTATCCAGATATAACAACCGGGCTTTTCCTGCAACATAAACGCAAAATCTTCCGAGCCCATGCAAGGCTCTGGAGCCCGGATAATACAGTCTTCCCCGGCCACGGCGATTGCCGCTTGTAGCGCCAGTTCCGTTTCAGCTTCCGCGTTAAAAGTCACCGGATAGCCGGGATTTTCCGGATTGAATTCGATTGTCGCGCTGACCTCGAAACCTTCGCAGATCGCGTTCACGATCCGGGTAATTTTATCGGCAATGGTTTTTTGAACATCGCTGCTAAAGCAACGGAACGTACCTCTTAACAGCACCGATTCAGGCAGCGCATTCCAGGTATTGCCGGCATGGATCTGGGTAATGCTGACGACCGCCGGCTCAACAGTATTAACCGTTCGGCTGACAATAGTCTGTAGCGCGGTAACCAGCTGCGCCGAGGCGACGATCGCGTCATTGCCCAGATGCGGCAATGCGGCATGAGTCGCTTGCCCGGTAATAACAATTTCGAAGCAGTCGAACGAGGCCATCATCGCGCCGGACTTAACCACGAAATGTCCCGGCGGAATATCGGGAAAATTATGCAGCCCGAAAACGCAGTCAGACGGAAATCGATCAAACAAGCCGTCGTCAATCATCCGTTTGGCTCCGGCGCGGCCTTCTTCGGCCGGCTGAAAAATAAAATATACCGTGCCGTTAAAGTCCCGATGCTCGGCCAAGTAGCAGGCCGCGCCGAGCAGCATCGCAGTATGGCCGTCATGGCCGCAAGCATGCATTTTGCCGTCGTGGCGGGATTTGTGGACAAAAGTGTTTTGTTCCTGAATGAACAATGCATCCATATCGGCCCGCAACGCTATTTTTTTGCCGCCATTCCCGGCACTCAGCGCGGCGACAACGCCGGTTCCGCCCAGTCCTTGATGAACTTCCAAGCCGAAGCCCACCAGCTTTTCGGCGACAAATTTCGCCGTTTCGGTTTCTTCAAAAGCGGTTTCAGGAAAACGGTGCAGATGCTGCCGCCATTCGCGCATTTGCGCGTGTAGTTGTTGGATAGTATTTGGGATAGACATGGGCGTTCAGGTGAAAGTGATAGTGGCTGCTATGCTACAACTAAGTTTTGATGAAAAGTAAGCGTTTTTGTTATTTCCCGGTTTCCGCGCTGAAAAATGCATGGTAATTGGACTAAAGTTTTCCAGTATTTTTGGAGTGCACGCTCCGCCTAAAGCGCCTACTGTTGGTGCTTGCAAAGCAGGCGAAGCCTGCACTCCAGCTTTGAACTTTGAAGAAAATCTGCAAACTTATATTCAGCCGCTTAGTTGAAAGCGCACGTATTCCCACTTCTAAAGCTGAGTTGAGCAGCTTGCCTGTTCAAACGAAACTTATGCCCTTTGGGTATAAAGCTGAGTTGAGCGGCTCGTCCGCTCAAACGAAACTTATGCCCTTTGGGTATAAAGCTGAGTTGAGCGGCTCGTCCGCTCAAACGAA
>NZ_RYFG02000051.1 GCF_003994235.2 Candidatus Methylobacter oryzae
ATTAATTTAACATAATATACATATTTGGCAGTTGAATGAGTTGCGTCTAAATCCTTTCCGTCGCTTGAATTTGCTAGTATTAGGGCGGTTCCAAGTGTAATACTAGCTGCTATTCCTGCTCGCTTTGATATGTTCTCCAGTACGTTTTTAAAACGTGGGTTTTGTTCCTTTTGGATTAGGCTTGCAAGCCATACTTCTTCTAGTGCCACGTTTGCGCCTTTTGCGATTTTTTCGGCTGTTTCTTGGCTGGCTCCTCCTCCTTTTTTCATGATTGATAGTGAAGCCTTTGTTATTCCTAGGTAATTTGCTAGTTCTACGTCCTTTTCAAAGCCTTTTTTTTCTTTAACTATTTCTAAGAACTCATTTAGTGTTTTCATTTTTTCTCTCTCCAATGAAGAATTAGTTTGACAACTATCTTACTTGTTAGTTAGTCTTGCAACATACCGTAAGTTAAGCATCTAACTTACTTGTTATAACCATAGAGGCAAGCCTATGAACCGACAATCCGCACAAACACCTATCTTGCGTGAAAACATCACGTTGACACTTTCATCAGCTGAGCAAGATGCATTAGCGCGTTGCTTACATGTTGCATCATTGAATCAGCTAACAATCATGGACGCTTGTTATCTCATTAACGTGAACAACAAGCTTAAATTTCTCACGGAATCAGGCGACGCTTGCCGCCATCCTGCTCAGTCGCCTGATGTAGTGGAGCAGGATGGCACCGTATCCTTATTACAGAATCATATTTTGGTTTCTCCGTCCGACTTAGACCAGATTCTTTTTTCGCTTCGTCGTTCAATGAAGTATTTGCCTAACAAGAAATCTGTTGATTGTGATGCTCAGTGTATTGCTGATTCAATTGAATTGATTGAGGCGCTTTTATCTGGTGGTTTTGATACAGAAGTATTAATTGTAGTAGGGCAGGGTGGCACTAATGGATGATTTATTGCTATTTCTTTCTGCCATTTTTGTTTTTTATATGGTCCTTGAAACAATTCCTGAAGTACATGATTTTTATTTTTCTGATCATTCTTCAGTTTATCAGGGTTGTAAACAATGATTTGCCATGCCTGCAACGGTCAAGGCATTGATTACCTTGATATATCCCCTTGTGATAATTGCCACGGCTCCGGCTCGGAACCTGAATACGTCATGCCTGACGACCATAGGCAAGATGATTCCTGTCGTTGCGACCACTGCCAGCCTTTTTGAGGTTTTATCGATGCCAATTCCAAACGCCAAACCCTCTGATTTTACGGCCTTTGCTGCCACTGTTTACCAAGCGAGTGCAACTGTGATGGACTTTGACATGTACTTTGATTATTACGAAGAAGTGCTCAAAGTCCTTTTTTGGAATCCTCATGTTGATACGCCAATGGCTATTGCTCAACAAGAACAGCAACACAAAAATATTGGGGGGTCTCATGTTTGAGTGTACCTCTAATATTAACGCTTTGGCATTTGACGAAGAATTTTCCGTCAAATTCATGCAGTTGCCGGAGCATTTGCGCCATAAAATAAAGCCGCTTAAGAAACTGACGCAAGAGCAAAAGGCCGCTAGACAGCTGGAAGATATGCGTCGTAACTTGTCAATATTCCCGGTGGTGTATCGCCACGCCGTGAAGAGCGAGAGACCGAGCGATAAGCGGCGAGGCGATAGCCCCCCCTATACTAACAGGGGGGGAAAGTTCGAGGACCTGCTGCCATCGGTAGCGGCCCTTGAATCGTTTCGTATCACGTCTGTAGGCGGCAAAGGTAAATATAACCTTGTCCTGATTCCTAAGCCTGATAAATCGCGATCTGCTCGTCATAGTTTTGTTGATTGGGTGACTTTTACCTTTGCTCGATCAGCGCATCCCATTGCTTTGCATAATGGGCAGGCGGTTTTTTCCGATCATGATTATGTCGTTGCTTTATCCGCTCAGCTCTATGATATTTTTGGTTATGGGGTAGTTCGTCAGCGCGAATCCGGGCTCAATTTTTACGAGAAATCCTACGATTTGGGTCAAAACGGTTGGGGTTTTGTCTGCATTGGCGGGCAAAATGAAACAGTTTCAATCACGCTGAAAGGGCAGGGGCTGTTGTCCGCCAAACAGGGCTGGGAAAAACGTCTTTTCAACTTTCTTGAATCGATTCCCAAGGCGCGGATAACTCGCGTAGACCTGGCTAACGATAACTTCAACTCACGTGTGTCGTTAGATGATTATCTGGCCATGTACAAGGCCGACCTCTTTAAATCCCGTGGCCGACCTCCCGAAGTTGAGCAGGCCGGAAATTGGGTAAATCCCAACGGCAAAGGCCGTACTCTCTATATCGGTTCCCGTAAATCCGGCAAGCTGTTACGTATCTACGAAAAAGGTCTCCAACTGGCTAATGGCTTTCATGAGAAATTTCCTAACTGGGTTCGTGTTGAGCTCGAACTCAAGAATCAAGACAGAGAAATTCCTTATGACGTTTTGCTGCGTCCCGGCCAATACCTTGCCGGCGCTTATCCAGCTTTAGCCAATATGCACAAAGTTCAAGATGTGATTAAAACCGCCAAGAAAACCGTACAAAGTACCTTCGAGCGATCTATTGAAGTGACGCGTCACCAATTTGGCAAGCATATTTGGACGCAAGTTCAAATTCTGGGCGCTGACGAAGCCATACGTCGCTTAACCGAAGGTAAAGAAGAAATCCCGCAAAAGCTCAACTTTGATACTTTTGCTGAATATGAAGAAACCGATTACCTGCATTGCAGTTATTTACAACCGAAACACAGTTTAACGGAGTTGATTTTATGAGAATGAATGTCATGGGGTGGAAACACTCCAAAGGTGATTTTAACGGGAACTCTTACGATTATGTAACGCTTTATTGCGTTGCAAAAATGGAACAAAAAGACACTCAACGGGGTGCCGCTGGTATTGATATGCGTGGCGACCCTTCGCTGGTAGAAAAGCTTAAGAAAATCGAATTTAACGCCATTATCCCCCTTGAAGTTGAAACCGAAGCTCGGGCTATCGGTAAAGGCAACTTTGTTGAGACTGTAGTCAATGTCTCTCCGGTACAGGTCAATAAGCAGCCTGGATAGGAATTATGAACTTATCGGTTCAGTTCTCTGCCGTAGTATTACTGTTTTTCTTAACAGTGCTTATGTCGGTTTTTTTATCTTATTTTCTGTATCGGTATGTTTATCTGGTTGGGGAAGGTGCAGGTATAGATTACTGCATCTCTCAACCTGCTGAATGCAGTGAGGAATTAACTAATGTCCATTTCAAAAGAGATAAAACGCATAGCGCGTAAAGCTCGCCGTTATCACGCTCGGCATAAGAACCAAAAACCGGCTCGTTTTAGTCCGGTTGATGAAACCAACAAAGGCCATGCTCTTGTTGGTCCTGGTTTTTATAAGGTTTGAACCATGTCTGTGTGCGTTGCTGTTGCTCCTGATGGTGTGTTGTCTTTAGACCTCGCTACGCCTTTTTCGGGGTGTTCTTACGTGCTTATCTCGTCCAATGAGTACACGTCGATTGCTGGACTTAATGACCTTTTTTCTCAGTATTTCGCCTTTGATTCAACCATGTTCGAGCTCGTTTTCGGCTCTTTCATGATCGCTTTTGTTAGCGGTCATGTCTTGGGCCGAGTCATTTCCGGCTTGCGAAAAGCTGGATAAAAACCGTGGTGTTTCGGAAAAACACATATTTTTAATAGGAAATTTGTTATGAAAAAGAAAAACAGAATCTTACGTTATGGTGCGTCTGTCGCTGCTTTATCTGTCGCTGGTGTCGGTGCTGCTCATGCCGATGCTGAGGCGGCTATCACTGCCGCTATTGCAAAAGGCGAAGCATTGATGAACCTTGTTGCACCGGGCGTTATCGCCATTGCTGCAATCATGTTAGGTGTTGGCTTAGCCGTATCTTGGATCAGGAAATGATATTTTCCGTCGTCATGGCCTCAATGCTGGCTTTTTGCTTTGTCAATGGCTACATGAGCGGCAAATATTAACAAAGTGCGCTGTTAGTTGACCGGCGCTATCAGCGCATTTTTAAATAGTTGGAATAGTCCCAATGTCTTATCCGTTTAGCGCAAAAGCTCGTTCAACCGCCGTTTTTATTACGCTTTCTGATTTTCATCCTACGCCGCTGAAAGCGGGTATTCTTACGGGTTTATTGGCTTTTTATCCTTTATCTGCTTATGCGTCAGACACTTATGATGTAACCAAATTTTATTTGGATAATGGTATACATTTTAGTACTGCTGATGCCGCTTGCCAGAACTGGGAAAATCGTCGTGGCCCTGGCTATGTGCCGGGGCCTGCATCCGAAACGGCTACTTCATTTACTTGTACTTATTATCTGAATGGTACTGGTCCGTTGACAAATGATGGTCCTTATCCGATTGGTTTTAGTTGTCCTAATGGTGGTACTGTTGATGCTACTTATACAAAATGCGTGGTTAATACGGCTTGTCCAACAGGTCAGGTGCGTAATCTGCATTCTGGTGTTTGCCAAATACCGCCTCAATGTAAATCTGCTGAAACTTATGAGAATTCAACAAACACCTGTATAAAACCAATTTGTGAGCCTAATCAGGTGAATGATCCGGTTACATCTGCTTGTGTGTCCAAACCTGAATGTATTGAGCCGGAAGTGTATGATGCGGCTTCCAATACCTGCAAAACAAATCTGGTTACGTGTTACGAAAATATTGGTTTTTTTATTGATTCTGCCGGCGGTAGTCATACTTGTACCTATAAAAAAGAAGCTCAAACTCAAGGTCAGTGTTTATCTGATAGTTATTACTATGCTCATAATGATTGTCGGGTTGTTGATTGCCCCGATGGTTCTAAGACATTTGGTGTTTTTGGCGATATAAGCTCTTGTCCGGCTATGCCGCCTGAGCCCCCGCCGCCCCCTAGTGAACCTCCTCCGCCAAGTCCGCCACCTCCGAGCGAGCCACCTAGTGCGCCACCGCCAAGCGAGCCGCCTAGCGCTCCTCCGCCTGTTTCACCGCCACCGCCAAGTGAGCCGCCTAGCGCTCCTCCGCCCGGTTCACCGCCACCGCCAAGTGAGCCGCCTAGCGCTCCGCCGCCCGGTTCACCGCCACCGCCAAGTGAGCCGCCTAGCGCTCCGCCGCCCGGTTCACCGCCACCGCCAAGCGAACCGCCTAGCGCTCCGCCGCCTGGTTCGCCACCACCGCCAAGTGAACCACCGAGTCCGCCTTCGCCTACGCCTATACCTGAGCCAACGCCAACGCCAACGCCTGCGCCCGGCCCGTTGACGTGCCCGGCTGGTTCTCATTTGTCTTTGGATGGTACTTATTGCTTATCGGATAATCATCAAACTTGTCCTCCGGGCTATACAATGTCTGGCGATAATATTTGTTTGGCCAGTCCGCCTCCACCGAGTCCGCCGCCGCCTACGCCTGAGCCGCCGCCACCGAGTCCGCCGCCGCCCACGCCTGAGCCGCCGCCACCGAGTCCGCCGCCGCCCACGCCTGAGCCGCCGCCACCGAGTCCACC
>NZ_RYFG02000052.1 GCF_003994235.2 Candidatus Methylobacter oryzae
TATCGTCTAATAACAACCAAGGTTTTCGACGGTGATTCTCCTACAGAGGACTTTCACCTCATTAGTTAATGCCCATGTCGGGCGTACACATAAGGCTTGAGCAGACAAGCGCTGCTCAACTCAGCTTTAACAACTCGCTCTATTAAATCCGGCTAAGTTAATTGGCCATGACAATGCTTGAATTTCTTGCCTGAACCGCAAGGACAAGGATCATTGCGACCCACTTTATTGCCCTCTCTGATGAATGGCTGTTCCGCAGTAGCAACTTCTTCCTGCTCAGGCGCAGCATCTTCGTAAGCGTCCAACGTAGGTGCCTGTGCATGCTCAAAATGCATTTCTCTAGGCGCTTGCATTTGCTCGTCAATGGCGTGAACGTCTTCTTCCTGCCTGACTTGCACTTTAAACAAAATTCCTATCACCTCATACTTGATATGTTCAAGCAAATTGGTAAACATTTCAAACGCTTCGCGCTTGTATTCCTGTTTAGGATCTTTCTGCGCATAGCCTCTAAAGTGTATGCCCTGACGCAAATAATCCATCGCCGCCAAATGCTCTTTCCAGCTGTTGTCTAGCACTTGCAGCATTACTGACTTCTCAAAATGTTGCAGCACTTCTTTAGACATTTGCTGTTCTTTGTCTTTATGGCTTTGTTCCAGGATCTCAATGATACGTTTCCGTAAAGACTCTTCCTGCAACGTGTGATCTTCGTCCAACATTTTACGCACAGGAATCCCAACATTAAATTCCTGATGCAAATGCTCTTCCAAACCCTTCGTATCCCACTGCTCGACCATAGTTTTTGCCGGAATATATTGGGTAATCACATTATTGACCACGTCTGCGCGTATCGCAGTGATAATATCGGAGATCTCCGCCGCCGCCATCAGCTCATTACGCTGAGCATAAATAACTTTACGTTGATCGTTGGCAACATCATCATAAGCCAGGATCTCTTTACGCACGTCGAAGTTGCGGCTTTCAACCTTGCGCTGAGCGCTTTCAATAGAACGAGTGACCCAAGGATGCTCAATGGCTTCGCCATTACCCATTCCCAACTTCTGCATTAAGCTTGCCACACGGTCCGATGCAAAAATACGCATCAAATCATCTTCCAACGACAGATAAAAGCGGGTTGATCCGGGATCGCCCTGACGGCCGGAACGGCCTCTTAACTGGTTATCGATACGGCGAGATTCGTGGCGCTCCGAGCCGATAACATGCAAACCGCCGGTAGCAATAACTTGCTCATGTCTATCCAACCAAGTACCACGGACCCGCTCCTTATCGGCGTCACTGGCGTCCTCGCCCAATGCAGCAAGCTCTGCTTCCAAATTGCCGCCGAGCACAATATCGGTACCCCGACCGGCCATATTGGTAGCAATAGTAACAGCCCCCGGCATACCGGCCTGCTCAATAATATGGGCTTCGCGCTCGTGTTGTTTGGCATTAAGCACTTCGTGCTTAATGCCTAGTTTTTGCAATAATGCCGATAAGCGCTCGGAGTTTTCAATCGATGTCGTTCCCACCAACACCGGCTGGCCACGACCAACGCATTCTTTAATATCTTCTGAAACGGCAATATATTTTTCATCGGCAGTCAAGAATACGACATCCCCCAAATCTCTGCGAATCATATTGCGATGCGTAGGAATGACGACAACCTCAAGACCGTAAATCTTATTCAACTCAAACGCTTCGGTATCCGCAGTACCGGTCATACCGGACAGTTTCTCATACAACCGGAAGTAATTTTGAAAGGTTATAGAAGCCAGGGTCTGGTTTTCATTTTGAATAGAAACATGCTCTTTCGCTTCAATCGCCTGATGCAAACCCTCAGACCAGCGGCGTCCCGGCATAACTCGGCCGGTAAACTCATCGACAATAATCACTTCATCATTGGCGACGATATAATCAACGTCTTTTTTGAATAAAACATGGCCGCGCAATGAAGCATTCAGGTAGTGCATCAAGCGAATATTGGTCGCGTCATACAAACTGCTTCCCTCTGCCATCAAGCCATGCTCAACCATTAAATGTTCGACATGTTCGTGCCCTTCTTCGGTCAAATACACTTGGCGGACTTTTTCATCAACCGAATAATCGCCCGGACCATTCTCTTTTTCCTGTTTGGTCAGGAACGGAACGATTTTATTAACCTTAATGTAGATTTCAGTACTTTCTTCGGTTGGTCCGGAGATAATCAGCGGCGTTCTCGCCTCATCGATAAGAATAGAGTCCACCTCGTCAACAATAGCAAAGCTTAAGTCGCGCTGGACTTTTTGCTCCAGGCTAAAAGCCATATTGTCGCGCAAATAATCGAAACCGAATTCGTTGTTGGTGCCATACGTAATGTCTGAAGCATAAGCTTCGCGCCGCGCTTCACTGTCCATCTGACTGATAATCACACCGGTGGTCAAGCCCAGAAAACCGTAAAGCCGACCCATCCATTCAGAGTCGCGCTTGGCCAGATAGTCATTCACCGTAACCACATGTACGCCACGCCCCGGCAAGGCATTCAAATAAGCCGCCAAGGTTGCCATCAGGGTTTTACCCTCGCCGGTTTTCATTTCAGCAATTTTGCCGTCATGAAGTATCATGCCGCCAATCAACTGCACATCGAAATGACGCATACCAAAGACCCGCGTCGATGCTTCCCTAACTGTTGCAAACGCTTCAGGAAGCAGATTGTCCAGTTTTTCGCCTTGCGCCAAGCGATCACGAAACTCCTGCGTTTTTGCTTTTAACGCATCGTCAGATAATTTCTCGTAATCAGAAGCCAGGGCATTGATCTTTTTAACCAACGCTCTTTTCTTCTTTATCAGCCTGTCATTACGGCTCCCTATAACAAATCTAACCAACTTACCCAGCATGTCTTTTTCCGGTATGAATTTAGTAAATGATTGAATAAAACCACGGGATTATATACTGTCTACTATTTTAGTAACAGTTAAAAACGCTCTTTACCCCTTGACAAAAGGCATCAACATTAGCAAAGAGCCATTGAAAATCAATATCCCATGCTTAGCCCAGACACTTAAAAATCGCTTACTTCATTGCTCGCTTTCTTGCCGTAAATAAAAATTTAAGGGTTGCGTCACTGATATTTGATTTTATTTATAACAAAGAAAACCTTGGTTTTGCCATTAGCAAAAATACTATCCTCCAATGAAACCGCATTTCTCCATGTCTTTTTAATTGGGCAGGATAATCAAAAATCACTGCATAAAGAGTTTCACATACAAGTGAAAGAGATAGGCACTCAACTTGCCGGCCATAACGATGACCTCAAGACGCAGCCTCAACAATAAAACCGCCAAACATAGCCGGGCACAGACTTTAGCTTTTCAGACTACTTTAGAAACTTTCAAACAAATTTGAAACCACGATCCCTCAAAAGCAACGCATCAGTAACACCCCAAATTAGCCGACTTAAATTTACTAGCAGACATAAAAAAACCGTAGCTTCTTTGAGAAGCTACGGTTTTTTTCGCGAGCAATCAGATAACTGTTACTTCTTCTGCTTGCGGACCTTTTTGGCCCTGAGTAACATTAAATTGTACTTTTTGGCCTTCATCCAGAGATTTAAAACCGGAACTGTTAATGTTACGAAAGTGAACAAAAACATCTGGGCCGTTTTCTTGCTGAATAAAACCAAAGCCTTTTTCAGCATTAAACCATTTAACTGTACCTGTAGTCATTTAGTGTAATCCTATTATTTGTAGTAACTGATAGCCTTATAAAGGCTGATAGAGCTGGGAAATTAGAGAATTACTTAATGATAACAGGACGAACAAACATGAAGAACTTCGTAAAGATACGCATAACGTAAAACTATTTCAAGCCGACTCCATTCTATAGCCGCCCTATAGCAATGTCAAGCTTGCCATTCTCAATCTATTGTCGCTTTAACTAATAGCTACAATTTGAAAAACCGAAGTTTATAGCAGCACCAAAATCATTACAAACATTTATTTTTATTAAAAATTTAACCAATCACCCTATAGGCACCAAGCAAATCCTTACTAAATTTCGACGTTTTACACTACTAATATGAATAATTGATGAATTTAATGCTTCAAATAAAGAAACAATCCATCTACTACCAATGTTATTGTCAACAATAAAGACCTTTACTATAGTTAAACCGTAATTCAAAAAACTTTTTAACTTCAACGAGGATTTACTCATGAGCGACCTTTACAAAGACATTCTAACCGGAACAGTATTTATAACGGGCCTATTAGGCTTTCTTTCCGGTGAATTCATTATTTCATCCGCATTGTTCGCCACCGCAGCTATTGCCAGCAATATCAATCTGAATCGCAAAAGAGGCAAAGCCGGACAATTATCATGCGAATGACGACTATAAATAACCTTAACTGTTCAACTTAAAAGCTTTCAAGGCTTAAAGGCCTTGGAAGCTTTTTAGCTTTTTTATACAGCCTACCTCGTCCCCTCTCGTATACGTTGCAGCGCCACCCAAAACCACAAAATCAGAGATTGGAACTTGGCTTAGCCAAACGTCTTGCCGAAAAAATAAGAACAGCAGCTAATGCTTCTTGTAACTCGCTAAAATTAACTGGCTTGGTCAAATAGCCGTTAAACCCAACTTCTTTCGCTTGTTTACGATCTTCCTGACGGCCATAGCCACTCAGGGCGATCAGATGAAGTCATTTTCATCTCGGAATGTTGCCTTAGCGACTGCGCAACTGCATAACCATCCATACCGGGCAAACCGATATCGAGCAATACAACCTCCGGCAGTTTATTCAACGCAACTTGCAATGCCTGATAACCATCGTATGCCAACCATACAGTATGCCCTTCGCTGGATAGCAGTAGCGATAGACTTTGGGCAGCATCACGGTTATCGTCGACTACAAGAATACTGAGCGAATTCTCAGACAACTTGGGATCTATCCGGCAAGCAGCGTGGGCGGACGATAATTGCAACAGACAAGGAAGACGAATGACGAATTCACTGCCTTTGCCGCGCCCTTCGCTTTGAGCCCATACTTCGCCCCCATGCATTGTCACCAAGCTTTTGACGAGTGCAAGACCAATTCCTAAACCACTTTCTGCCCGGTCAATAGCACTATCCACTTGATAGAACAAGTCAAACAGGCAAGGCAGCGCCGAAGCATCAATGCCACGGCCATTGTCTTGGACTCGGATGAAGAAATTATTATCCCTTATTTCAACGATTAACCTGATGCTGCCGCCTTTATCAGTATATTTGGCGGCATTATTAAATGTGAATTAAGCGCTAACGCGTAAATAATTCCAAAAAAATAAGGCAGCGGCCAACTTGCCGAAGACATGTACCATTAATGCGTTATAGGATCGAACCCTACCCGCACATTCAATGCCTGTTTGTTGCTCAATCCAGCTGAATAAGGATTCAATCGGTGTCGAACGCGAGAAACGGCAGTCGATAACCATTGGTCCTGGGGTTCCAAATACGCTTGGCCTTTTTGTTTTTTGACCGGCGTTAATACCGTCAGGTTTTGCGTTTCTTGCA
>NZ_RYFG02000053.1 GCF_003994235.2 Candidatus Methylobacter oryzae
TAGCGCTTGCGGTGTTTTCTTTTAGCCATTGCAAATTTTAAATTTTGCAGGTTTTGCAACTCAATGGCTACTTTTAAAACACGCACTTAGATTAACTACGAGCGGCATTGGGGTTCTTATACCACCCAATGCCTTGCCAAAAGACACGCCAATGTCGTTTGGCAAAATCACAAAAAAGGGCAAAAGCGCCAACTTTTGCCCTTTATTATTCAACTCCGTTTTTCAAACAGTTCTCTTACACTGCCTCCCGTAATCAAACGACTCAGTAGCCGCCAATTATTGGTTTCATAGCGAATACGGCCTGCGACGATAGCCGGATGAATTCTCAATTCGTCTGCCAACCTAATTGCATCGTCTTGCCTGTGCGTTATTTTCACATCGGATTGCATCCATATTTCTTGAGGAATCAGCGCGTTTCGCGCACCTTCGTCGGCTTGCTGTTCCTCTACACTCGTCCGTGTTTTATCGTCCAGATTATCTAAGATGAATGCGTAATCCTGCGTCAAATGCTTACGCACGTGCACCAGCTCATGAATCAAGGCAAACCAAAAATTATCGATACGATCGTGCCGTAAGGTCAGTGCTACGACCGGCGTCTCGCCCATTAGCATCGCCGCACCATCCAAATAGGTTTTCTTGAAGTGATATTCAATGACCAGAACAATGCCTTTATCGGCCAGATATTCCTGCGCTAACAGCGGGCCGGTTTCGAAGCGTGACAATCTGGCAAGATCGGTCAGCCATTCATCGGTAATGATGCCGGACGTGTACTTCGTCCGTAGCTCGACAGCCTGCGCTTTTTTTAACACGCAGGCCCGCCAAGCGATCAACGCATAGTCATCCATTTCTCGCGCTCCGCTCTGATGCATGGGCGCTCTTAATAACGCATGGCTATTGTGCCCGGAAATACCCTGCGTGAACCACGTAAATAATTCTTCTGCGTGATCTTTGATGTTAGCAATATGTTTTGAGAAACCAGAAAAACAGCCTCTTTCCTGCATTTCTTTGAGCGGAAACTTAAGGTAGTCGTACACGGGTTCTGCGTTAATATCGATGTCTCCATGACTGGAGGTACTGATGAGCACTTCCGCCGGAATGTCTAGGCCTCTATGAAGCGCCCGAATCATTGCCAAGCTTAAATCGCGTTTTCTGGATAAAACCTCAGAAACCTTAGAGATAGAGCCGATCATCGGCACCAAATCGCGTGGCTTTAAGCCTAACTGGTCCATTCTGAATAGAATGGCATCAATCGGATCGGGAATAACTGGCGCGACTTTGGTGCGTTCATACGATTCAATAACTAGCGCCAAAAGCTCCAATTCGCCTTCCTCAACCGATCCGCTTTCAATGTTCATGTCCATTAACGCAGACAGGCGAGCCATAGCAGTTTCATAGTCATGCTGCGTTTTGATTACTCGTACTGGTTGGTTCATGGTGATGTCCTCGGTTAAAGTTGTAGTGTTATGTGAATCTTTTTTTGTCGTATTCCGCGTGAGTTCCAATCCATTCAATTTTCACAATACCGTATTGATACTTCGCTTTTATGACCAATCGGTATTTATTGCCTTTGATGTTAAAGATGACGATGTTGTCGGCTAAGAAGCTGGCGGATGGATAGCGGCTTTTAATGTCATGAGGCCCATCCCAATGGGCTTTCTCAACGTCATACCGCCAAGTGTCCAATGCGCCGCGTGAATCGGCGTGATCTTGCTTGAATTCCTCTAATGTTAAAAGCCCCAGTAACTTCATTAACTAGCTCTTTATTCCTGAATTGGGAAATAATATACATTCCCTTTTTGGGAAGTGTCAATTCATTTTGATGGTTTACTGAATAAAGTAGAGCTGTAGAGATTCGTGCAGCAATTCGCCAATTTACACATAACGTTCAATGCAATCGGACATAAAAAATCCCCACTTGGAAAAGACTCGGCAGGGATCAAGCTCAAGGCTTTGTTCATGGCGGGTTGCTGCGCGAACTACCTTACAGTATTCTCAGAAAATATGTTTCCGGCAAACATGCCGTTATAATTCGCTCAATTAAATAAAGAACATGGCTATGACTACGGCAAAAATCAACGCAGACATGCTAGCCTGGGCGCGAGAGCGCTCCGGCATCGCTGCGCCTGAATTTGCCCGGAAATGCGGCGTTAGCGAAGAAAAACTGAACGAATGGGAATCCGGTCAACTGCCTCTAACCTTCAAACAGGCGATGACCTACGCCGAAAAAGCGCATGTGCCTTTCGGTTATTTATTCCTTGCCAAGCCTCCGGTGGACGACTTACCCATTCTGGACCTAAGAGCCATTAATAATCAAAGTTATCGGCAACCCAGCGCCGAGTTGCTTGACTTGATTAAGCTGATGTTGCAGCGTCAGGAATGGTACAAAGACTATTTAAAAATGCAGCTCGCAGAGCCTAATCCTATTGTCGGAAGGTTTTCTACAAAAGATAGCGTAACGGCAATCGTGCGGAACATGCGAGCCGAATTAGGCGTTGGCGAACACCCGGAACGCGGCAAATGGGACGATTATTATCGCGATTTGGTTAACCGAATTGAGTCCCTGCGCATTATGGTCATGCGTCAAAGTTATCTCGACCACTATACCAGGCCATTGCAAGTTGAAGAGTTTAGAGGATTTGCGATTGCAGACCACTACGCCCCGATTATTTTTGTAAATCACGCGGACGTCTTAGGTGCCCGGCTTTTTACATTGATTCACGAGCTTTGCCATATATGGATTGGCCAAACCGGAATTTCCGATAGCAGTACCGACACGCAACGAGCGGAAGAAACGCTTTGCAATGCAGTCGCTGCCGAGTTTTTGGTGCCGGCCGACGAGTTTAAGTCTTTATGGGATAGCGGGCTGGACAGTTGGCAGACCAATTTAGCCGTTCTCGAAGCGCATTTTCATGTCAGCACATGGACCTTGGCGCGGCGAGCATTGACGTTAAACTTCATTACAAACGACCAGTACCATCGTTTTATTGCGTCTCAGCAGGCGTTGCACAAAAGCCGGGAGATTAGCTCCGGGCCGAGCTATTACCGGATGAAAAAAGCCCAAATCAGTAATTTGTTTTCCCGTGCCGTTGTCAGTGAGGCTTTGAGCGGTCAATTATTATTGCGGGAAGCAAGCCAACTGTTAGGCGGCATTAAACCGGACAAAATAGCGGAGTTTGCCAAGGAGTTGGGCATTTGAAATATTTGCTGGATTCCAACACGTATATCCAGGCCAAAAATTTTTATTATGGTATGGATATATGTCCCGCTTACTGGGATTGGCTGGACCGGCAATTTCAATTGGGTCTTGTTGCAAGCGTGGCTATGATAGGCAAAGAACTCAAGGAAGGTAATGACCAGTTGGCGGAATGGGTAAAAGCAAGGCCTGAACACTTTATCCAAAACGACGATGACGACACTCAAATCGTCTTTGCGGAGATAGCCCGAACTGTCATCATGGGCGACTATAATGCCGGAAATCGCGATAATTTTCTGGCTAAAGCCGATCCTTGGATTATTGCAAAAGCTAAAGCAATAGGCGCAACGGTTGTGACGCATGAAGCGTTGTTAGCGCCAAACACCAAAAAAGTTAAAGTCCCGAATATTTGCCGGCAGTTCAATGTTCCTTGTCTGGATACGTTCCAGTTTTTGAGAGAGTTAACTGCTCGTTTTGTATTGGAAAGTTAAACGTTAACAAGTAATTCCACGCCATAACCTTGGTGTGGCCAGTGCGTAGGGCGTAGCCAATCTTGCATAACATTCAATATAATCGGATATAAAAATCCCAGCTGGGGAAAACTCGGCAAGGATCAAGTTCAAGGCTTCGTTCATGGTGGATTGCTGCGCGAATCCGCCTTGCAGCGTTAGTATGTTTAAAAGCTGTTAAATACGAATCCATAGCCTCATCTGAGCTATTTGCTGATAACTGAGTACATCATTTGCACAAAACATCAGTAGGAATTGGAAAGGACATGCTACATGGCTACAAACACAAGGATAGATATCTTCACTCTGATTAATACAAAAAAACCCGTACATGACGGGTTTTTTAATGGGGAATTCGGTAATGTCTGCTATCAATCAGCCAAAAAAACAACACGAGTTGTTGAAATTCGACCATTCGCACTATTTTTAATCTCGTAATCATTGAAGTCTTTACCCGATTTTAGAACTTTCATTATCATACTTTCAGATTGAAGTTGAAAGGATAAATTCGCACTTTGTGTCTTTATCTCATTGTTTTGTATGTCTTTTTTCTTGTTTATGTTCATGCTCCACCCGGTATGTTAGATTTAAGTTGATGTAAGTGAGTTTATTGTTATTTATTTTATTTGTTCAAGGCTTGCTATTTTACGGTAACTTTGCATTATTGGAAATAAAGCATCTGCTAAGACTGCTCCCATTTGTATAGAATAATTTTTATCAAAAACATCCTTATCAGAACAATCAATCGTTAAAAATCCATATAAAGTTTGATCTCTTTTTTTGTCTAAACTAGTTTGTTCTGGCAAATCGTCCTTACAAAAAGCGTAGCGAATCGGCCAAACAAGGGCGGATCGATAAGTGAGAGGCCAGTTTTCTTCTGTGTAACTATTAACCCCTCCAGGTAAACTTGTGTTTTCATAGCTTTGCCCTTCTAGCGGTAAATTGTTACTGAAGAAATAGTCGATCTGTCTTTCAAGTATTTGTTTATAGTCAGTATTTTTAAGTATCTTATGCTGACCATCTTCTCGCCCATCATATTCTCGGCAATTTTGTGTAGATAAAGAATCACGTACCAATGTCTTCACATACATATCTGAATCGCTATTGTGTCCAGATCCTATAACTTTAATTGATGCTCGACACGATACACCAGAGCATAGTTGAAAAGCTGCAAAATATGAATCTAAACAGGTAGTTAACAATTGTTTGAAACGCGTTTTTTCAAATTGCAACTTAGTATCTTCATCGTCTGTTATTTGGCATGCTTCAAGATAACGATAAGCATCCCGAGCACAATGAATAGATCTATGAATCCATTGTATAGCTTCGGCATACTTCGCTTTATTCTCATAATTTTTCAATTCACATACATGCCTTAATGATTGTTTATGGAAAGCCCACCATAAAACAATATAGTATCCACCGATAAAACCTAGCAGCATTCTATAAAAAATATCTTTTTGAAAATTAAATGTACTAAGAATCACGCTTAGCAGGGTGACTGCAATATAAATGTGATAGGCGTTGTCTGAAAAACTATGCCATAAATTTTTAAGATTTATTTCTTTAAGATTCATCCAGACTTTTCCTCTGAAGTAAATTAACCGTTTTGTTGTTTATCGTTCCATCCCAGCTTATTCGTTTACTTATAGCTACTTCCATGGAGGAGTTAATGCGTTCCAAAAGATGTAATCCAATCTATAAAAACTGATATAGGACAGAATCAGCCTAATTTATTAAGACGGCGCCTTTCATAAAGGCGAATGTTATCTCCACCAAATCAGCAACCAAAATACTATCGTTTAAAATAAGCGTCATATTATAGTCTACCACCCTTACAGGAACAATTAAGAATCTTACTCGATGTTCAACTTTGAAATATCAACCTATACATTCAAAATGTAATGGTAGATTACTGGGCCGATGATTCAAAAAAGACGTCTATCATATGAGCGAGTCGTTTGCGAATAAAACGCGATGAGTTGCACCCATAGAATGTTACTAAGTGCGTGTTTTAAAAGTAGCCATTGAGTTGCAAAACCTGCAAAATTTAAAATTTGCAATGGCTAAAAGAAAACACCGCAAGCGCTAC
>NZ_RYFG02000054.1 GCF_003994235.2 Candidatus Methylobacter oryzae
ACTTACATACCGTTGCGGGGGCAGCGTCGGCTTTGGATACCGACTTCCCGTTTAACCATTGGGTTTGAATAACCCTCCGGAACCTGAAAGCAGGGCGCATTATAGGGGGTTATGTTAATAAAGCAAATAAGTAATCGAGCTAAAGTTTTCCGGTATTTTGGAGTGCAGGCAAAGCCTGCACTCCGGATTTTAACCTTAGCTGGAAACTTATGTCCGGATACTGATAAACAGGATTAAAACCTTATCGAGCCCGTCAGCCTTAGCATGCGTGGCTCCACCGGATGCCGGAGTATGCCGTCCACCCCGTCGGCCGCTTCACCCTGTAAGCGCGACGTATAGGCGTAAGCCGTGTCGCTGCTTTTAGAGCCCAGCAGATTGAACAGGTCAAGTTCAAGTTTCAAATCCTTATGTTGATAGCCGAATCCCCAGTTCACCAGCGTCGTGTCGCCTGCGGTAAAACTGCCTGAATCGTTCAGCGGAATATCGCCAAAATGACGTAAGCGTAATGTCGTAAAGGTATGAAAGGGCAGTTGCACGACCGCTCCGGCGCTGATCACCCGGCCTACCGAATTGGTGATATGGTTCAGCTCGCGCGGCACGCCGACATAGCGCGCCTTTGAAAAAGACAGGTCGGCGTCCAGCATCAGGCTATCGTTGACTTGGTAATAATTGCTCCATTCCAGGCCATGCCGTTCGCTACGGCCGCTAGGTTCGGTTGTGCTTGCATCGCCGACGAAAATCAATTCGGAATTCACCTGCATCCACCATAGCGCCAGCGTGGAATTCAGTCCCCGAATAAACTGGCTGCGAACGCCGATTTCACCGCCGCGTGACCGCACTAAAGGCGAGACCGATTCGGCCGGATCGCCGTTGACCGGGTTAACGCGCAAGGTGGCTCCCCGTGCGTCGTTGGAATGATGGCCGTAGCCCAGGTTAACAAACACTTCGTTATCGGCCCAAGGGCCGAAAATCAGGCTGAGTTTGGGGCTCAGCAGAGAGGCGTTTCGTTGGCCGGAATTGGCCGCAAGCGTCAGGCTGTTGACATTAACATCCAAAAAATCCGCGCGTAATCCGGAAATGCTGCGGAATTTTTCCAGCCATTGAACCTGGTTTTTCAGGTAGAGCGCGACGCTGGTCTCGCTAATATCGTCCTGACGCACCGTTTGAAAAATCCGCCGTTGTTCGGTGTGGTTTAATGCCGCGCCAATGACTTCGTCATGGCGGATTTGCAAGCCTAAGCTGTTGTCGACATCTATCCCGAACCACTTGGAAAACCAGGTGTGTTCTCCGTTGCCGCCGCTTACCACGCGGCGCTCGGTTTGATGTACTTGGTCGCCTTGCTCGGGGTAGTCAAGAAAACCGGTAGGGTTCGAATAAAGATTGAGGTCGTAGTAGACAGCATAAACATTAAAATCGTTTTTATAGTTGTCGCCCCGGCTCCAAGCGTTGCCGGACAGACTGTAACGGCTGCTGTCGCCGCCGTCGGAAGGATCCATGCTGCCGTACAGGTCAAGCGTGCCGCTATCGATAGCCCGTTCCGGAATCTGGTTGGTCGCGTTCCAACTGGAATGATAGGCTTTGGCGTTGACCGACAAGCCCCAATCCTTATTGTCCTGCGTGTAGCGCAACATGCCGTTGTATTTGCCCAAGTCTTCCGGCTGTTTCCATACGCCGTTATAAGCATTGAATTCGCCGGCAGCCAACAGTTCGCCCGAACCGATTTTTGTAGAATCGGCCAATAATGTGCGGTAATAGCCGAACTCGCCGCCGGTAAATTTGAGCAGTCCTTTGGGTAAGCTACGCATCGTGTGTATACGCGAATAACCTGCCGAAGAAAAATCGCCGGCATCGGCATAATAAGGGCCTTTTCCGTAGTCGATATGGTCAACCAGTTCAGGAATTACGCTGTTCAGGTCCAGATAGCCTTGGCCGTGCGCATGACTCGGCATGTTCATCGGCACGCCGTCCACCATCGCCGAAAAATCGGTGCCGTGATCCAGGTTAAAACCGCGCAAAAAAAATTGGTTGGCTTTGCCGGAGCCGCTGTGTTGGGTTGCCAACGCGCCCGGCACCACTTCAACCAGCTCGCCGGCTCGCGCCAAGGGACGATACTTAAGCTTCGCTTGTTCGATTACGCCTTGCGATGCGGATGAGGCCACGCCCAGCAAATCGGTTGCCCGGCCTTTGACTTCCATCGTATCCAAAGTGACTGTTTCATCGGCCGATGAAGTTTGCGCCGGGATAAATCCGGCAATGATTAATGCGGTGAAGATGAGTTTTTGCATGTGTCCTCGTGCGCCGCCCGCGCAGGGTGGTTGATTTACACAACAGAGGACAAACAAAACGAGAGATGACGCAGAGCCAGACTGTCATTTTCGCTGACAGCCCTCCGCTGTACCGAATTACACTTTCGGGCCGGTCTCCGGGCTTGTAAGTGGCGTTTGCCTGAATCATCGCCTTCCCATGCGTTAGCACAGTGGCGTTTCGATGAAACTTTTACTTACATACCGTTGCGGGGGCAGCGTCGGCTTTGGATACCGACTTCCCGTTTAACCATTGGGTTTTGAATAACCCTCCGGAACCTGAAAGCAAGGCGCAATTATAGGCGGGTACGTTGATAAAGCAAGTTTACGGCGTAAACAACTTTTGAACAAAATGAAAAAATGAATTGTACGTTTATTCACCACGAAGACGCGAAAATTACAAAGAAAAAATATAAAACTTCGCGTCTTAGTGGTAAATCCGTCCTTTAAAATTTCGCAGTAAACCCTAAACGGAAACTGATCGGTTCGACCGGGTGGAAGACGTAATCATTAACGCCGTCTTGATTTTCGCCGGGCAGGCGGGACGCATAGTAATAGGTAATCCCGGCATCTTTACGATTTAGAAGGTTAAAGGCTTCCGCTTGCACACTCAGGTTTTTATTCACTTCATAACCCAACATCGCGGATAGCAGCAAGGTTGGGGCTGAAAGAGCGTCGCCGCTTTCATCCAAAGCGCGAGGGCCGAAATAACGCAAGCGCGGACCGCCGAAAAAACCGCCGAAAACATCGTGAAATGTCGCGCCTGAGGCGATAACCGTTGCTACTGAATTAGGCACGTAATTGCCGATGCCATCGACATTGTTTCGGAAACGCGAATGGGAAAAGCTGAAGTCGGCATCGAAAGTTAGCCAGTCTGTCGGCGAGTAATAGTTAGCAAACTCAAGACCGTAGCGGCGGCTGGGCCGGCTGGGCTCTGTGGTGCCGGCATCGCCGACAAACAGCAGTTCCGAATCGATGTCCAGCCACCAAAGCGCCAGCGTGCTTTGCAAGCCTTTTATCCAGGTTGAGCGCACGCCGATTTCCGAACTGTAAGTACGCACCAGCGGGGTAGCACGGGTAATGGGGTTGCCGTCGGCATCGGTTGCGCTGCCGGTGACCGGGTCGACGCGCGTGGTAATGCCGCGGGCATCGTTGCTGTGATAGCCCAGGCCGCCGTTCAGGTAAAACTCCGTGTTCGCCCAAGGACCGAAAACAACGCCCAGCTTGGGGCTGACCAAGCCGTCATAGCGTTCGCCGTTATTTTGACTTTGGCTGCTTTTCACATCGAAGCGAAAGCCGTCGAAACGCAGGCCCAGGTTGGTGCGCAACCAGTCGTTCCAATGGGTTTTATTTTCCGCATACGGGCTGATGCTGGTGACGGCGATAGTATCTTGCCGGGTAACGCCGTACTGTACTTGAGCGTGGGTCTTGGTTAAGCCGTTTTGGATGTTGTCGTTGCGTATTTGCAAGCCGAACGTCGTATCCGAATCGGCAGCGCCGATTTTGTGGAACAGGGTATGGCTGCCTTTGAAACCGGTTGTCCAGCGATCGTCGGGTTGGCCGAACTGGTCGCCGCAACTATTGAACAGGCTGGGGTCAAGTTGTCCCGGGTTCAAGCCCGCGCAACCCTCTGGGTTGTTGAGTTCGTTATTGTCCAAAAAGTAAGTGAAGTTCGAATACAGGTTCAACTTGGAATAGATTCCGTAAGCCGTCAATTTGGTTTCGCTGCCTGTATCTTGGCGATGCCATTCGCCGGTCAGGCTGTAGCGCTGGCTATTGCCGCCGTCGGTCGGGTCAATAGTGTCGAATCGGCCGATGCGTCCTTGATCCAGTGCGCGTTGGGCGATTTGGTCGGTGGATTTCCAGTCGGATTTTGTCGCCATGCCGGTAATGTTCCAGCCATGATTGCCGCGTTCTTCGCTATAGCGCAACAGGCCGTTAAATTTCAAATAGTCATTGCCGGCCGTCCATGGGCCGTTATTGTGTACAGTCTCACCGGCATACAGCAACACGCCGTCGCCCAGCTTTTCAGAGCCTGCCGCCAAGCCCCGGTAATAATCGAAACTGCCGCCGGTAAACTTGACGATATGTTCCGGCAGTTCCCTGAAATATTTGATGTTAGCCGATCCGATACTGGAAAAATCGCCGTTTTCCGCATAATGGCCGCCTTTTTTAAATTCCAGCGTTTCTATTAACTCAGGGATAAGGAAATTGGTGTCGGTCCAGCCTTGCCCGTGCGAGTGGGACAGCTGGTTAACCGGCACGCCGTCGATCTGGGTCAAAAAATCGGTGCCGTGATCCAGGTTAAAGCCGCGCAAAAAATACTGGTTGGCCTTGCCTTCGCCGCTGTGTTGCGTGGCGATCAGACCGGGGACTGTTTCCAGCACTTCGACCGGCCGGCTTATCGTCCGGTATTTAAGCTGTTCTTGTCCGATATTGCCTTGCGAGGCGCTGTCGGCAACGCCCACTTGCGAATCGCTGCGGCCGCTAATAATCATTTCATCAAGCGTTACAGATTTATTTTTATCTGCCGGCGAATCGTTCTTTTCCTGGGCATTAGCGTTGCTGCCGATAAAAACAGCAAAGATTATAACAGCCAGACGTGCAGTAAATATGCCCGCACAGTGTAGCAACAAGGTTGCGGATACAAAGCCGACGGTGTAGGAACTCAGGCTTGCCGAGGCCGACATTTCCTGTCCGTGCGCATAGCCGTGGAAAAAGGCGAAAAATGCCACAATCAACACATTAATCCGGGCGCTGAACCGTACTTTGCCGACGATAACCACGCTAAACACCAGACCGGAAAGCAGGATCATGATTTCCACGCTGGGAATAGCCAGGCTTGCCGCCGAGGCAAGTCCGCCAAGGCTCATCACGCTGACAAACGCAAGCGGTAACATCCAGATGGCCTGCCCGCGTAGTTGGGCCGCCCAGATACCTACCGCAACCATGGTGAGTAGATGATCCCATCCTTGCAACGGATGAAGAAAACCATGAATCCAATCGCTGTTAACGGCAAGAAGAAGTGTTGGAATTGTAAAGGCCGAGCAAGAAAGTAATAAAAATAGCCCCAACGAGATAAAGTATTTATGCGGAGCTTCCGGCGTATGTAACTGGGTATCGGAACCGGTTCGTAATAATGAGTCGAAGATGAATTTTTGCATTTGAGTCCTCTTGGCAATTGCTCCTGCATTCTCCATGGGGAGGTAAGGGAATGCGGGTTTTGCATGGACAACCTATCTGTCCATGCAGTCGTGCGCCGCCCGCGCATGATGGTTGACTTACACAACAAAGGACTAAAGAAAACGAGAGAAACCGCGATGTCATTTCCGCTGACAGCCCTCCGCTGTACCGAATTGTACTTTCGGGCCGGTCTCCGGGCTTATAAGTGGCGCCAGCCTGAATCATCGCCTTCCCATGACTGAACACAGTGGCGTCTCGATGAAACTTTACTTACATACCGTTGCGGGGGCAGCGTCGGCTTTGGATACCGACTTCCCGTTTAACCATTGGGTTTGAATAACCCTCCGGAACCTGAA
>NZ_RYFG02000055.1 GCF_003994235.2 Candidatus Methylobacter oryzae
TCCCGGCAGTCCTCGGCATTTCCTCCATCCATGGAGGTCAGAAGTGCTGGAGCTGCCGGGAGCGGCTCCAGTAAAAACCTGGAAGGTCTAAACGGCTATTTTTTCGTGTCTTTCGTGCTTTTCGTGGACAAAGTCAGGAGATTTCTTCATGAACTTGAAAAGAAATAACGGCACAAATCGAGAATCGCCGGTTGTCGTCGTCACCGGAGCCGGCGCCGGAGTCGGCCGCGCGACCGTGCGTGAATTCGCCCGGAACGGCGCCCGGCTCGGACTGATCGGCCGCGATCCGCATCGCCTTAAGCAAGCGGCCAATGAAGTGCGCGAATTAGGCAGCGAGGCCGTGATAGCGGTAGCGGACGTCGCCGATGCGGACCAGGTCGAAGCGGCGGCCGTGCGGATAGAAGCGGTATTCGGCGCTATCGACATCTGGATTAACAATGCGATGGCGACGATCTATTCGCCTTTCGAGGAAATTTCGGCTGACGATTATAAGCGTGCGACCGAAGTGACTTACCTGGGCGCGGTATACGGCACGATGGCCGCGTTGAAGCGGATGAAAGCCAGGGATTGCGGGCTTATTATCCAGGTCGGGTCGGCGTTGGCTTATCGGGCGATTCCGCTGCAATCGCCTTATTGCGGCGCAAAATTTGCGATTCGCGGCTTCACCGATGCATTGCGTAGCGAGCTGTTGCACGACCGCAGCAAAGTCCGGCTGACGATGGTGCATATGCCGGCGCTGAATACGCCGCAGTTCGATTGGGGCAAGAACCAAATGCCGACGCGGCCGCAGCCGGTGCCGCCGATTTTTAAGCCGGAGATGGCTGCCAAGGCGATTTTTTGGGCCAGCCGCCATAAGCGCCGGGAGGTTTACGTCGGCTGGCCGACCTGGAAAGCGATTTGGGCGAACAAATTGTTTCCCGGTTTGATAGACCGTTACTTGGCGCGCACCGGTTACGAAGGCCAGGAAAGCCGCGAGCCGGCCGATCCGTTAAGCCCGGATAATCTATGGGAGCCGGTCGAAGGCGATTTTGCCGCTCACGGCCGTTTCGATAAGAGCGCTAAGCCCGGCATCGCGCAGCTTTGGCTTACGCTGTACCGGGAGCCGCTTACGGTAGGTTTGCTGGCTGCCGGATTATGGGCTTGCTGGCGATTGCGCCGCAATAGTGCCAGATTAAAAAATGCCGACAGATGAAAGCCGAGTTTGCTAGTTCCCAAGCTCCAGCTTGGGAATTCAGTACGGGAAGCTCTAGCTTCCTGCTCGCAAAGCTAGAGCTTTGCTCATTAGGTTCCCAAGCAGGAGCTTGGGAACCAGCGTAAGTCGAATTGTTTGTTTTGAGAAAGAATTAAAGTATTCACCACGAAGGCACGAAGGACACGAAGTTTTCAATAGATTTATCTCGTTCCCACGCGCTGCGTGGGAATGCAGTTTAAGGCGCGCTGCGCCGTGAGCCGCGGTTAATATGTAGTTATGTAAGTCGAACCTAGCGGGACGCGGCGCGTCCCGCAATGCATTCCCACGCAGCGCGTGTGAACAAGAGAATATCTTATCAGTCTTGAACCCCACATTAGGGAGCGACAAATATGAATATCGGTCATAAACGTTGGGTCATCGCCGACGGATACATCCCGCCTTCCAGCTCCGGCACCAGCCGGGAATTGGTCAGCCACGATGCGATCTGCATTTTGAATTGCGATGTTGAAGATGCGCATGTTCAGGTGACTCTGTTTTTCTCCGACCGCGAGCCGGTGGGGCCGTACCGGTTTGTGGTCAATGCGTTGCGCACCAAGCATGTCCGCTTCAACGAGTTCAGCGATCCTGAACCCGTTCCGCACAATACCGATTATGCCAGCGTGATCGAATCGGATGTGCCGATTGTCGTGCAGCACACGCGGCTCGATTCCCGCCAGCCGGCGTTGGCGCTGATGACGACGATGGCTTTTCCGGCCTGATAATCAAGGCGAGCCTTTGACGATCACTTCAACATGAAAGTCTTCATTCTGCCAGGCTTTACGATTAAGCCAGTAGAAGGTGAAATTGATTTGCTCGCCGGCCGTAAATCCGGTGGTTGGAAGCCTTGCGACATGACCTAAGCCCCAATCCTCGGTGAACATATTCTTCACCTCCCGCCAGCCGTTCTTCCCCCAATGCACTTGCGCCGGTTCCGCTAACAGGATGCGCAATTCCTGGCCGGCAACCAGTTGCTTGACCCGTTGGCGCGGCTGCCACAAAGCGAAATCGAGTTCCAAATGACGCCCTTGGTAGCGCTCCCAGGCGTGGGCCGGCCTGTCGACAGGTTCGCCCGCTACGATACTTAAGGCCAGTTTGATAAATTCGGCGTGCGCCCATACCAGCGGCGTCGCGGAGCCGTTCGGCTGGCCGGGGTACAAATTGCGTTCGGGGATGGGCTCGCTGTCCCATACTTGCTCCGGCAGCAGCCCGCCTTTGCCGGTCATTCGCGCCATCGCATGCAGGTAAGGAAGCGCATCTTGTCCGGACAGCAAGGCCATATGTCCGCGCTCGCCGGTCAGCAACGGCCAGCCGCGGCCTTTGCCCCAACCGTTAAAAGGCGTGCCGTCATCGTGCTCGCCGTAACCGTCGCCGTTGTAGCGATGCCAGACCGGGCCGTAGGGCGTATCGGTCTTCAGCAGCAGGTCGATGGCTTTAAGGCTGCTAACCATGGTGGGATCATCGGCGGCGCGCAGGCCGAAACGCACCAGTTGCAGGCAATCGATCGCGAGTTGTTCGTCGGCCGGAATCCCGGGGTTATTCTGACGGTTTTTGATCAGCAGATGCTCGTATTTGGCGCCTTCATCGATCAATATATCTTTGGGGGCGCTACGCATGTAGTAGCCCGGCACGCCAAGCTGTTTTGACAGGGCGGTATTGGTCACCCAGGTATATTCTTCCAGCCGGAAGTTCCAGGTGTCGGCCAGCATCAGCGCGCAATCGCGTTCTCGGTCATTCAGGAAACGGCTGCCTTCGACCAGCGCCGCGATCACGACCGCGACGGTAAAGGTGTTGATGCCGGGGTCTTCCTCCCAGCGGTCCTGGGCCGTTGTCGGGCCTTCGCGAACGATGTAGCCGAGCGCCCGGCGCACCATGTCGTCCACTCGTATATCGCCCAACGCATTGCGGTCGGCCAAGGCGCTGGCCAGCAGCACCGGAAACGCGGTTTCATCGAGTTGTATGCCTTGCCAGAACGGTTTGCCGCCTAGCCACTGGTTTTGCAGCCAATGGCCGTTGGCCCGCTGGGTTGAGATCAGGTAAATCAAGCTCCGCTTTACGTCGGCAGTGTCGCCGAGCGCCAATAACGCTCCCGCTGTCTCGACCAAATCGCGCGACCATACCAAATGGTAGCCGCCCCGGCTGGTGCTGGCTTCGCCCCAAGGCACCGAGAGGCTGGCGATAAAAGCGCCGGGAAACGTATGGTCTTCGTGAACTTTCAGGACTGTCGCCGAGCGACGCAACAGCGCGATGGATTTAGCTTCGAGCAGCGTGTCCAGTTGTTTCGGCCAATGCAAGGTGTCCAGCCATTGCCGCCAGTTTCGGCAATATTCAAGCCATAGCGCTTCAAAGCCGGATGTCAGCGATTGCGATGCCAGTGTCGCGGCAGCTTCGCGACTGCCGGCAAATCCGACTGCCAGGTTGCCGGAGCAAGGCAATTGTGCGGTCAACGCTACTTCGCCGGGTCCGGCTTGGTTATAATGCCAAGTCATCGCATTGTTGTGTTTGAAATCTTGCCAGCCGTCGCTGTTGCCGACGATTCCTACCGAACGTTGCGATAGCGCCGGGTATCCGGTGCGATCGACAGCGGCCAGGGCTATGCCGAACGGGCCTTGTTCGGCCCATAACAAAGGATGGCCTTCCCATTCACCGGTCCAAGCCAGATTGTGGTTTGCATCTTCGCCAAGCCGCGGAGCAGCCAATAGATAGAGTTGCAAGCCGGCGTCTCCTGTTAATAGAAAGTCGACGGCCAGTACGTCGCGTTCGGGATCGACGCATATTTTCAGGCTAAGGGCGAATCGGGGATGCTGATGAGTAATCGCGATTGCGGGAATGGCTTCATCCTGCCAAGTCAGCGTGTAGTCGTTTAGCCGGCGTATTTCGATCCAAAAATCGCTGCCGTTGGCGACAATGAAACCTAAATCTTTCAGTTGGGGAATATCCAGCCGGGGGTAATAAACTTCGGTAATAATACCTTGCGCGATAGTGAACCATACTCGCGAAGTGCCTAATGCGGTGCCGACTGCGTCTTTAACGGCCGGAGCCCAGGTTGGGGAAGACGGTTCTATCATTCAAGTATTCCCTCACTGTGAATTTCATGTCGAGGTGAGTATTTGCTATCGACTTTTAAGTCAACGTTTCTAGGCTGATCTCATCGTGTGTTTAAGCTTGCGTTAGCTAACCGGATAGTTCGGCTGATGAATAGACATTCGATTGTTTTGAAAGCAAGTCGGTAAGTGGCGGCTAGAATAGCTGTCTGCGTTATAGCAATAGCTAATAAGAATTTTTATAAGTGTAACGGCATTACTGCTTGCCTCTTGGTGTAAGAGGCAAGCAGTAACATTTGGTTCATTATTAGCCTGTAGTACCAGTGCTTGGAGTGCCAGTACCGGTAGCGCCGGTGCTTGGAGTGCCAGTACCGGTAGTGCCGGTGCCAGTGGTTCCAGTACCGGTAGTGCCGGTGCCAGTGGTTCCAGTACCAGTAGTGCCGGTGCCAGTTGTTCCAGTACCGGTAGTGCCAGTACCAGTAGTGCCGGTACCGGTAGTGCCAGTGCCGGTTCCACCGATCACGCCAGTTTCCGCCCCTGCTGTAGGATCGGTTACGGCGGTAGTAATAGCGCAACTAGGGTGTTTGTAAGTATTAGTTATATCGGCAACATTGTTACCGGTATTAATCACCAGTTCATCCCCGAGCGCTCCAGGCGAGCTTGAACCAGTCCCGCTGCCGAATCCGGCAGGCACATTATTTAAGTTCATTGCGGTACGCAGTCTCCAAGCAATAGCGTGGTCGGTACAAGAAGTATCGCCGGAAACGCCAATAGCGCCCACTTTGACTCTTTGACTGTTATAAAGCGCTAAGCCGCCGCCAAGAGCGATAACGCCTTCAACGTGAGTGCCAACGGCAGGGTCGCTCATACCTTGGCCGAAGCTGCCGGTATTGTCGGAGCTGCCAAGATTACTTGTATTGCTGGCAGTAACGGTAATTGGATTACTAAACTGCAAGCCGTACAGACTACCGCCCGGCAACGTTAAACCATAAAGATTAGCGGTCGATATTGAAAAAGCGTCGAAACTGAAAGCGCTGGCTGTACTGGCTTTTTGTATGGCAATAAGACGATTGCCTAATGTAGACATATTACCTACAGTAGAGCCGCCTAGAGTAGCCAAATCAGCGATGCTTGTAGAGCCGGTACCTGTAGTGCCTGTGCCTGAAGTACCGGTACCCGTTGTGCCGGTACCGGTAGTCCCTGTTCCTGTCGTGCCGGTGCCCGTAGTACCAGTGCCAGAAGAGCTAATACTGCTGCTATTCGCCACTGCGCAGACTTTTCCTGTCTCATCAACTGCGGCTATCCATACCGGAAAACCGAAGCCTCCATTACCGGAAGCACCTACTGACGAAGTAATAAAGCTATCTTGCCAAGTTGCCAGCACGTCGCTACAACTTGCCATAGCGTTAACACTTGCCACGGACAGTAAAACTCCACCAAGAACTATGGATTTCTTTTGGATTTTTTTCATGGTTTACTCCTAAAAGGTTTTATTAACAAAGATTTATTAACAATCCCATTTTGTATGATTCAACAATGAATAAGCATCCTGCACCATTTCTGCAAATAATGTTGTTTTCCAGAAATCGAATACTATGAGACACGCAAAAGAATGATCGATAAATAAGTAATTGATCGTATTTTGGTAAAAAGAGGGATTTTAGAGGGATGTTTTACCGGGCTTTGAGCAAAAATTGATCAAACAATCAGATTGGAATACGGCCTTAAAAAATAGCTCATGCATTGATGACCGATGCTCTACGCAAAAAGTGAATAAAAAAATCCGCGTCAATAACGCGTTATGCAATGGCATTGGCGTAACGCCGTAAAGTTGAGCGGGATTGAAAAAAGGCGCTGTAATTCGGCCTCGTCTTTGGCGCTAGTTCGACATATTAATGATGCGGATGAACAGGTGCGTCAAGCGGGGGATAGGCTGATGGAGATACGCACCGGCCTTGGGCCGAGCTCCGCCACCGGAGTTACGCAGCCAGCCTAAGCATTGATTGCGTTATTCAGCAACGCAATAGTTGCTAGAGCGATTTTCGATTAATTAACTGATGTTACGTACCGTCCACGAAAGGCACGAAAAATATCAGCCGTAGATTGGCCGCTTGCAGCCGGTTAGACCTTCCGGGGGTTTACTGGAGCCGCTCCCGGCAGCTCCAGCACTTCTGACCTCCATGGATGGAGGAAATGCCGAGGACTGCCGGGAGCAGTCTCGGTCGCCA
>NZ_RYFG02000056.1 GCF_003994235.2 Candidatus Methylobacter oryzae
AGGTTATCGCCACGTTCATCACCGGCTTTATGCCCGGCAAAGACCAGCTCAATCCACAATATTAACCAGCGGTCAATGCGTAACTTCTAATATATTTAAAGCTCTATATAATCCGTATATAGCTTCTTAAGAGGTGCTTTATGCCGATTGGATCAGTTTTTGTAAATAATCGAACGCAAGCCGTCAGGCTTCCCGCCGAGACCCGCTTTCCTGAAACGGCCATTGTGCGATATTCAAAAATTTAAGCGTATGGCAATAGCAAAATCGTTTAACGCCAGCCGTAACCGGCGTATTTATAGTGAGCGTAGCGAGCGAAAAATAAGTCCGAGTACGACATTGATAGATTTTGTATCACACTACCCTAAACCAAAATCACGCTATTCCGACAAGTTAACCCACTAACAAAACACGATTAACACTTTCCTCGTCAATAGACATATTAAAAATTGGCGAAACTGGCCCGCTGCCGCGCATCAAGACCGAAGGAGCGTAGCCGATTGCAAACCGCTACGCTCTAACCGGATCTACGCGAACTATTGTTTCAATGTACGCTTAGGATTACTTATATTACAATTAAAAAATTTATCATGATAAGGACGATCTGATCTTGATCGCAAACGTAAAACCTTCCATTACAGCGTCATTGATACAGGATTTTCAGGAAGCGCTGTTGTCGCTCGATAAGATCAAGGCCGATGCATTGTTTCAGCGAGCGTTATCAAGCCATTCGCCTATTGAAGTAGTGGAGCAGTTCGTTGTGCCGGCACTTGAACAGATCGGCCGGTATTGGAATGAAGGCAGCATCGCGCTTTCCCAAGTCTACATGAGCGGCCGTTTTTGCGAGGAGTTGGTAGAACAGGTTCTCCCGCCCAGCGATCCTGAACGCAAGCACCAGCCGCGGCAAGCGATCGTGGTTCTCAACGATTATCATATGCTGGGCAAACGTATCGTATACTCGGTTATGCGCGCCAGCGGCTTTGAGCTGTTTAACTACGGCCGCATGGATGTGGACGAACTGGTGGAACGGGTCGTTGCAGACAAGCTCCGCGTCTTATTGATTTCGGTGCTAATGATGCCCTCCGCCCTCAAAATACGGGACTTACGCAACGCTCTCGATGCCCGCGGCGTTCAACTGAAAATATTGGTCGGCGGCGCACCGTTCCAGTTCGACTCCCAGCTTTGGCAGGAAGTCGGGGCCGACGCCATGGGCTTATCGGCCGCCGATGCCGTAGCCATCGTCCAGCATTGGGCCGGGGAAATGACATGAACGCCATGCAGCGGGTACTGACCGCCCTGAGCCACAAGGAACCCGACCGGGTACCGCTATTTCTGCTTACCGCACTGCAAGGCGCCAAGGAATTGGGATTGTCCATCGAGGACTATTTTTCTCGTGCCGACTATGTCGTTGAAGGCCAGATGCGCCTCTTAAAAAAATACCGTAGCGACTGCCTCTATCCGTTCTTTTATGTTCCCCTCGAATTGGAAGCCTGGGGCGGCGAAGTTATTTTCCAGGCGGATTGCCCGCCTAATTCGGGAGCGCCCCTGATAAAGCGCACGGAGGACATCGACCGTGTACAACCGCCGCGAGTCGCCGATTCGCCTGGCTTGGTACGCGTACTGGAAACCATCCGCCAACTGAAAGCAAAAGTCGGCGATAGCGTACCGATCATTGCTGTAGCCACATCCCCTTTTTCGTTTCCTGTCATACAGATGGGGTTTGACCGTTACATCGAGTTGATCTACGAGCAACCGGAGCGATTTGCTCGTCTAATGCAAGCTAACGAGAAATTTTGCGTGGAATGGAGTAATGCCCAACTGACCGCCGGAGCTACCGCCATCTGTTATTTCGACCCGGTTTCATCGGTCACCGTCATTCCGAGGGAACTTTATTTGAAGACCGGGCAGCAGATTGCCAAACGCACGCTGGCACGCATCGATGGCCCTGTTGCTACCCATTTGGCTTCCGGCCGCTGTTTGCCCATTGTCAACGACGTTGCCGCCACCGGCTCCGCTGTGCTGGGCGTCAGTGCATTGGACGACTTAGCGAAACTCAAGGCGGCCGCTCAAGGTAAGCTGACCTTGCTGGGTAATCTCAACGGCATAGAAATGCGGCGCTGGACGGCAGAGCAGGCCGAGGCCGAGGTGAAACGCGCCATTGCCCAAGCCGGACGCGGCGGCGGCTTCATCCTGTCTGATAACCACGGTGAAATTCCCTGGCAAGTTCCGGATGAGGTGCTGCTGGCTATCGGCGATGCGGTCGAACGTTGGGGGCGTTATCCATTGGATTGGATCGAATAATGTCCCAAACATCTTTTTCCGGCAAACTCTGCATCCTTACCTGTCACAGTTTCTATCGCGAGATTGCCGCCGCCATTACTGCCGAAGATTGGGATGACGTAACCGCCGCCGCTTTCCCGGTCCGTTGCGGCCGCCCGCCGGCAAGCTGGGATGAACTGCGCCCGCTGCTGGATAAAGACTGCACTCAGGTTGTCGTGTTGGGACGCGCATGCCTTGACGGGTTGGGGAATCCGCCCCAGGCTTGGCCGCCGGTCCGCATTCTGCGTCAAGAACAGTGCTTTCATCTTGTCGCCGGAGCCGCGCTGGTGGCCGACGCCGTTGAACGCGGCGCTTATCTAACCACCCCGGCCTGGCTGCAAGATTGGCCCGCACGCTTGGCGGAAATGGGCTTCACTCCGGCAAATTCACGGGAATTCTTTCAGGATTTTGCCCGTGAATTGCTGTTGCTGGATACCGGCATAGATTCTCAAGCGCCGGTCTATCTGGCGGCGTTGGCCGAAACAGTGGCTCTACCGGCCGGTCGGATTGCCGTTGGCATCGACCACACCCGGCTTCTGCTAACTAAAATAGTGATGGAGTGGCGGCTGGAAGAACTGCAGCGGGCAAACTGCATCCAGGCCGATCAACGCGCCCACGAACTGTCCGACTATGCGATGGCGTTCGACTGCCTCTCCCGCCTGGCGCAAATTATGACTGAAGAGGAATCCATCGACGCTATCAAAGAGCTCTTCCGCATGCTATTTGCTCCGGAAGAAGTACATTATCTTCGGATTGAAAACGGGATCCCCAGTTCTAAATACAATATTCCGGATGCTCTGCTGCGGCAGATGCAAGAATTGCAAGCCGACTATACCTGGATACCCGCTCACCGGGGATTTTTGCTGCGCATTGCTTACGGCGAGCAGTTGCTCGGCGTGATTGCCGTGGAACGGCTGGCGTTTCCGGAATTTCGCGAGCGCTACCTCAATCTGGCCCTGGTTATTGTCGGCGTATGCGGCCTGGCTATTGAAAACGCCCGTATTTATCAGCAAACCACTATGGCGGAAAATACGTTGCGAGAGCATGAGGAGCGCCTGTCATTGGCTACGCTTCATAATGGCGTAGGCATATGGGATTGGAATCTGCAAACACAGGAAATGATATGGGACGATTCGATGTATGCGCTCTATCATATCCGCCGCGAGGACTTTTCCGGTACCGAGGATGCTTGGAGGCAATCATTGCACCCGGACGACCTTGAACGAGGAGACCAGGAAGTCGAGGACGCGCTTTCGGGCAAGAAACCTTTTAACACGGAGTTTCGCGTATGCTGGCCAAGCGGTGAAATTCGCTACATTAAAGCCATTGCGAAAGTATTCCGCGATAATCTCGGGAAACCGTTACGAATGCTGGGCACTAATATTGACATCACTGACCGTAAACTCCTACAGATTGAGCTGGAAAAACAAGCTCATACCGATTATCTCACCGGTGTCAGTAATCGCCGTCATTTCATCGAACAGGCAGAACTGGAACTCAGCCGCGCAATACGCTATGGCAATCCGCTTTCCATTTTTATGATGGACATCGATTTTTTCAAACAGATCAATGACACCTATGGCCATAACGCAGGCGACACGGTACTAAAAAAGCTGGCGGCTGTCTGTTGGCAGACTTTACGCGAAGTAGATATCATCGGACGTTTGGGCGGCGAGGAGTTTGCCGTATTATTGCCGGAAACAGGCCTGGAGGAAGCAACTGAAGTGGCCGAACGTTTGAGAGCGTCGCTTGCGAATGTAAAAATACCCCAGGAAAACGGCCCGCCTCTGCAATTCACTGTTTCTATCGGCGTGTTATCTCTAGCTTCCAAAGACGGCAACTTTGATTCATTACTTCATCTGGCGGATAATGCTTTATACGAGGCCAAGAAATCCGGCAGGAATAAGGTGTGTATTGCCCCGCAATAACAGCAGAGGATGTGCGCCGCCGTGCCTCGGCCTGTTATATCTCATCGGCAACCGATACTGGCCGGATCGCGGATTACTCGGCAGCTCAACCTTCCGCTAACCAAGCTCACTGGTAAATATTCACGTTGATTACCCGGCAATAAAAGCTTCATGACTAACAAACCCATCGAAATCCTCAAAACCGTCTTCGGCTACGATAAGTTCAGGGGCCGGCAGCAGGAGATTATCGACACGCTGATAGCCGGCCAGGATGCGATGGTGTTGATGCCGACCGGCGGCGGCAAATCGTTGTGCTACCAGATTCCGGCCTTGATCCGTCCCGGCGTCGGCATTGTGATTTCACCGCTAATCGCGTTAATGCAGGACCAGGTCAACGCGTTGCTGCAATTGGGCGTCAAAGCCGCGTTCCTGAACTCCACTTTATCCCTTGAACAATCTCGGAAAACCGAACAACAATTGCTTAACGGCGAGCTGGATTTGCTGTACATCGCCCCGGAACGTCTGACTTCGGACCGCACCGGCGCCCTGTTCGAACGGATCAAGATTGCGCTGTTCGCGATTGACGAAGCGCATTGCGTATCGCAATGGGGGCACGATTTCCGCGCCGATTACCTGCAACTGTCGCTGCTGCACGAACGCTTCCCCGACATTCCACGGATCGCGCTGACCGCGACGGCCGACAATAAAACCCGCGAAGAAATCAAGCTGCGCCTGGGACTGGAGCAGGCCAAGCTGTTCCTCAGCGGTTTCGACCGCCCGAATATCCGCTACCGGATCGTGCAAAAACAAAATTCCCGCGAACAGTTGATCGATTTTATCCGCGCCGAACATGCCGGCGATTCCGGGATTGTTTATTGCCTGTCGCGCAAAAAAGTCGATGCGACCGCCGAATGGCTCAGAAGCAAAGGCATCAACGCGCTGCCCTATCATGCCGGCATGGATGCCGGTTTGCGCGCTAAACACCAGCACCAGTTCTTAATGGAGGACGGCTTGGTGATTGTCGCGACGATCGCGTTCGGCATGGGCATCGACAAGCCCAATGTCCGCTTTGTCGCGCATCTGGATTTGCCGAAAAGCGTCGAGGCTTATTACCAGGAAACCGGCCGCGGCGGCCGCGACGGCCTGCCCGCCGACGCCTGGATGGCTTACGGTTTGCAGGACGTGATCACGCTGCGGAAAATGTTGCAAGACTCCAACGCCGACGAAGCGCACAAGCGCATCGAATACCACAAGCTCGATGCGATGTTGGCCTTATGCGAACAGGTCCATTGCCGCCGTCAAGCGCTGTTGGACTATTTCGGCGACCGTCTCGAGCAGCCCTGCGGCAATTGCGACACCTGCCTGGAGCCGGTCAACACGTGGGACGGCACTCTGGCCGCACAGAAAGCGCTGTCCTGCATCCACCGTACTCAACAGCGTTACGGCGTCGGCTATTTGATCGACGTATTGCGCGGCAAGGCTACCGAGCGAATCGTCAAATCCGCTCACGACAAACTGTCGACTTTCGGCATCGGCACCGATATTGACGAACAACAATGGCATTCGGTGTTCAGGCAACTGGTCGCGCGGGGCTTGGTTAGCGTCAATTTCGACCAGTTCGGCGCGTTGCAATTGACCGAAGCCTGCCGGCCGATCTTGCGCGGAGAGCGGCAATTGATGCTGCGCAAGGATTTGCAACCGGCCAAACCGGAACGCGGCCGCAGCGGCAGCAGAAATACAAGCAGGGAGTTTGCGAAAGCCGGCGATACCTTGCTGTGGAATGCGTTGCGCGCCAAGCGCAAGATGCTTGCCGATGCCCAGGATGTGCCGCCCTATGTTATTTTCCATGACGCGACGTTGATGGCGATGCTGGAAGCCAAGCCGACCAATCGCCGGGAAATGAGCCTGTTGTCCGGCATCGGCGAACGCAAACTGGAACTTTACGCCGACGAATTCCTGGCGGTCATCGCTGAGTTTGTCGATATGAATAAGAACGGGCCTATCGGCCTGTCGGATACGATGGCCGAATCGGTAGCCCTGTTCCGCTTGGGCTACAACGTAAAACAGATTGCCCAACAACGGGAACTGCAAGAGACGACCATTTACGGCCATCTGGCCCAATCGTTGGAACAGGGAATGCTGGTGCTGACCGACGTGGTTGAATTGCCCGAGCAGGAAATCAGGTGCATAGAAGAAGCAATCATCAGCTTGCCCGAAGAGCAGCGGAACGCGCTTAAACCGGTTTACGAGCTGTTTGGCGGGCAATACAGTTATGGGATTTTGCGTTGCGTCAGGGCGGCTTTGCAGCATCAGACGGGGTGATTATTTCAACGATGTTGTTGCGTTCTCTGCGAGCCAGACCTTCCAGGTTTTGAAAACCTGGAAGGTCTTTATATTCCTTAGAACTTACGCATTGACAGCCGGTATAGAATATGAGGCATGAACTAACCCTAGGCAACGGAAGGCCCGCCCGTGATAAGAAAAATAA
>NZ_RYFG02000057.1 GCF_003994235.2 Candidatus Methylobacter oryzae
CAAGCTTCACCATTCCAAGTGAAACGCCCTGTGCGGACCCGCATGCAGGGTGTTGTGGGGGCTGAGGGTTAGAAACCCTCGGCTACCCGATCCTCTGGGTATAAAAACTCGCTCTATTTCAGAATAGATTTTCAGTAGGATTTTCGTCGGATTGATCCTCATCGGTTGCCGACTCACTTGATGCGGATCTGGTTGGCACTCGATCCGCTTGAAAGAATTCCCATATGCCGTTTTTATTGGCGCTTGATGTTAATAGCCCGGTTTCAGGGCTTATGAATGCTTTCACTATTCCATTCGGCATCGCAAGAGGCGTTTCCGGGGTGTCTTTCAAGGCTACCCGCATAAATTCTATCCACATCGGTAACGCGGCTATGCCGCCCGTCTCAAGATTTCCCAGCGGCGAAAAATCATCAAATCCGACCCATGCGGCCGCAACATTTGACTGTGTAAAGCCATTGAACCATGCATCTCTTTGTTCGTTTGTGGTTCCTGTTTTTCCTGCAAGATCTTGTCTGCCGAGTACTTTTGCAGCGGTTGCTGTGCCATGTTGAACAACATCTCTTAACAGCGAATTCATCAGAAAACAGATTTGTGGAGTGATAATTCTGGGGGCGTAATTGCGTTTTAATTCTTCAGTGCTGTCGCAAGTGGGGCAGGCGGCTTTAGGCTTGGCCTGATAAATGATTTCGCCTTCATTGGACTCGATACGTTCGATAAAATAAGGCTTAACTAAGAAGCCGCCGTTGGCGAATGTTGCATACACTCTAGCCATTTGCAGCGGAGACGCATAGCCGCTGCCCAGCGCCAAAGAGAGCGTCTTGGGTATTTGATCTTCAACAAAACCAAAACGCAATGCGGTCGCAACGGCTTTTTCAATGCCGAGCTCTTTCAATAGGCGAATGGAAATAATGTTTCTTGAATGAGTTATAGCCGACCTGATGCTGGTGGGGCCATAGAATTTTTTATTGTAATTTTCCGGGCGCCACTCGTTTTCCTGGCCTGGAATATCGATGACTATGGGGGCATCGTTAATAAGGCTGGCAGGGGTATAACCTTGTTCCAGGGCTGTCGTATAAATGATGGGTTTAAAGCCTGATCCCGGTTGTCTTTTTGATTGAGTTGCCCGATTGTATTTATTACGGTAAAAATCGAAACCGCCGGTTAATGCTAAAACCGCGCCAGTGGCGGGATTTAATGAAACGAAAGCTCCTTCTGCCTCCGGTACTTGCGTTAATGCCCAGGTATTATTCGGCAGTTGACGCACCCGGATAATATCTCCGGTCTTTAATAGGGTTCCGATAGCATTGCCGGCCCATTTAATGTTTTCCCAAGGTATTTCAATGACTGTGCGGTCTTGAAGGCTGGCCGTGGCAAGATTGTTTTTTACCTGGAGAACGGTCGCGGGCAATGTATCGCCGATAACCGGAAGTTCTTTGAAATTGTTGGTTCTGATGCGTAAGCGGCGGTATCCGTGGCGTTCGTCATAGGCATGCAATGTGTCGGTAAGTGCCTGATTGGCGGCCGTTTGCAGTGTGCCGTTTATTGTCGTGTAGACTTTAAATCCGGATGTATAGGCTTGTTCTCCATAGAGCTCAAAAAGTTTTTGGCGCACCATCTCGGCTAAATAAAGTGCTGAAACTTCAGGAGTAATAGTCTGTATTTTAGCGGTAGAGGGTTGCCGGGATGCATATTCATATTCTTGTTGGCTAATATGGTTAAGCTCGAGCATTCGGTGCAAGACATAATTGCGCCTTTCAATTGCCCGTGCTTCATTAGTAATGGGATTATATAAAGAAGGCGCTTTAGGCAAGCCGGCGATCATCGCATATTCAGCCAAGTTTAATTCGGTTAACGGCTTGCCGTAATAGACTTGAGAGGCGGCGGCAATGCCGTAAGCCCTGTGGCCCATGAAAATCTGATTTAAGTAAAGTTCCAGGATTTTATTTTTCGGATACTCGTGCTCTAGCTTTAACGCCAGCATGATTTCTTTTAGCTTGCGGGTGTAAGTCTTTTCACTACTCAGCAGGAAATTGCGGGTAACCTGCATAGTAATAGTGCTGCCGCCTTGTTTTTTCTTGCCGGTCAAGACCAGTTGTATGCCAGCTCGAAGCAAGCCTTTAAAATCGACTCCGGGGTGTTCGTAAAAGCTGTCATCTTCTGCGGCAATGAAGGCGTTAATAAGTTGTCGAGGAATTTCCTCTATATTGACCGGTATGCGCTTTTTTTCGCCAAATTGAGCAATCAGCAGACTATCGCGACTGTAAATGCTTAAGGGCGTTTGGTATTGAACATTATGCAGGGTCTTAACGTCAGGCAGCTCAGCTGCAAGTTTGTTGTACAAGAAATAGCCTGAAATCGCCGAGCCCAGCGATAGGGTCATAAACAAAATAGCAAGCCATTGTAAGATTCGCCTGCCTAAGGTGCTTTTTGCCACAAGTGATCCTGAAAACAATTACGATAGAAATACAAAACAAGCTTTCACGAAGATAATGAGACGTTTCTTGTTAAAGCTGAATTGAGCGGCTTGTCCGCTCAAATGAAACTTATGCCCTTTGGGTATAAAGCTGAGTTGAGCAGCTTGTCTGCTCAAACGAAACTTATGCCCTTTGGGTATAAAGCTGAGTTGAGCAGCTTGTCTGCTCAAACGAAACTTATGCCCTTTGGGTATAAATGTCAGCCGAAATATTGGTGCTAAGGATAATAGGCAGCGGATTAAGCAAATAAATTGGACATTTTAAGCATCAAAATAAAAAAGGCTACTATACTTTCGCGGGTAAATAAGGTTTGTGACGCTCAATTGCAGGCCCGGCCGTATGTAGAGTCATGCAGGAGCTGTTGCCGCGAGCTGGCCTTACAATGGTCGGTCTAATTATTCATCGCGTTTTTCAAGGGTTAGTTAATGAGTTGGTTTGGTAAGAAACAGAGTGCGGTTCTTGGTATTGATATTAGTACCGCAGCTATAAAGTTACTTGAGCTGAGTAAGGTCGGTGCGCGTTACCGGGTCGAGAGTTATGCAGTCTCGCCTTTGCCGCAAGACGCTGTTGTCGATAAAAATATAGCCAACATTGAAGTGATAGCTGATGCAATAAAAATAGCTTTAAAACAATCGGGGACAAAGCTAAAGCAAGCGTCTGTCGCAGTTGCCGGGTCTTCGGTTATGACCAAGGTTATACCTATGCCCGCTTCATTAACCGATGATGAAATGGAAGAGCAGATCATGGTTGAAGCGGATCAGTATGTGCCCTATTCGCTCGATGAGGTGAATTTCGATTTTGAAGTTCAGGGCGAAAATGAAAATAATCCCGAAATGGTTAATGTGCTGCTCGCTGCATCGAGAAAAGAAATTATTGAAGATCGTGTCGAAGTGTTGGCGAAAGCAGGCTTAAAAGCCAAAATTGTCGATGTTGAAGCCTTTGCAATGGAAAACGCTTTTACTTTATTGATCGATCAATTACCGGAAGCGGTAGGAGAGCAGACCGTTGCTATTGTCGACATCGGGGCTACGATGACCTCTCTGAACGTTATCTATAATTCCCGTACCGTATACACAAGAGAGCAAGGTTTTGGCGGCAAGCAGTTGACTGAAGAGATTCAGCGCCGCTACGGGCTAACCTACGAAGAAGCCGGCTTGGCAAAAAAGCTGGGAGGTCTTCCGGACAATTATACCGTTGATGTGCTTGAGCCGTTCAAACGAGCCATGGTGCAGCAAATTCAAAGAGCAATACAGTTTTTTGCTTCATCTAGTGCGAATAGACGTATCGATAGTCTTATTTTAGCAGGCGGTTGTGCCTCAATACTCGGTATAGACAAGTTGGTTCAACAGGCGATAGGCGTACCTACTGTTATCGCGAATCCTTTTATCAATATGGCTTTGTCCAGTAAAGTCAAGCCTCAGTCATTGAGCAATGATGCTTCTGCAATGATGATTGCATGCGGGTTGGCATTGAGGAGCTTTGACTAATGGCGAAAATCAATTTATTGCCTTGGCGCGAAGAACTGCGGGCGCAGAAAAAGCAGGACTTTATCAATGCTATTGGTGTGGCTGTTGTGATCACAGCAATTATCTTTGCCGGGGTTCACATGTATATTGAGAGCCTTAAAGCGTATCAGGAACAAAGAAATAAAATAATACAGGACGAAATAGCGTTATTGGACATAAAAATTGCCAAGATAAAAACGATTGAAGAACAAAAAGCCAAGTTGCTGACCAAAATAGACGTGATTCAGAAATTACAGGAAAGTCGTCCGGAGATAGTGCATTTGTTTGATGAGCTTCCACGGGTTACGCCGGATGGTGTTTTTTTGACGAAATTTATCCAGAAAGGCGCGGATTTGAACTTTGAGGGGAAGTCGCAGTCAAATGCTCGCGTTTCCGCCTTTATGAGAGCTATTGAATCCTCGGCTTGGTTGAAAGTTCCAACGCTTGATGTAATTCAATCAGTGAGCAAAGCAAGTCCAGAGCCGTTAAGTGATTTCACCATGCACGCCAAGCAGGGGAACCAAAATGCGCAAGCGGCTGCTGGAGGGAAATGATGAACTTATCGGAAATTAATTGGGATCCTAATGAGGCGGGAACTTGGCCTCTACCTATCAAAGCCGCAGCAATTTCAGTTATTTGTATCGTGATTTTTGGGGTAGGCATTTACATCGATACGCTTGATCAGTTGGCGGCGCTGGAGGCTTCCGAGAAGAAAGAGATGGAGTTAAAGCAGTCATTTGAGGCAAAGCAAAAGAAGTCGATCAATCTCCCCGACTACCAAGAGCAGTTGGCGCAAATTGAAACGGAACTGGAGGATATGATCCGTCAGATGCCTACAGAGGAGGAAGTTGCAAGCCTGTTAATCGATATTTCTCAGACTGGTTTAGCCAGCGGTTTAGAGTTCAGGTTATTTAAACCTGGTGCTCCTGTTCGTAAGGACTTTTATTCAGAGTTGCCAATTAGTATTGAAGTTATTGGAAAATATGAAGAGCTGGGGTTGTTTGTCAGTGGGCTAGCCTCATTGCCTCGAATTGTTACTGTTCATGACGTAAATATTGTTCCAGAGGGTAAAGAGAGTAAAGAAACCAAAGGAGGGGTAATGAAAATGAATGCGACGGTAAAGACCTATAACGAGAGTGCTGATGGAGCGGTGCCTGCGGCCAAAAAGAAAAGAGGGCAGAAGTAAAATGCAATTTAATAAATTATTGCTTCGAAAATCGCTTTTGGTGTTGCCTGATCCTCTCACCGGGCTGAAGTCCTATATCCCGCATTCATACATTCATAAAATGCGTCATTTGACGCTAAGCGCCATACGTATAAGTTGTTTGGTTTTTACGACGTCATTAGCAGGTTGCGGCAATGACGATTTTTCAGACTTAAATCGCTATATTTCCGAAGTTAAGGCAAGGCCTAAGGAAGCTATTAAACCTTTGCCCGAAATCAAAGTGATTGAGCCGTTTATGTTTAAACCTGAAGGTCTGCGTGATCCATTCAAGCCATTGGAGCAGCCTGAACAATCTGAAGGTGTTGAGGTTTCATCGGGTAGCGGCATAAAACCGGATACCTCTCGGCGTAAAGAAGAATTGGAGGCATTTCCTTTGGATGGTTTAAGGATGGTAGGCACGGTAGACATGAAGTCGAGTCTGTGGGGATTGGTAAAGGCGAGCGACAGTACGATTTACCGCGTCAAGGTTGGAAATTACATGGGTAAAAATTACGGAAAGATTATACGGATAGTCAGCGATAAAATTGAATTAATGGAAATAGTTCCCGATAAGCCGGGAACGTGGCGTGAGCAACCTGCTTCAATAGCATTGACAGAGTGATTTTGAGGATAAAAAATGAATAAAAAACAAGGCAGTATTCTGGCAAATACCCATAATGTGCAAGATAAAACGTGGCGGCCGCTATGCACGTATATTGGGTTAAGTCTGTTCTTATTTATCTTCCAAATTGCATCCGTTAGCGCTAACGAGCTGGCGTTATCGGGCATAGACTTTGCGGTACAGTCAGGCGATAAATTACAAATTGAAATGGCATTGACGGGGCCTGCGATTAACCCTCAAATATTTAAAACCGATAATCCAGCGCGGATTGCGTTGGATTTTCCTGGTGTAAAAAGCGCGCTGACAAAGAAAATGTACCCTATTAATCAAGGGGCGGCGAGTAGTGTTTATGTTGTTGAAGCATCCGGCAGGGTTCGTGTTGTTGTTAACCTGATTGAATCAATACCGTTTGAAACAAAGATAGCCGGCAATAAGGTGCTGTTGACTTTGAACCGTGCAAAGGAGATAAGTCCTCCGTCGGTCCCGGTGGCGCCGAAAGCAGCGCCGCCTGTTGCAACAAAGTCAGCAAATGCAATGGCTGCGGCATTAATTCCTGCGCAAGATATTAGTGGTTTTGATTTTAAACGCGGCGATAAAGGCGAAGGTCGCATATTAGTTTCTCTGGCTAATCCCAATACTATTGTCAATTCAAAGGAACAGGGAGGGAAAGTCGTCATAAGCTTCTTAAATACTCGGTTGCCGGAGAGTTTGGCTAGACGTCTGGATGTGTCCGAATTTGCTACACCTGTTAAGTTTATTGATACGGTCTCGTCCGATCAACAAACTACGATGACGGTAACGATGCAAAATGCGCTTTATGATTATTCCGTGTTTCAAGTGGATGGATTGTTGACTGTTGAGTTTCGTCCTTTAAGTAACGAAGAGAAGGACGCGCTGGAAAGATCTCGAACCAAATATACTGGCGATAGATTGTCTTTAAACTTTCAGGAAATTGAGATACGTAGCGTTATAGCTATTTTGGCCGAATTTACCGGGCAAAACGTAGTTGCCGGTGATGATGTGACCGGTACGATTACACTAAAACTGGACGATGTGCCTTGGGATGAAGCATTGGACTTTATCATGATGACCAAAGATCTGGGCAAGTTTGAGACCGGTAATGTTACGTTGATTTCTCCGTTGGACAAAATTAAGGACTACAAGAAGAAACAACAGGAAACAGAGGCGGTGGTTGAGCAATTAGACCCGTTAGTTACTGAATATATTAAAGTTAATTACGCCAGAGCTGATAATTTTATGAACCTGTTGTATGGTCGCAATACTGGTGTTTTTGGCATTTGTGGCGCTCCCGTGATGTCTTCAGCAACGTCAGGACAAACAGGACAAACAGGACAAACAGGACAAACAGGACAAACAGGACAAACAGGACAAACAGGACAAACAGGACAAACAGGACAAAC
>NZ_RYFG02000058.1 GCF_003994235.2 Candidatus Methylobacter oryzae
CTTATTTTTCTTATCACGGGCGGGCCTTCCGTTGCCTAGGGTTAGTTCATGCCTCATATTCTATACCGGCTGTCAATGCGTAAGTTCTAGCAGATTAACAATTAAGTAATTCTTCGCAGATGTAGATTCGATAAGAGGTTCGTCTATAAAGAATTTACAAACTATAACTCTGAAAACCACTACAGCTAACATCGCAACTTTGACACTTAAGAAACGCTGGGAAAATTATGGAATTAAATAGCAATTGGCTAAGAACATCACTTGAAATAACAGGTGGATTTGAACCCGATGGCAATCCGTGGGCAGGAGTGTCAGGAGATTTTGACGCAGAGGGTATTTCCTGTGGAATTTTGCAATGGAATATCGGACAAGAATCGCTCCAACCTTTGGTAAAAGCCGTTGGTAAAGATGAGGTAATACGACTTGTGCCAGTGTACGGAAAAGCGTTTTTTGATGCTTGTAGCAGTTCGATTGCTCAAGGATTGGCAACAGTGCGCTCATGGCAAAGCAACAAATCAATGCTTCGGTCTGACATTAAACCCTAATTGCAAACATTAATAGGCAGTACGCTGATGAAAGAACAGCAACTTATAACGGCCAAGGGCGTGGGAAAACAAGCAATGTCCTTAGCCTCAGGCCGATGTACGTGGATCGACAACGCCAACACTGCACGAATTTTGCTGGTTCTTAGACTTACCCAGAATGGAGGATTAAAAGGCGTTGGAGAAGTTGATTAAGGCATTTATTCAACAGCATGCTCCTGACAAAGCAGATAATGTTATTTGTGAATGGCTTGGAAATGCGCCGTCTAATGTTTTTAGATTCAAAGATACTCGTAAGAATGCTATCGCATGGTGTGACAATATTTCTGCTGAAGCGCCGCCATTATTTGTATTGAGTTATCTTCGCGCCCAAAAGTCGCGCTCCGATGCGGTACTTAGTTTTGAATAGAAAAGGAACTATCGCTATCAAATCAGGCGTGGTCAATGGCGACAAAATAGATTTAAGCAGCCGCTTCAATTAAACAGTGGGCAGAAACTTGTCCACTCTGCCCACCTATTGATATATACTTCTGGCATCTATCTTTCAGAGGTGTAATATCATGCCAACAGCAAAACTTTTTCAAAACGGCCGGTCGCAAGCCGTACGATTACCCAAGGAATTCAGGCTACCCGGCAAAGAAGTCAAAATTTCCAAGCAGGGCAATAAAGTCATTCTAGAGCCTATCGAAACTTCCTGGGAACAGTGGTTTGAAGCGATAAACCAATTTTCCGACGACTTTATGAGTGACGGGCGCAATCAACCTGAACAGGCTCAAGAACGGGATTGGGGTTAGTCCGGATGACCCGCTATTTGCTGGATACCAATATCTGCATCTACTTGATCAAAAAACATCCGCCCGAAGTATTCGCCCGCTTTCAACAAATCCAGATCAAACAACTACATATTTCCACCGTTACCCTGTTTGAGTTGTACTATGGAATCGAGAAAAATAATTCTCAGCAACGCAACTTGGCGGCCTTGGAAAATTTTATCGCCCCCTTAACGATTGTGGATTTTACCGTTGATGCGGCTATCAAAGCGGCGAAGATTCGTAGCGACCTGCAAAAACAAGGCTTGCCGATCGGGGCCTATGACGTTCAAATTGCTGCGATTGCGTTGTCGGAAAACATGACTTTATTGACTAACAATACGCGCGAATTCGAACGGGCTAACGGCTTAAAACTGGAAAATTGGGTTGGAACACAAGCTATCTAAACGCAAATCAAAAAAGACTCACCCATAAAAAAGGCCGGATGTTATCCGGCCTTTTTTAATTCATCAGCGTTCGTTCCTTATGCTGAAACGGCCAAATCTAACTTTGGACTCCGGGAAATTCATACAATAGATGAAAATCCGTAGCAATCCGTCTTATCTCTGTCATCCGTGTTCTATAAAGCGCTTTCTTAGCTTTTAATGCAACAACCCCTGCAACAACCCATTCAACTTATGCACAAACGCCGCCGGATCGTCCAACTGTCCGCCTTCGCTCAAAATAGCCTGATCAAACAAGATATGAGTCAAATCCGCAAAACGGCTGTCGTCTTGCTCTTCTCTCATACGAACCACCAGCGGATGGGTCGGGTTAAGCTCGAATATCGGTTTTCTGCCCATTCCCATACCTAAATTCTGGCCGGCGCCTTTCATGATTCTCTCCATATTCAGGCTCATGCCGTAAACGTCGGCGACCAAACAAGCCGGTGATTCGGTCAAGCGATGGGTCAAGCGCACTTCGCTGACTTTCTCGCCCAGCACGTCTTTGATTTGCTTCAATACCGATTCAAAATCCTTGTTGACTTCTTCCTGGGCTTTTTTCTCATCTTCGCTGTCCAGCGCGCCTAAATCCAAATCGCCTTTCGCAACGGATTGCAAATGCTTGCCGTCGAATTCGTCCAAGCTGCCGACAAGCCATTCGTCGATACGATCGGACAGCAACAGGACTTCGATGCCTTTCTTACGGAAAATTTCCAGGTGCGGGCTGTTTTTGGCCGCCAAGTAGCTGTCGGCGGTAACGTAGTAAATTTTGTCTTGCCCTTCTTTCATCCGGCTGACGTAATCTTCCAGTGTCACATCCTGCTTGTCGCTATCGTTATAGGTTGAAGCAAAGCGCAACAATTTGGCGACACGTTCTTTATTACCGTGATCTTCAATCGGGCCTTCTTTGATAACCGAACCAAATTGAGACCAAAACTTTTCGTATTTTTCCGCATCCTTAGCCAAATCTTCCAACATACCCAAGACTTTTTTAACGGCGCCGGATTTGATCGCGCTGATTTGCTTGCTTTGTTGCAGGATTTCACGCGATACGTTCAACGGCAGCGAATCCGCGTCGATGATGCCCCTGATGAAACGCAGGTAACGCGGCATCAATTGCTCGGCATCGTCGGTAATGAATACTTTGCGGATATACAGTTTTACTCCGTGCTTGGCATCCCGGTCCCACAAATCGAAAGGCGCGCGCGACGGTACGTAAAGCAATAAGGTGTATTCATTGGTGCCTTCGACTTTGCTGTGTACATAAGTCAGCGGGTCTTGAAAGTCGTGGCCTACGTGTTTGTAGAATTCGTTATACGCTTCTTCGGTAATATCCTGACGGGCTTTGGTCCATAACGCGGAAGCCGAGTTAACAGTCTCTTCGACGATTTCCGCCGGTTTTTCTTCCTCGCCTTCTTCACCCTTAACCGCAGGGATTTCTTTGTCCATCACAATAGGCAACGAGATATGGTCGGAGAATTTTCTGACAATCGAGCGGATGCGGTAGCCGTCCAGGAACTCGCTTTCGTCTTCTTTCAAGTGCAGCACAATTTCGGTGCCGCGTTGGGCTTTTTCTACCGATTCCAATGTATAGTCGCCCTCGCCCGCGGATTCCCAGCGTACGCCTTGGCTCTTATCGGCGCCGGCTTTGCGGGTGGTTAAAGTAACTTTATCGGCAACGATAAATGCGGAGTAAAAACCTACGCCGAATTGACCGATCAATTCACTGTCTTTAGCCTGGTCCCCGGTTAATGCTTGAAAAAACTGTTTGGTGCCCGATTTGGCGATGGTGCCGATATGCTCTTGGACTTCGGCGCGGGTCATGCCAATGCCGTTATCGATGATGGTGATCGTGCGTTTGTCCTGGTCGAATTCCAGGCGGATTTTCAGCTCGCTGTCGCCTTCGTACAGGCTGTCGTTCGACAGCGCTTCAAAGCGCAATTTATCGGCCGCATCCGACGCGTTGGAAATCAATTCGCGTAAAAATATTTCCTTGTTGCTATATAATGAATGAATCATTAAATGCAGTAGATGCTTAACTTCAGTTTCAAATCCTAGGGTTTCTTTTTTTGCTTCAACAGTCATTTTTCTATTAATCCTGATTAATTATTAAGATTAAATCCAATATAAGGACGCATTGATTTTTTTCAAGCCCGAATCCAACAGATGAAATACCCGATTAATTCGTTATGGCTATAAACCTCTCGTCAAAAAAAATATTGGTCGTCGAAGATCAATCGATCATGCGCGAAACCATCAAGCATATTCTGGGTTCGTTCGGCGCCAGGCATATTATTGAGGCGGAATCCGGCATCAACGCAATAACGGCGATGAGAATAGACAAATTTGATATTGTGCTCTGCGATTACAATCTGCTCAGGGGAAAAAACGGCCAGCAGGTTCTGGAAGAAGCGAAATATCTTAAATTATTACCGGTTCATGCCATTTTTATCATGGTCACTTGCGAGCAGAGCCAGGACATGGTTCTTACCGCCATCGACAACAAGCCCGATGACTATTTGATTAAACCTTTTAACCGGATGCAACTGTTAAATCGCATTGAGCGCTGCTATGTTCGCAAAAATTACATGGCCGGCATTGAAGATGAAATAGAAAGCGGCAATCTTTATTCGGCCATACATAATTGCGAAAAACTGCTTGAGCAGGACGACAAAAAAATGCGTTTGCAATTATTAAAAACCTACGCGGAACTATCCATTAAGGTTGGCGACTTTAGAAAGGCGGAGGAAGTTTATCAGGATATTCTGCATGAAAGAGAGCTGCCTTGGGCCAGGTTGGGCTTGGGTGTTGTCGCGTTTTATCTAGGCTACTACGATCAAGCTATTAAGACGTTCCAAGACCTGATCGAGCAGTATCCTGTCATGTTGGAAGCTTACGACTGGCTGGTAAAAGCGCACGAATTGATGGGCAACGATGAACATGCCGTTTCTTCGCTTAATTCGGCCGTTACGCTTTCGCCTATGTCTATCTTAAGACAGAAGAAACTGGCTTTGCTGGCCGATAAAACCGAAAACTTCCCTGTCGCCAAAAAAGCCTATACCGCAACCATTAAGTTGGGCAAAGACTCTATACACGGCTCGTCCGCCGACTACTCGGGCTTGGCCAATCTGCATTTAAAAAACAACGCCGCCAACGAAGCGCTAAAGATATTGTATGAGCTGAACCAGCAATCTCATAACGACCCCGAAGCAAAGCTCAGGGCCGCCCTATTGGAAAACGAGATCCATCGTGTCAAAGGCAATAAGGCGCTGGCCCAGCAAGCTTATGACAAGGCATTAAAATTAAACGAACAATTTAACAAGCAGATACCCAAGGAATTACGCCTGGAAATGGCGAAGACTTTTTATCTGAATGGAAACGGCGAAGTTTGCGATGAAATTCTAGGCGATTTAATTAAAACCAATATCGACGACAAACTTTTTATCAAGGACGTAGTAGCGATGTGCAACAACGTTATCAGCGAGAATCATGCCGAAATACTGATTCAGCGCATTAAGAAAGAGCTGGTCGACATCAACAATAAAGGCGTTAGCCTGTTCCAGGAAGGAAATATCAAAGGGGCTCTGGCCGTTTTTGAAAAAGCTATTGAGAAAATGCCCGATAATCATACGATTATCCTAAACATGATCAAAATTATTATCCACGATATGAAAGTATCTAGGCCCAGCCTTGAAAAAATCACGAGAGCCCAATCATTTATCAATAAGGCGGTTCAATTAGGCATACCTCACAGTCAAATCAGCGGGCTGCAAATAGAACTGGATGCCCTTCAACAAAAAATCAACCAGTGAGCAACCCAATGTCCAATACTCCAATGTCGTCAATCGGCTTTTCCACTATTCTGGCATCTTCAGTTCACGACATAAAAAACTCGCTAACCGCTCTTCAGGCACTGCTCAGTCAGCTTGAAAGTGTCTACCAGGACCCCAAGCCAACTGAATTCAAGCAATTGGAATTTGAGACCAATCGCATGAACAATTGCCTGATGCAATTATTGATACTCTATAAAATCGATTTATCGCAATTCAACCTGTCGATAGACGAGTATAGCGTCGCCGATATGTTAGAGGATGTTGTGGCCCAGCAATCCACCTTATTATCCTTAAGTCATATTGAACTGATTACCGAATGTCACGACGATCTATTCTGCTATTGCGACAATGCCTTGATTACAAATTCTCTTTGCACCTTGGTCAATAACGCCCAGCGTTATTGTCACAGCAAAGTCCTGCTTTCGGCGGTCCAGGAAGATGATTATGTAGTGTTCTGCATTGAAGACGACGGCAACGGCTATCCAGAAAGTCTGACCGCATCCGATCACAAGCAACTTCCGCAAGCCGATTTGGCTAACGGCAATACTGGCCTGGGCCTATTCTTTACCGAAACAATCGCGCAATTGCACATCAAAGGCGATAAACGGGGTTTTATTACGACTGACAACAATAGCCAGCTTGGCGGGGCCAGATTTAGACTGTACCTCCCCTAAAAGCTGTCGCTGCCCGGCAACGGCTTAATATCGCCGCCCTCAGACTCCTTGCTTAGGCCCTGCAAATACCAGGCAAACAGCCAGCAATGTTTCCCAAGAATCTCCTGGCTGTTGGCCTTTTATCTGCCGATCCGCTTTTGCACTCAACGTCAGTATTCTATTCAGGTCGGTATCCGCCAGTCTATTCAACGCATCGCTAACCAGTGGCCGGCGCTTATCCCAAATTTGGTTATTTTTAAAGACCAGCGCCTTGTTTTGCCCCTGAGCCAAAGCCAGCTTAATTTTGATTAATGCCCTGGCTTCCCGCGTCAAAGCCCATAACACTACCGGAGCAGCAACGCCTTCCGCCTTCAGGCCCGACAGTATCTTGAAAATCCGGCCTACTTTGGCGGCCAGTACGCTATCGATCAGCTTAAACACATCAAACCTGGAACTGTCCGCCACCGCATCGAAAATTTGCTGGTTGCTGAGGTGGCCGGTACCGTATAGCACGTATAGTTTCTCAATTTCCTGAGCCGCGGCCAACAGGTTCCCCTCAATCCTGGAGGCCAAAGTTTTTATGCCTTCCGGCTCGGCCTTGAGTCCACGGCGCTGCATTCTTTGCTGCAACCAGTGAAGCAAATCCTGACCTTCCAACGGCCAAACCTGAACGACGCAACCGACTTTATCCAAAGCCTGGAACCAGCGCGCTTTTAACGAAGCGCCGGCTATCTTCGGCGAGGTAATTAATAACAAAGTATCTTCCGGCAAACGTTCGCAATAAGAGAGCAACGCTTTCGCGCCTTCTATTCCCGGCGTACCGGTCGGCATTCTTAAATCGATGATTTTTTTATCGGCAAATAGTGATAGAGAACCCGCCGACTCGGCTAATGCGTTCCATGAAAAGCCTGCATCGGCAACAAGAACCTCGCGGCTGTCGTAGCCCGCTTTCCGGGCCGCGGCCCGGATCGCATCGGCAGCTTCGCCGATCTGCAACGGCTCGTCGCCGCAGACAAGATAAACGGGAGCCAAGTCTTTTTGTAAAGCCGCAACGACTTGTTCTGGCTTAAGTCGCATGCTATTTAGCGTTGGCCTCTAATACGACTCTTGCGCGGTTAACGATGGCATGGACCGCCTGTTGATACATTTCTGTGCGTATCGTGGCTTCTTCATTATCCTTGGCAATGACAAATTGCTGGTCGTTGTAATACTCACGACTAATTTCAACAGACTGGCGCTCCGTCAGTAACGTATCTCTAGCATTGGCAAGTTCATAGTCCAGGCGATAAACCAGCTCAAACTCGTTAGATTTACCTCGGGTACTGAGCGACAGCACGCGCCTGTTAAAATCTTCGTTGAATATCTTAATGACGATAGCCGCTCCTTCACGAGAACTGCCAAGTTGGGCGGAAGATGCTTTTATGATTTGCCTGAATTGTTCGCGCAGAGGCTCGGACCCGCCTTCCACGTAAACCTTTTTCATATTTTCGGGCAATTGAAAAGCGCCGCGTAAATGATAGCCGCAAGCGCTCAATAACAAAGCCATAGCAACGATGGCTGCTTTTTTTGTTAACACACTTTTCCTCTTAGTCAATGAACATGGGGTACTGGCGGCTAAAGGCTAAAGGCTAAAGGCTAAAGGCTAAAGGCTAAAGGCTAAAGGCTAAAGGCTAAAGGCTAAAGGCTAAAGGCTAAAGGCTAAA
>NZ_RYFG02000059.1 GCF_003994235.2 Candidatus Methylobacter oryzae
GCGCTTCATGCCGCCTCCGAAGCCCTGGAAGCGGAGCTGAAACAAGGAGGGGTGGTCTTGAGCCTTGAGCACTTCCGGGAAGTTGCGGAGCAGACCCTGGCGGCGATTGCCGCCCTGCATCCGCCCGAAGAGGTGCTGCCGGACAACGGCGGCGACCGCGACGCGCTGAACCGGATTGCCGCCGAACTGGATCGGAAGCTCAAAGACAACGACTTTATTCCCGACGCGTTGCTGGGCACACTCAAGCCGCATCTGAGCATTGAGCAATTGGAGCTGTTTGCCCGTTTGCGCCGCCGGATCAACGGCCTTCACTATGACCAAGCCCGCAAGATTTTGCGCCAACTCACCGAACTACCGGATATTCAGGAGATCTAATGATTAACGTTCAGCAACAGTCGATGATTTTAATTGTTGACGATGTTCCCACTAATGTACAAATTCTTGCCGAGGCCTTAAGTTCCGTCTACAGAATTAAAGTGGCGAGCAATGGCGTAGATGCGCTGAAAATTGTGCAACGTGAGCGGCCGGACCTGATTCTGCTGGATGTGATGATGCCCGGCATGGATGGCTTTGAAGTATGCCGGCATCTAAAGGAAGACGTGCGTACGCAAAATATTCCGGTGATTTTTGTGACGGCCAAGAATGCTAATTCCGATGAGGAGTTGGGGTTGAACCTGGGGGCGGTTGACTATATCACCAAGCCTTTCGTCATTCCGATTGCCAAGGCGCGGATCCGCAACCATATTCGTCTCAAGCAGCAAGCCGACCTGTTGGAATCGCTGTCATTACTCGATGCGCTGACCGGCATTCCGAATCGCCGCCGTTTCGATGAAGCATTGGCAGCGGAATTAAAACAGGCGATACGAGATGCGACACCGCTTTCGTTGTTAATGATCGACATCGATCATTTCAAGCAATTCAACGACCATTATGGTCATGGTGCCGGCGATGTCTGTTTACAGATGGTTGCGATGGAGTTGGCGAAAGGTGTAGTTCGTCCTAGCGACTTGGTCGCGCGTTATGGTGGTGAAGAGTTTGTGGTTATTCTGCCGGAAACCGACCAGTTGTCCGCTCTGCAGATTGCCGAACGTCTGCGTGTGCGTATCGAGAAGCTTGGCTTGCCGCATGCTTGTTCCGAAACCGGAAACGTTGTCACCATCAGCGTGGGGATAGCGACTCAAGCTAGGATTCCGGAAGGTTTCATGCCTCAGTTATTGGTGGATATGGCGGATAAAGCGCTCTACGCGGCAAAAGAGAATGGGCGGAACCGGGTTTGTTCGCATTGAGTAAAAAGCGTTGTCCATGAAAAGCACGAAAATAGTGACAAGCTAGACCTTCCAGATTTTTACTGGAGCCGTTCCCGGCGGCTCCAGCACTTCTGACCTCCATGGCTGGAGGAAATGCCGGGGACTGCCTGGAGCAGTCTCGGCCGCCGTCCCTGGCAGTCGTAAAACCTGGAAGGTTTAGGCAACGTTCCGAGTAAGCCGGATCTTCAATAAACGCCGGATAGACACGGCCGGCGAGAAACCTAATGCTGATATTTTTTCGTGCTTTTCGTGGACACTATGCAACATCAGTTAATAAACTCGGAGACGGCCTTAATTCGCAAGCGCCGAATCGCTTCGCCGATTTGCTGGCCTTTAAGCTCGCCATTCACAATAGCCGACGTATCGACGGCTGCGGCCGCCTTGGCCGCCCCGCTTAGCAGGCCGGCTTGAGGGTAGGGGGCGTTTTCAAAACCGGTTCTGCCTTTGGCATCGGCCTCGCAGGCCAGCAGAAATTCAGTCAGTTTATTGGCCGGCTTAAAGGCTCCTAAAGCCGACAGCATATCGGTTAACGTCGAAGCCCGTAATTCAAAAGCGCGGTGGCAATGCGTATGGTATTGCATGACCTGCAAGGCCAGGGTTTTAAACGCGTTAGGCACGCGCAAGCGGGCGCACATTTTTTCCAGGATAGCCAGCCCCTTGGTTTCATGATCGTAATGATGCGGCCAATTTTCTTTAGGCGATACGCCTTTGCCCAGATCGTGGACTAATGCCGCAAACCGGACTTCGGGACTCGGCGACAACAGCGCGGCCTGGTCAAGGCACAGCATGACATGGATGCCGGTATCGATTTCCGGGTGATGTTTTTCCGGCTGCGGCACGCCGAACAAGCAACTTATTTCCGGGAAGATTTTGTCCAGCGCCGTGCATGCTTTCAGGGTATCGAAAAACGCGCTCGGCGACTTTTCGTTAAGCGCTTTAAACAGCTCGGCCCATACCCGCTCCGGGACCAGATGATCGACTTCGCCTGCCGTTACCATAGCTTGCATCAACACGCGCGTTTCCTCGGCCAGCGTAAAACCTAAATGACGGTAGCGGGCGGCAAAGCGGGCGACGCGCAAGATGCGCACCGGGTCCTCTGCAAAAGCCGGCGAGATATGCCGGAAAATGCGCTTTTCAAGATCGGGCCGGCCGCCGTAAGGATCGATCAGTCTGCCTTCAGGCGTCATTGCCATCGCGTTGATGGTCAGGTCGCGGCGGATCAAGTCCTGGTCCAGGCTGACGTCGGGCGCTGCATGCACGGTAAAGCCTTTATATCCGGGCGCGGTTTTTCTTTCGGTTCTGGCCAGTGCGTATTCCTCGCGGCTTTGCGGATGCAGGAATACCGGAAAATCCTTGCCTACCGGCCGAAAGCCCTGTTTTACCATCGATTCGGGCGTTTCGCCGATTACGACCCAGTCCTTCTCTTTGACTGGAAGCCCAAGCAATTGATCGCGCACTGCGCCGCCGACAAGATATATTTCCACTGATTGCCTCAAACTGTCTAAATAATGTGCGCAGAATAGCACAGCCGAATGCAAAAAAAGGCATAATGCCGGCCGGGCAATTAACAGATAATCAGGGGAGTTAACGTGATAGTAGTTTTTTTAGCCAGTATTTTATTAGGCGCGGTCGGCGGATTGATGGCAGGGCTGTTCGGCATAGGCGGCGGCCTGATTATTGTGCCGGTTTTAGCGATGTTGTTTGCCGCGAAAGGATTTCCGGAGGAGTTGGTCATGATCATGTCGGTGGCTACTTCGCTGGCGACAATAGTGCTGACTTCGATATTTTCGGTACTTGCCCATCATCGCTTGGGTTCGGTATTGTGGGATAAAGTGCTGGCGATGGGGCCGGGGATTATGGCCGGCGCGGCGCTCGGTGCGGTCGTCGCGGACTATATCGCCGGCGACGTATTGCGCGTTATATTTATCATCTATTTGCTGGCGATGGGCGTGCAAATGGCCTTGCAGTTAAAGCCGAAGCCCGGGCAGCAGCAACCTTCCAAGGCATTGGACTTAGGCGTCTCGTGCCTGATGGGCTTGTTATCGTCATTGTTGGGAATCGGCGGCGGTACGTTGATCGTGCCTTTCCTGGTTCATTTCCAAACCCCGATGCGCAATGCGGTAGCCATAGCCAGCGCTTGCGGATTGCCGATTTCCGTGGTCGGTACGATAGGTTACGCTTTATTGGGCAGGGATATGGTGCAACTGCCGGATTGGAGTTTGGGTTATATTTATATCCCTTCTTTTATAGGCATCGTATTAACCAGCACTTTTACCGCCCCGATAGGTGCAAAACTGGCTCATAGATTGCCGTCGGAGAAGCTGAAACGCTATTTTTCGTTGCTGCTGTTCGTGATGGCGGCGAAGTTGATCTGGTTTTAAGGATACGGTTATTAATAAATTCCCGATATGAATCGGATAAAATTTTCCGTTCGCCCTGAGCTTGTCGAAGGGTGGGCGGAAAAATTTTGACCTACCGCGCGTCAAGCCGATCATGCTTCGATAACGCCTTTAGTCCTGAGCTTGTCGAAGGATCCGCACGAACGGCTTGACGATAGAAGACGGTAGTTTCTTTTACCAAATCGTAAGCGGATTCGGCAGGTAGGTGCTACCTGCCGGCGGCTCTATAACGAAATATCGAATGCCAGCGAATCCGGCAGCGAAGGAAGTTTTCGCGGGGAACTGATCGCGACGCGCTTTTCCCGGCCGCATTCGCCGGAGATCAGTTTGCAGGCCGATTTGCTGACGCCGAACTCGCCGGCGATAAAGCCGAGCACATGCTGGTTGGCTTTGCCGTCGACCGGCGGCGCCTTAATCCTGAGTTTCAGCCGGTCGCCATGCAAACCTACCCACTCGTCTTTACTGGCTTTGGGTTGAATGTGGAGGTTCAGCGTCAAAACCCCCTGTTGCCACAGATACCAGTTCAACCGATTAGACTGGCTAGTTGATGCAACGGCGGCAATATGACCATTTTGGCCAGTTGCAACAGCATCAATGCGGCTAAAGGCGATAAGTCGATGCCGCCCAGGTCGGGAATGAATCTGCGGCACAGGCCAAGCACAGGCTCGGTCAGGCTGTACAGAATAGACGATGCGGGACCGAACATGCCCGGCACCCAGCTGAGTATGGCCCTGGCGAATACCGCATAGATGAAGATATTGATCAGCAACGAAACCAGTTGGGTCAGCGATAAAATCGTCAACGCGCCGATGCTGATCGCGACGCCTTTCAGCAGCAGAATCGAAAAATCGGCCAGCATTTGCAGCGCCAGCACCAGCACCAGCGAGGACGTATCGATCTTGCCGATGGACGGCACAAAGCGGCGCAGTAGTTTTAGCGGCGGATGCGTCGCCTTAACCAGGAACTGGGAGATAGGGTTGTAAAAGTCGGCGCCGCACCATTGCAATAAAAAGCGCAGCATCACGGCCAGAATATACAGTGAAAACAGCGAATCAATGATGAAGATCGCCGGGTCGGTCATGTAGCTCGAATCCATTATGAATTCTCCATTTGTTTAGACATTTCGATAGAGCGGTCGCGTGCCGCATGCAGGGCTTTTGCAACCAGTTCGGTAAAACCGCCTTGTTCAAAAGTTTCTATGGCGCGTTGCGTGGTGCCGCCGGGCGAAGTCACGCGCTTGCGCAATTGTTCCGGCGATTCGGCCGATTCCAGCGCGATCTTGGCAGCGCCCAGCGCGGTTTGCTGCACCAGCAGACGCGCGGTCTCTTGCTTCAGGCCCAATTCCAACGCGGTTTTTTCCATCGCTTCCATTAGCAGGAAGTAATAGGCGGGGCCGCTGCCGGACACGGCGGTCACCGCGTCCAGCGCGGCTTCTTCTTCGACCCAAAGCGCAATGCCGACCGCACGGAGAATATTTTCCGCCAAGTCGCATTGTTCATTCGTTACCTTGTCGTTCGCGTGCAGCGCGGTAGCACCGGTCAACACCAGCGCCGGCGTGTTCGGCATGCAGCGGACAATCGCGGTATCGGCGCCGAGCCAGCGGCTCAGGCTGGCTTGGTTGATGCCGGCCGCAATCGATACGACCAAGGATTGTTTTTGCTGAATCGGCGAGGCGATGCTTTGCGCGACTGCGCCCAGCGTCTGCGGCTTGACAGCCAGAACCACGACATCGGCCGCATTAACGATGTCGTCGTTGTTTGTTGACGTGTTAACGTTTAGCTGCGTTTTAAGATTTGTCAGTGTGTCGGGGTTAATATCCGATACCCAAATTTGCTCGGCGGCATGACCGCTGGCAATCAATCCGCTAATCAGGCTGGACGCCATATTGCCGCCGCCGATAAAACCTATTTTGTTTGTTTTCATGCTTGTTAATAGTTGGTTGAGTTGAAAGTATTCTACCCTATATAAGGCCGGTCCGATAAATCACAAGGCTTTCGATTCGCTAAGCTGTGCTACATTAGGCCTACCAAACGATAAAATAAGAGAATGATTCGGCATATAGAGAATAGAACACGGATGACGCGGATTAGGCGGATAAACACTGATTATTTTTTCACCATGAAGACACAAAGTTTATGTTTTTTCTTCGTGTCTTCATGGTGAAAAATAATTATGATTCGGGCCATTTCTTATGGCAATGGCCTTGCATAGACTGATAGTTACCATCGGCTTTCAAAAATCCGTTCAAATCCGTCTAATCCGCGTCATCCGTGTTCCATTAAAATTACCCAGCTTATGATCGAAACCATTTACATCGAAGAAGCCATCCTGCAGCATCCGCGTGTTTTGGAGATTCTTGCCAGATTTCCGCAAGCCAGGAAAATAACCTGCGGCCGTTACGGCGAAGTGTTCAATCCCAGAGCGCAAAACTTTCGCCTGCAAAAGCAACAGCCCGCCTTGATCCTGGCCGAAAAATATAAAAACTTTGCGTTGCCGGCGCCTTCGGGTTACGGCATCGGAGCAGCCAGGAACTATTATTTTTCGCATATGCTGAATTGCCTGTACGACTGCCGCTATTGTTTCTTACAGGGCATGTATCAATCGGCCCATTATGTGTTGTTCGTCAATTACGAGGATTTCCAGCAAGACATCCGGCAACTGTGCGTTGAATCGCCGAACGAAGAATTGCATTTTTTCTCCGGCTACGATTGCGACAGCTTGGCGCTGGAGCCGGTAACCGGCTTTGCCGAGCATTTTTTGCCGTTTTTTGAAACACTGCCCAATGCCTGGCTGGAGTTAAGAACCAAAAGTACGCAGGTCAGGAGTTTGTTAAATCGGCAGCCTCTGCCGCGCTGCATCGTGGCTTTCAGCCTGTCGCCGGAACAAATAGCCGAAAAAGTCGAGGCTAAAGCGCCGCCGGTCGAGCGCCGTCTGGATGCGCTGTGCAAATTGCAGCAGCAGGGCTGGCAAATCGGACTGCGTTTCGACCCGCTGATTTATCAATCCGGCTATCAATCGCAGTATCGGGAGTTGTTCGAACAAGTCTTTTCCAGGATCGATTTAAACCGCTTGCATTCGGTTAGTCTTGGCGTGTTCAGGCTGCCGGAGAATTTCTTTAAAAAAGTGCATAAGCTTTATCCCGAAGCAAAGCTGTTTGCCGGGCCGTTGCTTAGCCGGCAAGGCATGGTTTCGTACCAACAGGAATTGGAGCAGGAAATGATGCATTATTGCACTGAGCAACTCTTAAATTACATCCCTGCCGACAAGTTTTTTCCATGTACATTATAAAACGTACCGTTCTGGTAACCGGAGCCAGTTCCGGCATTGGCCGGGCTATTGCCAGGGATTTATTGCAACAAGGCCATCATGTGATCGGCATATCGCGCGACAGCAGCAAGTTTATCCGGCAGCAGGCTAATTTCACTCCCGTACAGCTGGACTTAAGCCGCTTAAACGACATACCGCAAAGCATTCGCGAACTGGAACAGGCTTTTCCCGGAATCGATGCGGCCGTTCTTTGCGCGGGCCGGGGGCAGTTCGGTTCGGTCGAAGAGTTTTCCTATGCGCAAATTGAAGACTTGATCTCGTTGAACTTCACCAGCCAGGCTTTTTTAGTCAAGGCCTTGCTGCCTGCGTTAAAGCGCAAGGAGCATAGCGATTTGATTTTCATCGGTTCGGAAGCGGCGTTAAAAGGTAGTCGTAAAGGTACTGTGTATTGCGCCGCTAAGTTTGCAGTACGCGGTTTTACCCAAGCTTTGCGCGAAGAATGCGGCAAAAGCAATCTGCGGGTCTGCCTGGTCAATCCCGGTATGGTTAAAACAGAGTTTTTCGAGCAACTGTCGTTTGAGCCGGGCGACGACCAAAGCAATTATATCGAACCGGAAGATGTCGCCGATGCGGTGTCTTACGTGCTGAATTCTCGGGCGCAGATAGTGATCGATGAAATCAACCTGAGTCCTTTGAACAAGGTGGTCAAATTTAAAAAGGCCTGATAAACAGTTTATGGTTTTTTTTCCGGTAAACCGGTTACTGCCGGGCCTTCTATAACTTGTCCGTTGATCTTGGACCGGCTGCCGTGACAAGGGCAATCCCATGTTTTTTTCGGCGGGGTTCCAGTTCACGGTGCATTTCATGTGCGTGCATACGGTTGAGCAAGCATGACTAATTTTTATAGACCGCGAGCTTTTCTCTATTTCTTTCGAAACCTTGCCTTCACCCGGCGGTATTTCGTCTATGGATTCAACATCTGGCGCGCCTTTCAGATATTGGGCAAAATTATCGGCATTTTCTTTAAAAAACTCGGCAAAGGACTTTACAGGCGTAAAGCGGTTTAGCCGATAAATATCCTCCCACTTGTTTGGCTTGCCGACTATCATGTCGCTGACGATCACGGAAACACTCTTGTCCACGATTAACTCCTTCCGATGTTTGATACATGACGAATAGCCGGGCTACCCACAATCACCCAATAGCACGGGCGGTAATTTTTCAGCAAAAAGGCAATGGATTATTTAACTGACGTTATGCAGTGTCCACGAAAGGCACGAAAGACACGAAAAAATATTGGCCGTCGATTTTTCGCCGACCGTGTCTATCCGGCCTTTATTAACGTTTTCGTCTATTCGAAACGGTGCCTTAGACCTTCCAGGTTTTAAAAACCTGGAAGGTCTAACCGGCTGCATGTCTGTTTTGCTGTTGAAATTGCGCGAGCCGGGCCGGTGCTGAGAATAAAGCTGAGTTGAGCAGCTTGTCTGCTCAAACGAAACTTATTTGGCTGCTCAAACCCTACTTATTCCCTTTGGGTATAAGTTCTAATAGAAGTTACGCATTGACCGCTGGTTAATATTGTGGATTGAGCTGGTCTTTGCCCGGCATAAAGCCGGTGATGAACGTGGCGATAACC
>NZ_RYFG02000060.1 GCF_003994235.2 Candidatus Methylobacter oryzae
AGTCGAAAGGTTTCACCAGATAATCGTCGGCGCCGAGATCAAGGCCCGCAATGCGGTCGGACAACGCGTCGCGTGCGGTAATCAACAATACCGGCACGTCATTGCAGCTGGCCCGCAGGCTCGATAGTAAACGGTCGCCGCTCAATCCGGGCAAACTACGGTCGAGTAGTAGACATTGGTAAGATTGGGCGCGCAACGCCGATTCGGCATGGTCGCCGCGTTTAACCCAATCGACGGCATAGCCGTCGAGTTGCAGCCAGGATTGCAAGGTGGCGCCTAACGAAGGATCGTCTTCGGCGAGCAGGATACGCATAATCTATCGGGTGAGCTATATCAATTTTGAGAGACTTGTTCAATGATTAAACATCTGATGCTGAATCTCATAAATAGTGAAATATGAATATTTTTATAAAACAATGCATTGCATAATTTATGAGATTTGTCTGTAGTACATGAAATCTCATAATAAGCAGTAAAAATCTGTTGTCGTCTCACAATTTGTGAAATGATTTCTCAAGCAGGTAAGGCCTGGTAGCCAGAGAAACCGAGTGTTATCACGGTTGCAGCCTTGCTTATCGATCAGTGATTTCATTAATTCTGAGATTTTTTTCATAAATTATGAGAACTGACAAGCGTGTCGGATGACACACTAAGTGAAAAACAGTTCGTTGATTTTTAATAGATATTTCATTTTTTATGTCACACACATATGTGTCTTTCGCCACCAATAATGAAAAATTTCGCGGCTGTTGAAGTAGGAAAACTAATCATAATTTCCAATTGATCGGCCTCGCTGTGAAAGCTGGGCAATATCATCGGCAACTTTGCGAGATTGGTGAATGGTATTGATTTGTGCTCTCAAGCTGACATACGTATGTTTATAAAAACACAAACATGGTAAAATTAACATATGATGAAAAATAATTTCTCTTATGTCTTTCCTGCTATCCGAGGGATACAAGCCGGACGCGAATACTACATCTCAATGTGTCCATTACGCCTGCTTACCAAACTATTTGTATTTGACAACGAAGAATTAATGCCGGAACTTCGTGCGCAACGTACGATAAACAAAGCCCGGATTCCTGAAATTGCCCGTTACATCGTCTCTAATCCCACTAATTATACATTCTCTGCAATTACCGCTTCGATTGACGGTACTGTTGCTTTTGATTCAATTGGTAGCGATAACTTAGCAAACTTTCGTATGGGCACACTCACCGTCGATATGAATGCCAAGTTTATCGTAAACGATGGGCAACATCGTCGAGCAGCTATTGAACAGGCCTTGCAATCCACACCAGAATTAGGTGACGAAACCATTGCAGTTGTATTCTTTCTCGACCGCGGCTTAGAACGCTGTCAACAAATGTTCGCCGATTTAAACCGCTACGCTGTCAAACCTTCATCTTCTTTGGGTTTACTATACGATCATCGTAGTACTGCTGCCAATGTGGCTAGGCATCTGGGGATAACCTCAAAAGTATTCCGTAACCTGATTGAAACGGAACGGTCTTCATTATCCGAACGTTCGCGCAAACTTTTTACCTTGAGCGCCCTGCATTTTGCGATTACTGAAATGCTGTCAGAAAAAGAACTTGAAGACTTCTCGGCTGCAACCAAAAAATGCCAAGAATTCTGGGAATTAATAGGCGAGCAAATACCCGAATGGACTTTCGTGCGAGAATCAAAAATGACCGCAGGCGAAGTACGCCAGGATTTTATCCACTCTCACGCTATCGTCTTACAGGCATTGGGGCGCGTTGGGAAATTTCTCTATCAGACTGAGCAACTGGATTTGCGGGAAGTCCTAAGTAAACTGCGCAATATCGATTGGTCTCGTAAAAATTCAGCAAGTTGGGAAGGGCGGGCCATGATTGGCGGCCGGATGTCCAAATCCAGCCAAAATATTACCCTCACTTGCAATGAAATTAAGCGTGTGCTCGGTTTGTCACTCACACTGGAAGAACAGGATGTAGAAAATACATTCCTTTCCGTGCACTCTATACCGGAGCAATCTAAGTGACTACACCCGTTGATGTTATCATCCAAGAGATTCAAGAGCTTTATTTATCCGACTCCATTCCCTGGATCATCGGCTATAGCGGCGGCAAAGACTCGACGGCTTCATTACAGTTAGTTTGGAATGCAATTGCCAAACTAACCATAGAACAACGCAACAAAGATGTTCACGTGATTAGTACCGATACCTTGGTTGAAAACCCGGTTATCGCTGTTTGGGTACAAAACTCACTAGAGTCCATTCGCATCGCAGCCCGAGAGCAAAACCTGCCAATCAAAGCACACCGCTTGGTCCCATCATTACAAAATCGTTTCTGGGTCAATTTGATCGGTAAAGGTTATCCCGCTCCTCGTAATCGCTTCCGCTGGTGTACGGACCGCCTTAAAATCAGTGCCTCTACCCAATTTATTCAAGAACTGTCCGAAGCTAATAACGAAGCGATCCTCGTGCTTGGACAACGCCGAGGCGAAAGCCAATCGCGCGACAAAGTGATGGATCATTACAGCGGCAGCACCCGCGACCGTTTAAGCCGCAACAAAGACCCCAAACTCTCAAGAGTCTGGGTATATCTACCGGTTGAAACCTGGACCAGTGATGATGTCTGGGAATACATCATTACCGAACCCAACCCTTGGGGAGTCGATAACCAAGAGCTGTTCAATATTTATCGCGGCGCAACGCCGGATGCGGAATGCCCAATCGTCGTTGATAGTTCAACACCTAGCTGCGGTGACAGCCGCTTCGGTTGTTATGTCTGTACTATGGTATCCCAAGATAAATCGATGCAGGCAATGGTTCAAAATGATGAACAAAAAGCATGGATGCAACCGATACTGGATTTTCGCAACAACTATCTAGCGATCAAAGACCGCGACGTGCGCGACTTCCAACGTATGAACGGGCGCATCAAATTAATGAATCAGGAATTGATCCATGGCCCTTATCTTCAGGAGCAACGTGCAAAATTGCTCAAGGAATTGCTGCGTACGCAAAAAGTGGTTAAAGAAGCCAAAGTGTCGGACTATGGACGAATCGAATTGATCTCCTTGGAAGAATTAGACGAAATTCGTCGCATCTGGGTAGAAGACAAAGGCGAGATTGAAGACTTAGTTCCAAAAATCTACCAAGAAATTTTCAATAAACCGTATCCGGGCAAAACGCTGGAACCGGTCCCCTTGGAACCGGATGACCTGCAATTATTAAAAGAAGTCGCTAACGAACTCGACCCGGAAGCTGCCGACCGGCTTTATCGCCTGACCCGATCCTTACTCTCGGTACAATTTCAATCTATGCAATCGCAAAAACGCTCCAAGCATCTTGATCGATTGGAAGAGGTTTTAACAGCCAATGCTTTCCGAACCGAAGAAGAAGCTTTGGCGTTTGCACTGGCTACCGAAACAATGTCCATAGAAGAAACAATTGGCGACGACATTCCGGACGCTATTGAGTTAGAAGAATAACAGTATGGCTAAACTCACTATTACCCAAATCTCTATTGAGAACTTGGGACCTTTTCGCGAACGGCAAACTCTCGATCTGTACGGACAATCATCGCGTCCGGTTACCTTAATCAAAGCCCTCAACGGCAGCGGCAAAACCACATTGCTCACTGCGCTACAAATTGGCTTATACGGCTACAAAGCTATCAATCCCGGCCGTCGTTTGGAATACGATCAACTGGTAGCAGGATTGCAACGCAAAGATGCTTACGGAAATGCAGTCATCGAAGTAACGGTAGCCGTAGAGCTCGGTGCAAATAGTCAAACCCTAACGATTCGTCGCGAGTGGATGCCACGCGGTACAAATCTGCAAGAGAAATTCAGTGTCCTCAACAACGGCATGGTAGACCTTGAATTCAGCGAAACCTGGGACGAATTCATTAACGGCATCTTGCCGGCGGAACTGGTGAAGCTATTCTTCTTCGATGGCGAAAAAATCGAAGCCTTGGCAAATCCGGATCTCCTGCCCGATTTGCTGCGCCGAGCTACCGAAGTCTTTTTGGGCCTGGGCGGCATTGATGCGTTGAGTAATGACCTTAAAGCCATTGAACGCCGGGGCAGTAATAAAAAAGGCGACGGTTTCGATGAAATCCGCAGTCAAGCAGAAGAGTTTGATTCTCAGCTTAAGCAAGTCGAGGATGAGATAGCCATGCTAACTCAACGCCAAGCCAGCGCACTCCTGGATTTGGATAAAGCTCAACAAAAACTGGAACAGTTTACCTTCGAGGCTCAGCGTAAAGGACTCAACGCCTACCAACAAGCAGCCGAACTCAAAAGCCAGGTAAAATCGACGGAAGAGCAACACAAACAAGCGCGCGCTAATCTCGCCAATGCTTTGGAAGACCCGCTACTGCCATTGGCATGGCTAGGCCCATTCTGGAATCACTACGCCGAGCAGTGGCAACAAGATCGCCAAGCTCATCACGCCACCTTACTAATCGACGAGTTTGCCAAACGCGACCGACGCATCTTGCAGGCATTAACAAATGCTGTGCCTGAAGCCAGTCAATCCATTGCGGAACTTCTTAAACAAGATTTGGCACAATTCAGCGCAAACAACCGGCACACTCCGATATTGCAGCCGGGAGCCGATCCCGCAGAAATCGAGCCACGGTTAGCCCAGGCTCGTAGTCAGCTGAAAAAAAGCTTGGCGAATATAGAACAAGCCGCGCATGCTTTGGAAAAGGCTCAGCAATCTATCGGCCAAATACCGGCGGAAAAACAGCTATCGGAAATTTTTGAGGAATTGCAAAACCGCACTAAAGCGGTCTCTAGCGCGGAGGCGGAATTACATAGACTAAACAAAATACTGACAGAAAATCGCGCTAGTCAACTCAATCTGGAATCACGTTTGAACGGAGCCATGCAACGCCTCCGTACAGAATTAAAGGAAAGCGCATTAGAATCTAAAGCCATGGAAGCCTCGGCAAGGGCCAAAAAAGCCTTAGCAATATTCCGCGAACGACTGTTAGCCTCAAAAGCCCATTGGCTAGCAGAAATGATTACCGCAGAATTCAAACAATTGCTACGTAAACGCAACCTGATTTCACAAGTCTTGATCGATCCGACAACGTATGAAGTATCGATTCAAGACAGTAATGGTCATACCTTGCCGATGGAACGGCTGTCGGCCGGAGAGCGCCAATTGTTAGCCATTTCGGTGTTGAGCGCTCTGATCCGTGAACGCAAGGGGCGTTTCCCGGTGGTCGTCGATACTCCGCTAGCGCGGCTGGACCGTCAACATCGTGAGGCCCTAATCCATAACTTTTTTGCCAAAATTTCGCATCAAGTGTTGGTACTCTCGACCGACGAGGAAGTCGAAGGTCCGGTTTACGATGCACTACAACACCATATGAGCCGCGAATACGCGTTGACTTTTGACGACGTCAAGAATTGCACCATCGCCAGCTTAAAACCAATCCAAACTCTTGCGGAAGCCACACCATGATCGACCGTCTTCGCCTAACTGCTGCTGCCAGAAATCAACTGATAACCCTAAAACGCAAAACCGGTATCGAGCACTACAACGCGCTATGTCGGCATGCTCTGTGCCTGTCACTCGCCAATCCTACAATACCGCCAACTGAGGAGTTTAATTTCAATGGGGGTATTGATATTGATTGGCGGACTTTTACTGGTGGCAATGAAAATCTGTATCTGAATTTGATTTTGATGAGATTACTCAGCGATGCACTACCCATTAACGTAGAAAATGCACGCCAAACGATGTGCCGCCATGTACATCGAGGACTCTCTTATCTTGCAAGCAAAAAAGAAGATGATTTGGCTACTGGGCTCAGTAATGAGTTACTAACTATTACAGTGATAAAAAGGATTAATCAAATCTCACCAAAATAATCTGAATCGATACGAAAGGTAGAGTATTCATAAGTTTTTTGGACACCAAGTTCGAAATCAACCATTAACTGCGCAAGCCTTTCACCATCGATTAATACGAGTGTCTTTTGTTGTTGATCATATGCATAACGAACTGCAGAACTTGTAAATCTGGAGGTTGTTATAAAAACTCCTTTGGATATATTTTTTAAAGCCCCAACAAAATCTCTTATCTCAGGTTCTCGGACTGGCCTATTGAGTCCGTATCGTTTAGCTTGTGTATAGATGCGATCAAAGCCAAGCTTATCTTGAAGTATTTCACCATCTATTCCGCCATCTGCCCCATTGCCTCTACGTGAAACAGACCCATTTGATCCGTAACCCATCTTAAGCAAAAGGTCTAAAACTAACTGCTCAAAAAATGCAGGATCAACATTCAGCATCTTATCAATTAAGTCTTTTTTAATATCATCAATATGTTGAAAATAAAAATCTTGGATATTCTCTTCTGGAATTTTGTCCTTACGATCTCGTAGAACTTGGATAATTTCAAAATCGTCATTATTTTCAATTAAACAATATCTTCCATTTTCTGTCTGCTTGAAATACTTATTCGGCATTGCAGAAGGAAACGAAAGTCCTGCACAATGTCGACGTACTTGTTGCCTTACAATCGCTTTTGGATCTTTTGCATTAAAACAATATAAATCCATTTTGATTATAAGATCGTATATTTGTTTAATAGTAAGCGATTCAGTACTGGTGCTAAGAACCTTTCTTATTGACTCAACTATTGTCACAAAATTAACCGTTAATAAATGGCCTCAAAAATAATTGCCGAAAGAATATTTTTATAGCGATCGTATTCTTAAAAGGACTCAATCTCAGAGAAACCTGGAAAATACCTATAATTTTCCCATAGAGCATCAACATCTTTTTGTGCGAAAATTTTGGTATTGATTTTTTCAACACAAGGTCTAATTTCCATTAAATGTCTAACTTCCTTGATTGTTAAATTTGGGGTAGATATATCAAATGGTTCGTCATCCTCTCTAACGAAATACAAATCAGAGAAACGGCAAGCTTCAGCATGATTTTGATCTATCTTTGAAGAGAACACATAAGCAATCGTTGCCATAGTAGCTCCATCGGCATACATAAAAAACAGCTTTTGCTTAGCCTCAAGTCTATCGTTTTCTGACAACCCATAATTTCTACTTTTTAATACAAGTTTAATTTTGTCAGCTATACAGTTCTTTAAAAATATCGCCAGCTTCTTGCTGGATTTCCAACCTCTTGTATCAAGATTATTTACTACATATTCTTTACCAACCATCTTAATAAGCTGCTCACGTAGATCGTTCTCCCGATCCGTTTTATCAATTTTTAATGATTCACAATTAAAACTAAGAGCAAGGACGCTGCCAGATTCAATTTTTTCACTTATAATTGCTACGTCTTCAAGCATGTATTTCTCAAATAAACCATCGTAATCCATCCAGAAAATAGATTTTCCTTCTTTGGCAACAAGTTTTGGAAGAACTTCCGTCGATTTTCCCCACTCCATGGTTATTCCAGCATATGGTTTATTAAACTCATATCTAGCACGATTATTGACATCAGCTTCAATACTAATCATTTCTGAAATATTGAGAATCTTATGAAAGAGAATAAAGTCAGAGAAATATTTTGACCCAAACCCAACATAGCGATAATCCTCTAATCGTGCAAATGACCTTAGTCTAATAAAGAGATCCCTCATCATCTTTCTTTCTACATTTTTTGCCGGTCTTACTGCATAATTTATTTTTCGTCCCGAGTTACTCATTATTATCGCACTCGTATCCAAAATAATAATTAAATGTCATTTCCCCTACTTCACGATTTGTAGTTACATTAAGGGATTTTTTGACTAAATTTATTTGCTCTATTGGAACAGTATACTGAACGCTTGCCATCTTATTATTATCTTCTGCTGGTAAAACTCTCTCAGGCCGCTCAAATATACTCTTTATGTTCTCCGCTGGCACATCATGTATACGAACAGTGCTAGCATTTTTAATTGCATTCAGTAATGGAGTATCACTAATTTTCCCTTCCGTTTTATGCGTTACTTCTTGAGCTCGTTCTCGTAAAAAAGTAGTAACGGGTTTCATTGATGTGCTCATATGATATAAAGCTGCTTTATAGATTTTACTGTCCTGATCTACTCCAGTTTTAGTTGTAGTCCAAGGGAGTTTAGAAGAATCGGAACACGAAAATTCAATAAGGCCACGAAAGAATGCAAAATCGGCGTGATATTTTGGAATTCCATTCATTCCCCAACCAGTAGCTATAGACTGATCTGCTTCAGCTACTAATCTACCGTTGCATATCACATACCACCCTCCATCTTCCCAATCTCTATCGGTTACACCGCAAATAACAGATATATCTACTCCATCTACGTTTGTGTTTTTTTTTATACAGCTCAATTCATCAGAAACTTTAACATAGACATCTTTGCTTTTAATTTTCGTTCCATTTAACTCAATGTTTAAATCGCTGGAAAGTTGCTTAAAATATGCTGCAGCTATTTCATTTTCCAAGTTTGTAGTAAAAGTACGTTCTGAGAATAACTCGCTTGCTTCTGGACGTAATTGTGTAACAACAATGTTAGTTTCACCTTCGCTTAGAGCATTTTTGTCTTGGAATTCGAAAAAGAAATCCCAATCTTCTGTTGTAACCCAGTCTTTAATATCTACAGTGACGCGATAGCAAATATCATTTTTTCTGGATTCGACATAGAAGTTTTCTGCTATTTTAAATAACGTACGCTTCATTCCTACGCCAAATTGTCCAACTGAATTCGGAGTTAAGGTGATGTGTCAACACTTTCCCGGACACACGGTTAAGCGGCTTTTTGCTGCAATTCGTAGTCTACGGGCGACAAATAGCCATTGGCGGAATG
>NZ_RYFG02000061.1 GCF_003994235.2 Candidatus Methylobacter oryzae
ATGTATATTATGTTAAATTAATTGTGATTGAAATAATTGTCGGCATAGCTTTTGCTCTAGCCCGATTTTTTAACACACGGAGTCAAAACAATGGCAGCAAAGAAAAAGACGAGCTTTTACCATACGCGCTGGAACAAAGTGGGCATTAATGAACAAATCGCCAGCGAGGTGTTAGGTGTATCGTTAGATCAAGTTCAAGAATGGGATAAGAACGGCGCTCCGGAAATAGCCGAACGACTGCTATTATTATGGGATAAAAAGCGAATCAATATCCCCGGCTGGGAAGGATGGATGTTCAGCCGGGGAAATCTACGCTATAAAGGCAAGCAATGGGGTCCGGAAACCATATTAGCCGCCCGATACGACATTGAAAGAACCGCGAAACTTGAAGGCCAAATAAAGCAATTACATAGCTGGAAAGGCTTGCTAAAAATCGCTAATCATTTAGTGAAAAAGAAAGTAAGAAATCATTGGCGAGAAGCTTCATAAAGCTTTCTTGCCCTCATAAAATCATTAGCGCAACGTATCCGCGTTGCGCGGTCTTTCATATCATAGCACTCTTCAGGCTTCTTATACCGGGCTTTAAAATCCGCAAGATCAGCCACGGCCTGAGAATAAGCTTTTCTACTGTCTTCAATAACATTTTGATTCTTTTGTTGCTTCTTACCCCATGTCGTATCACGCAGTATCTCATCCTTAAAAAAATAACCAAGATCAATAGCAGCACGACCTGCCGAACGCTTTAAAGGTTCAACAACATCAGATCGCAAAGAATCACTACCCAAGGATTCACGTTCTTGAGCCATAGTAACCCCAGATATTAAAACAACAATAAACCCCAGAAAAATCTTAAACATAGATTAAACCCCAAATAAAAGTAAAAGCAATTTTCAACATAGACCAAAGTCCCCTTAATGATTTTTCTGACTTATTTTTTTATGCAAACGAGATTTTTCTGCCTCTAACTCGCGCAACTCAAAAACAGTCATTGATTTCAATCGTTCAGCCTTTAGCTGTCTTGCTACACGTGCTTCTTCATCGTGCTGCTGAATGATTTGTATTTGATCAGCAGTAAGCCGGCGCTGGCCGTTAATCGCAATGGTTTCAGCATTCATTTCAGATTGATCAAGAGGACAAGCTGAGCCGCTATAAACAATTTTGCCAGCATCATTTTTACATTTATAGGTATAAGAAAACGCCGAAGTACTTGTAATCAATAAGAAAATAAAAGAAAAAGAAGTAATTATATTCATTAAAAAAAGCCCTATAGAAAAACTACAAAGCTTTTATAACATGATGATTTGTAAGAAGTCCCTTACAACAACGCAATCCATGCTCTTGAATAATATTTTTTTTGGCCTGCGGCGCAGATCAGCCAAAAAGGATTGCACTACGTGCCTTGTGATTTTTACGATAACGCAAGGCGAACTGCATGCCTTGCTAACAGCATCGTAAAAACCACTTTTGAAACGGCATAAGCCGCATAAATAACAAACGAAGCACACCATGGTATTACTGCCCTGGCTTCTTCGCTCAATCAAATGGTTATTGTGTGGCTTACGTGAAACACCGGTCGGGCTACGCCTCCCTATCTACCAACAGCGCGGGCCAGCCCGCTTGCTCCAAAAGCCCAAATTCCAATCTCTTGCCATACCTAAAAAGTGCAAACTAGCGGTTTAAATAGGACGGTCGCCAAGGACAAAAGCGGGTTTAATAGTAATGGGAGGGGTAAGCCTGCTCTTACTGGATTGCAGGCTTAATTAATGAGGGATGCGCAAAAACATGTAGAAACGCTGTAATTTAATTGCGCCCATTGGCTATTGTTTTGATTTTAAATAACTCAAAAAAGGCCGGGTGCATTGTTCTTTTACCGAGTTCCCACTTTTGCCAAGCTCCTAAACTGCAATAAATAACGGCTGCTGCTTCGGTTTGACTTTTGCTAGATTTCTTTCTGGCGTCAATTATTTCTTCTGGCGTTGGCGATTCCATTAATACTACCTCCTATTATTCAGATAAGTTTCAACAGATTCCCAAAAAGCCATATCATCTTCAGACATTAGCGATTTCCTGGGCTCTATGTCGTTATAGTGATCGGATAGCGCGGTTAATTCATCGTCAATCTGCATAGCTAAATCATATATTTTTGTGCGGAGTTCGATTGTTTTTTCTTTTGACATAGTTATTTTTTGAGCTATATTAGCCCTGAGATCGTCAGGGCCTCATTGAAGTATAGGCAGAAATTTTTATCTAGTTACAGCTAGATATTTTCCTTGGCGGTCTCATTCAACACGACTACCGTCACCAGCAAAATAGCCATATATATCCAGCTCGTCGCCGCTGTACGTTTCAATAGTATCAATCACTCTTTTTTCTATAACATCATCACCGATAGCTATTGTTGAGTGCTGCGGGTAGTGATAATTATCACCACGGACAACTGTCCTAGGCAAATAGCCGTTACGTTTTCCCCATCTTAATTTTTCACAGTCTATCGCGGAGAAAGCGGCGGCTGCTTTTTCGTGTGCGCTAATTACTTCATTTGACATTCCGATTACGTTATACATTTTCTTATCTCCAATAATCCCGGCTTCGTCCGGTTCCGCCTGGAACTTGCTGCTCCATTGGTAAAATAATATACGCCCATTGGGCGCAAATGTCAAGCGCTATTGCTACATGATTTTACGCAGACCCATTAAAACTAATCAGGGAAATATTCACTATCGCTTATCTGCTCCAAATTCCATGGGCAATGCTGAGGAAATATATCAGGCCGCAAGCCGGTTTCATGAGTAGCCTTTAAAGCCGCGTATTCATAAGCATCCGCTACAATTGCATTAATTTCAGGTTTCAAACCAGGATTTTGACTAAGGACCTTCTGAAACTTTAAACGCTGCTCAATAATGGTATAGCGCCAACTATTACCACGTCTGGAAGGTTGATAATGCCACTTGAGCATATGAAGCAAGAGTACGGATAATCGACTTTCAAGTGCCCTCTTTTCACTTCTACCCATGGTCTCAACCTCTTCTATCAAATTTTCTATATCCAAGTCATTTAAGCGCCCTGCCCTCAATAACGCGGCTTGCTCCTGAGTCCAGCCGTAAAAGTCTTTGTCGTAGCTAATCATGGTGTTACCTCATATTTCAATACAAAAATACGCCCGTACTTTAGAAACCCATTCTTCAGATGGCCTTACAGTTGCAGCATCACCCAACTCAGTCAAAAATTCAGCGAGTAATTGTGACGAACTGAAATTATGGACTGTAGTCAAAGATTGAGCTTGTTTTTTACGTAACCGATAGGCCCTAGCTCGATCGGCATCGGATTTAGCTTTACCAGTAGCAGGCCGACCGCGGCCGCGTTTGGCGGGAAATAAATCAGCGGTTTGATGATCATTGGTATCTATCATGGCGGCATCCTCAATGCGTTTAAGTTATGTTTATTGTAACGCGTCACGAAAAATAAAGCAATCTTTTTTGTGACGAATCACGTTAATTAATAGCTATTATTTCTTGTGACTCGTCACGGATATTTAATCTATTTATAAATGTGCCGATTGAAGTGACTTGTCAAGCATTATTATGATAATTATCGTAATATGATATTACGGTAATACGATAATTACAGTAATGATAATATCATATTACGATAAATGTAATATGATAATTATGATAATATTGCTTGACAAATACCTTTGCCTATGAAATAATAAAGCCGTAATCAAAGCCAACCGGAGATAATGCCATGAACAACATTAGTCAAATCAGCAAAGCCAAACGCCTAACCGAAGAAGAAGTGCATGAAGCCGCTGAAGCGTTACAAGAAAACGGCGTCAAGGTCAGCTCGATAGAGGTCTATAAATTCCTTGGCCGTGGCTCTTTAACGACGATTACCAATTTTTTGAAAACCTGGAAGCAGGAAAATACCGACGTGAATACCCTACCCGCTTTGATTGCACTGCCGGAAGCGCTGAAAAAATCCACTGAACAACTGCTTATTAAGTTATGGGCAGAATCCCAGGAACTGGCTGAAAAAGAAATCAATAGCCAAAGAGAAGCTTTAAGACAAGCCGAAGCGGCCGCATTGGAAAAAATCACCGAAGCGCAAGCATTCAGCGACGAACAAAGCCGACAAATTGAACGCCTGGAAGCCGAAATCGAACAATTAAAGGAAGATCACGAGCAAACTTTTCAATCCTGGAAAGCAGAAATAAAGAAAGAACAGGACTGGAGACAGGAAGCCGTTGTCGCGGAAAACGTCAGCAAGAGCAAACTACTGGATGCAGAAAAACGCCTGGATTATGTCAACCTAGCCTTGCTAGAGCAACAAAAAGCCAACAAAGCACTAACCGCTGAAAACGCCGCTCTAAAAGCCAAGCTGGAAGCAAGCGAAAAGCAGTTAGAAAAGTATAAAAATGAACTTTTTAAAGCCGAGGATAGAATAATCGTCCTGAAGGAAGAAAACAGAAAAGACGAGGTCAAAATTGAGGTACAAGAAAACCAAATCAATCAACTGGTTACAGAATTAAAGAACCAGGAAGAAAAGACACTCGAAGCAGCCAATGAAAATAAGACCTTAAGGGAAAAAGCGGCCAAACTGGAAGGCGAGTTGATAGCCTGGAAAGACATCAAACCAGAAGCAAAAAAGAATAATTTGCCGGCAAAAAAGGCTAACAAGCAAAACGAAAGCTGCGAAGTAAAACAACAATTTCCTGAAAGTAAACAATAAAACGAAAAATAAAGTAAATTTTCGTCTGCAGTCGTTCCGACCGAATCCAAAATTTTAAGCCGGCCGAAAAAAAGGCCGGTTTTAAAGGTTGATTAGTGCAATTTAATGAAACAATAAAAATGTTACATAGTGGCATAATTGATAGCCTGGCCAGTAACAGTTCGTCGATCAAAGGCACGCTTGCGGCAAGCGCCATTCGCATAGCGCTGTTTTCCTGTTACTGGCCGGCCACAAGAACAGACGCATAAGGTAACGCCTATTTGCCGGCAAATAACAGCATCAGCCAGAGCTTTAGCCAACTCATAAGGCACACCATTACCAATAGCCCGACTAAGAGCGCCCCGTGTAAAGGCGGGAATATCGAAGTCATCAGGTAGACCTTGCAAACGAGCCATTACAGGAATAGGCCGGGAATCATTGGCAAGTACAGTGGAAAAGTAACTTGGCCAAGTGCTTTTTTTACGGTCCATAACTAATTGCGAACCATCCAAAGACCCGAATTGCACATGCCTTAACCGGCGTTGCTGGGAGCCAAAATCAGAGGCGTTGAGGTCGAGACGTTGCCAGTTATAACCCTCTATCCGTATGTCAGGCACACCCGGTACATTTTCAGCCAACCACCAGATAGGCTTTGCTTCCATGACTACACGCTGATAGTGTTGTATCATTTCCAAGCCCTGCCCTGTCGGTATGCCACGACGCGCCTTAGAAAAGTCCTGGCAAGGCGGACCGCCTATAATGCCGTCAAATCGGCCCGAAGGCACACTAAAACGGCGTATATCGCCACCAAAGATAAGATCGGGACCACGGACCACGGAAAAACCCGCATCTTCGAAACCACGATCTAATAGACCGATACCGGGAAATAAGGATAAAACCAACATAGGCTGTTACTGGATGTCAAAAGAATTAATCCGGATAGTAACGCTTTGACCGTTACTTGTCCAGGTAAATAAGCGGCCATCGAGTAACAGTGAGCCGTTACTCGACGCCGGGAAATAATGCCGGCACAGTAACGGGTAATCCTAATCAATAATTAGACAAACTGCCGCTCACGTTGCCAATAGGTTGCAACAATTTTTGTGCCAGTAATGACGGGAGCGCCACCATGCAATGTTTCAGGGTTTGGCTTGCCCTGCTCATCAACATCAGAAAAAAAGACGGCTGCCCCTTTTCTTGGACGTACTTCTACGCCCAAATTCGGAAAGATTGTCGAACCACCTTGTTCTACATCAGTCAAATAAACCACAAAAGTACCCACACGTTGACCGCCCCGGATTAGATGGGAAGCTGAGCCTGGTTTTGTGACATCAAAATAGTCATGATGCGGCTTGTACTGCTGACCATCACGATATTGAAGCACCTGAATCGGCTCAGCTTTTTCAAGAGGCCAATTGCTCAAGGTCGATAAACGTGTTTCAAGCGCGGTAATAAATTGATTTTCCGAACGTTCAAAGGAAGTTCCGGAACTGGTTCTCGCATCATGGACAACGGAAGCTCCTGAATCGTAATCAACAACGGTCGAACCGTTAAGTCCTTTCTGTTTAGCAAGCAAAACTATTGCATCGCATTCCGAAATCGACAATACGTTATCAATCAAAACGATATAAGGGTTGCTTAATGTAAACAGAATTTGCGGCCTGCAATCAGGCAGTTGCACAAAGTTGGTTGCTGTATCTATCAAAGGCCGCTTGAAGTCAACTTTGGATAAGGAATTAAGGACATCATTAAAGGCATTCAAAGATTCCACACGCGACCACGTTTTTTGCAAGGTGTCGATAATGGATTCATGAGTACAGCCGCGCTGAATGTTATGTTTTATCCATTCAAACCATTCCGGCCCCATGGTGTTTAATTGTGTATTCATATTTTTATATCTCTTTGTTAAAAAGGCATATTGTTGGCAATCACCGATTTTTTCTTGTCATCTTCCGACTTGATTTGAGCCTTAAAGGTAAAGATAAAGTCGCAAGTATGCTTGCCTTGTTTATGGGAACAAATATGGTTAGTGGATACGCGAATCAGATCGTCATCGTAATCGACAGAACATTTAACAAATCGCCGGGTGACGTTACATGTCTTAGGAAATAGCGGCAGATCGTCAACTGTAATGCCCTGCGACCAGGCTATTAAATGCGATCTATCCAGGGTATCGGCAGGAGTTACAGGAGCAGGTAGAGCATTGACCGGAACAGAGCCGCCAGTAGCAGGGCTACCAGGAGCGCTACTAGGAGTTTTAGCAATATTCGTTTGAACAGGTAAGCTATCAGCCGGTACACCGGATTTAATATCTTTAGGATGATATTTATAAGTAAAGGTGTAATAGAACCAACAGAGGCAGCCGGCGACAAGAGCAAGCATAGCCAAAATCTTGCGGTCTGCAAATATTGAGCGGCCGGCCGTTGACTCGATATGATTGCCTGTCGCCGTGCTATCATAGCATTTAAATATTCGTGGGTCGGCCTTATATTTTGCGGGACTACCGACGCGGTGACTTGCTGATTTTCCGTTATTTTCTGGGTCATGTTGATGCTCTATCCAGGTGTTTTTATACCAGGGTAATAAGTTAGATATGTCGCGGTGACGATAGGCCCACTCGGACACTTCGCGGATTTCGCGCTTTACTTTGGCAATATTGGTCGTTGATGCCAGTATGTCCCAATTGTAGTGACGCTGTTTATCGTAGGCGGTGAATACATCTTCCGGGCGACCTTCGGCCAAGCCTATATCTTCAATAACCTCGCCTGGGGCCGGTATATAGGTATCCAAGGATTCCAACTTAAAATCGCGGCGATCAGGATAGATTTGCTGTATCTCATCAATGATAATCATAGCGCCAAAGGGCACCCAATGAAACCAGCGGGCCATCTTAGCGCGGCCTTCTTTAGTCCTTGTATCCACCCAAATGATTATGGCGGTATCTGGAAATTCCTCGTCAGGGAATTGTTCAATAACGCGATCAACACTATTAAAACCACGAATATTAGTCACGATTGCCCTACCCTGTTTCAAAGCGTCAATACCAAAGCGCTGAACCAAGGTAAACGATTTAAAGGAACCCGGAGGGCCGTGATGTATAGACGTTGCCATTTATAGCCCCAGGAACCTGAGCACAAATTTAGTCACATGCGCTGTTAGAATGATATTGATAGCTTCAGGGATACGAAAAAAAGAGATAGCATCCATGATACGGCTATCTAAAGCACTCCAAGCGGACTGTATCGCCGAAGTGATATTCAGCTGAGAGAGGATTTCCTGAGCTATATCCCAAGCGAAGGAAATCGCCCACAGTTTGAATGTAATAGTCGATATAGTGGCATAAATTACCCAATTAGCCAGCCATTTAACAGCAAAATCATAGATACCATGAGTCACAAAATCCCAAAAAGCGACTATATAGTTTTCAATTTCAGTCAGAAACTGAGAAATCTGGTTAAATGCATCAATCAATAAATCCAGCATACTTACCCCAATATAATTGTCAGAGCCGTAACAAAAGCCAAAGCAATTATCAATGTGCCAATCACAGAAAACTGATCACGGTATTTATTCATGTCGAAAACGACATGGACACCGCGTAAATCGCCAATTTCTATCACCGGCAAAGCACCCCCACTATTGGAAATAGCGCCAAACATAGCGCCGGCCTGTTGACGAATTGAGGCCACTTTGGCATTCAGCTGCGCAGTAACATCAGCTAATTGCTGTTGTGCATCCGCGTCAGAAAAATCACCGGTCGAAGAACCCGGAGCGGATAAAGCACTATGCGGAGTCAACTGCTTTGTGGATGTGGTCAACTTATTAACCAAATCCCGCAAGGTGCTTTCTTTCGCGCAGTCAGGACAATCCGTTGGCGTAGGCGACGGCGAACCAGAAGGCGGCGGACCCGGTGGCGGCGGCTCAGGCGTTGGCGACGGAGGGCTAGGCGGCGGCAAACCAGACGGCGGCTGCGTACAACCGCCATTACCATCACTAACCAAGCCAAAAGCAGCACAATCAGGCGGCGGTGTGGGCGGCGGAGGGCTCGGCGGCGGTGGACTCGGTGGCGGCGGCTCAGGCGTGGGCGGCGGCGGACTCGGTGGCGGCGGCTCAGGCGTGGGCGGCGGCGGACTC
>NZ_RYFG02000062.1 GCF_003994235.2 Candidatus Methylobacter oryzae
TAAATTCGCCGTTACGTTGCTGGTAAATATAATTGCCGGCCCAATTGTGGAACAGGTCCAATTGAGCTTTAATCCAGTCGGCTTTGAATTTATAGCCCAAATCCAGGTTGTAGGAAGTTTCTTCGCGCAAATTCAGGTTGCCGACTTCAAAGCTGCGGGTCGCGTCGTGGTAACCATTAGCCAGCAGCTCCTGTATTTGCGGCGCACGTTGCGAGCGGGTTATCGCCAGATTGACGCTATTGCTGTCGTTAATCTTCCACAAACTGGAAGCGGACGCGCTGACCGGCACATAATTAAGGCTGGACAACCCTTGCGGTTCCAGCGTCGTGTCTTCGACCCGAAGACCAAGCTGATTCGCAAACGCGCCGGCATCGAACGATTCCACCGCAAATACGCCGTAACTATTGCTTAGCGTTTGCGGCACAATCACTTCATTGGTCGATTTATCAATCGCCGCGAAATCGCCGGCAATGGCTTGAAATCCGACCATGCCTCGGAATATCCCAAGGAGGGAGCGTAGTGGCCAAAGTATACACGATTCGTTTTTCAGATTTCACTGATGCTGTGTCCGACTTTCAATTGCAACGCCTCATCGCTCAAAGGTTGATGATTGCCTCGACCCACAATGTACTGGAGACCCGTATAGGGTGGAGCTCACGAAACGGAAAAAATCGTATTCTAAAGCTATCTCACCTCAGATAAGAGCGAAGCACTCCCACCAACTGTTCCAAATCCTCGCTCCGCTGCTGTGGGGAAAGATCATCCGCGCCAAGGTGCTGGCGAAGGTGCCCTTCTAGCACTTCAGTCATCAGTCCGTTAACTGCGCCCCGAATTGCGGCGATTTGCTGAAGAACCGCTGCACACTCCGATTCCCGCTCTAGCGCCTTTTCCAGCGCCTCAGCCTGCCCTTTAATACGGCGCACACGTGTCAACAATTGTTTCTTGGATTTGATCGTATGGGCCATGTCGTCTCTTTTGATTGCATGAAAATATACTGGGGTATAGTATATATTTTATTTAACCCAAGGACTCTATTAAATGCAATCCTCAGCTTCTGTTGACAACTGGCGTCACTCTCACGTTTTTGACGAGGGCAACCCTCTGGCGGAAAGAAACACGCGCTGGGCCTTGGTATTAACCGCGGTGATGATGGTGGCGGAGATCGTCGGCGGTTTGATGTTCAACTCAATGGCGTTGTTGGCTGATGGCTGGCACATGAGTTCGCACGCCTTGGCGCTCGGTCTGTCGGTGCTCGCTTATGGTGCAGCTCGCCGCTTTGCCCACGATGTGCGGTTCGCTTTTGGTACTTGGAAGATTGAGGTGCTGGGCGGCTATACCAGCGCGGTTTTCCTGGTTGGAGTTGCAGGGTTGATGCTGTACCAGTCTGTTGAGCGTCTGTTCTCACCGTCGCCGATTCATTATAATCAAGCCATCTCGACTGCGATGGTCGGCCTGCTAATTAATCTTGCTTGTGCGTGGCTACTCAAGGATAGTCATACCCATCATCACGAGCATGACAGTCATCACCATCACGACCTGAACCTGCGTTCCGCGTATCTGCATGTTTTGGCTGACGCAGCTACCTCTGTGCTCGCGATACTGGCGCTGATCGGCGGCAAATTTTTGGGGGCCAATTGGCTTGACCCAGTCATGGGTATTGTCGGTGCAGGCTTGGTCGCAATATGGGCTTATGGGTTGCTGCGTGATACCGGACGAGTATTACTCGATGCCGAGATGAACGCCCCTGTGGTGGCAGAAATCCGAGAAGTCATCGACGCAAGCCCAATCAAGGCCGATATCACTGATCTGCACGTATGGCGTGTCGGTAAGGGCAAATACGCGAGCGTCCTCTCGCTCGCCGTCACGGATGCCGCAGAGCCGGATGACTTCAGGCGACAACTCAGCATTCACGAAGAACTAGTGCATGTCACTGTTGAAGTCAATCTACTCCGAGGATAGTCAAGCACGTTGACGATAGACTGCGTGTCAATTTAGGCTATGCCTCAACCAAGCGGCAGGCATGAGGCTCAGACCGCGTAAGATTAGAATTCTTTCGTCATTGTCCGACGCATTCTCTGTCAGGTTTTAAACTTCCAGCTAACAGATTAGCTGTTAGTGAATGGTCAAGTCACAAATTATTACTACGTAATTGTGCCATCAGCTCTTCAGCTAAATCTTTTACGCCACCCTGGGTAATAATAACCAGTCGTCCAATGCCATCATCAGAAGTTCTTACCGGCAGCCGCGTTGCAGGATAAAGCCTTCCGGCGGCTCCCTGCACCAGTAAGGGTTGATTTTGCCCAGGTGTGTAAACCATGCCTTTTAAGCGGATGAGCTGTTTAGGATAATGAACAATCAGGTATTCCAACGCTTTCTGTATGCGTTCCCACGGTAGCGGATGCTCAAGTTGCAAGGCGATACTGCTAAAACCGTGATCGGGTAAATCGGGCAGCTCAGTATCACGCAGTCGCCGAAATTTCTTCGGAAAGTTGAGTAGTGCACTGTGGTCAAGCTCGCCTTGCACAGCGGTCAACCGGGTTGCAGCGGGGGCTAATTGATCCAGTCGCGCACTAATTCGTTCAATTTGTTGATCTGTTGCCAAATCAGTTTGTGTCATTACGACCATGTCTGCCCAGGCACAAGCCGCTTGCGCTTCAGGAAAATAATCAAAATGATCTTCATCCATAACCGCTGAAACGGTAGTAATAACGCCTTGTAAACTATAACGCTTGGCTATCCAACGCTCTCTTAACAGAATATCCAGAACCGGTTCAGGATTGGCAACGCCGCTGGTTTCGATAATCACTCGCTCGAAAGGTTTATCCCCAGAATCCCAAGCCATGCGCAGATTTTTAAGCAAGGGCGTTAACGAACCGCGTACTTGGCAACATAAACAACCGCCAACCAAGGTCGATAAAGGTACTTTATGCTCGCGCAATAATTGTTGGTCGATCGGGGTGGTACCGAATTCATTGATAATCACGGCGGATTTGGGCGCATGACTCAATAAACGATTCAATAACGTGGTTTTCCCGCTGCCGAGAAAACCGCTGATGATGAATACGGGTATGCGTTCAATAGCGTTAGCAGATGAGGACAAACTGTAATTTTTCATCGTTTGTTTATTAGCGCTTGAGGATTTTTGTTTTTGTCAGCAAAGCATGCGAGGGCTTCTTCCAACGTTAAGTACTCCTGTTGTCCACCGTTCAACCAGCGTAACGTAAGCGATTTTTCATTCACTTCGCGCTTGCCTACAATGATCAACAGTGGAATTTTAGCCAGAGTGTGCTCCCGAATCTTGTAGCCTATTTTTTCATTACGCAGATCCGTTTCGCTGCTCAATCCTTGCAAGCATAACCGTTCGCAGAGTTCGGCGGCGTAGTCGTCTCCTTGGCTAGTCACTGACGCGACGACGGCCTGAAGAGGCGCAAGCCAAAACGGCAGCCATCCTGCGTAGTGCTCCAGCAGAATGCCGGTGAAACGTTCCAGCGAACCAAACAACGCCCGATGTAACATAACCGGCACTTGTTTATGCCCCTCTTCGTCGATGTAATGAGCACCTAAGCGTTCCGGCAGGTTTAAATCGACCTGCAAGATACCGCATTGCCAGTCGCGGCCAATCGCGTCACGCAGGACGAACTCAAGTTTCGGCCCATAAAAAGCGCCTTCCCCCGGATTGTGCGTATAAGGCAATCCGCTGGCTTCAATGGCCAATCGCAACGCTTGTTCGGATTGATCCCAGACGGCATCGTTACCTACTCGTTGTAGGGGACGGTCCGAAAATTTAATGCGGATGTCCTCGAAACCGAAATCACGGTAAATACTTAAAATTAACTCGCAAATTGCCAGGCATTCATCCGTGATCTGTTTTCCGGTACAGAAAATATGCGCGTCGTCCTGGGTAAAAGCGCGCACGCGCATTAATCCGTGCAAAGAACCGGAAGGTTCGTAACGATGCACCTTACCAAACTCGGCCAGACGGATGGGGAGTTGCCGGTAACTCCGTAGCCCTTGCCTGAACACTTGGACCCCGCCGGGGCAATTCATCGGCTTAAGCGCATAGATGCGGTCATCCCCCGTTTGCGTGGTAAACATGTTGTCGCCGAATTTCTCCCAGTGACCGGAAGCTTCCCATAAGGAAATATCCATGATGTCCGGCGTGTTGATCTCCTCATAGCCAGCTGTCGTCTGGCGTTGGCGCAGGTAGTCGATTAAACGCTGAAACAAGCGCCAACCTTTGGCATGCCAAAATACCGCGCCGGGCGCCTGCTCTTGAAAGTGGAACAAATCCATCTCACGTCCCAATCGCCGGTGATCGCGACGTTCGGCTTCTTCTAACTGCTGAAGGTAGCGTTCAAGATCGGCGCGCGTCGTCCACACCGTGCCATAGAGCCGTTGCAGCATCGGTTTGCTCTGGTCGCCCCGCCAGTAAGCTCCGGCGACTTTCAATAATTTGAACGCCTTTCCCACCTGCGCGGTGTTTTCCAGATGCGGGCCACGGCAAAGATCGAGAAAACTTCCTTGCCGGTAAACCGAGATCGTCTCGCCATTAGGAATATTTTGAATCAGTTCCAACTTGAAGCGTTCATTGGCGGCGGTAAAATGCGCAATAGCCTGCTCGCGGCTCCATTCCTCACGTATGACCGGTTCGGCGCGATCAACGATTTCCTGCATGCGCATTTCAATTTGGACGAGATTATCGGGCATGAACGGCTCGGCAAGGGCAAAATCGTAATAAAAGCCGTTCTCGGTAGCCGGACCGATAGCGACTTGCGCTGTAGGATAAAGCTCTTTGACCGCTTCGGCCATCAGGTGCGCCGCATCGTGACGCAGGAGTTCAAGATAAACGTCTTTTTCTCGCTCTTTGGAAGTAATAGAAAGGTTGTTTGACAGATTCATGATTAATTGTTGTAACGGCATTTATTTTGTTTATCCATAACAGGCGGTTTAGATTGTCGCTGGTGCGGCAAGATAAGGCTGTCCGGCATCATGGCTGACAAAGCGCTCACTATCGGCCTGCCTGAAACTGACATCCGCCACCTTGAAATTATCCAGGCTCAGGTTATAAAAGCGGTCGTAGTAGGCCTGTAGTTCGCGTTTGATGTGTGGTTCAAAGTGCGTTTGGATCATTTGCGTGGTGCCGTTACGGCGCTGCTGTACGATACCGTTTTTCACTACCACTTCACCGTTTTTAAAGACAAAATCAGCCTCGGTAAACATGACTTCCTTATCGGCTTGCGGCGTGTACACCGCAATATCGGCAATGGCGCCGGGCTGCAAATGGCCTCTATCCTTCAAACCCAACATACGCGCCGCAGCGGTTCGGGTCATGACGGCAATGTCATATAACGAAAACTCTTTTTTCAAATCTTTTAACAAACTCATGGTGACCGCTTCAGGATGCAATTGGTCCATACATTCCAGACGAAAATCATAATCCATTAACAGCCGGATCAAATGCGGATAGCGCGTAAACGGCCCGCCGTTGGGATGATCGGTGGTGAAAAACAAGCGCCACGGGTCTTCGGCCAGCAAAAAGATTTCCAAGCCGATCAGCCATTGCAGGCTGTTAACAAAACTTTGTTGCTGATAATAGTACGGAACAGCGCCGCCGCTGCCTTCGCATTCGGCATCCCACATCACCCATTTGTTGGGCGTCGCATCGTTACGGCGGCTGTATTGGGCAATCACATCGCCGGAAATTGTCACGGTCTGGCCAAACAATACTTGGCCGACGTCCATCGTAATATTGCGATGCTTGTTAAATCCGTCTATCAGTTTCGCCGCTGCCGAAGAAAAGCCCTTATCGCCTTCGTTGCCATAGCCGTAGAACTGGATATGCGCCAAATGCATCGGCAAGCCTTGTGCCGCTTCCATGGTGGCGATAGCGGTATCGACATTGCCGGGAATACCCAAATTATTGCAATGCACATGCACCGGATGCGGCAGTTGAATGTCGCACGCCGCGTGCTGCAGCGTCTGCAAAATCTGCCGGGAGCTCACGCCGTAATCCGGCACCACAGCATCCAAGGCAAAACTTCGCACATTCGATTTAAAGGCATTGGAGCCGCCGGCATTAATCACCTTTAACCCCAAACAGCGGGTCGCCTGTAAGGTCCAGGCCACATAATCGTTGACCTGGTTTTGGCCGGACTTAGCGCGCAACAGCCGCAACAGGAAATCATCGTTACCGAGAATGGCCAGGCCCGCGGTATCGATGATCGGAATATCGGCCATCTGTAAATGGGCATCCAGCGCATTAGCGGGCAATACCGCCGGCTCAACGACGGTCGTGTAACCCATTTGCGCGTAGCGATAGCCGGTTTCGGTGGTTGACCAACGCGCCGTACTAAACGCGTGGCCCAACTTGCGGGCCATGAAGTTGCGGTGCTGTTCGGGCAGCAACAAGCGCGCGGTGTTAACGTTGCCGCCGGCAATGTGGCTATGAATATCAACCGCCCCGGCCATGACGACCTTGCCGGAGACGTCATAATCGACATCAATCCTCACGTCGAAATCGGGCTTGGGAATAATCACGCCATCGCGGATAAACAGGTCTTGAACCGTGCCGTTCAGGCCTTGGGAGGGATCGAAAATCCGTCCGCCTGTTAAACGCGTCAACATCTCAAATGATCCTGCAACTGTCCAGCGCTTCGTGTATGGCCTGTTTGGGCAGGTTACGCCCGATAAAGACCAAGGTTGACCGGCGGATTTCATCGGCCGCCCACGGCACGCCGATACTGTCTGCCAGCAGCATGTGTACGCCTTGGTAAATCACCTTGCGATCGCAGCCCGCTATATGAACGATGCCTTTATAGCGCAATAAATCGTTGCCAAAATCCCTGACCATGATGTCGATAAAGGCGATCATTTTGGCCGCATCGAAAGCCTTGTCGGTGCGGTATACGAAAGACGCGACACCGGCATCGTGTTCATGGCTGACGTCTTCCAGAAAATCGGGCTCGATTTCCAGTACAGCATTCAGATTGAAACCGCGTATGTCGAGAATTTCACCGATGTCGGTTTCGCCGAAATGAACATGAGCGATAGGTGCTCGGGCGTTGATCGCGCGTAATCGCGCTTCCAATACAGTGAGTTGTTCCGGCGTGATCAAGTCGGTTTTGGATAACAACAAGCGGTCCGCAAAGCCGACCTGCTCTTCCGCTTCATGGCATTCAGCAAGCTGTTTGAGTGCGTGTTTGGCATCAACGACGGTAATAATCGCATCGAGCACATAATATTCGCCAATATCCTGTTCGACAAAAAACGTTTGCGCGACAGGCGCGGGGTCCGCCAGTCCGGTGGTTTCGATAATGACGCGTTCAAAGTGCAGCAAGCCGTTCTCCCGTTTTTCCGCCAACTCGCCCAAAATCCGCACCAAATCGCCGCGCACGGTGCAACAAATACAGCCGTTGTTCATTTCAACGATTTGCTCTTCACCCTGAATCAGCAGGTCGTTATCGATACCGGCTTCGCCGAATTCATTTTCGATGACGGCAATGCGGCAGCCATGTTCCTCGGACAGGATGCGATTTAACAGCGTCGTTTTTCCCGCGCCTAAAAAACCGGTCAAAATGGTGACGGAAACAGGTGTGGAGCGGTTGGAATCAGGCATGGACTATCCTCTCGGTTATAAAATGAAGTTTGCGTAACAAACTCAGCCAAAATCCAGCGTCAATAACAAGCGCCGGGGTGAATTAGACGTCAACATTGGTGAACGATGTATCGCACCATGCTGTTCATTGCCTTCCCAAAGACGGCCTTTCAACAAACCGATAGCATAAGGCGGCATCTTGTGGATCGCGTTATCATCCAAAATCAGGCCAGAGAGTTCGTCGCTTAAACCGCCTGAACCGCTGCCCAATTTACGCCGGTCGGCATAAGCGTCTTCCAGCCATTCGGTGCCGACGCCGCCGTAAGTGCACACCAGGCGGCAGGTCACCGAATCGACATGAAATTTGGGATACATGGCATGATCCAAGGTATTCAAACGCAAGCCGACACGCTTCAACTCGAATAAATCGCAATAAAGCGCGGTTAAAGCGGCCACATCTTTGCAAAACTCCCGGTAACCCGGTAAATATCCTGTCTGAGGCAGCAGGCTAAAGAAATCGAATGATGCAAAATCAATGCTTTCAACAAAACTGACCGGATTGGAGAGTTTTAACAAATGCTCGACAAAGCTGTTCAGCTCGTTATCGACTTGACGTTCTATCAGACAAAGATTGATGCCGGGTTGATAGATTTGGGCCAAATCGGCCACGTCATCGGACAGATAAGCTTGAGAACAAAGCGGCGTGATTAAATGTTGTGCGCTGGCAACCATGTTTGTCCTCATTGATTGAATAAAAAACGTTCCAGAATAATAATTGACTGCATGAAGCCGATACCGAATGCGAAGATAGCGGTTTGCCCGAACAGATGGGTCAGTGTCGAATGCTCGTGTAAAGCCGGAATCATGTCGGTGGCGGCAATGTAGATGAATCCGCCGGCAGCAACCGGCAGTAAAAACACCAACGAAGATTCCGCCGCTTGACTGAACAACAGGGTAAATACTGCGCCGGCAACGACAGTCAGCGAGCAATAAAAGTTGTAGAGCACCGCTTTAACGGGTGAATATCCGCCATAAACCAGTGCGCCGACATCGCCGATTTCCTGTGGGATTTCATGAGCAATAATCGCTAAGGTCGTGGTAAAACCTAAGACCGAATCGACTAAAAAACTGCCCGCAATCAAAATGCCGTCGACAAAGTTATGGACGGCATCGCCCATTAAATTCATCTTGGCAATGGGCTTGATGTACTCGGCTTGATCAAGCCCATCAAGGTAATGATCATGCCGCCAGCGCACCATTTTTTCCAAGATAAAAAACACAAAAACACCGCCAAGAGTCGCGAAACAAACCATTGAGATCGAGCCCTGACGGTTTACCGCGTCGGGAATCAGATGAATAAAGGCGTCGCCTAATAACACGCCGACAGCCAGAGCGACCAAATACGGAATAATGCGTTTTAATCGTTCCGCCTCAATCCATAACGCAAACATGCCGCTCAGCGAGGTAAGGCTGACCAGAAAGCTTGCGCCGATAGCGCCCGCAACTATTTCAAATGAAAGATTCATCGTTATTCATTAATTCGGAAATTCTTTGGTGATAAATTTACCTGTGTGAGCCGTAAATGAATTCGGCAATGGCATTCGGTAGCAGATGCAGCAACGCATCCGCCAATAACACGCCCCCCACTACAGCAATTAAATTCGACACAATGCGTTTCAAACGCTTGTCCTTAAGCCACGGCGACAACAAGCCCAAACTTATTAACAGGCCAGCGCCAATTGCATGAACAGTGCGATCAAGACTGCTCATTAGCCAACCATCCAGGGAACTTATCCCGGTAGGTTTGCCATACGTCCTACCGGCCGATAATTCATCATCAGTCAGTAAACATTGATCCAATTCCCGGCAGGCTTTGGCAACATCGATGTTTTGACCGATATAGAAGTTACGCATTGACCGCTGGTTAATATTGTGGATTGAGCTGGTCTTTGCCCGGCATAAAGCCGGTGATGAACGTGGCGATAACC
>NZ_RYFG02000063.1 GCF_003994235.2 Candidatus Methylobacter oryzae
ACGAGGCTTGCGATACTTGAAACGGTGTTTGCAAAATGACAAACCCTTGCCAAGTTTTTCCGTCGTTTTTATAAACTGATAGGTGGTGAGAGCTCCGGTGCTCGGCGCGGCAAACGGGATTCCGTCCGTGCCATAATAAGCTTCTATTGCTCACTGGAGATGATTAGCAGGGGAATTTTAATTAATCGAGAATCGCGCCAAAACTTTCGTAATGCGTTGGAATAAGCTGCAAATAATACCGATCTTTACCGTCAGGCATATTCAATGCCTGTCTGCTGTAGCCCAACCAGATTTATACGGGTTGTATTTAAACTCAATTCCGCGGCCATTTGCGCCAACGAGATTTGAGAAAACTGTCCTGAATTAAGCGCTGCCGTCCAGTAATTTAAGTCAGCGGCGGAGGGCTGGACTCCTGCAACATTTTGATAAAGCAGGCTGACTTCGGCGGCGTTTGAAAAGCCTGTGCCGAGCTTCGCGTTCAGTGCGGTTTGTACAAGATCCGAGTAGCTTTTGCCGCTATCGAGAAAAGCCAGCCCAATACCGACATATTGTTTGTTCGACACCGATACGGGGCCGAAAACGGCCCCCAGGATTTTGGCTGTTAAGCCGGCGTTGTCGTCCAGGTCGATAGCCAGTTTAGTATCGCTAAATTGCAAACGCTCGATGTTGACAAGTGAATCCGAACCGGTGGCGTAACTGGTAGTGAAGTTGTTGCCGGTCTTAGCGACGCTATAGTCGGCACGCAAGCCGCTATAAACGACCTTATCGATCCCCAAGCCGCCGTTTATCGTTTTATTTCCGGCACTGCCGCCCGTCAGCGAATCGTTGTTTGCGGTGCCTGTAACGGTATTGGCCAGCGTCGTAAAATTGTAAGCCGTTGTTCCGGTAATTCCGGCAAAGCTGTTTCCCGCTAAATCTAAAACGGCGCCGGCGGCCATATTGACGAAATAGCCGCTGCCTGCAACCAGGTCGGTATTGGGATTGATGATAATGCTGTTGCCGGAAACGGAGACTTGGCCGCTATCGGTCACGGCAATGGTTTTTACGATAGCCCCCTTGTCATTGAAAATAATGATATTGCCCGTTCCGGCTTTAATCGCTTCGTTAAAGGTCAGCACCAGATTAGTGGAAACGGCAACTCCGGTCGCGTTATCGGCCGGCGATAAACTGCTAAGAAGAGGTGAGATATTATCGTTAAATCTTAGTTGGTTGGCTGATTTAACGATGTCTTTAAACTGAAAAAACTCGACGCCGGAAATTGAATCCGTGCCGGTCGCCAAACAAGAGATATTAAAAACATCGCTGCCGGCATTATAAGAACAGGTGTAATTGGCAAATGTTTCGGAGAAAACCGCTGTGTCGTCGCCGCCTCCGCCGGAAATAGAATCGTCTCCGGGCCCGCCTTCCAGGCTGTTGTTGCTGTCATTGCCGATCAGCGTATCGTTGCCGCTGCCGCCGACCGCATTTTCGATTATGCAGCCATAGGCGATGCCCAGATTATTAGTGCCGTCGTAAGTTGTCGTCGCCCCGCCCGTGTGGAGGGGAGGGGGATACCTCAGGCTTGAGTAGTTGCCGGGCGTCAGGTCGAGCACGCACGGCAAAGTGAAGTTCGCGGCGGATAGCGTATCGGTTCCGCCGGCGTCCCAAATCGTTTTGAAAAACGGCGTAGTGGCGTCGAAAGTATAGACATCGTCACCGGTATGATAGTTGTTGTTAGCGCCGTAGAGATATTGGATCGCGGCGATGTCGAGTACCATCGGCGTTTCCGGGTTTATATAATAGCTGAGCCAGTCGTACTTGCCGTTGACATATCCGGCAGAAGGATAAATATTGTGAGGGGCGTCGGTGTAGGACATAACGGTGTACAACCTACTATCCAACGAGCCGGGCAGGACCGGCGTATCGTCGAACGGATGCTTTAATCCTAGGGCATGCCCCAATTCGTGAATGAGCGCTTCAAAATTATACGACCCGCTCGTCCAGGAATTAGCGGCCGTATTTGAATTCGTCGTGCTGATCCAAATGTCGCCGGCTGACGGCCAAGAGCTCGGGTAGCCTGCCCATCCCCATGCATCCGACTGGTCCGCCGAGGTCCAAGCGAAGCGGATATCGCCGACATTGGAGCTGGTTTCCGCAACTTCGGAGAAAATAATGTTGGCGACATTGGACCATGATTGCAAGGCGTTGCGAGCTGCCGCTTGCTGGGTCGTATTGAGTCCATAGTGAGAACTCGCGTTTTGCTCGTTGAGTAATGAATAGTCGCCAACGCCATTGCGGCCGGAAAAGGTTGCGCTTTCTAAGCTTGTCCAGGGAAAACTGTAGGTTAAGGTTACTCCGGTTCCGGTACTGCCACCCCATTTCCTGTCTGAAATCAACGCATTGATATTCAGTGACGAAGACTCGTTGATTCTACTGTTGCTGCTGGAAGATGTTGGTGATGGCATAGGCGTTCCGCTTAAGTAACTACTTGCCTGATATTACAAGACTGTTATTTAAAACTTAAGGGTTTGCTTAAAAATAATTTCCCGAAAGCATTATTCCGGGGCGGTGAGCCGTTCGGCTTGGCGCGGGGGGACGAAATTTTTGCGCTTACCTCAATTCGTCAAGGTTTTCCAAGATTTGTCCCGGCTAAAGGCCTGATTTATTGATGAATAACGAAAATCGGGTAACGTCGGCTTTTTTGCGCTTGAAATTTCGGTAATAAAAAAACCGCGCGGGGCGGGTTCAATGTTGATCTTTTGGGCGACTATTATTCCGAGCTGGGGTTGGTTATTTTACCAATAGCGCTTTTTCCTAGTAGATAAATACCAATCCCACTGAGCGCGGTCATAAGTTTTTCTAAAAGACTGGATGCTAGTTGTGATTGATGCTCATCACCGAAAAACGACATGGTAAATAATAGTGCAACAACTGCAAATATAAATGCCCCACCACCATAAAGTAAATTTGTCGTAATTTTATTTTGTTGGGCTTTGAGCGTCGTGTCATGAGCCAATTTTTGCATATGATAATCAAACTGACGTTTATCCGCAGCATCGTTTGCTTCAATAGCCAGACGTGCTATTTCAGTTCTTTTATCTGAGCTTTTAATGCGTTCCTTTTCGAGCTCAAACATATCTTTTCCAGAGTAAAATTCTCCTTCCAAAGGCGGGTGTTCACTGGCTGCATTAGCAACAGGCTGCTGTCCGTTTTGATTTTCCATTTTGGGTACTGTTTGATAAATTATCAATCATTAAATCAAGAGGGATTAGTTTTATTTGATAACCGCCATAAGGTGATGTTTCAATTTTAACCATTACCCCATTAGCGTTATATTGCTCCCGTATCTTTTGGGCTGCGGCATGGGCTTCTGCGTAGCTTTTATAATTCATGATACGCTCCTGTTTTGTGTTTTTAAGCCGGATTCTAAAATTGATCTGGTGAGTCAATTTACTAAACTAATGCTTATTATGTCAATGATGTTGAGCCTTAGGGCGTGTAGCATCAGAGAGATTTGCTCATTGCTTGCCAGAATAAACATACCTTCATAGTTCGTCGGAAAACGATTAAGTTCTGAATCAAATATAGTTACCAAGAGTAGGCTCGCATACCCTACTTAACTTAATGGCCGTGACGCGGAGAGTGGGAACGATCGTCCGCTATGACAGCGGTTTCCGGCGATGATAGCGGCGGCGATTCGGTATTGTGCGGGGCGGCGGCGCCGGTTGTCCGGCTTTCCTGGCCGGTGTTCCCGGCCGGTAGCCGGATTTCACCAGCCATGCTATCGGCAGTGCCGTGTAGAGCGTTCGCGCCGAAGTGAGCAGGCTCATCGCGACATTCAGCGGGGAGGCCACGGCAGCGGCGGCCTTACCGGCAGTATCGCGAACTTTGACCGGCCGGCGTTTTGTGATTTCGCTGATAACGAAACCGATGCCTCCGGCCAGCAGCAACGAAGCCGGTTCGGTCATTTCCTGATATATTTTGCGAACCAATAATGTAGTTCTAAGGTCGATTACTTGTTGACGGGTTAACACCTGCGATTCGGCATCCTTGATTTCATCCTCCAGTAACTTGGGTTGAACAAGATGGGGCATCTCAAGACTCCTCTTTATTATCGCGCACTGGCGGCGGCATTGCCCGAAGACTGTGGACGGTTGCCGGAAATTGCAGATAGCGGCTCTTGCGGTGTATGACCGCCACAAGCACCAGCGTGAGCAGCAGGTTGAACAGCACTGAGAGCAGTATCGCGCTGCTCGCGACAAAGCCATGCTCAATCATCCACATGACCGCGGCGGCGATGAGCCCACCCCAGGCGCCGATTAGCAACACCGCAGCCATCACGCCGGCAATGATCATGAATACCAGGTTCCGGCCTGCTCGCCGCGCTTCCAGCGCAATCAGGTGGAAGTAGTCGTGGCCGAAACCGTAAAGCTCTCGCCATAACGCTTGGGCATTGTCCAAGATGCCGGCTGTTTTGACCGGATCGGCCTCCGTTGCAGCTTGCCCAAGCGTTTCATTATTTACCGCGCTCCGTTCCATGATGGCCGCCTTAACGATTGATTAGCAAACGGCTCAGGACAAATCCTGCGGCGACCCCGATACCTACCGACGCGATCGGATTATTGTGAATATAATCGCGAACATCGTTGAGCATTTGCCGTTCGGCATCGCTCAGCGGCTCGTCTTTTCCGCCCAATGCTTTTCTTGCCGCATCGGCTATTTTGTCAATAGCCTCATGAGCAAGACCGGATGCTGTATCTATCGTATCCATAATTCTTCCTCAGTTGTTATTTGACCCGCATGTCGTTTTTGACCGATTTAACCCCCTTAATACCGCGCGCTACTTCTATTGCTCTATTCATTTCGGCACGGGAATTAACGAATCCGCTCAATTGCACCACGCCTTTAAACGTTTCAACATTGACTCTGGCCGCGCTGACCTCGTCATCTCTGACCAGCGCCGCTTTGACTTTAGTGGTGACAACGCTGTCGTCGACATATTCACCGGTTCCTTCCTCTTTGGGAGTTGACGCGCAGCCTGCGGCAGTCAGTAAGGTTAAGGTCAGAAAAAATGCGGAAAAGATTCTAATCAAGTATTTCATGGCTATATCTCCAGTTAAATGCCTAAGGTAGACTGAAAAATCCTTCGCCAAGCTACAGGCTGAACGGTCTACCCGGAAAAATCCAAATACAAAGAAACAAGCCTTTCGAGAATCCGGCGCTGTTTCCGAACCAATGAACAAGCAAATTACAGGTTTTGTGCCCGATAAGTAATTTCGCTAAAGTTTTCCGGCGTTTTGAGTGCAGGCTTTGCCCGCACTCCGACTGTGAACACGAGTTGGAAACTTATTTTTCAGGTACTTATACGGCAAAAAACTCGAATACAACTGTAATCCCAAGGATTGCCGCTGTCAGTACGGTAGGGCACATACCGAAGTTGTGGGGTTACTGCCATTCAATTAAGAGCTGTAGGAGCGGGCCATGCCAGCGACCGGGGTGCAACTGCTCTTATTCATGTTGTTCCATCGCGATACTGTATTCGCCGCGGCGCGCGGCCTGGTTGCATCGGGCGCGATGCTGCAAGGCCTGTTGGGCTTCCCAGGCATTGAGCTCCTGGCCTTGCCAAATTTCCAATGCCGGTTGCTGGATCGCCCGCGCGAATGAAAATGACAATGCCCACGGCATTTTAGGCCTGAGGCCGCTATTCATCGCATTCAAACGGGCCGAGGCCAGTTCCGGCGACTGTCCGCCCGACAGGAACGTAATTCCCGGAACGGCCGCCGGAACGGCGCGTAACAGGCAAATCAACGTCGCATCGGCCACCTGGTTTACCGTTTCCTGTTCCGTGCAGTCCAATCCCGGAAGCACCATATTAGGTTTTAGCAGCATGCCTTCGAGCATCACTCGTTGCCGGTAAAGTTGGCCGAAAACCGTATGCAGCACGTTTTCACTCACTTCGAAGCACCGTTCCAGCGTATGATTGCCGTCCATCAGCACTTCCGGCTCGACGACCGGGACGAGTCCGGCTTCCTGGCTCAGCGCGGCGTAGCGGGCCAATGCATGCGCGTTGGCTTCGATACAGCTCCGGCTCGGAATGCTGTCGCCTATCGTAATCACCGCGCGCCATTTGGCGAATTGGGCGCCCATTCGCCTGTATTCGGCTAAGCGTTCGCGCAGCCCATCCAGGCCTTCGCTTATTTTCTCTCCGCTATGCCCGGCCAATTCTTTTGCTCCGGCGTCAACTTTAATGCCCGGGACGATGCCGTTGTTTACGAGCGCTTTAACAAAGGGAATACCGTCCTTTTGGTGCTGGCGTATCGTCTCGTCGGACAGGATCGCGCCGCTAATGCTTCCATTCAGTCCGGGCGTGGTGACGATCAATTCGCGGTAGCTGCGGCGCATTTCCTCGGTTTGAGGGATGCCGACCTTCGCGAAGCGTTTGTTGCAGGTTGGCGTACTTTCATCCATTGCCAGCAGGCCTTTGTCGTCTGCGACCAGTTTTTTTGCAATGTCTATCAGTTCTTGTGCATTCATTGGGGCGTACTCCATTTCCAGTTGCGGATTTCCGGCAGGGCCAGGGCCGTGCCGGGCGATGTACTATTTTTCAGCTCGTTCCCACGGAGCCTCCTCGCCGTTATACACATCTCGGCGTAGGCCTGGAATCTGGTTACTCCGTTGAGCGTTGCGCGAGTTAGACCTTCCAGGTTTTACGACTGCCATGGATGGTGGAAGTGCTGGAGCCGCCGGGAGTGGCTCCAGTAAAAACCTGGAAGGTCTGCTATCCGCATGTTTCCCGCCTAACGCCGGTAAGGAACAGCATCTCGTGAAATATTTGCGTATAACGACGAGCGGAGCCTCAGGGAACGAGAGCGAGCACTTTCGTGGTTTTCGTGGGCATGACTTCATCGCACTGCTCTCCGGAATCAGCGTTGCCATAAAATCCGCTTCTCTTCGAGCGGAACGGACATGCCGTCGCAGTAGGGTATCAAGCGGACCGTATAGTCCGTGGACGGGCGCGCCGCGGACACGGCCATGCAGTAAACGTAACCGCCGGATGAACCGACTAGTTGGCGCAGCAGCGTCATTTCCTGGCGTACAGGAGGCTTGTTGATCAGGTCTTCAGCGTAGATTTCTACCAGCACCGACTTGGGGTCGAGGTTATGGAAATAAACCTGAACTTCAAATAGATGATATTCGCCGCGCGTCTCGATTTTTATTTTGCCAAAGTGCAGCGCCGCCCATTTCTGGTCCAGGTCATGTTGCCAATCGACGATTTGCCTGCCGACCGCGCATTTATTGGCCGAGCGTAAACGGTAAGCGCCGGCTGCCGGAATATAGTGTTGCTCGGTATATTCACGGACCGTACGGTTGATTGAAAAGCGCGGCGTCAATTGCGCCATGCTCTCCCGCATCCGTTGAATCCAGGCGGTTGGAATACCGTTCTCGTCGCGGTTGTAAAATTCCGGAACCACTTCATTCTCGAGCAGATCGTAGAGCGCTACGGCATCGGCAGCGTCCCCGTCAGGGTAGTCGCCATGCCCCAGGTCATCGCCCAGCGCCCAGCCCAGGCCCGGTTGATAGGCTTCGGCCCACCAGCCGTCCAGCACCGAGACGTTGAGGCCTCCATTGACCAGCACTTTCATGCCGCTGGTGCCGCAAGCTTCCCAAGGCCGTCTCGGCATGTTCAGCCAGACGTCGACGCCCTGTACCAGGCATTCGGTCAGATACATGTCGTAGTCGCTCAGAAAAATCACCCGCGCCCTTGCCTCGGGACGCTTGATGAAATGCATCCATTGCTTGATCAGGTCCTGCCCTTCGCGGTCGGCCGGATGGGCTTTGCCGGCGATGATCAGCTGTACCGGTCGCTGCCGGTCGGTTAATAAGCGCAGCAAGCGCTCAGGATCGTGCAGCAGCAGGTTTGGTCGTTTATAGGTCGCAAAACGCCGCGCAAAGCCCAAGGTCAATACGTTGGGATCGAACAGGTTTTTGGCTTCTTCAAGCGCTTCGGGGGGCTCGCCGGCCGCGGCCAATTGTCTCGCCAGCCGCTCGCAGGCGTATTCGACAAGCGCTTTGCCGGCGGCTGTGCGAAATTGCCAGAGCCGGGCGTCGGGAATTTTTCTAATATCCTGTTCCAGGGTTTCCATCGTGCCCAGCCAACGTTCCTTGCCGCAGGCTTCCGTCCACAGATCATCGGCCGATGCCGAGTCCCAGGTCGGCATGTGAACGCCGTTGGTGATATGTCCGACCGGGATTTCGTCCAACGGCCAACGGGGAAAAAGCGGCGCAAATAAATTCCGGCTGACCCGTTCATGCACGCGGCTGACGGCATTGACGGCTCCGCTGCCGCGAATGGCCAGATAGGCCATATTGAAGCTTTCCGACTCATCATGCGGATTTTGGCGGCCCAGGGCCAGCAAATCGTCGATGCTTATGCCCAGCCTAAGTTCGGCATAACGGCAAAGGTATTGTTTGATCAGGCTCGGGGAGTAACGGTCGAATCCCGCGTCCACGGCGGTATGGGTCGTGAACAGGTTGCCCGCGCGGGTAACGGCCAAGGCGACGTTGAAAGGCTGCCCGCTTTCCTGCATGAAACAGCGGGCGCGTTCCAATACCGCAAAAGCCGCATGGCCTTCATTCAGGTGGCAGACTTCCGGGTGAATGCCAAGCCGGTCCAGCAATCGCCACCCCCCGATGCCGAGCACCAGTTCCTGTTTCAGGCGCAGCTCCGGGCCGCCTCCGTACAGCTCGCTGGTGATTCCCCGGTCGGCGGGAAAGTTAGCCGGATCGTTGCTGTCCAACAAGTAAAGCCGCAATTTGCCGACCCGGACTTGCCAGATGCGCAGCCAGACCGAATAGCCGGGCAAGACAATCTCCAGGCGCAGCCACTCGCCGTTGGTTTGCCGCACCGGCATAATCGGCAATTGTCCGGGATCGTTATACGGGAACAGCGCTTGTTGTACGCCGTCTTTGTCGATGACTTGGCGGAAATAGCCTTGTTGGTACAGCAAGCCGACGCCGATTACCGGTACGCCCAGATCGCTTGCGGCCTTGAGCTGGTCGCCGGCAACGTTGCCGAGCCCGCCGGAGTAGATCGGCAAGGCCTCGCTGAGCATGAATTCCATGCTGAAATAAGCGACGGAATTCAGTAGGGCATGCGCATGGTTTTGCTGGAACCAGGCAGGCGCTTCAACAGCTTGCGACTTGGTCTGCAATAAATCGTCGACTTGCCGGCGGAAAGCCGGGTCGGCCAGCACGGACTCGATCCGGTCGCACGAGGCTGTTTGCAGCACAACCCAAGGATTATGGGTGATTTCCCATAAATCGTGATCAAGCCGCCGCCAGACTTCGTCGGTCGCATGATTCCATGACCAACGGATATTCAGCGCAAGTTCGGCCAACGCATCGAAGCCTTCGATTTGCGTGGGCAGAAGGCTGTAGAGTGGACTACAAACGCGTGTTTTATCGTTCATGGGTTCTCCGTTCGTCACGGAGAATACTTTAGCGGTTACCCCGGCTGTGGTCGGTGCGGTAGAGTACACAGCTGGAGTACGGGTGAAGTTAGACCTTCCGGGTTTTTACTGGAGCCGCTCCCGGCCGCCGTCCATGGCAGTCGGGAGCATCAGTTCCCTCGGCAACCGCTCCTGCGTTGCTCTCGATCGCTGTTCCAGACGCGATTCTACCTCCCCCATCCGTGGGGTCGTACCTCCTGCGTCCCTGGCAGTCGTACCGATTGCGACACTTCCACCATCCATGGCAGTCGCAAAACCTGGAAGGTTTGTATACCGGCAGCTAAGTCTTTTCATTATCGACATTGCCGACAACGCCGGCCGTGGCGATAAACCGCAGCGCATCTTCAACCGTCATATCTATTTTGACGACATTTTCCCTGGGCACGATGACCGTATAGCCGCCTAGCTGGTAACTGAACGGCACGAATACCGCAACCTGGTCTTCGGTAATAAACGTCGGTGAAGTTTCTTCAATACTCGAAGCGGTAATAAAGCCTATCTGCTGGCTGTTGCCGGAAGCCGTCTTGACCAAAACCACTTGTTCGAATTTCCCCCGGTTTTCGCTGGAAAAAAGCGAACTGATATCGCGTATGGCGGTATAAATGCTTTTAACAAGCGGAATCTGGATGATCAGTTCTTCAAACCGATGGAACATTCTTCGAAACGTTTGAGACTCAAGAAAGCCGCCGAAAAAGAACACCACAACCAAGCCTAAAACAAAGCCCATGCCTTCTATATACCAGCTATCGGGGAAGAAAAGCTTGAATATCTTGCCGAGCGCGAACTCCGCAGTACCGGCCATCCAGAACAGCAAGGAGATGGTCAGCGTAATAGGGATAACGGCGATTAAACCTTTAAAAAAAGTCCTGCTGATCGGCTTCATTTTTAACTGCCAATTGTTGTAATCCGGCATTCGTTACTCCTGCGTAGTGAAAGTTGGTGACTATTCAGCGAATGATTTATGGAACACGGATGACACGGATTAAACGGATAAACACGGATTTAAAACTTGGTTTGGGTTAAAAAATCCGTGTAAATCAGCCCTATCCGTGTCATCCGTGTTCCATTTTTTCGTTTCCACGCTTCGCGTGGGAACGAGGCGAAAGTGCGCACGGCACGCCCTTGTATCTTAATTCCTGTCATGGTTAGCTACCTTGGCACTGAGGCAGAAGCAGCTTGGGCACGCCCTTAAGGACCGACC
>NZ_RYFG02000064.1 GCF_003994235.2 Candidatus Methylobacter oryzae
ATAGGTGTTGGGTTTTTCTTGGCTCATTTGGACTCACATCTTTTTGAGAGTATTTTAAAAAATGTGTCCGGTTTAGTGTAGCCACATCAAGGGACTACTTGCAGATCGCCCAAATCTAAATGCATACTCTTTAGCAGTCTCTAAATCTAGCCCGCCTGCATTATCACGTATTCCAAACTCATTTCCATTAATTGTTATAGAAACTCGACTATCAGACTTTGAATTTGACTGAGAGGCGTCGATACTATTATCAATTAAATCCAATATTGCACGATCAGTCGCAATGTCCCGTGTGAGCATGCTCATAAAGAATTCTTTTGTTGGTAGAGCCTTCACTCGATTTGTTTCTTGCTGTGTCATCATGGGCATTCAAAAGAAAATTGGCATTATTTAGTTGTTCTTATATTGATATTTTACAAACCCTATTTTTAAAACTCGTAGGGCAAAGCAACAAAAAGCCCAACACGCAGTCATTCAATCTTGATGCCTCGATTGTTGGGCTTAATTTTATTTAGTCTAACATACAGAATATCGTCTGTCGTGGCATTGCTGCTACTGATACTACCTACAATTTAACCGTCGTTTCACTACGGCTACACACTTTTTCAAGGTCATGACTTTCTCTTTTACGCAATTTTTACAATCTCCATTATTGCCTCGTAGGGTAACAACTAAAAACACTTTATTGATTTTTAATAGTTTTTTATTTTATTAGGCACACAAGGTTTATCAAAATGTCATAGATAACCCTGCAAACCCTTGAAATTGCCAAATTCCTTTACATTCAATCTGACCGTTGGATTTCGAAACTTGTTACTTTCAATAACTCTATTTTTGATTTGGAAGAAAGTCGCCAATCATTTTTTAAATTGGGTCATCATTACCGATTTTATCTCATTATTCCATGTCAATGTACACATCGGAACGTCGGAAGAAATACTGTCTACTACCATCAATTATTGGCCCTGTAATAGGCTGAACATCCAGTGTTTTTAATACCCATCGCGGAGCTCGATTTAGCGATCGGGAATACTCAGCCAACGAAATGTAGGTTACTTGAAAATCATCAAGACTTTCCCGCGTCACTCGCCTGCCGGGTAGATTATCTTGGATGGTGGCCAATAACTCCAGCTTCACCAAGTCATAAACCACCTGCTGTTTCAGACCGAGCCTTTTCGCTGCCTCGTCCACCGATAGGCTTAAGCCAGCTGCGTAGCGCTTTTCTACCAACCACTGCCGTGTCTCTTGTTCGTTAAGCGTTACATTACCCAATGCTACGGATTGAAAAGCCACCGCTACTAATTGACCTTCCGAGAGCGCCTGTACTAACTCTTTAAATTCGCCATCGCGTAAATGCCAATACTTCAGAAGTTGCTTGACGATTATTGTCGATGATAAATGGCTGGATGCTCTACCGGTGAAAAACAGTTGTTTCACCTGTTGCTTCGGGATCAGCCAAGTTGCAGCGTTGCCGTGAGCTCTTGAAACCAGCGGCTTGATAATGCCATATGAAATTAATTCCCTGACCCGGCATTCAGGCAAACACAACAATCTGGATGCCTCACCAAGCGTGACACATCCTTTGGCCAGAAACGAGATTTCCTCAAGACTATTTTCGTGGACGGAAAGTGCTTTTCGGCCAGAAGGTAAATCAATCCGGCCACCTGAAATCAACTCAGCCTGTATTAGCTGTCGTACTGTTGCTTGGGCAACACCGGTCTTTTTTGCTGCCTGTTTCAAAGTTACTCTGGGATGGCTTACAATCGTCTCCGGCTTGAACGCCCGGTTACGTTTACCCACCACGCCGAACCAGTATTGGTGCAGATAGTGCTCGAACTCATCACGCAGAAACTGAAAACAAGCGCCGGACAAGTCCGTGTATAACACCCGATAGAGCGATCCGAAAGTCTTTCGAATACTTAATTGACTATCAGCCTGTCGGTGCAGCGCTGCCAACAGGGTATAAAAATTTTCCGGCCACTTATCCAATAACCGACTGGCCTGTGAAAACAGGTGTATTGCCGTATCCACCTGATACAAATTCGCTATTTTTCCGGGCTTGGCGGGCTGGAAGGTCTCTGAAAACTGACCAAGGTAACTAATTAACCTGAGCCACTCCGACAGCGACAAGGGCGGCAAACCTGACAGTGCCGTTCTTTTTTCAATCGAAGCCTCCACTGTTCCGCTGACGCGCACGACAAAACTATGAACTTTCTCAACACCTTGACTATCGGCAAGCCATGTCCCACAGTCGCATTGCTCAAAGTTCACCCGCTCTAAGCGCTGCACATTGTCACAGCTGGTGCATCGATCCACTAAGCGAATGGCATGTCGACAGCACACACTGTTGACTTTCAAAAGCCATAACCCGCGTAGATGAGCTGATTCGCGAAGACAGTACGGACACCACCGCATCAAACTATAATTAAAATCTGAGGCAGTTAGGCCATGCTTAAAATCATTCTGCCCCCAATAGCTTGGGTACGGACCAAAAAGTGCTCTTCTTTCCGTGACTGATAAATCAAGCCCCTGACATACCGCATCAAAGGTTCTAAACACTTTTCGCAACTGTCGTATCGTTTCATAACCGTTTGCTCGCGCAACGCGCATCAAAAAACCAAGAGTAGCCTCTCCATGAATTGGACGCGGGCGCACAGGCAAAGAGTAACGATCTGCATCAGCTATCATCATTGCTTCCCTTGCCATGCAAGCCGTAGCAAAGACCCGACGAAATACAGCTCGTAATCGGGTATCAGTGCAAGGTGCAACCCTATCTGTTGCAAAACATCATAGGGATTGTGAATCTCTCGCAACTTAGAGGGTATCCGCCACCAATAGAAAAGTGCCCGAAAACTCTCAGCCTCAAGATGCTTGATCGCCGCATTCGTCAAGCTGTTCAAGATAGCCACCAATTCCAATTCATGTGGACGCTTCCCATATTTAACCGGCGATGCAGCTATAGCTTGTTGATAGCTAAGCATATCAAGATCAAGTTCACCCAGACGGGTAGATAATCCTGCCCACCAATGCATCAGCTGAATTTGGTTTTCGTAACGCCTTTCAGTTGAAATCCGGGGGTTATAAAATACCGCTGATGATATAGGCAATTTCAATTGATATTCGGCCAGTATTTTCGCCACTGCCACCTGGATTTTCTTTTGAAAAAATCCATAATCCCCGGCGTACACAAATAAAACCACTCGATACAACCTGTCTGTCTTCGCAATGGAACAAAGCATGTCTGTATTTTCTCTGAATCGTCTGACCAGCACTCTCAGTATCCGATGAGTCAATTGGTCAGAGGAAATCACAAATAACTGAATCACCCAGTTATCAGACCAATATGGGCGGGAACCCTTATGGCGATAAAATGATCGGTTAGATTGCTTATTTCTCCAGATTAAGGCTGAACGTAACTTACTACCCCACTCAAGCCCCGAATAAACCTCACTCAGCCTATAATGTCCTGAGACCGGTTGTTCAATACGCTCCTTAAAATTAATGGGCAACTCCATATCTTCCGCACCGGCCAAGAACTGTGCAATAGCCAATTCGGAGGGATTGGCTGATTTAGTAGGAAAATTCACAATCGACTGACCACAAGAACAAGTCCAGTTTGGCAAAAGCTTGAACCAAGACAAAGGTCTGCTGCATTGATTACAGCACCCATACAATTCGATCTTATGAATTGGACATGCTGCTATCCGCGGCATCTCCCACAATGCAAAATGCATTTCATATTCAATTAGGCAAAGAATACAAAAGCGTACACTCGTAATATCTAACCCTGGTCTGGTACTCTCATACCCATTCGAGCTTTTCGGCGGGCGCCGTTTACAAAACCACCATGTTCGGTTCAATTCAACTGAATCGCCAACCAAAGTTTGCACAATATCGAATGCCGTTAACACGTCTTTGGCTGGTGTTCCGCGATATATAACGCGTAATTGTTTCTCTAAACAATTGGATATCCGATATCCATTGGCGCCATGAGAGCGATAAAAATAGCCTGCCAAACTTTCCCCGATTTCCATTTTTGGGCGTACTGAATATTGCCTAAGCGGAATTAACATACCGACTCCTGCCGGGACTTGCGGCTGTTGCTGAAAGTCTCGCGCTCGAACGGCTCATTCCCCCGGTCCAAGCGACAGAATCCGAATGCCGGATTGAAAGGGTTAAGCTTGCCAACACCTTCTTCCCCATGCGCAGCAACAGCACGAATTAGAAAATCGAAATAATCGTTTGCAGCAGATTCAATTTCATACCAAGCGCGCCAATCTCTCGTCTCTTTATGGCGCCGCTGATACAGCCTGAGCGCTGAATGCAAGGTGTGAACAATTTCACTACCTGATAACCTTCTGCGCTTTGCTTTTCCCCAAAGCGATGCAATGATAACCAAGTGTCTTTCAAAAAGAACGTTGCCGCGTTCTTTGGGGTCTTGTGCTTCCGGTACAGCGGCTACAAGGTCGATTTCTATTCCTAAAGTAACCATCAATCGGTTCAAGCGAATCCGTTGAACGAAAGGCGCAAGATTTTTCCATTGGCTACCACCAGACCATCGGTAAGTCGATGGTTGCTCAACTCCCTCGACATACTGGCGGGCACCATCAGCATCATCACGAATATTCAATAGATATTCGGCCAATATTATCCTGTCCGAATCATCCAATTCTGCTTGCTCAGCCCAAGCAAGAATGCGCTCTAGAGCCGGAAGAGCTTCATGATGAGTTGCGTGATGATAGCAGATATTAAAATCCAGCCGTAATACCAAATCAGCACCGTCCGAGAGAGTGTCAGATAATCTTCTAAATTCAGCCCACAAAGCAGGATTATCTTGTCGCACAATTGCGTCGACCAAAATTATGAGCATATTGGCGCGAAGCTCTTCAGAAACTAGATTCCAGTCCGAATCGGATCATTCTCGGCCATCAAGGCCTTAATGGCGTTCAATACCACTTCTAAAGACCGAAAATAATACGCACACTTAACCCAATGCTTCAATACATCGCTTCTCCCCGAAGCTGTTTGAACTGGCTGCGATCCGCTCAACCAATCTAATGGTTCTGCTGCTTCAAATAAAATTCGTGCCGCCTCAATCTCGCCCAGATCGATTAGTTTCTGACAAAGACGTAACGCAGCAACCTGACCAATCCGCCGCTGATTACCGTCCATAACGCAATCAAGCACAGCCCCAACGCCATCGAGAGATAGCACAAGTTTGGGTATATCTACTTGCTCCAATACATCTTCACGTTCCTTAAGTTCATGCTCAATCAGCAATAACCGGAACAGCGCGACAGCATCCATTTGTTCACGCGCGGCCCGCAAAGCAATCGTAATATCTTCATATATCTTTTCCAGCGGGCGTAGCACATAAAACTGGCGGCGGAAATATTCTTGCGAGGCGAGAGACAATACCTTAACCCATTCTTCTGCGCAGCCATGGTGGTATAAAGGTTTCCGGCGATCACTTCCGCTCGAACAAAATGGCGAACGGTTGACGGAGCTACGCCGGCTTTTTTGGCCGCTTGTTTCAAGGTCACTCGGGGATGCTGAGCCACGGTTTCCGGCTTAAACGCCCGATGGCGTTTATTCACGACACCCCACCAATGCTCGTGCAAATAGCGTTCGAATTCGTCTCGCAAAAACTGGAAACAAGGGGCGGACAGATCGGTATAAAGGACATGATACAGCGTACCGAAAGTATCGCGGATGCGTGTCTTAGTTTTAGCCTCACTCTCTGCCTGGCGTTGAATTGCCGCCAAAAGAGCGTGGAAATTTTCCGGCCAGCTATCGAGTAAGCAACTTGTCTGCAGCAGCAATGCAGATGCCGTATCCAATTGATGCATGTTAGCGATTTTTCCCGGCTTGCGGGGCTGGCAGGTTTCCGTAAACTGACCAAGGTAGCTGATCAATTTCAGCCATTCCGGTAGAGAAAGCGGCGGAAAACCCGAGAACGCCGAATTCCCAATAATCGAGGCCTCAACGGTTTGACTGAGGTGATACACCGAATCGGCAACAGGCCCAGCAGCTCGAATCTCGGCAAGCGATGCTCCACAGCCACAAATTTCGAAGTTCACTTTATCCAATCGCTGAAAACTGCCGCAATCGGGGCATTTCTCTTGTAACCAGGTAGCATGCCGTTTACATACACAACTGATTTTCAACAGCCATGACCCAAGAAGATGAGCCGATTCCCGGAGACAAAGTGGGCACCAACGCAGCTGACTATGATTGAAATCAGCAGCCATCAGCCCATTTGAAAGCACCGATGGCCCCCAAAAACTAGGATAGGGGCCAAACAGGACTTGTCTTTCCTCCGTTGTTAAACCAAGTGCCTGGCATAGTCCGTCAAAACTTCCAAATATTTTGCCAAACTGACGAATCGAGTTATAACCGTTCACTCCGGCAAGCCGCATCAGATATCCAACGACAGCTTCACCCTGGATCGGACGCGGCCGCACGGGTAAAGTGGAATGAATTTTTTCCGTTGCCATGATTCGTAATTCAAGCGATAAACTTGGTTTTTTATATTGAAACTCGTTTATCCGTTAAATATCGGAGTAAGGGACTAAGATCAATCGACTCACATAACCTTTCCTGGAAACTGGCAGGTAATTCAATAGAGCACCCGGCAACTGTTGTTCTTTCAATCTTAGCTGTAATTCGTCTGTCTAACACCCCCCTCATTGATGTTATCAGTGTCCCGCAGTGACATCGCCAATTGGTTAAAAGGTAACGCCAATTCAAAATCCGTGAGCAATTGGGACAGCGCTTAACCAAATAGCAGCTGTGAATTGGGCATTCTTCGACAAAGGCAATCTCCCATAATTCATAATAGAATCTGGACTCATCAAGGCATGCCGGACAAAAACTAGGGTGACATTGAGATAATGTTATCCGTATTCCCGGGCCTTGATAGGGATATGGGTGATCTATTAAACGAGATTGAACCCACCAAATTCGATCAAGCGCTACGCTGTTACCTAATATTGGCTGCAAACGCTTCAAAAGAGGGTAAACCGAATCTCCGCGCGCTCGGACCAATGCGTAGAGAAACCTAAAACCATCAACCGGTATCTTATAACCATTGTTATTATAAAAACGGTAAACATAACCAATTAGACTTTCCCCTTGCTCCATCTGAGGGCGTACCGGATAGTCTTTAAACGGAATCAACATACCGCCTCCTTGCGGACCTTACGAGCACTACTGAAGTTACTAGATTCGAACGGCTCATTACCCCGATCCAGGCGGCGAAACTCGAAAGCAGGATTGAACGGATTCAGTTTACCCACTCCCTCCCACCAGATTTCCTCGGTAAAGGCTTGTTCCAGGAGCATTGGGCCAATCTCCGCCATTTCGGTTTCCAATGCGAGCCGCAACGCGGACGCCAAGAGCTTTTTGATATAGGCAACACGGCCATCGCTGGCGTAGTGCAGCCGCATACCCAATTCATCCCAACCAAACTGACCACACATTAATGGTAGTGGTAGGCAGGAACCCAACGAACGAAACAACTGGAGGCATTCGGCATGGATGGAACTCTTGTCACTTTGGCCCAAAGCCAAACGAATTCGCCGGGAAAAGCGACGCCGCAATTGTTCATTGACTTGTAAGATTTGTTCAAGGCGAGGTAGGCCAAGAAACACGGTCGGAACACCAGTCTGATCGATTAACGATTTTATCCAGTCGCCTACCATGTAATGCGTAGTGGCTCTGCCTCGGTCGTGAATATGCTGGGCTTCGTCGAACAAAATCATTTCAACCCGGCAAGCGCGGCATAACTTAATTACCCGCGACGTCTTCGTTGACACAGTTCCGGTGGTCGCAGCCGGATCACCCAGTTTTTCTAGCAGAGCCGAGGCCACGCTTGATATAGTGGCTGCCGAAGGAACCGACGCGATCAGTACCGGTGTGACATCCCGATCCGGCAAGGTAAACTTGGGATATTGCTGCTCGATCCATCGGCAAATACTGCTTTTTCCGGCCCCGCTTTCCCCGAGAATCAACAAATGCTGTGCGATGCCGGTCTCACGAAACAGCGCAAGATTCGCTTTAACCGCATCAACCGCGACGACAAAGGGTGGAAATGGTATGTATTCTTCATCAAAACGTTGTAACTCGTCGAAAATCTCTTTGAAGTTCATACGCGACCTCCTTGCCAGCGTTTCATTTGAAAGGAGCCGATGATTTCCATCGCCGACTGTTCTTGACTTTGTTCGACTACTTCAGACGCTTTGTTTTTTTGCGGCTTGGATACCTTTTTAACGTCAGGTTTAGTATCGGTATTTAGATCGGACCCGTTCGGTTTACTGCTGCTGATCCCCCGTAAAGCCCCACTTCGACGCCTATCCTTAAGCTTACGACTGGTCATCAAGTCTTCAACGGCCTGAGCCAAATCTTGCTTAGCCTTGCGAAGTACCGCTTTGTCGACAGCCGCCTCACCCTGTTCAATCAGCCTCAGACGGATAAATTTGTTTTGCTTTGCCGTAAGACCTTTTGCGTAGTCGTATTCGACTGCCTTTACGATAATGGGCTCGGCATCGTCAGGTCCCCAAACATAGATTTCACCCAGATCTTCAGGGTCGCTAACTATCCTAACCTTAACGCCTTCACCATAACTACGCATGATGGGCGCGAGTTCGTCACTACGGTAATAGAGCCAATTCAATAAAATGCCATCATGACGCAATGATCGGGAATAGACTTTCCCGATATGCCGCTGAAAAGTCTGCAAATCATTGGGAAGTATCGGCTGATGATGTGTCATGCTTTCCTGCCAACGTGCCATAGGCGTGGTACCGATACCCCCGTGTAAGTCCTGAGCATAAATATCGACCACCCATTTCTCAAAAACCTGTTTGAATTCTGCAAAGGTTAATAAAGCCGCCTTCTGTGGGTCGTAATCCCCCCTTTGATAGAATCTCGAAAAACTAGTACCCGGCAACTGATGGACAAAACTGCAATTAATGGTTCCGAGATAGCGTTCAACCACACCTTTGTACCAGGGGGAATGTTTTGGACAGAATTGAATATGGCTTCCTAAATCGAACCCAACGCTATCAAGATCGTCGCTATGAAACTCGAAACCATTATCGAGTACCATTTTTTCAGGTATGCCGTAACACGGCCAGCTGTTGACGATTTTTAGATTGGCTATAACTGGCTCCGCCAATTTTTTAGGCAGAATGGCATGGCGAAGTGCGCCCATGACAGCAGCAGTAGAAGGGCCTTCAAAACTCAAATAATAGCCGAGCAACATCCGACTGTAGTGATCAATCACGACAGTCAGAGTCGGTCTGCCCAGAGGTAGCCAGGTCCGTTCGTCGATCAGGAATAAATCCAGCGGTGTATGGTCAATTTCTACACGCTCCATGATACGAGACGTTTTGACTCCAGCCTTTGAAATTCTAAATCGGCGATCAGCAACGGACTTCCCCTCCTTCAACACCGTTAGGTCGTAGGCATCGGTTCGCTTAAGCATGCGATATACGGTGCGACGCGACGGTGCCTTGAGCGGTTTAGCACCCAGTTGCCGCTGATTTTCAAGCTCGATCTTGTCACACAAGCGTTCATAGAGGGTATAGCCTGACGCTTGCGGAGAACGATTAAATACTTCGGCCATCGCTTCTTCCGCCAACTGTAGAATGCGATCAGATTGCAGCAATGTTCGAGGTCCGCATCGATCAGTTCTCGGAATGATGGCTCGCGCGTCACTGTGTTCAGTAAAACGCTTATGCCATCGATAAAATGAGGTTATGCCAGGCGGATTTTCATCGGCAATTTCAGCGGCAGCCAGTTTGATCAACGGTTTGAGATAATCCGCTGTAAAGACTGGAACACCATAAGCCAGTATCTTTTCGAGGTAATGCTTCCGGCGAACCACTTTTTGCTTCACGTGGTCAGCTAACTCCTCAAGCGGCCTTGAAAACGTGGGGACGGAAGTCTTATTTGGAGGTGCCTCTGCCGTTCTTGCGGAAACTTTGCCCTCTCGATACTCTGCAAGGAGATGCTCACTATTGACCAACGATAAATGGCCGTCACTGATCCGTTCCAACAACACATCATCATTTGGCTGTATGCGATCGATCCGGTAATGAATACTAAGCCAATCAAAAGCCATATTCTTGCGCAACGCAAAACCAGCCATTGTCAGCCTCCAAGTCAGTCGTTATAAGGGTTTCATGCGAAATAGGCTGTTCCAAGGAGCAGCGAAGATGTCCAGCTAACAACAAGCTATAGGGATCAATATCGCCGACATCGAACAAATTCGTAGCGGCCGTAAGCGATAACGGAAACCGGTCGCGATATTGATTGATAGCCACAGTAAGTGCGTCCGGTGACGGGGGAACCCGCCAGTAGTGGCGACCGGCCACTATGTATATTTCGCAACTATGCATAGATGGTTCGGATTAACTCTTGGACGGCGCAGTTTGGAGCCACACGCAACTACACATATGGGGGATTAGTTTTTGACGCTCAACAAAATTCGTGTCGAACTGGCCGAAAAACTGCAAGCGTGTCAAAAATGCTTTGTCTGACGTAAGGCTTGCTCTTGCGCAAAATATCTTGATCGACGGCAGAAACTCGCTCGTAGCCGTACAACACCATTATTGCGGCCAAAACTCAAGGTTCATGATTTGCTCGAATTGCCAAGGGCAGGTGTCCGGAAAAACATCTAGTCCGGTTTCGTGCATACCCTGGGAGACTGCTTTTTCCCAGACAAGATCAAACCATTCCATATCTGTTAGAAGTTACGCATTGACCGCTGGTTAATATTGTGGATTGAGCTGGTCTTTGCCCGGCATAAAGCCGGTGATGAACGTGGCGATAACCTC
>NZ_RYFG02000065.1 GCF_003994235.2 Candidatus Methylobacter oryzae
CCGCTTCCGCCTTCGCTTGTGCGGCAGCTTCCGCTTTCTCCGCTTCAGCCTTGGCCTGCGCCGCCGCTTCGGCTTTGGCTTTCTCGGCGGCCGCCTTAGCTTGCTCTTCGGCTTTCGCTTTAGCCGCTTCCGCCTTTGCTTGCGCAGCAGCTTCCGCTTTCTCTGCTTCAGCCTTGGCCTTTGCCGCCGCTTCAGCTTCGGCTTTCTCGGCTACTTCCTGATTAGTTTCCGTTACCGCTGGCTTTATTTCCTCTGCCATCGGTGTTTCATTTTGCTCTACGGGTTCTGCAGCAGCCTCGGTCGCCGGCTTTGTAACTTTAGTATCATCGATGATTTCAGCATGAATAATTTCCGGCGCAGATTCCGATTCTTTTTTATCAGGCTTTAATAGAGCGCTTAAAGCAAATAATCCTAAAATCGTAAGATGTAGAGCTAAGGCCAAAATGATTGGCCACGAAAATTTCTTTTTACTGTCCATCAAAATATTATTGTTCACCCGATTTGGTCATTAAACCCACACTGGACACGCCGGCGTTTTTTAATCCTGCCATCAGGGTAACTACGACGCCGTAATCGATACCTTTATAAGCCCCGATCAGAACCTGCGTTTTCGGCTTCTTGTTTAATACCGCCATCACACGCCCTTCAACTTCTTCCGGCTGAATAAGTTCCGGTTCCTTATCATCAATAGTAATAAAATACTGGCTCTGTTCGTTAATCGACACAATAACAGGTAAATTATCGCCTTCCGATTCCACGGTAGCAGATTCAGCTTGAGGGAGTTCGACTTGTACGCCTGTTTGCAGCATCGGCGTTGTGATCATGAAAATAATCAACAGCACTAAAGTTACGTCAATGTAAGGAACTACATTGATCTCCGCCATCGGCTTCCTGCGCCCATTTTTCCTGGTTGCTTGCGGCCCGCTCATTTTTGATGCGCCTGTCTTTGCAGCAACACGACAAACTCTTCAACGAAAAGCTCATACCGGCCGGTTAATCTTTCCAATCGGGTAGAAAAACGATTATATGAAATAACAGCGGGAATCGCCGCAAATAAGCCAATAGCTGTTGCAATCAACGCTTCGGCAATGCCTGGCGCAACTTGCGCCAAAGTTGCCTGCTTGACGTTCCCCAACGACATGAACGAATTCATGATGCCCCAAACGGTACCGAATAAGCCGATATAAGGGCTGATCGAACCAACCGTAGCAAGGAACGCCAAATGTTCATCCAATTTTTCCAGCTCGCGCGATAATTCGATACGCATAGCCCGCTGCGCGCTTTCGACCTGAACACCGGGCTCTACATTGCCCGCTTGGCGCATCCTTGAGAATTCTTTATATCCAGCCAGGAAAATTTTCTCGATGCCTTCCGGTTCGAAGTCCTTGGCGGCCAACTTTCTATACAGATCGGCCAATACAACGCCGGACCAGAATTGCTCTTCAAATTCGTCGGTAATCTCAACCGCCCGATTGAGCTCTTTACGCTTGCTAAAAATAAATGTCCATGATGCGATCGATGCGGTCAGCAATGTCGCCATGACGAATTGAACAACAAAGCTGGCTTCTTTAACTAGATGGAAAATGGATAAATCGGTGTTCATTATTTTAATTGCTCTAATAATTTTTCAGGAATAGCTTTAGGACGCATCGTTAGTGCATCCAAACAGGCAATGCGAATTATGCCCTTGCATAAAACATCGTCGCCTCGTGTAATATCTTGCTCGAATGTAAGGCTAGCCTTTTTGGCAAGACTTATCTCCGCACTCACTTGAAGTTGATCATTAAATCGGGCTAATTTCAAATAATCGACCTGAACTGAACGTACGGCAAAAATAATGCCGTCACTAACAATCAGTTCATCCTGCTCATACCCCATTGCCCTAAGCATCTCGGTCCTGGCCCGCTCGAAGAACTTTAGGTAATTGGCATGAAATACCACGCCGCCTGCATCGGTATCCTCGTAATAAACGCGTACCGGCCAGCTGAATTTTTTCATGTGGGCTTGATTATTCAAACAAATCCTCAGTCATTCCCAATTGCTTTGGCGGCTGCAAACCAAAATGCAAATAGGCATGATGTGTAACTACTCGACCGCGGGGAGTTCGCATAATAAAACCCTGCTGTAGCAGATAAGGCTCCACGACATCTTCAATGGTACCCCGCTCTTCATTGATCGCAGCCGCCAACGTATCCAACCCAACAGGCCCTCCAGCGAAACTTTCGATCATTGCCAGCAGCAACTTGCGGTCTAGTGAGTCAAAGCCGTTACTATCGACTTTTAACATTTCAAGGGCCTGAAAGGACAGCTCTCCGGTAATTGTGCCGTTACCTTTGACTTCGGCAAAGTCACGGACTCGTCGTAGTAATCTGTTGGCAATTCGAGGCGTACCGCGAGAACGGCGTGCTATTTCATAGGCGCCTTGCGGCTCCATTGCTATACCCAATACATTGGCGGATCGCGTCACAATATTCGCCAATTCATCAATGGTGTAGAACTCTAAGCGCTGAACGATGCCGAACCGGTCTCGTAATGGAGAAGTCAGCAAGCCGGCACGTGTCGTTGCGCCAACCAAGGTAAACGGAGGCAAATCCAGTTTAATGGAACGTGCGGCAGGGCCTTCACCAATCATCAAATCAAGCTGATAATCTTCCATTGCCGGATATAAAATCTCTTCAACCGCCGGACTCAATCGATGTATTTCATCGATAAACAATACATCATGGGGTTCAAGATTGGTCAGCAGTGCTGCAAGATCACCGGCTTTATCCAACACAGGCCCGGATGTTTGGCGAATTTTAACACACATTTCCGTAGCGATGATATTAGCCAGCGTCGTTTTGCCCAAGCCGGGAGGGCCGAAAATCAACACATGATCCAAGGCCTCCTGGCGCGCTGTTGCAGCCTGGATAAAAATCTCCATTTGCTCGCGAAGTTCTTTCTGGCCGACATAATCAGCCAGGCGCTTAGGCCGAATTGCCCGATCCTGCCGCTCTTCATCCGAATGACTATGTGCGGTAACCATGCGATCGCTTTCAATCATCTTATCGTACCTTGCAATGCCAGCCTTATGATGTCTTCACAGCTTTTGCCTTCGGCATTGACATTTTGCACCATCTTGCTGGCATCGATCGGCTTATAGCCCAGCGAACATAAGGCACTAATAGCTTCCTGTTTAGGACTGTTAAGCGATGGGGCTGTTCCGCTCATTAGTGGCGACCCGACAGAATCCACTAAATCAACCAGATCCGGCAATCTATCGCGCATTTCGATAACCAGGCGCTCGGCCGTCTTTTTGCCGACCCCCGGCAATCGTACCAGCGCTTGCGTGTCATTATTATGAATACAGCGGTGAAATTCTTCGGCACTCTGCCCCGATAAAATCGTCAACGCTAACTTTGGTCCAACACCGTTAACCTTAATTAACGTTCTGAACATTGAGCGGTCCGCGTCAGTCGAAAATCCGAATAAGATATGCGCATCTTCACGAACAACCAGATGAGTATGCAACATTATCTCGGCACCGATGGCAGGCAAGTTATAAAAAGTCGTCATCGGCGCCTCGACCTCATAGCCGACACCGTTAACATCAAGAACCAACGACGGCGGCGCCTTAAGAACCAACTTGCCGCGTAAGAAACCAATCACCGTAACAAACCCTGCTGCAACCGTTGTGCAGTTTGCTGATAATGAGCGTGACAAATACTGATGCCCAACGCGTCGCCGGCATCGACTTGTAATTCGCCTTGAATATTTAACAGTATTTTTACCATGTGCTGAACCTGGATTTTCTCAGCGCTGCCTTTACCCACCACGGCCTGTTTGACTTGCCGTGCCGCATATTCAAACACAGGCAAGCCTATCGTTTGAACCGCACAAATTGCCGCTCCTCGAGCTTGTCCGAGTTTAAGCGCGGAGTCGGCATTTTTATGCATAAATACCTGTTCTATTGCCATTTGTTCGGGTTGATAGCGCTCGACAATTTCTATGATACCGTCAAAAATTTGTTTAAGCCGATCGGGAAAATAGTCGGCTTTAATATGAATGCTGCCGCTGGCGATATATTTATAACCGCGTAACGAGTTTTCTATAATACCGTAACCGGTTATTCTTGAACCTGGATCTATCCCTAAAATTCGCATCGGCTATAGCAAACTCAACCGAGCCCTTCCATAATTTCATCGCTGATATCGGCATTGGAATAGACGTTTTGCACATCATCCAAATCCTCCAGCCTGTCTATCAAGCGTATCATTTTCTCTGCATCCTCAGCATTCAACTCAGACATCGTTGCGGCTTGCATCGTAATCTCTGCATTATCCGGTTCGAATCCTGCGGCGACCAAAGATTCTTTGACATCCAGGTAATTTTCCGGAGTAGTCGTTACATCAGCCGAACCGTCATCATGAGTGGTAACATCCTCCGCACCGGCTTCCAAAGCCGCTTCCATCAGCGCGTCTTCATCAACAGATGGCGCATAACTGAGAATGCCGATCTTACTGAACATATAAGCTACAGAACCGTCTGTACCTAAGTTTCCGCCCGCTTTAGAAAAAGCATGACGGACTTCGGCAACAGTACGGTTGCGGTTATCGGTCAGACAATCGACCATAACCGCCGTACCGCCAGGGCCGTAACCCTCATAACGAACGACTTCGTAATTAACGCCTTCCAATGCACCGGAGGCTTTTTTGATCGCGGTATCAATGGTATCTCGGCGCATATTTGCACCTAAGGCTTTATCCACTGCTGTGCGTAAAGAAGGATTGCTTGCTGTATCCGGCCCACTGGTTTTTACCGCTACCGTAATTTCACGCAGTATTTTAGTGAAAATTTTTCCACGTTTTGCATCCTGCCCTGCCTTACGATGTTTGATATTAGCCCATTTACTATGCCCAGCCATTGTCTCCCTCTTAAAAACGTTTTAATAATGAATCAATCCACAACCTGTGGACCGCTTATCAAATCAAGCTTATAAAATATGCGCCAATACAGAAACCAAGCTTGGCTCTGCACTATAAAAATCGGCTTGCTCGCGAACAACCTGCCGATCAACTACACCACCGAAACCGATTACCACGGCTCCGGCCTGCTTAGCCTCCATATCGGTCTTGCCGTCGCCTATCATAACCAGCGAGCCTTGCGAATTAAGCAAGCTCTTGCAAACCTCGGCTTTTCCACCCGACCTGGCTAACGGGGAATTCCGGTCATAATCGCGGTAACTGCCGTCTTCATTGAAATAAATATCGACTGCGTGAACTTGGGCTTCAGATAGCCCCAAGTAATTTGCCAGCGGCAAAATGGCCTGGCGGATTCCGCCGCTGATAATATAAAGTTCTTTCCCTTGCGCTGCCAACGTATCAAAAACTTCTTTAACGCCATCGACTATCTGCTCAATATACAAATCAGCCAGCCAGCCAATGCTGTCCCGATCCGGCCTGATCAAGGACAGGCGGCGCTCGTAAATAGCTTCCAGCGGCACCTCGCCATTCATCGCAGCGTTGGTCAGTTCGGACATTTCATCCCCCAAACCAATGCGCACGGCGAGCTCGTCAATACCTTCTATTTTGCTCAAGGTGCTGTCGCAATCGAAGCAAATAACGTCAAAACTCATAAATTAATCTGGGTCGCTTTATGCACTGCAGGAATGTGGCATAACTGCTGCAGCAAATCGTCTGTTAAAGGCTCGGAAACACTGATAACCGCCATCGCCCGCTGCTGTATATCAGCCGTACCTACCTGCATTCTGGTGATATTGATATTCGCATTGCCTAGCACGCTACTGATTGCCGAGATAACCCCCGGCTTGTCGTCATGATGCGTCATTAATAAGGTGCCTTCCGGCACGACTTCAATATCAAACTGGTCAATGCAAACTAAGCGGGGATGACAGCCGCCCAGTAAAGTTCCAGCCAACATAATGGTACGATCCGAGCAATGCCCTGTAACCCGAATCAGGGATAAATAGTCCTGTGTTTCTTCGGTTTTCGATTCAACTAGGGCAATGCCTTGGCGCTTGGCAATATTCTCGGCATTAACACGGTTCACCGGGGTGGAAAACTGCCCGCTTAACACGCCGATCAAGGCTGCAACCGAAACCGGACGCGCTTCAACTTCGGCCGCTCTGCCCATTAACGCAACTTCTATTGTTTCTATCGGCTTGGTCGCCAAGCCAACCAACACCTTGCCGAGGATATTAGCTAGCGTCATAAATTCGCGGGATTTTTTCAGTTCTTCCGCGGATACCCTGGGCAGGTTCAGCGCATTTACCGCTTCGCCGGTCTTCAAAAATGTGACTGCCTGCCTGGCAATTTCGACACTGACCGCTACTTGCGCTTCACTGGTTGATGCGCCTAAATGTGGGGTAAAAACGATATTATCCAATTCCAGCAACGGCGAATTGGCAGGCGGCTCGTTCTCATAAACATCAAGCGCGGCACCGGCTATCCGTCCGCTTTTTAAAGCCTCGTACAGTGCCGTCTCATTAATCAGGCCGCCTCTGGCACAGTTGATAATCATCGCCTCTTTCTTCATCTTCGCTAGTTGAGGACTGTCGATAACATTGCGAGTTTTTTCAATCAATGGGCAATGCAAAGTCAGATAATCCGCCCTGGATACCAGCTCATCCAGACTGACCGGTTCAACACCCAGATCATCAAATATTTCAGGCGCAACAAACGGGTCATAGGCAATCACTTGCATTTTCAACCCCAAACCACGCTGAGCGACGATTCGTCCAATGGTGCCGAAACCCAGTATCGCCAGCGTTTTATGAGCAATTTCCGCTCCCATCAATTTGGAGCGTTCCCATTTTCCGGCCCGGACCGAACGATCTGCAGTCGGTAAACGGCGGCTCAGCGACATCATATGCGCAATAGCCAATTCAGCGGTTGTTGTCGCGTTCGCATCCGGCGTATTCATGACAATAATGCCCAACTCCGTTGCTACCGGTATATCGACATTATCGACACCGATACCGGCGCGTCCTATGAGCTTGAGGTTCTTTGCTGCCTGCAAAACCTTTTTGGTTACCTGCGTATCACTACGAATCAATAACGCATCGTAATCACCAATCAGCTCACAAAGCTGATTCTCATTAAGCCCTGTCTCAATATGGATTTGTATGCCCGGCTGCTCATTTAAATAGTTGATGCCGGCTTCTGCTAACTTGTCGGAAATAAGGATCTTTTTCAAAACAATTCTCCGAAAAAAGCGATACGTTAAAAATGCGTAGTGTAACAGTTTTTACTTGCAGCGCAGCTGCTCCAAGGTATAACTGATTTTCTACAATCCCTTGAATAAATCTATAGTTTAGTCCCCATGGTAATAGCCGTCCGGCGAGGGTTTCCGCGCTGGCTTTGGGGCGAATGCCGGTTTCGGTTTCGGTACCGGCTCGGATATTGGCGTCGACACTGACGCTTCTTGAAGCGGCGGCAAACGCTCGTAGATTGCTATAGGGTCTCCACTTTGTTCTTTCAGCGCTTTATTTAAAGCTTGCTGATCAAACTCAGGCAGCTGTTGATTATTGGCTTTTTGAATCAATCTTAACGCCGAAGCAAAGCGCTGATCCAGCGTTGTTTCTTCTCCTTCCAGATCAGGATGCGCTTCTACATAAAGCACGTTATTTAGCCATCCAACCTTGATAGGCTGCTTAACAATATAAACCGGCGTCCCGATTGCAACCAGATCGTACAACTCTTCGACATCTTTAGGATACATGCGGACGCAACCATGAGTTATCTGCATGCCTATGCCATTGATCTTATCAATATCGGTACCATGTATCCGGTATTCTCCCGGCAAATCCAGGTACAGCGCGCGCGTTCCTAAAGGGTTGTGCGGTCCGGGAGGAACAATGGCCGGCAGAGGATCACCATTTGCGGCATGCTCGCGTCTTATTGATTCAGGCGGATGCCATTCAGGATTCATGATTTTTCGCGCAACTTTAGTTTTACCTAATGGCGTTTTCCAATCCTGCCTGCCAACACCATGCGCATAGGACATGACCTGTTGAGGCGCTTCGCCCTTTTTGGTCGGCGGGTAATAATACATACGGTATTCGGCAATATTCAGCGTAATTCCGTTATGAGGCGAATCCGGCAAAATACGTCTGTTGGATAAGCGAACAATCTCACCTTTTCTAACCAGCCAACGATCAACATCCGGATTTAATCTGACTATTTCCGTTTGCCCCAAAAGAAAACGGCGCGCCACATCTAATAAGGTCTCGTCCTGGTCTGCGCGGGTTAAAGGCATGTCGTCAGGATATTGAGTGATTACCGTATCGTTACTATCTGCCGGCATTGCATAGGTCGTAGCATGCGCATGGCCACCAATGACAGACGATAAGATAGTAAAAGCAAGCAGTGCGCGAATATTCATTGCGATAAATTTCCCAGAAAACACAATATAAAATAATAACTAACTTCAACAACCAATGTTGTTTACTTAAATTGCAGATGCGGAATCGTCCACACCTAAAAAGATAATTCCCAGGTAATTACTCAAGATCCGCCTACCTAAAAAAACTGTTTATCTTATCACGCATAATTGACAAGCGCATAATTTTACTGGCTTCATTGACCTGCTTTTGGGAATTATCGATAATTGCCTTATAATTTAGATAATTCAATACATTACGTACTCAACTATCAAGAGATCTTCAAATGTCCATGCAAATCTTTCGCAGCAAACAGATTATTTCAGATGATGATACAGGCACTGGCCTAAAGCGCTGTTTGTCTAAATGGGATTTAGCATTTCTTGGCATAGGAGCGATTATCGGCACCGGCATATTTGTTCTAACCGGAGTTGCAGCCGCCACTCAATCCGGCCCGGCCGTAATACTTTCATTTGTTATAGCAGGGCTAGCCTGTGCTTTTGCCGCCTTGTCTTATGCGGAATTATCCGCTGCAGTCGGGGGCTGCGGCAGCGCTTACGGTTACAGCTACGTAGCTTTCGGTGAAATATTCGCTTTTATTATTGGCTGGGATTTGTTATTGGAATACAGCCTTGCCGTAGCGACAGTTGCTAACGGCTGGTCTGGCTATTTTAACAATGCCTTGACGGCCATCGGCATACCATTGCCGGAAATGCTGACTAAATCTCCAAAACTCGGAGGCTTGATCAACCTGCCTGCAACTGCCATTATTTTAATATTAATGATGTTGCTGATCGCAGGAGTAAAGCACAGCGCTAAAGTCAATAACGCAATGGTGTTTGTTAAGCTATTGACCATTATCATTTTTATTGCCGTTGCCGCATTCAACGTACACCCGGAAAACTGGGACCCGTTTATGCCATTCGGCTGGTTTCAGACTTTGCCTGACGGCAAAACTGCCGGCATTCTGGCAGGTGCATCATTGGTATTTTTTGCTTATGTCGGCTTTGATGCCGTATCAACCGCCGCTGAGGAAGCCAGCGATCCACAACGTGACTTGCCTTTTGGTATTGTTACTTCATTAGGCTTTTGCACTGTAGTTTATATTTTAGTATCCGGCCTACTCACAGGTGTCGTCAATTACACTGATCTTAACGTATCCTCGCCTGTCGCTCACGCTTTAAATCTACTAGGCTACAACTGGGCATCAGCTTTAATCTCTACAGGCGTCATTGCCGGCCTTACTACCGTTATGCTGGTACTGTATTACGGATTAACTCGCATCATTTTTGCTATGTCTCGCGACGGTCTGCTCTCACCGTTTTTTGGGGAGGTAAACCCTAAAACTCAAACCCCGGTGCGCGTCATCATACTATGCGGCATCATCATGGCTATAGCCGCCGGCTTCATACCGTTAGGTGACCTAGCCGAATTAGTCAACATCGGCACCCTAGCCGCATTCGTGCTGGTTTGCTTGGGCGTACTGGTATTGCGGATTACAAAACCCAACATGAATCGTCCGTTCCGCTCACCATTTAGCCCACTCTTTCCTGTGCTGGGCATGCTATCCTGTACCGCGCTGATGGCGTTTTTGCCTGCCTTGACTTGGCTGCGCTTCGTTATCTGGCTAGTTATTGGCTTGATTATTTACTTTTCTTATTCTCTACAAAATAGTAATTTGGCGAAAGCCGATTAAGAAATGAGTACGAAATAACTTCAACAACTTACTCCCTCCTCTCCTTTCGAGGAAAGTTTAGGCTATACACTTGACTGGGTGTCCCTCCTCCTTCAGGGCATAAGTATCAACACAACTAACTCTAATTAAATCATCCCTAGCCGATCATCCGTCGATGACCTTGAAAGCATTACAGACGTGGTTAGCCAGCGAACAGGGCTTGAGCCTTTCCATTTCAACCATTGACAAGTTTGTTCGCCAAAAATTGGGCTATCGCTATAAAACTTACCGTGGTCGCCAGTGAACGGAACCGTGACGACGTCGCGGCCGCCCGGGAGCAATGGCAAGCCTGGCAGAAAAGCTGCGATCTCTCGAAACTGGTATTTCTGGATGAAACTGGACTGTCTACCGACATGATCCGTCGTTATGGACGCGCGTTAGGCGGCGCTCGCTGTGTGGATAGCGCACCGGCTGGCCATTGGCAGACGCTGACCTTCATTGCCGGTTTGCGGATGGATCAGCTCACGGCGCCGTGGTGTTTGAATCAGGCCATGAATGGCGAAGCCTTTAAGGAATACTTGCGGTCTCAGTTGGGGCCGACCTTGAAGGCGGGCGATATCGTCATCTGCGACAATCTGCCGACCCATAAAGTCGCCGATGTCCGGGCGCTGATTGAAGCCCGGGGCGCGACGCTGAAATACCTGCCGCCTTATAGCCCTGACCTGAATCCGATTGAGCAGGTCTTTGCCAAACTGAAAGCCTTGCACGCAAGGCGGCTGAACGAACTTATGACAAGCCCTGGCAGGCTATCGGCCAAATCATGGATCAGTTTCACCCCGACGAGTGCCTGAATTATTGTAACAATTCAGGCTATGTTTCTAACTAACGAAGAAATGCTCTAGGATTTATTATGAATCAAATATATTAGACTCACTGCGAACTTGAAGTAGTTAGCGTTTATTATCAAGTATTTATGGCATAAAAAGCCCTGTATAAAATACAAGGCTTTGCTTTATTTGGCTCCCCCGGACGGGCTCGAACCGCCGACCTAATGATTAACAGTCATCCGCTCTACCGACTGAGCTACAGGGGATTAAATAGAAAATCGTCTATATGATTATTACATGCTTTTATTATATCAGATTAATCTCAATTAAATACTGCTATAAACTTGTGCTAATTCAATTTAAAGCTAAACGATCAGCTATAAAGTTCGGTTAAACTAAACTGTCCATGTATAGCATTTAAACAGGGCTCCGCCGCAAGGACGAAATCGCGAATATGTTCATTCATGGGCGGCGGCAAACGCAAGTCAAAAAAAAAACCCAAGCGATTAAGCTTGGGTTTTTGGTTTTAGGCGCTTGGCAATTCCCTACTTTCGCATGGCAAACGGCCACACTATCATC
>NZ_RYFG02000066.1 GCF_003994235.2 Candidatus Methylobacter oryzae
AGCAAAGCATTCGTTCATATCGCCATGATTAATTTGATGCTGACCAGGCTGTCCTCGGGGAAGGTATCAAACTTTTAAAACACGCACTAAGGAACGAGACGCATTGCTCGCGATTGATGCTGCTGCAAGAAACTCATAGAAGCAAATTCTCCTTGCACTCGTCTTATATAATAGCACCCACTATTTGGAGCGAACGCAATCCAATCCGGCTGTGAATAGCCGACCGCACCGCACCAAACAACAAAACTCCCAATCCGCAATTTTTTAACGAGGTTCACCCACCATGTCCCGCTGGCAATTTTGGATCGATAGAGGCGGCACTTTTACCGATATTGTCGCACGCACGCCGGACGGGCGAATCGTCTCGCGCAAGCTGCTGTCGGACTCCCCGGAGCATTACAGGGACGCGGCTTTGCACGGCATACGCGGCATTTTGTGTGTGCCTGACGGCGAGCCGCTGGACGGAGCTATCGACAGCGTTAAAATGGGCACGACGGTCGGCACCAATGCTTTGCTGGAGCGCAAAGGCGAGCCGGTCGCGCTGGTGATTAACCGAGATTTCAAGGATTGCCTGCGCATCGGCTACCAGAACCGGCCGGATATTTTCGCGCTGGACATTCGCCGGCCGGAGCCGTTATATCAAACCGTCGTTGAAATCGACGCCCGAGTCGGCGCCGACGGCGAGGTGTTGCAAGAACTCGATACCGAACAGGCCGAGCGCGCGTTGCAGGAACTGCACGACCAAGGCATACGGGCGTTGGCGATTGTGCTAATGCACGCCTGGCGTTATCCGCAACACGAACTGGCGTTGGCCGAAATCGCCGGGCGCATCGGCTTCAAGCAAATTTCGCTGTCGCACCAGGTCAGCCCGCTGCCGAAAATCGTCGGCCGCGGCGATACCAGCGTCGTCGATGCTTATCTGTCGCCGGTGCTGCGCCGTTACGTCGATCAGGTCGAACAGGGCTTGGGCGATGTCCGGCTGCTGTTCATGCAATCCAACGGCGGGCTGGTGCGGGCGGACGCGTTTCAAGGCAAGGACAGTATTCTGTCCGGTCCTGCCGGCGGCATGGTCGGCGCGGTCGCCGTGGCAGAGCGCGCGGGTCTTAAAAAAATCATCGCGTTCGACATGGGCGGCACTTCGACCGACGTCGCGCATTACGCCGGCGAGCTGGAGCGGACGTTCGACACCGAGGTGACCGGCGTGCGCATTCGCGCGCCGATGACGGCGATCCATACCGTCGCCGCCGGGGGCGGTTCGATTCTGCATTTCGACGGCTTGCGCTACCGGGTCGGCCCGGATTCGGCCGGCGCTAATCCGGGGCCGGCTTGTTACCGGCGCGGCGGGCCGTTGACGGTGACCGACGCCAATCTGCTGCTCGGTAAGCTGCCGAATTTTCCGGCGGTGTTCGGTCCCGACGGCAACCTGCCGCCCGACGATGATCGCGTCCGGCAATTGTTTAATGAATTGGCCGAACGCATCCGGGCGGCGACCGGCGACCCTCGCACGCCGGAACAAGTCGCCGAAGGTTTTCTGGCGATTGCGGTCGAAAATATGGCCGAGGCGATCAAGAAAATCTCGGTGCAAAAAGGCTATCACCTCGGCGAATACGCGCTGTGTTGCTTCGGCGCGGCCGGCGCGCAGCACGCGTGCTTGTTGGCCGAGCGTTTGGGCATGCAAACCGTGCTGCTGCATCCGTTGGCCGGCGTGTTGTCGGCTTACGGTATGGGACTGGCCGATTTTCGGGTATTGAAGCAACAAGCTTTGGAACGGCTGTGGCATGACGTCGGTTTCGATGAATTGGAACAGCGCTTTGCCGGACTAGAACAACAAGCCCGCGCGGCACTACGCGAGCAAGGCTTGCCGGAACAGGCCGTGACTTGCCAGCGGCGGCTGGCGTTGCGTTATCAAGGCACCGATACCGCGCTGACGGTCGATTTTGAAGGGCCTGCCCAAATCCTCAACCGCTTCGAAAGCAAATACCGCCAGCAGTTCGGCTTTTGCTACCAAAACCGGCCGTTGTTGGTCGCGTCGCTGCAAGTCGAAGGCATAGCCAGCGAGCCGCAACCGGACGATGTTTTTGCCAACGATACCAACAACCGCAGCGGCCAAGCGCACGGCATGACCCGCGTATTCAGCCGGAATGCTTGGCATGACGCGCCGATGTACCGCCGTGAGCAACTAAAATTCCGGCAGACTGTTACCGGCCCCGCGATTGTGCTCGAACCCATTTCAACGATCGTTATCGAACCGGGCTGGCAAGGCACGTTGCAAACCGGCGGCGATTTGCTGCTGACCCGGCATATCGACGTTGATGCGCAGACGTTCAGTACCCAGGTCGATCCGGTGCTGTTGGAGATTTTCAACAAGCGCTTCATGTCGGTCGCCGAGCAAATGGGCTTTGTGCTGCAAAACACCGCGCATTCGGTCAACATCAAGGAGCGGCTGGATTTTTCCTGCGCGCTATTCGACGCGGACGGTAATTTGATCGCCAACGCGCCGCATATCCCGGTGCATATCGGTTCGATGAGCGAAAGCGTCAAAGCACTGTTGCAGCAGCATGGCGACGGCTTCGAGCCCGGCGATGCGTATTTGCTGAACTCGCCGTATGCCGGCGGCACGCATCTGCCCGACATCACCGTGGTCACGCCGGTATTCGGCGATGATCGCCGCTTGCTGTTTTTTGTCGCTTCGCGAGGGCACCACGCCGACATCGGCGGCATTTCGCCCGGCTCGATGCCGGCCGGCAGCCGCCATATCGACGACGAAGGCGTGATTAGCGCCGGGCTGAAAATATTGTCCCGGAACGAATTGCAGGAAGCCGTGATTCGCGACTGGCTAAGCAGCAACCGCAACCCGGCCCGTAATCCCGAGCAAAACCTGGCCGACCTGCAAGCGCAAATCGCCGCGAATCAAAAAGGCGCGCAGGAATTGCTGGCGATGATCGAAGCATATTCGCAGCCGGTGGTGCTGGCGTATATGCGGCATGTACAGGATCATGCTGAAGCTTGCGTGAAGGCATTGTTGCAACGGTTGGACGAGGGCCGTTTCGAATACGAATTGGATCAGGGCCAGAAAATTGCGGTTGCTGTGACGATCGACCGCAATGTGCACCGCGCCCGGATCGACTTTACCGGCACATCGCCGCAATCGGATAACAACTTCAACGCGCCGGCTGCGATTTGCAAAGCGGCGGTGCTATACGTGTTCCGCACCTTGCTACAAGACGACATTCCGTTGAATGCCGGTTGCCTGAAACCGCTGGATATTATTATCCCTGAAGGTTGTTTGTTGAATCCGCAGTATCCGGTAGCGGTCGTGGCCGGCAATGTCGAAACCTCGCAATACATCGTCGATGCGCTGTACGGCGCGTTGGGCGTGCTGGCCGGTTCGCAAGGCACGATGAATAATTTCACGTTCGGCAACGAGCGTTACCAATATTACGAAACCATTTGCGGCGGCGCGGGCGCGGGCAACGGTTTCGACGGCGCCGACGGCATCCACACGCACATGACCAATTCGCGGATGACCGATCCGGAAATTCTGGAGCAGCGTTTTCCGGTGCTGTTGCGGGAATTTGCGATTCGCCACGGCAGCGGAGGCGTAGGCCGTTATCGCGGCGGCGACGGCGTGGTCAGGCGCATCGAGTTTCGCGAAGCGATGAGCGCCGGCATTTTGTCGAGCCACCGAATTAAGCCGCCGTTCGGCTTAAACGGCGGTGCGCCGGGTGCATTGGGAGTAAATAGCTTGATTCGGGCCAACGGCAACGTCGAAACATTGTCCGGCTGTGTTGAAGTTAAGGTCGAAACCGGCGATGCGGTTGTGATCGAAACGCCGGGCGGAGGCGGTTACGGCCGGGGCGATTAACAGTTTGCGTTTGCCAGCTTGCATAGCATCAGGAACAGGCCGTTGGTCACTTCCGCGAACGATGCATATTCGAGCTTGTCCGGCGTATCCTGCGAGGTATGGTAGTAGGGGTAGCGGTAGTTCGCGGTATCGGTCACCATCAACGCTTTATAGCCGTGCCGCCAGAACGACTGATGATCGCTCAGCGCGATTCCCGGTATCACCGGTAGCGCGGCAATGGATTCCACCGGAAAGTCGGTTGACGCCCTGAACGCTTGAATACATTCCTGCATGATCTGTTTGGACTTTAAGTTGGAAGCAAAAGCGATGAAATTGCCGGTGTCGGGATAAAAATACTTCAGGAACGGCGGATAGGATTGACTGCCGTGTTGTTTCCGATAATAGCCGATCGTCTCCAGCGAAATCATGAAGCGGATCGGGTCGCCGTTTTGCTTGGCATTTCTGGCGTAGACCATGCTGCCCATGTTAGCCCAGAAGAAAAAAGGCGGCTCTTCGTTGACGAACGCGACAAAACGCAACGTGGTTTCAGGCACAACATCCTTGAACAGCCGGGAAAGTTCTAACAGTGCAGCAACGCCGCTGCCGTTATCGTTGGCGCCCGGGCTGCCTGAAACCGAATCGTAATGGGCGCCGATCAGTATCATATCGTCGCTACGGCCGCGGCGGGTTATTTCAAGATTGGCGCATTCAATGCCGTGCGAGATATAAGTGCGTCTGCGGACCGCATAACCTTGCTGCTCCCACTGCCGGGTAATATAAACTTCCGCATCGTACAGCGCTTCGATATGAAAAACATTATGTTCGCCGATTTTTCCGGCGAGCTCATCAACATGCGCGCGCAGGTGCTCTGTCAAAATTTCATTCATGTTTTCGCCGGTAAAGTTAAAAGTCCAGTGTTCGGGGCTGGCTATTCCAATCCCCGTTTTGGAATTACAGTACTGATTACTGGTCAGTGAAACAATGCGTAGGAATGCCTATGCCGCAGCGCATAGCTAAGACTTTTGATAAGGCTCCAACGGAATCACGACCATGTATAATGTATATTTTTGCAGAATCAAAGCTATTTGAACGTGAGATAGTGGACAAAAAATCAATGAGAGGGCGGTTTAACAACCGAGCCAAGGACAGTTTGAATTCCAGCAACACGGCAGCGGCCATTCTGTGGGTATTTGTTTTCCCGATACCCTACCTAAAAATCCCCGTTATTGCCTAAAACATGAATCCGGCAAATCCGATTGGCGTATTCGACTCAGGCGTTGGCGGCTTGTCCGTACTGCACGAGATTCGCAGGGCATTGCCGGGCGAGGATTTGTTGTACGTGGCCGATTCGGGGCACGCGCCGTACGGCGATAAATCCCGGCAATTTATCGAAGCCCGCTCGCTTGCAATTACCGAGTTCCTGGTAAGCCGGCATGCCAAAGCCGTTGTCGTTGCCTGCAATACCGCGACCGGCGCGGCAGTGACAACATTGCGCGCAAAATTCCTGATGCCGATTATTGCGATGGAACCGGCGGTTAAACCGGCGGCGGAAAACACGCGATCGGGCGTTATCGGCGTGATGGCGACCAGCCGGACATTGGTCAGCGATAATTTCGTTAAGCTGTTCGCGCGCTACGGCGAAGATGCCAGGATTTTGGGGCAGGCCTGTCCCGGTCTGGTTGAACAGGTGGAAGCGGGCGATTTGTCCGGCGACAAAACCCGCTTATTGTTGGAAGGCTATGTGCGGCCGCTGCTGGAGCAAGGCGCCGATACAATTGTATTGGGTTGTACGCATTATCCGTTCCTGGCTCCGTTGATACAGGACATAGCCGGACCGGACGTGACCGTCATCGATTCCGCAGCGGCGGTTGCGCGGCAACTTCGCCGACGGTTGGAAGTGGTTGAGCTGTTGGCCGATGCGGAGAGGATAGGCACGGAATGCTTTTGGACCAGCGGCGTGCTGGATAAAGCCAAGCCGCTGGTTGCGCAATTATGGAAGCCGGATGTTCAGCTATATGAGCTGCCTGCGGGTTAGACCTTCCAGGTTTTTACTGGAGCCGCTCCCGGCAGCTCCAGCACTTCCGCCATCCATGGCAGTCGTAAAACCTGGAAGGTCTGCGTGACACCAAGTATTTGTCGGAAATACCGGTTTTCGCTTACGCTCAAACTGGCTTATTCCGGCCTACGCTGATTTGATCAAAACTATCCACCTGCCGGTGCTCGGCTTGCGGATCGGGCGCGCTGTCCCGGACCAGCCAGATTGTCTGAAAGCCTGCGGCTTTGGCCGCATCCAATTCTTCCTTAATGTCCGATAAAAACAGCAGTTCGCTTGCAGGTAGTCCTAGCTCTGCGGCGATATGATCATACGATTGTTTTTCTTTTTTGCCGCCGATGTGGGTGTCGAAATAACCCGAAAACAGCGGCGTCAAATCGCCGTATTCGGTATGGCCGAACAGCAGTTTTTGAGCGTAAACCGAGCCGGATGAATAGATATATAAATCCAGCCCCGCCTCTTTCCAAACTTTCAGGTTTGCCGCGGCATCGGCATACAGATGGCCCTTGAAATCGCCCTGCCGGTAACCGGCCTCCCAGATCAGGCCTTGCAACGATTTTAACGGCGTGATTTTTTTGTCTTCGTCTATCCATTGGATCAACTGCGCGATGGTCTGCTCCAGCGTTAATTCCGCCCCCACTTCTTTGCAGACGTCGTCGAGCAAGGTTTTCACTTGCGGCTCGTGTTGATGTTTTTGCAGATAGCCGGCCAGATTGGCGCGCGCATACGGAAACAGCACATCCTTAACAAACAGGATCGACGAGGTTGTGCCTTCGATATCGGTGACGATCGCTTTAATCATGCCAGCCCTGCCGCGTATTGATCCAGTGTCGGGAACGATTGGGCGATGTCGCTGCCGGTGAAATCGGCGACCCAGCCTTCCGGCGTCGTGAACAGGCGGATGCATTTGAACTTCGGATTTTCGCCCATGTCGAACCAGTGCGTGGCGTTGGCCGGCACGCTGATCAAATCGCCCTGCTCGCACAACACCGCGTAGACTTTACCTTCGACATGCAGGAAAAACAGGCCGCGGCCTTCGACGAAAAAGCGTACTTCGAAATCAGAGTGGGTGTGTTCGGCCAGGAATTTTTGCCGAAACGCGGCTTTGTCCGGATGGTCCGGATTCAAACTGATCACGTCGGCCGATTGAAAGCCGTATTGCTGTTTCAGGCGTTCGACCGAGTCGTGGTACGCGGCCAGCACTTCGTCCTGGCCGGCATCGGCGGCCAGGACGCAATTGGCGGTCCAGCGTTCGAACTGCACGTCTATCGCATCCAGCCGGGACTGAATCGCGGCAAAATCGGTGTCGGTCTCGCCCAGGTCGGGCCGGTTATCGGGGTAAACGGTTAAAGCGCTCATATTGTTCTGACTCCATGTAGTCTTAATTCACAATCGAATAAATATTCCAGCGCCTCGAGATGGCGCAAGGTTTCCTGGACAGAACCGCCCCAGGTATAAAGACCGTGGCTGGCAATGATATACGCATGGATTGCGCCGTGAGCGTCCAGGTATTGCTCCACTTGCGCGGCCAAGCGGGGGATATTCTGGTCGTTGGCGAATATCGGAATTACCACCCGGCTTTCATGCGTATCGATACCGGCCAAGGCTTTTAACAGTTCGTAATCTTCCAGCACGATTTCGGATTTAAAAAGCCGCGAGGTCAGCGTGGCGTTGATCGAGTGCGGATGCAGCACCGATTGAATTTCCGGGAAACGTTTATACAACGACGTATGCAGCAGCGTTTCCGCCGACGGCTTCTTGCCGTCCAGCGAGTTTGCGTCTTTGTCGATCAGCATGATGTCGCCCAATTGCAGCCGGCCTTTGTGTTTGCCGGATACGGTGATCGCGATGTTGCCGTCGGGCAGGCGCGCGGAAAAATTGCCGCTGGTCGCGGGCACCCAGCCTTTGCTGTCGATGAAGCGTCCGGCTTCGATCAGTTGCGTGGCCAGGTTGAAAAAGTCTTCGCTATAGGTCATGTCGTGAAGGATAGTCAAATATTAGGTAAATCTACGAGCGTCATTATATACGCTAATATCTAATGTTCTTGAGACTGCTTGAATTCTTTCCATTCTACCGATATTTCCCATTCTTGTACCCACGCGGCAAGATCGGCTGCCGGCATCGGTTTGGCAATGCCGTAACCCTGCGCATGATGGCAGCCCATTTGCATAAGAGCAATGCCGTGCTGGACCGATTCCACGCCTTCGGCGATGACCTGGCGGCGAAAAGATTCTGCCAGACCGATAACGCCCTGCACAATCGCCAAATCGTCCTCATCTTCGAGCATGTTGCGCACGAAAGTCTGGTCGATTTTGAGCGTTTCCGCAGGCAGGTGTTTAAGATAACTCAACGACGAGTAACCGGTTCCGAAATCGTCCAGCGCGAACTGTACGCCTAATGTCTGGCAGTCCCTGATAATCTGGGACGTGAGCGTCAAATCGAGCAATGCCTGGGTTTCCAGTATCTCCAGCTCAAAATGAGCCGGTTTGATCGAAGGATAGCGCTCGAATGCGTAATAGAGCTGCAACACAAAATCGTCCGTTTGCAGCGATTTGGCGGTGATATTGACGCTGATTTGTAACTGCAGGCCCAACCGCTGCCAATTTTCCATGTGCTGCAAGGCCTTATCGATAACCCAGGCGTCGAGCCGGGTGATAAGGTCGTGTTTTTCAAGCAACGGCAAAAAATCGCACGGCATGACCAGGCCGCGTTCGGGATGCCGCCAGCGTATCAACGCCTCGGCTCCGAACACGGCACCTTGCTGCATGTCGACTTTAGGTTGGAAAAACAGTTCGAATTCCTCGTTTTCAAGCGCCTGCTCAATGCGGTTTAGCGCCTCGCGATGGGAATGGAGCTGCCGGTCCAGTTCCAGGTTGTAAATATGGAAGCAATTCTTCCCCTCTTGCTTGGCTTGATACATGGCCTGGTCGGCATGCCGCAACAGCGTATCCGGGTCGGTGTTGTCTTCTGGGAAAATGCTGACGCCAATGCTGGCCGATACCGAAACAACCTGATTTCTCAAGTTGACAGGTTCGCTGATGACTTCCAGCAGGCGATGCAAGGTGATTTCGCAATCTTCGACTTTTTCCAGCCCCAACAACAAAAACACAAATTCGTCGCCGCCTAAACGGGCGATCGTGTCGCCTTCGCGTAGGGCGTTTTTAATGCGTAGCGCAACTTCGACCAACAGCTGGTCGCCGGCTTCATGCCCCAGTTTGTCGTTGACAGGTTTAAAACCGTCCAGGTCGAGATAACCCACGGCCATCAAACATTGGTCGCGCTTGGTTTGCGCCAGCGCCAGACGCATCCTGTCACTTAACAGGATGCGGTTCGGTACGCCGGTCAACGGATCGTAATGAGCCATCAGCTCCAGCTTCCGTTCCTGCTCTTTAAGTTGGGTAATATCCGAAGACGTGCCGATGTAATGCGTTATTTTGCCCAACTGGTCGGTAACCGCGGAGATAGTCAGCCACTCGGCAAATATTTCCCCGCCTTTTTTGCGGTTCCAAACTTCGCCGCACCAATAACCCTGTTGGTTGATTGTTTGCCACATTTTTTCGTAAAAGCCGGTATCGTGAAGCCCGGATTTGAGCAAACGCGGATTTTTACCGAGAACCTCGTCGCGCGCATATCCGGTGATGTTGCTGAATGCGGGATTCGTGTCGATAATTCTGCGTTGCATATCGGTAATCAGGATGCCTTCCTGAGTATTGGCAAAAACGCTGGCAGCCATGCGCTGTTTTTCTTCGACCTGTTTCCGTTTATCGATTTCGCGCCGTAAACGCATATTCCATCTGACAATAATAGCCAGCAGCAACAATGCCGCGGCAGAGTAGAGCAGAACGGTTTCGGTTCTTATGCCGGCTTCGTATTTCAAACTCATCCAGCGGTTTTGGATGGCGTCCTTTTCGGACTGGGGAATATCGGCCAGTGCTTTAGCCAGTATGCTCGCCAATTCCGGATTAGCCTTGGTCGCGGCCATGCGGTGGTAACTTTTGTAATTGGTGTCGCCGGAAAAGCTGAGGTTCAGCATGCCTTCCCGCTTAATCGCATAGTTTGCCGAAGCCGCATCGCCGATATAAGCGTCCGCTTTGTTGCTGCTGACCATCGTCAGCGCATCGTGAATATCTTTGGCGAGAACCAGCTGTATTTCAGGATGGTCATGCATTAACAACTCTTGCATGAAGTAGCCTTTTTCCAGCGTGACCTGCTTGCCGTTCAGACGATCCAGCGTACCGATAAAGCCATGGTTGCCATTGCCGATAATAATGGCCGGAGTGTTCAGATACGCTTCCGTGAAAATCAGGAACTGCTCACGTTCAGGTGTTTTATTGGCGTTGGAAAGCATATCCAATTGCCCCTGCTGCGCCATCGTCAATATTTCAGCCCAGGCTTTGTCTTTGACTATGTCGAGTTTTACGCCCAGCCGTTGCTCGATCAAGGCAATATATTCGGCGCTCAGGCCTAGGTAATTGCCTTTAGCATCGACCCACTCGTAGGGCGCGAAATCCCGGTCAATGCCTACGCGAATAACCGGATGCGCTTGCAGCCAAGCCCGCTCCGCGGCAGAGAAATTAAGTTTGGCGGGTTTCGTCTGCCCATAAACAAAACCTTCCAGGCGATCTATCGACGTTGCCAGTCCTAACTGCTTATAAGTGTCGGCAATGCGTTGAAAACGCTTAACGTCGGTCTGACCGATCGGCACGCTCTCCGGTAAAATCATTTTTACCGTTTCCTGCGCCTCGAAGCGCAAATGCTCGGCGGAAAGCCGGCCGTCGGAATTATATTTGCTCAGAACGATTTGGATCAGCTCGTTCTGGTGCTTGAGCGCATAATCCCAGCCTTTCAGCGAGGCGCGCAAGAAACGTTGCACTCTGTCAGGATGACGGGCGATTTCCTGCTCTGTCGTGAACAAGTTGTCGCTCAGAAAATCCACGCCGTAGTTGCGAGGATCGATAATGTTGATTTCAATGCCTTTCTTTTTGAAGTAATCGATCTGGTCCGTCAGGTAACTGACCATTGCATCGGTTTTATGGTTGATCAAGTCATCGGGATTGAGAGAATTACTCAAATGGGTAAACTCATCGGCAGCAATACCCGTTTCATAAAGCATCGCGAGCAGCGGCGCATTGTCGTAATAGTCTTCCATGACCCGTTTGCCCTTAAGCTCGTAGGGACTGACGATGCCGGATTCCTTTAAGGTAAGGTACACCAGCGGGTTATGTTGGAAAATTGAAGCTAACACCACGACCGGCTTGCCGACAAGCCGTTGTCCGAGCAAGCCGGTATCGGCTACGCCGTATTGAGATTCGCCGTTTAAAACTTGTTCAATGTTATTGATCAGGGGAATGCGCTCGCGAATGTTGACGTCCAGGTTTTCTTCGGCGTAGAAGCCTTTCTCTTTGGCCGCGTAATAGCCGGCAAATTGGAAAGAATGTAACCATTTGAGCTGTAAAGAAACTTTTTCGGCAGGTTGCTGCGCAAGTTCCGCTAGTAAAGGCGATGAGCAAAGTGCCAGATACAGTAAAGTAGCCAGCCGAAACAAAATCATAAGCATCGGTCTATGAAAAGTCGTTATTTTAGTGTTTTTGGCATTTATGATACGCCTGTAATTTAATGCTTACGACTTTTCATAAAAATAACCCTTCAAATCGTCGGCAAGTATTCGACGCCAAGATATTGCCGACATTTATAAAGTTGATTTTAAATTAAATACACCTATAGTTGCCTGACAAAAATAACTAATCTTTTTTAGCGAGTACATTATGCAACACTTTCGTCTTTCTTTTTTCGTCACCGCCGTCTGCCTGGCGGCAGCATTTTATTGGGGAGGGCCCATAGGCGCTTTTATAGCGATTATCCTGGGCATTCTCGAAGTCAGTCTGTCATTCGATAACGCGGTTGTTAACGCATCGATTCTGAAGCAAATGGATGAGCGCTGGCAGAAGTACTTTTTGACGTGGGGGATTCTAATCGCCGTTTTCGGCATGCGTTTGTTGTTTCCTATCGTGATTGTTTCGGCGGCTACCGGTATCGGATTTGCGGGCGTGACCGAAATGGCTCTGAACGACACCGCGACTTATGCGAAGCATTTAGAGGAGTCGCACGTGCAAATCGCGGCGTTCGGCGGCATGTTCCTGCTGATGGTGTTTTACTCGTTCATCTTTAACGAAGAGAAGGAACTGCATTGGCTGGGCTATATCGAAGAAAAGATGTCTTCATTCGGAAAGCTGGAAGCGATTGAAATTATCATGGCCTTAGGGCCGCTGTTAATCATGCAACACTATTTGCCGGAGGAAATCCGTTTGGACGCGATGGTCGCCGGCGTTGCCGGGGTTATCTTGTACGTGATCGTGGATAGCCTTGCGACTTTGTTTGAACATGAGGAAGAAGGCGAAGAAGTCGTCGCGGTGCTTAAAAAAAGCGGCATGATGAGCTTCATTTATCTTGAAGTGCTGGATGCGTCGTTTTCATTCGACGGCGTGATCGGCGCGTTTGCGATTACCCAGGATGTAGTCATTATCATGCTGGGCCTGGCTATCGGCGCGATGTTTGTACGAAGCCTGACGGTTTACCTGGTGCGTAAAGGCACTTTGGATGAATACGTGTTTTTGGAGCATGGCGCGCATTACGCGATTGGCGTGTTGGCGGGCATTATGCTGGTTAGCATGACCCACCATATTCCTGAGGTGGTAACCGGTTTGACCGGAGCGTTTTTGATCGCATTATCGGTTATTTCATCAATCCGTTACCGCCGGAAACAGGAAGCCTGATTTTTTAGGCGGGCTGGAAGGAAACGCCGGTTCTCGTCGATGCTCGAACCGGCTTTCCGGCCTACGCTTAATAACTGATGTTACGCAGTTAGTCGCATTAATTAATGTGTCGCTAGCGCGACGATTATTTGAATCGGGTTCTCGCACCCGAAGGCAAGATACTTTCTTTTGCTCCGCCAAAACGCGGCAAACGGGATTTAATCCATCCGTCGGCACTCACCTTCCGCTCGTCCCCAGATGTAGGCCGGAATACCCACAGGGCACAAGTAAGGCCGCCCGGCGACAGCAAGGGCGGACGTTTCCGGCAACCGGAACTGGCGTTATGCGGAGAACAGCCCGATAGTCAGACCTTCCAGGTTTTACGACTGCCATGGATGGCGACCGAGACTGCTCCCGGCAGTCCTCGGCATTTCCTCCATCCATGGAG
>NZ_RYFG02000067.1 GCF_003994235.2 Candidatus Methylobacter oryzae
TTATTTTTCTTATCACGGGCGGGCCTTCCGTTGCCTAGGGTTAGTTCATGCCTCATATTCTATACCGGCTGTCAATGCGTAAGTTCTAATTCATATAAATCGGATGATGATTTAACACTCAGTTGTTGTCCCCTGCGTCCGCTCAACTCAGCATGAATTCCGGCCATAATAGCCAACGCAATTTCCTCCGTCGTTTCCGCGCCGATGTCCAAACCGACCGGCCCGAATACCCGCGCCGCTATTTGCACTGCTTCACTGCCCAAGTTTTGCAATAGCCTGTCTTTACGCTGAGCCGGCCCCAACAGGCCGATAAGCGGAATTTGACCGTTTGCAATTGCCTTTAGATAACGCTCGGCGTATTCAAAATTATGCGTCATCAATACTACCGCGCAGGAACAACAGCGGTTCAGCTATTTATCGCTGGAGCATTTTGCCCGAAACTGCACGAGATCATCGAACTGCGCCTACTATGGAATGCCTGGTGTAAAGCGTGCATAACGGCGAGTTATCCAACGAAAACTGGCCGGCTTTGTTCAATAGCTCGAACCCGGAAAATTGGCGCTAGCATGGCAAGGCAAAGTGGAAGACGAATTCGCCGAAGCCTCGGTCATCGGTACGGTGGCGATTGCGCTTAGATTGTTAGGTAAGGCTAATACGCAGGAGCAGGCTAAGCAGTTGGCGGCGGATTATTGACTGGAGAGAGATAAACAAAAAATATTCAATCACTTAACGACAAAACATGGGAAAGGCTTTGTTGCATAAATCTAAAACATCCCCAAGTAAAGGGGCATGGACACGAAACAGAAACAACGCTACCAAATCAAAAACTGGTCAGAGTACAACCAAGCCTTGGTTAACCGAGGTTCATTAACGCTCTGGTTTGAAGAATCGCAGCTCGAACGATGGCACCAGCCAGAGCGCACAGGTTATCGAGGTAGTCCTCTGATCTATTCGGATTGGGCTATCCAATGTGCATTGACGATTCGCGAAATTTTTCACTGTCCGCTTCGAGTGACAGAAGGCTTCCTTAAATCGCTGGTCAAGATGTTGAGTCTACCGCTTAAAGTGCCGAACTACAGTACCCTAAGCCGAAGGCAACAAACCTTACGGGTCAAGTTGCCTAGAGCATCGAGCCGGACGCCACGACATCTGGTCGTGGACTCGACGGGTTTAAAAGTCTACGGTGAAGGGGAATGGAAAGTCCGTCAGCATGGGCTTAGTAAACGCCGTACTTGGCGGAAATTGCATCTGATCGTCGATGCCAATACTCAGGAAATTGTTGCCGCGGAATTGACCGCGAATTTTGTCGGCGATGCCGAAGTGCTGCCGGATCTGTTGGAGCAATTGCCCGCCTATGAAGCGATCGCCACCGTCGCCGCTGATGGCGCCTACGATACTGTCAATTGCCATCACGCTATCACAACGCGACAGGCACAAGCATTCTCGAACAGCGATAGTACAAAGCTGCTCTGAACAGGGAAAATCAGAATGGAAGCGCATCAGTGGTTACCATCGTCGCAGCTTGGCTGAAACGGCTATGTTCCGCGTTAAGGCATTATTTAGCGATAAACTGAAAAATCGCACTTTCGCGGCTCAACAGACCGAAGCTTATTTGCGCGTAGGAGCACTTAACAGAATGACGGGCCTTGGCATGCCCGAAAGTTATCCCGTGGCATAAAACGGAACTCCATTCTGAGGGGCACTTTGATTGTGGGGTTATTTATGCAACAAAGCCCATGGGAAACGCTAAACATACCATTGAATATCTAAGATACACAAAGCATATCCTACATGACAGTTTTTTATTTTCATAATCGCCGATGCAGCATGTCAAAATTCATGCAATCCAATTGTATCTGCAACCTATCAATGGTTGATTGTAACTGCTCACGCTCCTGCTCCCATTGCTCTTCCTTTGCCATTAAACTATCGATAGTTGATTGTAACTGTGCGCGTTCCAGGTTCCATTGCTCTTCTCTCGTTTCATTAGCCTTATTATAATCGCCATTAACAATCGGAATAAGACTAAGATGAGTATTTTTTTTAGCACTGCTTAGATTGCCACTATTAATACTTAAATTGGTATGTTTTTTAAGCTCTTTTGTAGCCTCCTCTCTGGAAGAAAAAGGACCAATATCAGCTCCATTGACAGTAAAGAACCATTCAAATAAACCTGTTTTTGCGTTCGTGTTTCCAAATATTCTGCTAGGTTCAAACATAAAATCCTCCTGTTATCTTTATAAAAATTATAGCTAAAGTCCGATAAATATTACTCAGGACTTGACAAGGGCAGCAATTCTGATTATGAAAATTAAATAGATACTGATCCCAATTTTAAAATTCGAGTGCGTTCTACCGCAATGCTTGCAAAGTAATCGAAGAGCCGAATGGGTAACAATATCAGTACCCTTATTCTATAAGGCTTTGCGCCACCTATGGAAAATAGGATTCTGTAAAATTAAAAACAAACTTGGCAAATTTAATTCATAACACTTTGATTAAAATATATTTTCCATAATGAGAATTACTGTGATAAGAGGAGCCTCGACCAGCCTTTCCTAATCCTTGAAAATACCATTATATTCAATAACCTAAGTATATTCTGCATACCAACAGGCGTATACCGAAATCACATCTACCGGAGAACACATTCTTTTAGCCTTATCCATCGCCTTTCAAAATAAGCCTGTATAAAGAAATCCAACCTGCGCTTTTAATGCGGGAGAACCGCTTCTAGCAGTATAATATCTTTGTCATTTCGTTAATTTGCTGCTTGGCCCCACTCAAAATACTTAAAGATAATTCAGGGGTAAGTGAAAGTTCTTTTAGTTTGCCGGCAGCAGGAATCGATGTGAAGGGAGGAAACTCTTCTATTGTGTTTTGCTGTCCGATTTTGCTGTGTAATTTGGAGAGCACAACTATGTCAGTTAAATTAAGTTCTTCGCTCGTGTCTTGATACCAGTTTTCGGAATAAACCGGGACTTTAAGAAACTCCTCGGAAAACCCCCAATCATTCAATACCTTGTATCCTATCGCTCCTTTAATATAAGGTAGAATCTTGTCGATATCCGATTTTGCGTAACATTCAGGAGGGAGGTTGGCGATAAAACCTAAGAAAGGTACAGCGCCTATCTCGCTGATAAGCCCGGCAAGTTGCGCCTCTTGCGGATTTACTTGTTTTGTTGCTTTAGCCAAAAAATAACTGAGAATAGAAATATAGAGGCTCCGTTCCCAGATTGCTTCAATATATTTTTTTATCGCAGGAGAATCATTTTTGAAAATACGAGTAATACTTAAACTAGTAACCAGATTACAAGTAGCATTCAAGCCAATACGCGTTACTGCATCAAGGCAGGTCCTCGTGGGAATAGAACTGACATATAAAGGACAGTTCGCCATTCCGATGAGTCTGGCTGAAATAACGGGGTCGAATTGAACGATTTTTACAATATCGTGAATACCGGCGTCGTTTTTTAAAGCTCTGCGTACCCTCATAGCAATATCCGGCAATAAAGGTATCTGGAGTTCTTCACTGCTATAGTGGTGGGCGAATAAGGACATCAAGCGATTTTCCATAAATTCGTCAGGGATATTCAATTTTGAAAGTTCTGTTTGTGGAGCATATTTGGGAGATAATATTCTTTTTGAGACGCGCAGAACACTCACATCGGTTGCTGCTATGGCTGTATGTCTATGTATGGCGCCAGTTGACAGAGGAAATTTGGCTTGGTTGGTTCCAGCTGCTATTTCAATACTTTGACCAATTTCATTCGTTAAAGTAATTGTGCCTTTTAACAAATACAGACAGGAATCGATCTTGTCGTCATAGCGAAACAAAACAGATTCTTTTGGAAAAACTTCAGATTTTAGATCAGTTGTAAACGCTAAAAGCTTTTCACGATCATAATTTCTGATCGGAAATAGTTCTTGTACAGTCTGCATAGAAATTTTTTCGGGAAAAACAGTACAGGAACCCACTAAGGTATTATTTTTTTTAAACTGTGAAAAAACCATAATCATAATTTTTAATTGAAAATAATTGCTGTAGAGTTTGCAGCGAAATATTATCTAAAGCAAGAGCATAAAACTCAATGTTCAAGTTTTTTAGCTTGACTGAGACGATCCCAGATAAATCAAGGTGTTTTTGTCAATGTGTCCAGATGCTACATGATAGCACTTATGGCTGTAAGGTCTGATTTAGTAGGATTCTTTAAAATCAAGAATTAAAAACTTGAACATCGAGATAAAGTAAAAATTGAACTATGAGTAAAGAAAATAGATCGGCCACTCGGTATAAAGTGATTGGAAATATTGAATTTGATACAGGTACCGGTATCACGACAACCAAAACCACAACGGGCGTTTCAGTTACAAAAGACATTGAATTTATTTATGGCGTCGGTGACATATGTAACATCAGTACCGGCGGGATTTGTTTTATAACAAAAACAGATCTTGAACTAGATTTAATGTTGCGTTGCTCCATTTCCATATATAAAAAAGAAAATAAGCGACTTAATCTCCGTTGTGAAGGCAAGATAATACGGTTAGATAAATTGGAGGCAGGCGGTTGGAATGTAGCGCTTTCCTTAAAAACACTTGAGTGGTAATGCCCCAGAAGTACGGCTAGAGTGGCAATGGAATTCCAGAGGATCGCGCCCGCCTCGTAATCCGGTTCGTCGATTAATTATGGAACCCCAAATCGAATCTTCAATCGCCCGATGCAGACCCGACCGCTAATAAAGCAAAATACATACCGAGCGCCGCCTAGTCTGATAAGCCGAGTTTAAGTAATTGAATACCGATAAAAAAATCACTGGAAAGCAATCATAAAGAGTGATTTAAACTCGGCCCGTCCTGTTGATACGCAAGCAGGCGATATTGTTTTATCAGCACCGCCTGTTGATGTACAGTCACTAAGCCGCTGTATGAATACAGTTCAAACCGGAACATATGCCGAGGTGTAAATCTATGCCAATCAAACCGATACTTTCAATACTGCTAACTTATTTAGTCCTACTTCTGACCGTTTTTATATTCCAACGAAAATTGATTTATTTCCCGGCGCAATATTCGATTGAACATCAGCAACGGCTGGGCGCTCAATTAGGCCTGGAACTCTGGCCGTCAGCGGATAATTATCAGGGGCTCGTCAGCAAAACTTCCGATAATAACGGCAAAGGCACAATCATCGTTTTTCACGGCAATGCCGGCTCAGCATTAGATCGTACTTATTATCGCGATGCGCTTGAAAAGCTCGGCTATCGGGTCATTCTGGGCGAATATCCGGGTTATGGCGCCAGAAACGGCGAGCCGTCCGAGCAGGCATTGATTGCAAACGGCATCGAAACCGTCAAACGGGCCTTGAACGATTTTGGCGATCCTGTTTTTCTGTGGGGTGAATCGCTGGGCAGCGGCGTGGTCGGCGGCATCGTGCAAAGCGGACAAGTTTCGATAAAAGGCATTGTCCTGGTCACGCCGTTTAGCAGTATGGCCGACATCGCTCAACACCATTATTGGTATTTCTTCGCCAAATGGTTGATACGCGATCAATTCGACACCATTACAAATCTGCACAACTATTCAGGGAGCACAGCGATTCTAAGGGCCGGGCAAGACGAAATCATACCCAGCCAATACAGTTTGAAACTGTTCGAATCGCTCAGTCATCGCAAGAAACTTTGGACATTTGAGGATGCAGCCCACAACAAGGTGCCGATGGATCAAGACCTTTCTTGGTGGCAACAGGCCATGCGGTTTGTCGACGATCAAACTGCTTCAACAATAGGAGGCAAGCAGGCTGATATGTATGTACTAAGCAATAAACACAATATGCGGGCTGCTTTGACAAATTATGGCGCAAGGCTAACCGGTTTATGGGTGCCCGATAAAAACGGCAAAATGACTGACGTGGTGGTTGGATTCAGCAGCGTTGAAGACTACATAAATTCTACTGAACGCTACTTTGGCGCAACGGTCGGCAGGTTCGGCAACAGGATCGCTAAAGGAAAATTCACGATTGACGGCCGGCAATATGCCTCATCAATTAATAATGCGCCTAACACGCTACATGGCGGTAAAGAGGGATTTTCGGAATTTGTCTGGGATGCCGCGATGCCTGACGATCATACGATTCAGTTCACCCGGCTGTCAAAAGACATGGAAGAAGGTTTTCCCGGCAACCTGAACGTCAAGGTAACTTACACGTTAACCGACGACAACGAACTACAAATAGAATACGTCGCAACCACCGATAAAAAAACTGTCGTCAACCTGACCAACCATGCTTTCTTCAACTTGAATGGCGAAGGCAGCGGCACGATCATCAACCATAAACTGCAAATCAATGCCGATAATTATACGCCTGTCGATTCGACCTTAATTCCTAGCGGAGAAATTGAAGCCGTCGCAGGAACGCAGTTTGATTTCAGGCAAGCGCAAACCATTGGTTCAAGAATCGACGAAGCCAACGAGCAGTTAAAAAACGGCAAAGGCTACGATCATAACTGGGTGTTGAATACCAACAAAGCCGGAGAAATGCTTAGCGCAGCCATTGCGACCGGCGATCAAAGCGGTATTAGGCTGGAAGTGCTTACACGAGAGCCGGGGCTACAGTTCTATAGCGGTAATTTCATGCACAGCAAGAATACATTCAAAAGCGGCGCCAAAGACGATTACAGAACTGCTTTTTGTTTGGAAACGCAGCATTTTCCCGATTCTCCTAACCAACCGTCATTTCCTTCAACGATTCTGGAACCGGGCCAAGAGTATCGGACTAAGTCCGTCTATAGGTTTTCCGTTGCCGGATAAGCAAGGCAGCGATTTAGCTCCGATAGAGCCGAAATAATGTTTTTAGCGAACAAAACGCGGTATGCCTTTAATCTCTTTTTTTTCCATATGCATATATTGAAGGCCTATCAACGTGCAACCATCCGCCGTACGCTCAGTCCACATCACTTTTATCTCGCCATCCACCTCCAACTGGTCAAATTCAAAGATAGTTATCTCGCCCACTGTGACCTCTATCGATTCGGCAAGATTGATCATCAATCCGTCTACCGAAACGTTTACGGTATTAAAATCGCGGTATTCGCCATTCAGCAGGATTCTCCCCGGAGCCACCATGTTTTTCCTGTACGCTTTTCTCTTATACAGTAGATTATCGACATCATAGGAAATGTTCCTGAACTCCAACGCAATCAGCATATGATCGCTAAACACATCAACCCTGACGACTTCAGCCTCGCCGGCCAAGCGTATTTCCGGGAGATATAAATCGATTACTGTTGATTCCGTCAGCACGTTAAAAATGTTTTTGGTATCGGAATTTAGCTGATCGGCTTTTAATTTCGCCAGCACCCCGGTTAACGAAAGGTCTTTTACGACAATTTCCCGCTCTTGCCCTCCCATATAAATCAGGCCGCGCGACATTAGTTTTTTTCGATACGGCCGCTTTATCATTGCATTCATATAACTTTTTCCTATTTATATCTTGATGTTCAAAACCGCATAAGGCTGCTGAGTGCAATTATAGTAGCGTCTGAGTTTTTTCAATCGGAATTATTTTTGAGGAAAGCCTTGTCGAACAGAATCGCTTACAATATCTCCCTCTAACACAAGCTACACGTTATGAAAAAATTACTTATCCTGCTCTTACTCTCGATATTGTCAGCCTGCACAGCACTTCCGCCTAAAAATGCGGACAACATTTGCTCAACTTTCCGGGAAAAAGAAGACTGGTACGACGATGCCAAAAACTCATTCGAAAAATGGGGCGTACCTATTCACATTCAGATGGCGATCATGCACCAAGAATCGCATTTTGTCGCCGATGCCGAGCCGCCGCGCCCTTGGCTGCTGGGTTTTATCCCGCTGCCTCGGGAAAGCAGCGCCTACGGTTATGCACAAGCCAAAGACGATACTTGGGATAATTATCAGGATAAAGCCGGCGGCTGGGGAGCGGACCGCGATGAATTTGCCGATGCGGCCGATTTCATCGGCTGGTATTGCAATATTAGCTACGCTCGGCTAGGCATATCGAAATCGGACGCCAAAAATCTGTATCTTGCCTATCACGAAGGCCATGGCGGCTACCAACGCAAAAGTTATTTGCAAAAAGCCGGGCTCGTACAGATTGCCAATAAAGTAGCCAAACGGGCAAAACTATTTCAAAGCCAATTAAGCGAATGCCAAGGCGATTTAGAAAACAAAGGTTGGTTTTTTTGGTAAACTATTGTTTCTACGTCAACCATAAAGGATCAGTCGTGAGAAAAATTCAAACTCAAATTATTTCAATCGTCGCAGTTCTTGTTATAGGATTTACTATGTTTTCATTGGCCAATGCCACTACCCCCGCAGAAAATAAAGCCGCTGGAGTCGCTTTCCTCACAGAAAACGCTAAAAAACCCAATATCGTCACCACTGCAAGCGGCTTGCAATATGAGATATTAACTCCCGGCACAGGTACAGCCTCGCCTTCAGCTACTGATAACGTAACCGTTCATTATAAAGGCACAACCATTGACGGTACGGAGTTCGATAGCTCTTACAGCCGCGGCGAACCGGCGACTTTCCCATTAAACAGGGTCATTAAGGGCTGGACTGAAGGCGTACAATTGATGAAAGAAGGCGCCAAATACCGCTTTTTTATTCCTTCGGAACTGGCTTACGGCGAACAAGGCGCAGGCCGTGCAATCGGCCCGAACGCCGCATTGATCTTTGATGTTGAGTTAATCAAGATTCAGTAAAAAGCAGGCAAAAGGCGCAAGGTTAAAGGCTCAAGGCCGACAAGCCTTGAGCCTTTCGTTTTTTCCACCTTGTACCTTTCTCCTAAGTTCTTATGCCCACTTACCAACTATTCGCTACCACGCCCAAAGCGATGGAAACCATCCTTAGCGATGAACTCCAAGCCCTCGGCATCAAAAACATCAAAGCCACCATGGCCGGCGTCGCTTTTCAGGGAGATTTGGAAACCGCTTACCGGGCTTGCCTGTGGTCAAGAACAGCGAATCGGGTTTTATTGGTAATGAGCTCTTTTGATGTAAAAACCCAGCAAGATCTCTACAAAGGCGTACAAAAAATCGACTGGTCCGAGCATATTAATCCTGAAGACAGCTTTGCAGTCTCATTCAGTGCGAAAAACTCGGCGGCGATCAATAATACTCACTTTGGCGCATTAAAAGTTAAAGACGCGATCGTCGATCAGATGCGGGCAAAATTTCAAGTCCGTCCCAGCATCGATACCGAACAACCCAATATCCGCATCAATGTTTACCTGCACGGCGAAACCGCCCAGCTCAGTCTCGATCTTTCCGGCGAAAGCCTGCACCGCCGCGGTTACCGGGACGTCAGCATCAAAGCCCCGATAAAAGAAAACCTGGCGGCGGCGATGTTGCTGCGTAGCGGCTGGCCGCAAATCGCCAAACAGCAAGGTTCGTTAATCGACCCGATGTGCGGCTCGGGAACACTGCTACTCGAAGCCGCAATGATTGCAGCCGATTATGCGCCGGGCTTGCTGCGCGATTATTTCGGCTTTACCGGCTGGAAAAAACACGATGCGCAATGCTGGAAGAAATTACGCGCCGAAGCCGAGCAGCGTAAAAAAATCGGTTTGGCTAAACTGCCGGTTATTGTGGGTTTCGATCAAAACCGCCATACCGTCAACACCGCGTTGGCGCATATCGCCAATGCCGGTTTGCAAAATAAAATTCATGTCGAACGCCGCGACATTGCAGATGCGGAACCCGCCGAGAGCTGGAAACCCGGCCTGTTGATCTGTAACCCGCCATACGGAGAACGACTGGGCGACGAGCAGGAAACGGCCGAGTTATACAAAAAATTCGGCGAATCTCTGAAAAAACATTTCATCGGCTGGAAAGCCGCGATGATCATCAGCAACCCGGAACTGGGTTTTCGCTTGGGCATACGCTCGCAAAAACCAATCACTCTGTTTAACGGCGCGCTGGAATGCAAACTGTTGCGACTGGATATCCAGGAAAAGAATTTCTTCATTCCGAAGGCCAGGAATCAGGAAGAGCGTATCGCCCAAGCGATAGAAAGCGAACAGTCCGAGTCCGTCGGCGCCGAGATGTTTGCGAACCGGCTCAAAAAGAACCTGAAAAAACTGTCCGGCTGGGCCAAGCAAAACCGCATCACCTGTTATCGCGTCTACGATGCCGATTTACCGGAATACGCGGCCGCGGTTGACATTTATCAGGGGCAGCAAACCTGGGTCGTCGTACAGGAATACGAACCGCCCAAAAGCATCGATCAGCACAAAGCCGACCAGCGCCTGGCGGGACTATTGGCCGAGATACCTCGCGTACTCGGCGTCAATCGCGACCAGGTTTTCCTGAAAATACGCCGCAAGCAAAAAAGCACCGATCAATACGAAAAACACGGCGATCAAGGCCGTTTTCATATTATCGAAGAAGGCTGCTGTAAATTATTGGTCAATTTCGAAGATTATCTGGACACCGGCTTATTCCTCGATCACCGCCCGATCCGGATGCTGATTCAAAAACAAGCCCAAGGTAAACGCTTTTTAAACCTGTTTGCCTATACCGGCAGCGCGACGGTTCATGCGGCAATGGGCGGCGCCAAATCGACAACCACCGTCGATATGTCCAACACCTATATCAACTGGGCAAAACAGAACCTGGCGCTGAACACCGGCAACCCTGTCGGCGAACATGAATTCATACAAGCCGACTGCCTGGAATGGCTGGCCACCGAAGCCGAGCTGGGCAACCGGCATTACGATTTGATTTTTCTCGATCCGCCTACGTTTTCCAATTCAAAACGGATGGACGAAGTGTTCGATATACAAACCGACCATGTGCAGCTAATTAGTCACGCTGTATCCTTGCTGTCGCCCGGAGGTGTTCTATACTTCTCCACCAATTTCAGACGTTTTAAAATCGACAAGCAAGCCTTGTCCGATTTAATTGTCGATGACATCAGCGCGGCAACGATTCCGGAAGATTTTGCCCGCAATCCAAAAATCCATTACTGCTGGAGAATTCAAGAGTGATACGTAAAGTTAAAATCCTGGTTTCCGGTCGAGTTCAAGGCGTTTATTTCCGCCTTTTCACGCAGAACAAAGCCAAGCATTTTTCAATAAAAGGCTATGCCAAAAATCTTCCCGACGGCCGCGTTGAAATCGTTGCCGAAGCGGGAAACCTCGCCATTGAGAAATTTATCAAATGGTGCCACAAAGGTCCTATAACCGCTCGGGTCGATCATGTGGAAGTCACTGAGCTTCAACCTGAAGAAGCATTGACGTCTTTTGAAATAAAGTAAAGTTCAAGGTTCAAAACGCTTAGCGTTTTTTCTGCAATAAACGGCAATACGCACCGCGAATAAAAAGCCTATCACTGCTGCATAAATCAACGGCTCGGTATAATCTTTTTTTACCAACCAAAAATAATGTACCAGAGCCGTGACACCCGCCACATAAACTAACTTGTGCAACTTTAACCAGCTTCGCCCTAAGCTCCTCTGCATCTTCTTTGTCGAGGTGACGGCCAGCGGGATTAGCAGCAAATAAGTCAGCAAGCCCATCAAGATATAAGGACTTTTCGGCACCTCGTCTTTAAACGCCTCCCAAGACAACGATAAATCAAGGACGACAAAAACCAGTAAATGAACGCTGGCGTAAAAGAAAGCGAACAACCCCATCATGCGCCTAAAGCCCATCAGTTTCTTTTGCCCGGTTATTGTCTTAATCGGCGTCAGCGCCAACGTGATGCACAAAAAGCGCAAAGCCCAATCGCCAAAACCAAAATGCAGGGCTTCTATTGGGTTAGCGCCCAGCCTGTCATTAACCGCGCCGTTAACCAACAATAAAAAAGGCAGCAAGCTCAGTAAAAAAACAATAACTTTTATGGCCTTCCAGCCTTGTTGACCGATAAACATTAAAAATACTTGCTTAAATCCATACCGGAATAAAGAGACGCGACCTCTTCGCTATAACCGTTAAACTTTTCGGTATCGCGCTTCGGCGTAAAAATGCTGCTGCCCAACGCCCGCTCGCGGCTTTGACTCCAGCGGGGATGAGGCACTTCAGGATTCACATTCGCATAAAAGCCATACTCATTAGGCGCGCTTCGATGCCACGCGGTTTCCGGCATATTTTCGAGAAAACGTATTTTGACGATTGCCTTGATGCTCTTGAAACCGTATTTCCAAGGCACAATCAAGCGCAACGGCGCGCCGTTCTGGTTAGGCAGTTCATCGCCATACATGCCTGTCACCATCATCGTTAGCGGATGCATCGCTTCGTCGATACGCAAACCTTCCACATAAGGCCAGTCCAACACATCTGAACGCTGACCGGACATCACTTCCGGGTTATACAGCGTGGTAAACTCGACAAACTTTGCTTTAGAAGTCGGCTTGAATCGCTTCAACATATCGCCTAACGGAAAACCAATCCACGGCACGACCATGGACCAGGCTTCGACGCAACGGAAGCGGTAAATGCGTTCCTGCACCGGATTGTCTTTTAAAATATCTTCCAGATTGTAAACGCCCGGCTTTTCGACCTCGCCGACAACTTCCACAGACCACGGCTTGGTTTTCAGGGCCTTGGCTAAAACAGTCGAGTCCTGTTTATTCGTGGAAAATTCATAATAATTGGTGTAATTCGCAACGTCCTCGCGATTGGTGACCTGCAACTTCGCCGAATAAGGCCCGGCCGGTACGTTGGCGTATTTACCCGATTCGGCCCGGACCGCTCCCGGCAGTATCAGCCCAGCCGAAAGCGCAGTCGCCGCCTTGATAAATTCCCGCCGGGATTCAAAAACCGCCCTATCCGTGATTTCGCTGCTTAGGATGCTTGATTGGGTTTTAATTAACATGCGCAACTCCTTTATTCCAGACGATTAGACTAGGGAGTTTTAATCATACAGCAAAGCGGTTTGGCACCGCTAATACCACCATTGACAATCAAGCAAATAAGTTTGCCCGACAGCTTAGATTTCGACTTATACAAGCAAATCCAAAGGACTGGTTACGCTTTTACCTCCCTTATTTAGCACATGCGTATAAATTAGAACTTACGCATTGACAGCCGGTATAGAATATGAGGCATGAACTAACCCTAGGCAACGGAAGGCCCGCCCGTGATAAGAAAAATAA
>NZ_RYFG02000068.1 GCF_003994235.2 Candidatus Methylobacter oryzae
CTGGTGCACTTGTGCTTTGGCGTTTTGAAAACGCGTCAGCCTTATCAACCTGATTATGTGCCTCAGCGTTGACTTTTAAGACGGTATCTACTCCGCTAGAATGCATGCTAGTCTTTATGGCCTAGCGCCCGTCAAACATTATGATCAAAAAAATCGACGTTTCCGATCTTTGCCCCGACATGTACATCCACGACATCAACTGCGGCTGGATGGAACACACGTTTTTACGCAACCGCTTTTTCGTGAAGAACCAGAGCGATATAAACTCAATCGTTTCCCTGGGCATCCGCCATGTTTACATCGACACCAGCCGCGGCTTGGATGTGCCCGAAGCGCCCAGTGCCGAAAAAGTGCACCAGCAATTGGAAGCCGAAATTCAGAATCTCGGTAAAACCCTGAAGCGCTCGGTATCGAAACAGGCCTCCATGCACGAAGAGATTGTCAAGGCCCGCCGCATCTTTACCGAAGCCTGTTCCATCGTCGGCAGTGTTTTGCACGATTGCCGCCTGGGCAGGCAGGTTGAACTGGAAAAGCTGGAGCCCGTCATCACTACCATTACCGACTCGATTTTCCGTAATCCGGACGCCATTATCAGCTTGCTCAAGATTAAACGGGCCGACAAATATACCTTTCAGCATTCGGTTGCGGTCAGCACATTACTGATCAGTTTCTGCCGGGCAATGGAGATTGATCGAAGCGATATTGAGCTGGTCGGCATAGGCGGCCTGTTACACGACATCGGTAAAATGAAAGTACCGGAGCGAATTTTGAATAAACCCGGCAAGCTCACCGAAAGCGAGTTTGAAGTCATGAAAAACCACGTCAATTACGGCTGCGCATTGTTGGAAACAATACCCAACCTTTCGCCGGTTTCGGTCAGCATCGTCGCCGAACATCACGAGCGTCACGACGGCAGCGGTTATCCGTTAAAGCTCAAGAGTGACGAAATAAGCCTCTACGGCCAGATGGCGGCTATCGTTGACGTTTACGACGCGCTGACTTCCAACCGCGTTTACCACAACGGCAACGAACCGACCGAAGTGCTGAAAAAAATGCTGGAATGGAGCGAGCACCATTTCAGTCCGCCGCTGGTTCACCACTTTATCCGCACGATCGGGATTTACCCGGTCGGAACCCTGGTACGCCTGGAAAGCGGTTATCTTGCGGTGGTGATAGAGCAACATCATGACGACTTGCTGCGCCCCAAAGTCAGGCTTATCTTCAACAGTAAAACGCTCAGTTACATTCAGCCCTGGGATTATGACTTATCCAAACCCGACAGCCATGACCGGATAAGCGGTTTTGAGCTGCCGTCGCGCTGGCGGATTAATCCGGCCAATTATATTTAACGGTGCGGTTTGATTGTTAGTGAGTCTTAAGGCCGGCTCTTAATAACAATCTGTTCGGGAATCCTATTTAACGGAAAACTTTGCCGACTTAAAACTCAACCTTCGTCAAAGCCGGCCAAGAACCGGCTGAATTCTTCAGCCAACTGGGAAATTACGCTGAGCATCCGGTGATCGGTATCGTATAAATTCAACCGTACCCGATATTGCCGGCAAAAACGCCAAACATTTTCCGGCGGCACAATATCATCCTGCCAGCCATGAAATACCCTAATGTCTTCGGCCGCCGGCTTAAACTCGGTCTGCCGGTAGCCGGGCAAATAAAACGCGGGCGCCAACAAAAAAAGCCCTTTCGGCCTGATCGTTTCCGAAGCGACGGTCGACACATAAGCGCCCATGCTGGAACCGATCAATACCACTTGCTCAAAGCCGCTTAAATCCATCGCCAGCAGTTGCTCGGCACGTTTATCAGGATCAGGCTGCTGTTGATAATCGGGACTTTCGAATGCATAACCGTGATATTTCGCAACTTCGGCAAAGTGTTTTGTCTTTTCGCCCCAAGGAATACTGTCCTTGCCGTGATTATAGATGACTAATTTTTTCATACGTTGACCTCTGGCTCTGGCGTTGACTATCAGGCATCATAGAAATGTAGGGACTGGGTTTCCCCCCGCCCTGCTTGGAGGAACACTGAACTAACTGTTTTTAGGCCAACGCCTCGGGTTGCGGACATCGTGTAACACCGCCAAAATATGCACAAGATCATCTCTCACCGCATAAAACAAGCCGTAAGGGAATCGTGGCAGGAAAGCTCTACGAACACCGGGAATTACTTCGGCATAAAGTAAAGGCGCCTGCTCTAGCCGTTTTATCTGTAATTCCATTGCCGCAATAAATTCTTCACCGAGGCCGGAATTCTGCAACTCGTACCATTCCCGAGCTTCACCGACTTCACGTAACGCTCGCGAAGAAAATTTCAGGCGGAACGCCATGAGCCGTCTTGAAGACGTGATTTAACTTGATCCCAGGAATAACCTGCTTCCGGATTAGCTTCGAACTCTTTCATACGTACTTCAAGTTCGGCCTTTAGCTCAGGCGAAACTTCCACGGCATCTGAGACTGCGGCAACGCTGTCCCAGATTAGCTCAACGAGACGAATACGTTCCTGTACCGGAAGCTCAAGAATGGCGGGAATATTGATATTGTTCATATTGGGAGTATGTCCTTCTTCAAAACACGCAATCGGAAATAAACATTGCTGCATTATATCTTTACTCCGGTTAAGCGCAAAAAAGGCTCCAGATATTGCGTTATGCATTTATCTGGAAACAAAAATAAAACCTACTCATTACCCCCTATACAACCTCAAATCACAAAACCCCGCCATTTGCTCAAAATCCTTATCTGCCGTTAATAACGGCGAATTATCGGCAATACAAATCGCAGCAATAAGACAATCGGTTGCACTTGTTGCAATTCCGCCCTGCCGGCAGCGATTGGCAATCTGGGCCGCTAAAACATGATGCGCTTGACTTGCAAGCACCACAGGAAAAGCAGACAACAATCCTTGCAAGCGCTTAAACTGCGCCTCCTCGCGCAAACCTGACAGCAACTCCTGCATCACTATTCCCGTTACCGCCAGCGGCGCATCTTGTGAGATTAACTCGTGTAATTGCAACACCTCTTTTACCTGTACCGCGGAATTTGAACGCCGAAAAGCCAATGACCAAACCGAGGTATCGACAAAAATCATCAGCGTTTCTCACGTGCTTTTTTGTAATCGTAAATTTCATCAAAATCAAAACTGCCGAATGCTTCAAGTACCGCCTTGCGTTTACATTTTTCAATATAAGCTTGCAAAGCGCTATTTAAAGTTTCTTTCTTAGTATGATGAAGCCCTAAGCGCTGGGCTTCATTTAATAATTCCGGATCGCATAAAGTTGTCATGTTGTCACCTTATTGGATTAGCATCACTGAAGGATGAATAATTACAAGCGTTACCGCATTATAATCCCGCTCCGGTTATACACAATGCCGATTGGATGCGTGCAACACAAGCTTACCCTCTCTCATCCCAAGCCTTATCCATCCTCTTAGCCGAAACCGGATAAGCCGTTTTAAGCTGCTGTGCAAACAACGACACCCTAAATTCCTCCAGCATCCAGCGATACGGGTCATGCTCCGGGATAACCTTGTCTTTCTTGGCCTTCTTCTGCACGTCCTGCCAAAACCGTATCGTATACTTGCTGGCTTCCTGGACTTTTTGCAGATTGTTGTCGCGTTTATCCAGCCGGTATTGCGCGGCCTTTAAATAACGCGGTATCGCTTTAAGCTGCTGGTACGGCGTATTGCGGATAAAACCGGCATAAATCAGCCAATCCAGTTGTTCGTTAATATCTTTCGCGAGCGGATCGTTCACATGGAAGCGGTTCAGTTGCGTTTTAAGCGCGCCGTACAGTTCCATGATTTCCAGAGCGATTTTGCCGGCGTCATTGGCGGCGGTGATCAGCCCGGACTTATTCTGCTGCAAGCTTTGCTCAAACGCCTGCTGGGTGCGAATAGTCCGGCCTTCGACAAATACGCCGTACAGCGCGACATGAAGAATGTCGTCTTTATAGGATACCGCCGCGTCGCTGCCGACAATCGGATGTTTCGGCAAGCGGTTATAGGTCAGTTCCGCCGTCGCCGACTTCGGCATGTTTTTCAATATATACGTGCATTCCTTGCGCAATTGCAGTTGGAACAGGCGCATTAATCCGGCCCGATGCTGGAGCGCGGCTTTTTGTTCGGTATCGAAGATGCGCACGCCGACCGCATCGCCTTCGTCGATAATCGCCGGGTAGCCGACAAAGGACTGGCCTTTCTGGATAAACTGGTAGGTCTCCGGTAAATCGTCGAAAGCCCAACCAATGCAGCCGGTGTAATTCAGCTCGTCGGCGGCGATCTGGTCGAAGCTGTCGCCGGCTTTGGCGGTGTGCTTCAACTGCAATTTTTTCAGGTCGCGGCCGAAATCCAATAGCTGGCCTTGATCGTCTACAACCCTGAAATTCATCTTCAAGTGATCGGTCAGCGCGTCCATATTCCAGGCATTCAGCGGAATCGCCTCGCCGGTTAGTTTTTTCAAGCGGTTGCCGAGCCATTCCTGCAACGCGCCTTTAAAATCCGGTTCGATTTCAAGACATTGCTTAACGGTTTCCGGCACCGGCACGAAATGCTTCCTGATTTGTTTCGGCAGCGATTTAATCAGCGCAATGCATTTTTCTTCCAGCATGCCCGGCACCAGCCAATCGAACGGCGTTTGCGTGACTTGGTTCAGTTGATGTACCGGAATGATCGCGGTCACGCCGTCCTCGTCATGGCCCGGCTCGAAGCGGTATTGCAACGGAATGGTCAGGTTGCCTATTTTCTTGCTGTCAGGAAAGTCCCATTCGTTGACGTAATCTTCTTCGTGCTCGCGCGTTAAATCCTCCTTGGTTAAAAACAGGATAAGAGGATTGCCGCGTTCGGCTGTTTTACGCCAAGTGTCCAGTGTAACGCCGCTGACGACTTCGGGCGGCAGCTTGTTGTCGTAGAACTCATAAAGCCATTGCTCGTCCTCGACCAGGTCAACCCGGCGGCCTTTATGCTGGATCATGCCGACTTCTTCGAGCAGTTTCTGGTTCGCGACGTAAAACGGCGCGTTACTGTGATACTCGTAATCGACCAGCGCGGAGCGGATAAAAATCTCCCGTGCGGCTTTCGGGTCGACATGGTCGTACGGAAGCTTACGCCCGGCTTGCAACGTCAGGCCGTACAGCAACGTGCGCGAAGACACCATGCAACGCGCGCCTTTCTTTTCCCAGTGAGGGTCGTAATAATTGTGTTTGACCAGATGCTCGGCGCAGGCTTCGATCCATTCCGGCTCTATCCTGGCGACCGTGCGCGCGTAGACTTTGCTGGTTTCGACCTGCTCGGCGGCCATGATCCATTTCGGCCGCACTTTATGCAAGCCGGAACCGGGGAAGATAAAAAATTTCAAGCCGCGCGCGCCGAGATATTCGTATTGCTCGTGACGGAAACCGATATTCGACAGCAAGCCCGGCAACAATGCGCGATGAATTTTTTCGTAGCCGGCGTCGTCGGTGTTCGGCGTCATTTTCAGGTCACCTTTGACGACCTGCATGATTTGCGCGTGGATGTCGAACCACTCGCGCATCCGCATATACGACAGGAAATTATCGGTGCAGTATTTACGCAGCTTGTTGTTGGACAAGTGCTTTTTCTTATCCTCGTAAGTATTCCAAAGATTCAGCAGCGTCAAAAAATCCGATTCGGGATGACGGAAGGCCGCGTGTTTCTGGTCGGCCTGCATCATTTTGTCGGCCGGTTTTTCGCGCGGGTCCTGCACGCTTAACGCGGAAACGATAATAGCAACTTCGGTCAGGCAATGCTCATGCGCGGCAGCGACCAACATCCGGGCCAGCTTCGGGTCGGTTGGGAATTTCGCCAGTTGCTTGCCGACGTCGGTCAGCTTGCCGGACCTATCCAGTGCGTTGACTTCATGCAGCACATTTTTGCCGTCGCGGATCATTTTTTCTTCGGGCGGCTCGATGAACGGGAATTCTTCAATATCGCCAAGTTTCAGCGAGATCATCTGCAAAATAACCGCAGACAAATTGGTGCGCATGATTTCAGGTTCGGTAAATTCCGGCCGGGCTTGATAATCCTCATACGAATACAAGCGGATGCAGATACCTTCGGCGACGCGGCCGCAGCGCCCCGCCCTTTGATTGGCCGACGATTGCGAGATTCGTTCAATCGGCAAACGCTGGATTTTGCTGCGATGGCTGTAGCGGCTGATCCGCGCGTGGCCGGTATCGATCACGCAACGAATGCCCGGCACGGTCAGCGAGGTTTCGGCAACGTTGGTCGCCAGCACGATGCGCAGCTTGCCGCCTTTGGGCTTGAATACGCGCTCCTGTTCGCTGACGCTGAGTTTCGAGTACAACGGCAGGATTTCGTATTGGGTAGGGTGATGTTTTTTCAGCGAATCGGCCGTTTCCCTAATTTCACGCTCGCCGCTCAGGAAAATCAGGATGTCGCCGCGCAAGTCGCGGTACAGCTCGTCGACCGCGTCGAGAATCGCGTTTTGCAATTCGTCGCCGGTTTCATCCGTTGCTTTTTCGTCGTCCGCTTCCTCCTTCGGGACGATTGGCCGATAACGAATATCGACAGGATAAGTCCGCCCTGAAACCTCGATAATCGGCGCCTTGTTAAAATGGTCGGAAAAACGCTGCGTATCGATTGTTGCCGAGGTGATGATCAGCTTTAAATCGGGGCGCTTCGGCAACAGCCATTTCATGTAACCGATCAAGAAATCGATGTTCAAACTGCGCTCGTGCGCCTCGTCGATGATGATCGTGTCGTATTGGTTCAGGTAAGGATCGTTTTGCGATTCGGCCAGCAAAATACCGTCGGTCATCAGTTTGACCAACGAATCGGCATGGGTTTTGTCGTTAAAACGGATTTTGTAGCCGACCGACTTGCCTATCGGTTCGCCGAGCTCTTCGGCGATACGGTCGGCGACCGTGCGCGCGGCAATCCGTCTAGGCTGGGTATGGCCGATCATCCCAGCTGCGCCGCGTCCTATCGACAGGCATATTTTCGGCAATTGCGTCGTCTTGCCGGAGCCGGTTTCGCCGCAAACGACGACAACCTGGTTTTCCTGAATCAGCTTGGCGATGTCGTCTTTCTTACCGGTCACCGGCAGGTCGGGAAAGTTCAGCACCGGAATACTGGCGAGACGTTTATTCCTAGCCGCAACCGATCTTTCGATACGGCCCGCCAACTTGCTTAATTCTTCCTCGGATTTTTTGCTGCGGCAGCGGTCCAATTGCCGCTTTAATGCGTGCCTGTCCTGGTTAAGACAATGTGGTAACTGGCGGGTAAATTGCTTGATTAAATCGGGGTTGGACATCAAAAACAGCCGGATAAATTAACATATTATACGTTAATTTATCCGTTTTAATTTGGCGTTGCGGAATGTTAGCAGGGCAAGCGCATATAAATCTCAGGCCGGGAAAATAATGCTTTCTCTAAAGTCATCATTCAAAGCGGCTTTAAAGCGTTTTTTCTTAATGCTCATCTTAGAAGGTTCTTTTTTTAGCAGATTAATCGCGAGTTGACGAACAACGTTAAAGTTTTCCGGCGCATAGCCGGTGCGGATACGTGAATCATCTTCCCTGAAAGTCACGTCAAGTACCCAATGTAATGAGTTCTCGATGCCCCAATGCGCGCGTGCCGCAGAAGCAAAAGCCTTCACATCGTCGAGTGTACTGAGGTAATGCCGGCACTCAATACTGGTTTTGCCGTTAACCGTTCGTTCGGATTCAACCATGCCAATGCTTTTCAGGCCTTTCCAGCGAGCAGCATCGGGTAAGGTATCAAGGCACGTCGATAAATAACTGCGCCTTATTTCAATGCGCCCATGCTCGGCGTTGGTTTCCGAATGGGACTGTAGTTGGCATAATTCAGGACGGTCGGTCGCGACAGCCACCTCGAAATAATCGCTGATGGCTTCATGCAGGCGCTTTTGATTGTCCTTTACCGCTAAAACATAATCGGCTTTTTTTTCAATCACCTTTTCAGCAATATCAGTTTGACAGCCCATCGCATCAAGCGTGACGATACAGCCGTTGATTTCGAGCATCTCCAATAACACCGGTATCGCGGTAATTTCATTGGATTTCGCATCGGTTTTAACTGGGCCCAGCGATAAGCCCGCTTGACTAGCCCACGCGCTGCCCCTATGTATCGCCCCCAATTTATCTTTACCGTGATACGAACGGCGGGCGGTTTTGCCGTCAATGGCTACGACTTCTCCTAAACTCAATTCCGCCACACTCTGCCCCCAGGCGATAAAGCATTCGCTTAGCTTGGCCGGATCAATGCGAGCAATCACTCGCGCTATGCAGTCATGCGAGGGAATGCCGTTTTCCAACTCGATCCATTTCCTCAGCCAGTCCTGTTTGTTTTCGCCAAATTGCTCAATGGCTTCCCACCCTTCAGCGCCACTGATAACGGCACAGATCGTCAACACAATAATATCGAGCAGCTTATGACGTTTGTGCCTCTCTAACCGGGGATCTTCCAGAGAGGAAAAGGCCTCTTGTAAACTTAATGCCATCAGCTACCTGCAAAAAGGTCGCTAGTATCGCTGGTTTTTAAGTTAATTTATATGCGCTTGCCCTGGGAATGTTAGCCGTAATTTATCAAGAGGCATTGATAGACCGCTAAAAACAAGAACACGGATGACACGGATTTTTATGGGGCTAACTTCATATCCGTGTGAATCCGTAAAAATCCGTCGCATCCGTGTTCCGTTTTTAACATCTAACAAGCTAAAACGGCCTACTCAGCCGTCATCCAAATTTTCGTGTTCGTCAATAAAATATTTCCGCTGGACGCCGATAACATCAGCGATTATTCTTACCTGTAACTATCGGACGATTGTTTATTAGACTCTCAGTTATTGATCCGATGGGAGGTGCATGATGATTTCTTCCATATCCAGTTACAGGCTCGCGGCCTCTTATACCGATTACTCCCAGCGGCAAACCGACTATTCCCAACAACAAGCGGCTGACTCTTCTACAGCAAAGCCCGACCCAAACGTTCAAAAAAGCCCCGGATTAAAGGCCGGTAACGCTAAGTCAGCGGGTGGCAAAAACAACGGCGAGCTTTCCGAATCCGACCTGAAAGTCGTCAGCCAGCTTAAGAAAAGGGATGCCGAAGTCAAAAGCCACGAAGCGGCGCATTTGGCCGCAGCCGGCGGCATTGCTACCGGCGGTGCCAGTTTTAAATACCAGCAAGGCCCGGACGGCGTGCAGTACGCGATTAGCGGCGAAGTCCGGATCGACACGTCGCCGGTTCCCGGCGACCCGGCTGCAACGCTACAAAAAGCCGACACGATCAGGAGAGCCGCGCTGGCCCCGGCCGAACCTTCCGGCCCCGATATGCAAGCGGCAGCCGGCGCAACGGCGATGGCCGCAAAAGCGCAGGCCGAATTAATGCAAAAAAACCAAGACACCCAGAACGGCAATAAAGAACGCCTAGGCACAAAAATCAACGTATCCGCCTAAACCTCGACAACGTTTTATTCCTGCTCAGGCAACGCGCCTGAAAAATCGATCAGCCAAGATTCATGAAAATGGTTTTTCACCAAGTGAGCACCCAGGTTTAGCCACTGGACGCCGCCGTCCAATATCGCCGAATCGGAAGTAATCGCGACTTTATCGCTGTGGCGGATGACTTGGTCCGGGTTTTCAGTCAGCTCGGCCTGCCAGTTCCAGTCATGCGCCTTGGCAACGTCCCGAACCATTGCGGCAAGCCGCCCGCTGTTGGAAACCGGTTTATCGAACAGCCACAACACGCTTGCAGGAGAAAAGGCTTGCAGCACATTGCCGATCAGTTCAATCGCCTGCCGGGTTTCGTTTACCAGCCGGTAAGTGCCATGAATGCCGGCAATATCGCGAATACAACCATCGCAACATCTGATCAACAATCCTCCGGCCATCGCCGTTTCAACGGAAATAATCTGGTTAAATCCGTCGATAAGCAATTGCCGGCCCTGGATTTGTTCGATGCGAAGGCAGGTTTTATTTCTTAAGTCACGGTTGAAATTCGAACAAGCTGCCCTGGTAATGACAAGACGTTGGCGTTCAGTCAGCTGATGATGATCGCCTACCAACTGAATGACCGAATGCCGGGCATAACCGCGATTAAGCAGCCAGCAGAATTCATAAACCGCATCGCGCAAATGCTGCAATTGTTTGCCGCTGAACAATGCCTGCTCATTCGGACGCATGCCGCGATGTCTTTGTTCGTGAGTATTCATAGTAAGCGCCGAAGCAATCGATCAGGGTAAGAAACTTGATCCATCATAAAACATCCGCCCATAATCAGACAGTATCAACTATGAATCGCAAATATCCCAATGAGAGATTTAGACGAACTTTTTTTGGCCCTATCAAAGTCGGCTTTCCGCAGCAAATTCCGCCTGCAAGGCAAAGATCTTGTTTATCTGCATGATAAAGGCTTGCCGACGGTTATCGCTCATGCCGAAGACTTTATCGCCAAGCGTCTGGCGCCGGCCGTAATTAAAAACGACGGTAAACAAACCCCGTTCAGAGGCCATCCGGTTTTTGTAGCGCAACATGCAACGGCCTGTTGCTGCCGCGGTTGTCTGGAAAAATGGCATCGCATAGCCAAAGGGCATGAGCTTAGCCCCGATCAGCAAGCCTATGTGCTCAAAGTGATGGAACGGTGGCTGCGGGATCAAATTGCTTAATCATCTTTGTTGAGTAGTAGAGCTTATTGTGTTGTGGCACGGATAAAATCCCGTTCAGTGCCGAGCACCGGAGCTTTTGCCGAGATCAGCCCGTTAGGGGTGCGGCAAAAGCGAGGAGCGCAGGACAAATCGGCAGGATAGCCGATTTACATGCACAGCACCCGAAGGGCGAGACCCCGATTCAATTAAACGTCGCGTGAGCGACACCTTTGTTAATACCCTAAGTATTTCTACGGATTGTCTATCAACCCTCAACATCGATAACCTAACCTGATTAAAGAAAGTGAACGTTAAATCGTAACCTGACTAATGGGGAGAAGCAGCATTATGAGCAGCACTTATCAATACCGCCGTATTTCCAAAGATGACGCGGCAGTTCTCTTTGTCGATCATCAGTGCGGCCTGACAGCCTTAGTGCAGGATTATACGGCCAACGAATTCAAAAACAGCATTATGGCCTTGGCCGATCTAGCTAAGTTCTTCAACCTGCCGACTATTCTGACCACCAGTTTCGAGGCTGGACCAAACGGCCCGGTCATCCCCGAATTGAAAGAAATGTTTCCGCATGTGCCGTATATCGCCCGGCCTGGACAAATCAACGCCTGGGATAACGAGGATTTCGTCAAAGCCGTTAAAGAAACCGGCCGCAAGCAGCTGATCATTGCCGGCATCGTCACCGAGGTTTGCGTAGCTTTTCCTGCCCTATCGGCGCTGGAAGCGGGTTACGAGGTCTTCGTCGTTACCGATGCTTCCGGCACATTCGACCAAGCCAGCCGTGAAGCCGCATGGATACGGATGGCAAACGCCGGCGCGCAACTGCTGAATTGGTTCGCTGTAGGCTCCGAACTGCAACGCGACTGGCGCAACGACGTGCAAGGCTTTGGCAAGCTGTTGTGCGCCCACACGCCTATCTACAATAGCCTGATGGTCAGCCATACCGCAAAAAGCCGAATCTAACGGAACATTTCCACTCTCACGCCAACCAGACTATCCGCGATGACGACCGCGTTGTTACGCTCAGTTGCATTCACGGTTTGGCGTGGCAAGCTTTTCAGTAAATTAGGTTACTAAACGCGAATGATCAAAGCCAACCAATCGCAGGAGCTGAATTTAATTTCTCAACACCGTACCGGAGTAATAAATGGTCCACATAATAATCATCATAGTTGCCGCACTGTTTACCGCGCTGCTGATCTATGCGGCAACCAAGCCTGACAAGTTCCGTGTCTGGCGCTCTACAAGCATCAAAGCATCGCCCGATAGAATCTTTGCACTGATCACCGATTTTCACAATTGGAATGCCTGGTCGCCCTACGAACAAATGGACCCGGAAATGAAACGAAATCTCAGCGGCAAGCCGCGCGGCAAAGGCGCGGTGTATGAGTGGGAAAGCAACAGCAGTAAGGCCGGTATCGGCCGCATGGAGATCGTCGAATCGTTGCCGCCGTCCAAGGCCGTCATCCAATTGGATTTGGCCGAGCCTTTCGAAATCCGCAGCATTGTCGAGTTCACGCTGGAAACCAAGGACGACGCCACCCAAGTTACCTGCGATATGCAGGCGATGAATCCCTACCTCAGAAAGGTCATGGGGATATTTTACGACCGGGACAGTGTTATCGCTGAAGAATTCGAGGAAGGCCTTGCCAACCTGAAAACTATCGCCGAAAGGTAAGAAGGCTCGTAATTATAAAGAGAGACTCGAATGACGCGGATAAGTACCTGAATATCGATTTCCACCGTTTGTTCAACGCCGGAGTGCAGGCTCCGCCTGCTTTGCAAGCAAAGCTTGCACTCCAAACGCTATAAGAAGTTAGCCCGTAAAAAATCCGTACCGATCCGTCATATCCGCGCCATCCGTGTTCCGTTATTAATGCCGCTTACCGGCAATGCGTTGCAAAGTCAACGTAACCAATGCTTGCGCGCGTTCGTTGCTGTCGGCTTCCGCATAGCAGCGCAATTCCGGCGCATTGCCGGACGGGCGCAGATGCACGATCTCGCCGTTAGCGAAAGTCAGCCGCAAGCCGTCGGTCAAATCCTGCCGTGCAAGCGTACCCAGATCGTCGCCCCATAGATTCCGATAGGCGCTATCATCGCTTTGCAAGCTATCCAATAACGCCCGGCTATTGGCAAGCGGAAAATCCTGCAAGCGGTCGCTGGCGGTATAGCGTCGCGGCAAACCTGTCAGCAAGTCCGATACGTTGACGCCCTGTTTCCGCGCCATCGCCAATACAGCCAAAGCCGGCAATACCGCGTCGCGCGTCGGCAGCGCGGCCAGCGGTTGCCCGCCGACCATCAAATCGCCCCCTACCAAAAAGCCGCCGTTGGCTTCGAAACCGACCACGCAGGAACTGCCGGCAGCCAGCGCCTGCCCCATGCCGGCAATCACATACGGCGAACCGATGCGGGTACGGATAACCTGCCGGAACAGTCCGCTCGCCTCTATCGCCGTGTTGCAACTGACCGGCGTGACGATTGTATCGACGCCCAGAAACCGCGCGCTCAACAAACCGACAATATCGCCGCGCAGCCAGCGGCCGGCCTGGTCCGCAATCAACGGCCGGTCGCCGTCGCCATCGGTGGAAATAATCGCATCGAGACGATGCTCCGCGGCCCACGCCAGTCCGCGCCGGCGATCGTCTTCACTGACCGCTTCGGTATCCAGGGGCACAAAAGTGTCGGTGCGTCCCAAGCTGACCACATCCGCGCCCAGAGCGTTCAACAGCTCGCGCAAACAATCGCGCGCGGCGCTGGAGTGCTCGTAAACGCCGACCCGCCAACCGGCCAGCAAATCGGCCGCAAACAAGCTCGTATAACGCTGTTGATAATGTTGCAAGGCGGCAGGGTTGACGGTCGGCAAGGCCGCATCGTTGCTGATTGTTTGCAGCTCGACCTCGGCTTGCGCAATAGCTGCTTCATCGGCTTTGCTGATCTCGCCTTCGGCCCGGTAAAATTTGATGCCGTTGCGGTCGAACGGAATATGGCTGCCGGTCACCATAATCGCCGGAATGCGCTGCGCCATAGCATATAAAGCCAACGCCGGCGTCGGCAGCACGCCGCAAAAATCCACTTCGCAACCGGCTTGGCGAATACCTGCAACACACGCCTGCACGATAGCCGGACTGGACGGGCGCAAATCCATGCCCAACGCGATTCTCCGCCCCGGTTCGGCAAGGCCCAGACCTTGTAAAAATGCCAACGTATAAGCCGTGCAAACCTGGCCGGTCATTTGGCTGACCAGTCCGCGCGCGCCGCTGGTACCGAATGCGACGCCGCTGTCGGCCATCATTTGTTGGATATTGATCTTCATCATCGCCTCCTTGCAAGGTTGTTTATTCAGTAAAAAGCCTGTACACCCGGCCGACTGCGGCGAGTGAACCGGGTAATGGAATTTTATAGCCAAAAGGCATAAGTAGGGTTTGAGCGGACAAGCCGCTCAACTCAGCTTTATAGCCAAAGGCCATAAGTTTCGTTTGAGCGGGCAAGCCGCTCAACTCAGCTTTATATTTCCAGCATCTTATTCTGGTCAAAGCGGGGAACGATTCTTGTGCCGGCATAACCTCTGGGATTACATAAAACTCTGGCGTCGGCTATACGATAATCCATAATACTGTGGACATGGCCGTGTATCCAGGCCGCAATCTCGTACTGATGCAGCAGCGGCTTCATATCGTTGCAGTAAGCCAGCTTCTTAAGCGCCTGCGCCGACTCGTTCCAACTCCATAGGGATGGCGCATGATGCGTTATTACGACGGTTTTCCCGGAAAAAGGCTGGGCTAACTCTTGCTCCAGCCACGTCTTTGAACATTGATGCAACCGACTAAACAGTGTGGCATCAAAAGGTTTGCCGGCAAATTGAATGCGCCTGAAATCGTTTAAGGTCTTGCCTAAAGCCTCGGCTTTGCTGTCGCCTTCGGCAAACAGGTCGGTCCACAAGGTACATCCTAAAAAACGTACGCCTTCAAATACAAACCGGTCGTTCTCAAGAAAACGGACGTTGCTGCCCTCGCATTGATGACGGATCAACTGTAAAGTCTGCCGATATTCGTGAGCGTAAAACTCATGATTGCCGGCAATATAAATGACCGGTTTAGCCAACGTTTTCAGCCATTCGACCCCTTGCGTACCAATGCCGATATCGCCGGCGGCGACAATCACGTCGGCATTATTATCGGGGGCCGTCAATAATCCGAACTCCAAATGTATATCGGAAAAATAATTTATCCTCACACTAAACTCTACTTAATGACTTGTATCGGCGTATAATTTAACAAAATTTTTTCAGATAACTGTAACCTTTCCAAAAGATTTTATATATGTCCATTAGTCTTAGAAAAATCACCCATCAAGTTTTAATCGGCAATGTTAAAGTCGGCGGCGGCGCGCCTATCGTTGTTCAGTCGATGACAAATACCGATACCGCCAACGTTGATGCGACAGTCAACCAAATCATCGAATTGGCCGCGGCCGGTTCCGAAATGGTCCGCATCACGGTTAATTCCGAGGAAGCGGCAGCCGCGGTTGCAAAAATCCGCAACCAATTGGACCAAAAAGGCAACTCGACGCCGATCATTGGGGATTTTCATTTTAATGGCCATAAATTGCTGGAAAAATACCCGGACTGCGCCCAGGCTTTGGACAAATACCGCATCAATCCGGGTAACGTAGGCCGCGGTAAAAGCCGCGACCCGCAATTCCAACAAATGATCGAATTTGCCTGCCAATACAACAAACCGGTGCGCATCGGCGTGAACGGCGGCAGTTTGGATCAATCGGTACTGACGCGTTTGCTCGACGAAAACAGAAGCCTGGCAACACCCGAACCATTGGCGGCCGTTACCCGCAAAGCCATCGTACTGTCCGCGCTTGAAAGCGCCGCCAAAGCCGAAGAACTTGGGCTGGGCAAAGACAAAATCATCCTGTCCTGCAAAATCAGCAACGTGCAGGAGTTAATCGAAATCTATCAAGACCTGTCCAGCCGTTGCGATTATGCATTGCACCTGGGCTTGACCGAAGCCGGCATGGGCTCCAAAGGCATTGTGTCGTCGGCTGCTGCGTTGTCGGTACTGATGCAACAAGGCATCGGCGACACGATCCGTATTTCCCTAACGCCGGAACCCGGCTCGTCCAGAACCCAGGAAGTCATCGTCGCCCAGGAAATTTTGCAAACGATGGGTTTCCGTTCGTTCACGCCGATGGTTATCTCCTGCCCCGGTTGCGGCCGCACGACCAGCGATTATTTCCAAAGACTGGCGTTGGACATCCAAAGCTACCTGCGCGATCAAATGCCGGTCTGGCGTACCAAATATCCGGGCGTTGAAACGATGGAAGTCGCGGTCATGGGTTGCGTGGTCAACGGACCGGGCGAAAGCAAGAACGCCAACATCGGCATCAGCCTGCCCGGCACCGGCGAATCCCCGGTAGCGCCTGTGTACGAAGACGGCGAGAAAACCGTTACGCTGAAAGGCGACCGGATTGCGGAAGAATTCCAGGAAATTGTTCAGCGTTATATCGAAAGGCACTACGCGCCGTAGACGCCGTCAATGATGCGGCGTTAAATTATCGTCCCGATTAAGGAGGTTAATATGACTGACCCGGCATTTGCCCTACCCGACTCCATACTCACGCCCGAAGCTTATCTGTTGATCGAAAACGATAACAACACCGGCACCCGTCATGAGTTTGTTAATGGGCTGGTTTACGCAATGACCGGGGCCAGCCGTAGCCATAATCGCGTGGTACGCCGCCTGATGACACGTCTGGACCTGCACTTGCAAGGCACCCGTTGCGAGCCGTTTCAATCGGACATGAAAGTAAAAGTTAAACGCGGCGACGACGTTCGTTTTTACTACCCGGACGTGCAAGTCACCTGCGAAGAAGAAAGCGACCGTTATTACAACGAGCAGCCTTGCTTGATTGTCGAAGTGCTGTCCGATTCCACCCAGCGCACCGACCGCACCGAAAAGCTCATGGCTTATCAAACGATTGAACGTTTGCAAGAGTATGTGCTGCTGTCGCAAGACTCGCCCTTGTATCTTAATTCCTGTCATGGTTAGCTACCTTGGCACTGAGGCAGAAGCAGCTTGGGCACGCCCTTAAGGACCGACCTTGTCAC
>NZ_RYFG02000069.1 GCF_003994235.2 Candidatus Methylobacter oryzae
GTAGCGCTTGCGGTGTTTTCTTTTAGCCATTGCAAATTTTAAATTTTGCAGGTTTTGCAACTCAATGGCTACTTTTAAAACACGCACTAAGAATGCGTTTTCAAAGTCAGCTTATGGGTAAATGACTTTTGGCGCAAAATTGGCGGCAGGGTATTTAGGGTCAAATTCAGCGACTTTCTCTTCGGCTTTTTGAGGAGGACATCTGGTTGAATCGGATGATGCAGGTGATGATTTGACTAAATCTTTGTCTATATAAATGACTTTAGGCTGAAAATTTGCCGCAGGGTATTGAGCATCGCCGCCGGCAGATGCAGTAAATGAAGCCAGTCCAATAACAGCAGCCGTCAAGCCTAAGATAATTACTTTTCTCATATGATATTAACCTTGGGTAGTTTGTACAGCAAGCCCCGCCGGACAAATCGGCAGCGTTGCCTGACATGAGTCCTCTGTAACAAGGCTTGATGGCCAAAGAGTATCAGATATTTTAGGTGAATTCGCAACTGTTTTTCGAGCTGCAAAGCGGTCACAAAAGTTGCCTTATTTCGGGATGATTTTGCAGCAATTGCTGCCTGAACGATTCAATAGCAAGCTCATTATCGCGTTCACTTCGGGCGATAGGCACCGTAATTTCGCTAACAACGTGCATCGGCGATTTAGACAAAAACACGAGGCGATCAGCCAGCGCAATCGCTTCTCGTAAATCGTGAGTCACAAATAAAACGGTGTGCGGACGCAACTGCCACAGTTTTAACAACAATTCCCGGACTTGTCTCGCAGTTGGCGCATCCAGCGATACAAACGGCTCGTCCATCAGCAATACTTCAGGATCTACAGCAAACGCCCTGATAATCGCGACCCGTCGGCTCATGCCCAATGACAAGCGTTCGGGATAAACATGCTGAGCCTGCGTTAACTGCATGTCTTCAAGTAATGCATCAATAATTTCCGGCGACTGATCGTCAGCCAATACCAGTTCGATATTTTCCCTAACTGTCCGCCAGGGCAGCAGGCGCGGATTTTGGAAAATGTAACCGATCTTTGGCGGCGGGTGTCTTAGTCCAGTGATGTTCAGGTTGTTGCGGCAGAAGTCGACGTTTCTTTCATTCATGGAGATTGGAAATGTCGAAACCGGCTGAGAGCCTGTGTAACTTAGAATTTCGCCATCATAATCATCATCCAGACCGGCAATAATATTCAATAGCGTGGTTTTACCGCAGCCTGACGGACCGACTAGGCAAACAAACTCCCCTGATTTTAGCGACAGCCGGAGGTCGCTGATACTTGGACTTGCCGCGGCCGGATAAGTTTTGTTTTTGATATCGATTTGAATGTCGGTCATCGGCGCCACCGCAATGTTTTTCTGTCCAACGGTTTTAGAACCAGCAGCTCTATCAGTTGGATCACGGCAACAAAAGCAATCGTATAAGCCAGAATGTTTGCAACGTCAAACAGTTGAAAGAATAGATGCAGTTGATAGCCCATGCCGTTGCTGCGGCCTAATAATTCAACCACCAGAATGATTTTCCAGATTAAAGCCAAGCCTGAGCGTGTTGCGCCCATCACAAACGGGTGCAGTTGCGGCCAAATAACGTGAACCAGGGTTTTTCGCTTGCCGAAACGGTAACAACGCGCCATTTCCAGTAGATCCTGGTCTAATGCGCGAGTGCCTTCACGAATCGTGACAATGACATTGGGCAGCTTGTTGATAACGACAGCAAGTATCGCTGCCGATTCAACCAAGCCAAACCAGACATAGCACAGGATAATAGTGACCAGCGCCGGGACATTTAGAAAGATCACCAGCCAGTTATCAAAGAACGCATCGAGTTTTTTATTGCGGCCCAACATTATGCCGATCGCGCAACCCAATAGCATTGCAATGGTAAAGCTGACCAACAGCCGCAGCAAGGTAACGCCTAAGTGGAATAGCAGTTGCCCTGACACGCAGCCTTGCCAGAAAACTTTGGCGACCGCTTCCGGAGTGGGTAGCGTATTGCTGTTCAAATAGAGGGCCAATCCTTGCCAAAGTGCCAAAAAAGCCAGTAATGATAGGGTTGGCAAAAAACGCTTAAAATTACTCAAATTATTCAATCGACCAAAACGTACCGGGTTGCAGATTCTCTGATTGTCCTGTTAGCTGATTGTTGCTTAGTTTTCGAAGCATCGTATAAATACGGTTTGCTGCTAGCTGTTCCGCTTCCCCCCAATGATCAACGCCGCCTTCGCAATAACGCTGGCGCAATTTAGCTTGAGTGGCTACATCGTCGGTTTGGGTTAACGGAACGATTTTTTGCCAAGCGTTATCGGATGTACATAGCTGATTTTTAGCCTGTTTGCTGGCGTTAAAGAAACTGTTCACAGCTTGCTTATGGGTATTTGCCCAGCTTTGCTTGAACACATAACCCAGGCTAGGAACATCTTCCTGAATGCCTAAGCCTCTTAAAATACCTTTGCCGTCAATGATCTGACGATAACCTTGAACTTCAAGTTTGGCGGCAAAATGCCAGAAGGTCAGGGCTGCATCGATACGATTTTGCTTGATTTGCTCGTTGATTAAAGGCGGCGCACCGAAGACTTTTTCTGCCGAAGCGTTCAAGTCCAGTTGTTCTTGTCCCGCCAAAGCTTGTAGTAATAGCCAGTTTTTATCCAGCTCGCCTCCGGCAATTCCCAAGCGTTTGCCTTTGAGCTCTGCCAGTGAATGGATAGGGCTGTCTTTTGCCACAACCAGTGCGCCTGAAGTATTCGAATAAGGGTAAAAAGTAAGATCGGAACCGGTAGCGCGCATTCTCGAAACCCAAATCCAGTCGGACACAATCATATCGACAGCGCCGGACTGTAGAGCAATTTTGCCTGCTTCGGTATTGGCTAGACGCTGTATGTTCAGCTGAAAGTCTTCCGGGTGGATATTTTGTAGGGCTGCCAATTCCCAATCGGCCGTGCCGGAAGCTTGAACGCCAATGCGAATAACGGTTTTTTCCGCAGCATAACTACTGCATGAAGCAAGCAGACATAGGCAGATAACAAAGACTTTATACCCAAATGGCATAAGTTTCGTTTGAGCAGACAAGCTGCACAACTCAGCTTTAATTTTCATAAAAATTGTCTCAATACGAGGTGAAAGCCGGCTATTCTATCTGGACGCGAAGATTGGTGCGAGTATGTTTGTAATTTCAATGCAATAGCCTATCCTTATAAGGATTTTTACTCATACTCAGGCATAGATTTGTGAATATGTCCATTGCTAAGAACTATCGCTATTTTTTTATTTGTGGTGTCTGGTTCGCCGTAATCGCTTTGTTTTCCGGTTGCGCCAGTGCCCCTGAAACCAAGCCCGTTGTTGCGGCTGATCGTTCGCCAGTTGTCAATTATGCGCTGAGTTTGCAGGGCGCGCCTTATCGTTACGGTAAAAGCTCACCGGAGGAAGGCTTTGATTGCAGCGGTTTTGTGAAGCATGTCTATGAGCGTCAAGGAATCATGTTGCCGCGTACTGTTCAGGGAATGGCCCAGTCACTTACCGAGGTTCCAAAAAACGATATTCATTCGGGCGACTTGGTTTTCTTCAATACCGACGGCAAGCCATTCTCCCATGTCGGTATTTATGTCAGCAATGATGATTTTATTCATGCACCTAGCCGGCGCTCCGGAAAAGTGATGCTGTCCAGTCTTAAGAATCGCTATTGGGGAAGCCGGTTTAGTTGTGCTCGCCGTCCGTGACGGCAGGTTCAGGTTATAAAACGCCGTTGAAATTTAGTTTAGATGCTACATGGAAGATAACGCTAGTGGGAGCCTAACGTATGCTCTGCATATCCGGCAGCAGCGCTTTTCGCCGGATATGCAAAGGGGAGTATGCATTTTAAGCAGGAAGCTTACTGATAGCAGCTTTGACCAAATCGTTTAATTCAGCCCCGTCTTCTTGGCAGTAAGCAATAATCGATTTACGCATTCTTGGATCCCAAGATCTTAAAATGTGGTTTTTTATGCCTTCCGCAGCAATTTCCTTGTCGGGTTCCGAGTTAAAGAAATTGCCTATGTCATTAGCCATTTTAATAAGTCTTTCAATTTTCATCTTTAATTACAGAGAGTTGCTATGGGTTAAGCGTTGCGGATGGGTATAAATCACATGTTGATCATCACGGGCGAAACCGATTAAGGTGAGGCCTGCCTCATTAGCCAGACGTATGGCTAACCCGGTAGGTGCGGAAATGGCTGCAAGCAGCGTAATGCCTATCCATGCGGTTTTTTGTACCATTTCATAACTGGCGCGGCTGGTAACGACGACAAAGCCAGCGGACAAATCTTTGCCGTTGCGCAATAAAAAACCGATTAATTTGTCCAGCGCGTTATGCCGGCCTACATCTTCCCTAATGTCTAAAATACCTTGTCCGGGAACGGCCCACGCAGCAGCATGCACAGCTCCGGTTAATTGGTTTAGTTTTTGGTGTTGTTTGATATCTGTTAATGCGGAGCGTAATTCGGCGGCAGATACCGTCAAGCCTCCGTTAACCGGGTTCGGCTGGCGGATGGCTTGTTTTAGCGTGCTGGCGCCGCATAATCCGCAGCCGGTACGGCCTGTTAAGTTACGGCCTTTGTCGGACATGCATTGGAAGCGTTGGTCGGGAATTTTTATTTGGACTTCAATACCGTTTGAGCGGTTGTAAACCCGCGCCGATAGTAATTCCTGAGGGCTTTTGATGATGCCTTCGGTAATACTGAAGCCCAGCGCGAATTCTTCAAGATTGGTTGGGGTTGCCAGCATGACAACATGCGGCACCCCATTATAGATTAGGGAAATAGGCACTTCTTCGGCAATATAGTCGTGCCGTTGGTCATGCTGTCCGTCGCGCCAGCGATCAACAGTGATCTGTTGATAGCTGGGCCAGCCTAATTCTAACGATAACGGCTCGGCAGTCGCTCCTTGCACGATTATCTCCTGTATCCATGCAGCCGAAAACCGACGGCATTGCCGTCAGTCATTGCCGATTCCTTGCTCCAGCAGTTCGAGCTGCTCTTCAGAGAACGCGCTGTATTGCTGTTGCCATTCCGAAGGCTGGCTGACTTTGGTGATTTGTACGGCTGTTACTTTGTACTCAGGGCAGTTAGTCGCCCAGTCGGAGTTATCGGTCGTAATCACGTTAGCGCCGGATTCAGGAAAATGGAACGTGGTGTAGACAACGCCAGGCTGTACACGATCCGTTACCAACGCACGCAGTACCGTCTCGCCGGCGCGGCTCTTAATACCAACCCAGTCGCCGGTGTTTACGCCGCGGTCTTCGGCATCGTGCGGATGAATTTCCAGACGATCTTCCGAATGCCAAGCGACGTTTTCCGTGCGGCGTGTTTGCGCGCCGACATTGTATTGCGACAAAATACGGCCGGTGGTTAGGATTAACGGGAATTTGGCGTTTACGCGCTCAGTTGTTGGAACAAACTCGGTTAGCATGAACAGGCCTTTGCCGTTATCGCGCAAGAAGTGCTCGGTATGCATGATCGGCGTACCTTCAGGTGCTTCGTCATTGCAAGGCCACTGCACGCTGCCGAGGCGCTCGATTTTTTCATAGCTGACGCCGGCAAAGCTGGGCGTCAGCCGCGCGATTTCATCCATGATTTCCGACGGATGGCTGTAATTCATCGGATAGCCCATTGCATTAGCCAGCATCTGGGTAACTTCCCAATCTTGGTAGCCGGCCAACGGCGACATGACTTTACGCACCGGTGAAATACGGCGTTCGGCGTTAGTAAACGTGCCGTTCTTTTCCAGGAATGATGAGCCAGGTAGGAACACATGCGCGAATTTAGCGGTTTCATTCAGGAATATATCCTGCACGATCACGCACTCCATAGCCCGTAACGCGGCATGAACATGTTTGATATCCGGATCGGATTGGGCAATGTCCTCGCCTTCGCAGTACAAGCCCATAAAGCTCTTGTCCAGCGCCGCCTCGAACATGTTCGGAATACGCAAGCCCGGCTCATTGCTGAGCTCGGTTTGCCATGCGTTTTCAAACAGCTGGTGCGTTGTAGGGTCGGATACATGGCGATATCCAGGGAACTCGTGCGGGAATGAGCCCATGTCGCAAGAACCCTGTACGTTGTTTTGTCCCCGCAACGGATTAACGCCGGCACCGTCATGCCCCAGATTGCCGGTAGCCATCGCCAGGTTGGCGATGCCGATAACTGTCGTAGAGCCTTGGCTGTGTTCGGTTACGCCCAAACCGTAGTAAATCGCGCCGTTTTTAGCGGATGCATAAAGCCGTGCGGCAGCTCTAAGTTCAGAGGCTGGAATACCGGTTACCGATTCGCTGGCTTCAGGAGAGTGACGTTCGTCGGCAATAAAGGTTTTCCATTTGTTATAAGCTGCGACATCGCAACGCTCATTGACAAAACCTTCGTCAAGCAGATTTTCGGTCACGACAACATGCGCCAATGCGTTGATCATTGCGACGTTGGTGCCGGGACGCAATTTCAGGTGATGGCTGGCTTTGACATGCGGGGTTTTGACCAGATCGATTTCACGCGGATCGACCACAATCAGTTTCGCGCCCTGACGCAGGCGTTTTTTCATTTGCGAACCGAATACCGGATGGCCGTCGGTCGGATTTGCGCCAATCACCATAATCACGTCGGCTTTCATGACCGAATCGAAATCCTGAGTCCCGGACGCTTCGCCGAACGTTTGCTTCAAGCCGTAGCCGGTCGGCGAGTGGCAAACCCGCGCGCAAGTATCGACGTTATTATTGCCGAAGCCGGCGCGTATCAGTTTTTGCACCAAGTAAGTTTCTTCGTTTGTACAACGCGATGAAGTAATGCCGCCGATTGAATCTTTGCCGTATTTGGCTTGGATGCGTTTCAATTCGGATGCTGCATAACTAATCGCTTCTTCCCAGCTGACTTCTTTCCAGGCATCTTTAATGCTGGCGCGGATCATCGGTTTGGTGATGCGGTCTTTGTGAGTCGCGTACCCAAACGCAAAACGGCCTTTGACGCAAGAGTGGCCGTGGTTGGCCTTGCCGTCTTTGGCAGGAACCATGCGGATAACTTGTTCGCCTTTCATTTCCGCGCGGAATGAACAGCCGACGCCGCAATAAGCGCAGGTCGTTACGATTGCATGTTCCGGCTGGCCGTTATCGATTACCGATTTTTCCATCAACGTTGCCGTCGGGCAGGCTTGTACGCAAGCGCCGCAGGATACGCATTCGGAATCAAGGAAAGGTTGGTTTTGGCTCGGAGATACTTTGGAATCGAAGCCGCGGCCGTCAATTGTTAATGCAAACGTGCCTTGGGTTTCTTCGCAAGCCCTGACGCAACGCGAACAAACGATACATTTGCTGGGATCGAAACTGAAGTAAGGGTTGCTTTGATCCTTGACTGCATTCAGGTGCGTTTCAACCGGGTTGTAACGCACTTCGCGCAAACCGACGGTTCCGGCCATGTCTTGCAGTTCGCAATCGCCATTGGCCGAACAGGTTAAACAATCCAGCGGATGGTCGGAAATATACAGTTCCATTACGCCGCGGCGCACGTCGGCCAGCTTTTTATTCTGGGTGACGATTTTTAAACCTTCTGCAACAGGCGTAGTGCATGATGCGGGCAAGCCTCTAGCGCCTTCTATTTGCACCAGGCAAAGGCGGCAGGAACCGAACGGTTCGATACTGTCGGTTGCACATAATTTGGGGATTTCAATACCGATGCTCGCTGCCGCTCGCATGACCGAGGTGCCTGCCGGAGCCGTGACTTGAAAACCATCAATTTCCAGCGTAACCATGTTTTCGGATGTGCTGGCTGGGGTGCCAAAATCTTTCTCTTTATTAATCGACATTTTAAACTCCTCTAATCGGTATCAGGCGGCTGTAGCTTCGGCATTTATCCCGAAGTCCTCGGGGAAATGGTTTAAAGCGCTCAGTACAGGGTAGGGCGTCATACCGCCTAATGCACAGAGAGAGCCGTTGAGTAAGGTGTCGCAAAGATCGCGTAACAAAGGAATGTTTTTATCGAGGTTGCGACCGTTAATAATGTCGTCCATGACTTCTATGCCACGGGTGGAGCCAATACGGCATGGAGTGCATTTGCCGCAGGATTCTTCTTTACAAAATTCCATGCTATAGCGGGCCATTTCCGCCATATTGACGGTGTCGTCGAAAACGACGATGCCGCCATGTCCTACTACCGCCCAGATGGCGGCGAAAGCTTCATAATCCAAGGGGGTGTCGAATTGCGATTCGGGCAGATAGGCGCCGAGCGGGCCGCCAACTTGGACAGCGCGTATCGGTTTGCCGGAAGCGGAACCACCGCCGAAATCGTAAAGCAGTTCGCGCAGGGTCAAGCCGAAGCCCAGTTCGACCAAGCCTGGATGTTTAATATTACCGGCCAGTTGCACAGGCAATGTGCCGCGCGAGCGTCCCATACCGAAGTCGCGGTAATAATCGCCGCCTTTATCCAGAATAACCGGCACTGAGGCCAGTGAAATCACGTTGTTAACGACGGTAGGTTGGCCGAACAAGCCTTTAATCGCAGGTAAGGGCGGTTTAAAACGCACCAGACCGCGTTTGCCTTCCAGGCTTTCCATTAATGACGTTTCTTCGCCGCAGACATAAGCGCCTGCGCCTTGTCTGACTTCCAAATGGAAAGTCTTGCCGCTGCCTTGAATGTTTTCGCCCAGGTAACCGGCCTCGTAAGCGGTTGCAATCGCGGCATTCAGTACGTCGAAAGCATGAGGATATTCTATGCGCAGATAGATGTAGCCTTGCGTTGCATCAACGCCTAAACCGGCAATCGTCATGCCTTCGATTAAGACGAAAGGATCGCCTTCCATGACCATGCGGTCCGAGAATGTGCCGGAGTCGCCTTCGTCGGCATTGCAGATAATGTATTTTTGTGTCGATGCGGTGTTAAGTACGGTCTTCCATTTAATACCGGTCGGAAAAGCCGCGCCGCCGCGACCGCGTAAACCTGAATCGGTCACCGCCTGGACAATTTGTTCCTGAGTCATTGCCAGCGCATTTTTCAGGCCGCGATAACCGCCATTATCAGTATAGTCAGTCAAGCTGAGAGGGTTGGTTTTGCCGATGCGGGCAAAAGTCAGGCGCTGCTGCTTTTTGAAGTAGTCGATCTCTTCCGTCAGGCCCAGACTTAACGCATGTGCGCCGCCTTCGGTAAAGCCGGCATCGAACAGGGCGGGTACATCGCCGGACTGAACAGGACCGTAGGCCATGCGCCCTTTATCGGTCGACACTTCAATCATCGGTTCCAGCCAGTACATGCCTCTTGAGCCGTTACGAACCAGTTTAATATCAACGCCGCGCTTTGCAGCTTCTTGTGCAATAGCCGCGGCAACGCGATCAGCGCCTAATGAAACGGCGCTGGAATCGCAAGGAACGTAGATAACAGTACTCATGCTGATGCCTCTGTATTGTCAATGACAGCATCAAAGCTGTCTGCTGTCACGCGACCGTAAATTTCCTTGCCGATTTGCATGGCTGGCGAGCAGGCGCAATTACCTAGACAGTACACAGGTTCAAGGGAGAATTGACCGTCTGCGGTGGTTTCGTGAAAATCAATGCCCAGCTTGTTTTTGACGTGTTCTTCGAGTTGTCTTGCGCCCATGGCTTGGCAGGATTCCGCGCGGCAAAGATGAATTGTTTGTTTGCCCGGCGGCGTATCCCTGAAATAATGATAAAAGCTGATAACGCCGTGTATTTCGGCACGAGAAAGGTTAAGCGCTTTTGCAATATCGGGAACGCTGTCGGCAGGGATATAACCCAGAGCATTTTGAATACCGTGCAGAATAGGTAAAAGCGCGCCGGGCTTGTCTTTGAGGGTGGCAATTACTTCTTGCACGGTTGGTTGCGTGGTGCCTGATTCTGTCATGATCATCTCAATATGGAGGCTCCATCCTGATTAAAACAACGGCTGTTCCTGACTGTTGTCATATTTAAGTGTGCCCGATAGCATAGCACAAGATATTTTTGCTGTAAAAATGCTAAAAAATAGATAAAAAGAGTAAGTGTTTTAGCGAATATCGGGTATGTCGCTATTTATAATGGATATTTCTGACATACAGAGTCAAGAAAATGATTTATATGCTTTTGAGCAATAGATTATTTACGTATAGGCTTACAGTAGCGGTGTTATTCGATGAATATTGATTAAGAGAGATTCAGTATTTATTCGCTACGCGTTTTGCCTTAGTCATTTCAATTTAAGAGGATCTTATGCCGTATCTAAAGTTAACAACTAATATTGCTATTAGCAAAGAGCAATCTCCAAAGTTACTCAGCCAGTTTTCACAATTACTCGCTAAAGAAACCGGTAAACCTGAGCGCTATGTCATGGTCGAGCTAATGGGGGATAAGGATATGCTATTTGGAGGAAGCAGCGAACCATTAGCGTATGTCGAGTGTAAAAGTATCGGTCTTAGTCTCCAGCAAGCTAAGTCGCTTTCGGCCTCTATCAGCGTATTGCTGGCAAACCATTTGTCGATAGCAGCGGAGCGCGTTTATATTGAGTTTAGCAATTGTCCAGGAAATTTATGGGGTTGGAACGGATCTACTTTTGGATAAATCATCTATCAAAGCGGCTTACTCATAACGGTATGTATTTGCTTTTAATATCTGCGGCGCAGCCTTAACGGGTAACCGTCTGCTTCCACCAGTTGGGACTGGCTGATAGTACTTCACCCGTCTCGTGAATATCGTTGGCGGTTTGCAGCGATATTAGCCCTGGAGGCGTGTCAATAACGTACCAATTACCCAGGATGTTGAGTTTTTGCTTAATAACATAACTATGAGTTTTAGCCCAGAGCTGGATTTGGTCGTCTGTCCAGTCAGGTTTGAAATTGACGATGACCCCGCCAGGCAAGGCCATCAGACGGCCGGCCGGAGAGTCGCCTTCGCGAAATACCGGCGATTGGCTGGTCGCTGAACCGGCTGCCCGGCTGGCTAGAGGGACGTTTTTACGGATAGTGACGAACGGCCGTTTGGTATTGGCGTTTTCGGTGCTGCGAGCCTGCGCCGATGCATTGGACGCGAACTCAGCCACCAGGTTGGGCTGAAGTTTGATTGCGTGTTGAGTGTTACCGTCATAGTAATGTGTGGTTGTTTCGGCAGTCACATTGAAGCTGAACGTTGCGATAAGAATACCGATAGAGGTGTTAATGCTCCAACGAGATAAGGCAGTAGGCCGAACAGTGCAAGTAAAATTGCTGTTGTTGTGGTTCATGTTAATAGTCTCTTGCTCAATAACCATAGGCTTTAATATTCCACGCAATCAGCTTGCCGGTATCACGGGGTCTGCCGTCACGCACCGATAATGTCCAGTTGCCGTCAGCGGCTTCTCCCATTAGCCGGACTACGCCGAAGCGCATGCCGTCGTTTAGGGAAGAGCCGCAGCTAACGGTAATGTCTTCAAGCTTGCAGTCGTGTACAGTGGTCAGTGTACTGGAGGTGCCAGCCGGACTGGTTAAGGTGATCTTCAAATCACCTACCTCAGGATGGTTGCTGGTGATATTAATGTCGACAAATTCGAGTTTATGGATGCCGCTATTTGATAATTTGATAATGCTGGTGGTTGCGGCATTGTTGTCGGCTATAGTCAACGGAGTAGTCAGGTTGGCGGATGCAGTGGCCGTCTTTTGAGCTGGGATATTCTTCCAGGTTTTAGCCGAATTCACAGCGGCTGCGGCGTCGACAACGCCATAGCCGTAATTGTGATTAATATGAAAGCCTCCGCCGTTAGTTATCCAGTCTGAATGTGTCGGATCGTTTTTACGTGCGGTTTGAGCCAAAATGGCGCGTACATCGCGCCAAGACAGTGCCGGATTAACTTCTAATAATAATGCCGCGACGCCGGATATCTCAGGTGTCGCCGCCGAGGTGCCGTTCATGCAGCGGGTGTAATTTGGTTGGCCTATGTAGTCCTCGGGATTCGAAGTTCCGTCGTTAGAACCCTCTATGCCGGTAATATCGATCGTAGTGACGGCGTGGGAGGAACAATACTCACCGCCATAGGCCATGGCCAGTAAGTTGGAGCCAGGCTCGGAGTAGGAGGACTTTGTGCCTTGATCATTAAGCGATCCGATTGCCAGCACTCCCTGGTAATTGGCTTGGCCGTCATAGTCGGAGCGATCCTCCGGCGCGCCATTGCCGGCCGCCCAGGTATAAATCACTCCTTTGCCTTGCCGTCCGGTGCTAATACCGGTGTCAATGGCTTGCTGCCAGGCCTCAGCGGATGGTTCAAGTAAGCCGTTATTGTCGGCCGCACCGTAGCTGTTGCTGTAAATATGGTTGGATTGCAGGTCTTTGGTAACCGAATCGGCATCAAAACTGCTGGTCGTCACGGATAGCAGGTTGTAGCCGACTTGTTTGGCATTGTAGGCTACACCTGTCACACCAATGCCGTTGTTGCCTTTAGCCGCTGCCAGACCGGCACAGCTGGTGCCGTGAGAGCCGATTGTTGAGGATGGATCGCCGTATGTATTGGTGATGTAATTCCAGCTCTTGCCGGCTACTACGTTAAGGTCTTCGTGGTGGATATCGAGTCCGTCGTCGATAATGGCGATCTGGATACCTTTGCCGGTAGCGGAAGCCCAGGCTTGCGAGACGTTTAGGTCTTCGCCTATTTTGCCGGCAACCCTATCAATGCCTGTTTGGCCTGTATTTTTCAGGTGCCATTGGTCTGCAAATAATGGATCGTTCGGAATAATTTCAGTGGATGGTTCAGTAGCATTAATCGGTGTGACACCGCCTACGCTGATTACGCCGGTTATCGCAATCACCACGTCGTTATAAGTAGCCGTGCCTACTTTAATAGTGCTGATGGTTAGCAGTCCTGTAGCGGGATCGTAAGAGTCGTAGTTGTGGGTAGGCGCGCCGTTACCGATGCTGATCACGGAGTTGAAGGTTGCTACCACGTTAGTGTAGCGGTTATTGCCGAGGTCAATAGTGCTAACGGTGACACGATCCGGGGTGGCAGGATCCCAAGCAGTCGAGGCTGCCACATTTTTTCCGGAGGAAACAGTCAATGCAAACAGTGCGGCAGCAGGCAACTTGAATATAAACGACTTTGGAAGCATTGAAATATCCTTTAAAAAATCAGGTTAACGCTGTTTTAATCATAAGCTAATATCCTGATTTCCGTTATGAAAAGATGTTGTGTGGCAAGTATTTATTTTCTAAACCAGCAACTAACCTTAAAGTTTAATTTGAAGCATAACGTTAGTAGCGTGATATACAGCGAGGCGAAGAATCTGGATTCACGACTCGTTTTCGCTGCTAAGATCGATTTTAGCAGCGAAATATTCTAGTGAATTGGGCCGTCTATTTTACAAAGCAGCTTTTTTCGGCTTGTTCTTCCGCTTCTTTAAGGCGCTTTCTCAAATCTTTGGATTGGGCTGGATCGCGCATGGCTGCTGCGGCATCCCCGGATTGACCTTTAGTTAAATAAGTAAAAGTTTTTGCGGCTTCGTATTCAGAGAAGTTCAGTTTTTCAGCAATTTTATCGATCTTACAGCCGCAAGCATATTGGCTAATATAGGTCAGGCCGCCGTGTTGGGCAACGCAATTTAAAACGTATTCGACACGGTCCCGGGTAGGGTAGTCGCTGACAAACGGTGCGGGTTCTGCGGGTTCTACCGGTTTTTCGGGTTCCGTGGCGCAGCCTGAAGCAAGGACAACCAAAGCAAAACCGAAAACGGAGGAGGCGTATTTAATTTTCATTGATGATTTTCATCCCTAAGTTAGAAAGTGAAAAAGTATGCGCAGCTTGCAATAAATGACAGGCTTGCGAGAATAGCTGTTCGGTTAAAGATTTACTAATGATTTTCAAAGCTTACCATTATGAACAGTCAAACAAAAGTAGCGGGTGTGATTCTTGCCGGCGGCCGCGCCCGACGAATGAATAACCAGAATAAAGGCCTGGTGAATTTTAAAGGCCGTCCGATGATCAGTTATGCTGTTGCTGCGATGGCTCCTGTTGTGGATTATGTGCTTATAAATGCCAATAGGGATATTGACCAATATCGGCAGTTCGGGTGGCCGGTTATCAGCGATCAAACCGGCAATTTCGATGGTCCTTTAGCCGGCATATTAACCGCAATGATTCACGCTGATGCCGATATTTTGGTAGTTATCCCTTGCGATTCGCCGCTAATTAGAAGCGAACATCTGCAAAAGCTGTTATTAACTTGTTCGGAGAATAATGCCGATGTTGCTGTCGCTTTCGACGGGGCTCGGCTGCATCCGGTTATTTTGGCGGTAAGGGCGAGATTGCAAGCCAGTCTGCAAGATTATTTAGCTGACGGTCAGCATAAAGTCGCGGATTGGCTGGTTAGGCAAAATTTAGTACAGGTGGATTTCAGCAACGAACCGGAAATATTCTGTAATGTTAACACGATGACAGAGTTATCGAAGTTGGAGGAAGCTAATCATTTCAGTTAGAATTCGAGGCCGTTATCTTTCATTTAAAGGTGAATTAAGAGCTAAAAATATCCAGGTATGTGATTTCAAGACGTTACAAAAAACATTTTTATTTTGATCATTGCTTGGACTAAGCATCTGATTTTCCATTGTCAGATTTAGCTCTTAATTCGTATTTAAGCATCCGTTCGATAAAACATTTCTCTCTGACTGAATTTTAAAAAGTAGCAGGGGTATTGAACAGGAAGAATGCGCCGTTAGGCTTATATTTACAATGGATGTGCTTTTGCCGCTGTATCATAGATGCCGTGAATTAAGGAAATAAGATCAATGAAGAATAAGCTGTTTGCCCCTGCAATTGTCCTGATGAATCGGCTGAATTTCACCCGAAAATTTATAGTGCTGGGGCTGATATATTTTGTCGCGATTGCCGTGGTTGTATACGGGCTTTATGCAAGTCTTAATCAGGTCGCTCGCACCTCGCAAAGACAATTGGAAGGTCTTGAATTGATCAAGCCTATTTCCAGAGCTGTGCAATTCATGCAGCAGCACTGCGGACTGTCGACCGGCGTTCTTGGCGGCAACGAAGCAATGCGTAGTGCGATCGATACTAAGGAAATCGAAATAGCAGCGGCTTTTGATTTGATAGCGCAGCAGTTGCCTGCCGGCTTGATTTTGAGTGAAGATTGGACGCGGCTTAAAGCTGACTGGAATAGTTTACGAAAAGATTGGCCGCACTGGACGGCAGACCGGAGCTGCACATTGCATACCGATTTGGTCGACCGGATGTTGGTATTCGAGGCGCATATTGCCGATGACTATGCGCTGACCTTTGGCTCGGATATCGATGCGTTTTATTTGATCGATACGATTATCAACAAAATGCCGCAGGCACTTGAGAGGCTTGGGCAAATACGTGCCCTAGGCACCGGGATTTTGGCAAAAAAACAAATCTCGGCACCTCAGCAATTCGAGATGGGCGTCCTGATTGCCGAACTTCGTCACGAGCTTAACTTTCTTGTCATTAACCTTGAAAAGACGGGACGGTTTAATCCTCAAATACAAAGCCCGTTATCGGCGGCAACTAAAGATATAGTCGATTCGATGAATCAAGTTATCGATCTTGTGAGCTCGGATATCATTAGCGGGCATTTTGTTACATCTTCTGAAGATTACTTTAAAACAGTCACGGCTGTTATAGACAAAGGCTACCGGCAGATGGCGCAGCTCTTGTTGCCAAAGGCAGAGGCACTGATTACTACACGCGTGCAACACACTGAAAATAACTTACATCTTTATCTCGGTATTGCTGTCTTGTTATTGCTAGTGGTGCCTTATTTTTTTATAGGAATTTATTACGCGATGGTTGGCAGCATGCGTTCGCTTATCCGTTCTGCGCGAGTATTCGCCAGCGGAGATATGGACGAATGTATCGATCTGGGGACGCGCGATGAACTTCGCGAAGTTGGCGACAGTTTTAATGAAATGGTCGACGGTTTTAATGCGTTGCTTGCGGTCCGACTGGAAGACAAAATCATTGAAACAAGACTACGTTCGATTATCGATGCATCCCCGATCTCAATGGTAGTGAGTGACGATCGGCAAAACATCACATTTTTGAACCCTGCATTTATTCAAACATTCGGTTATGCGTTGGAGGATATTCCAACTTTGGCTGACTGGTGGTCAAAGGCTGCCGGTTCCGATCCGGAATATCGGAAATCGATGGCGGCTAGCTGGCAGGGAATGGTAGTACATAGTGATAGTCAGTTTAATCCAGTAGAGTTCAGCATACAGTGCCGCAGCGGATCGACTAAAACCGTGCTGGCGAATGCGTCATTGGTTGAGCAAGCATCGGGTGCCGTTTGTTTGGTGGCTTTATACGACATTACTTGGCGTAAACAGGCTGAAGCCGATCTTCGTATTGCCGCTATCGCCTTCGATATTCAAGAAGCCATGATGGTTACCGATGCAAGTCAGGTTATTCTCAAGGTTAATCAAGCTTTTACCAGAATTACCGGGTACAGCGCCGAAGAAGCTGTGGGTAATACGCCTGCGTTGCTCAAGTCCGGACATCAAGATGCAAAGTTTTATCAAACGATGTGGGAAAGCTTGGCTCGCGACGGATACTGGCAATCGGAGATATGGAACCGGCGCAAATGCGGAGAGATCTATCCTGAACGGATTACTATTACCGCTGTGACCAATGCTGAGGGTAAGGCGACTAACTACATTGCAACTTTCGATGATATTTCTAAATATAAAAAGGCAGAGGAAACTATCCACGATCTGGTCTTTTATGATTCACTCACCAAACTGCCTAACCGCCGTTTGTTGCTTGAGCGATTAAGGCACAGTATCGAGGTGGAACGGCGTGAAGGTAAACAACTTGCAGTAATGATGCTGGATTTGGATCGCTTTAAAGTGATTAATGACAGTTTGGGATATGTGGCCGGCGATGAATTATTGCAACAAGTCGCGGCAAGAATAGCGAGCCGGTTGCGAAAAGTGGATCTCGTGGCTAGAGTGCGTAAAGTGGATTTGCTTGCCCATCTGGGCGGCGACGAGTTTATCATGCTTCTGGAAGACATTACGCATACGGAAGATGCTGCACGGGTGGCCGAACATATTAGAAGTTACGCATTGACCGCTGGTTAATATTGTGGATTGAGCTGGTCTTTGCCCGGCATAAAGCCGGTGATGAACGTGGCGATAAC
>NZ_RYFG02000070.1 GCF_003994235.2 Candidatus Methylobacter oryzae
TATTTTTCTTATCACGGGCGGGCCTTCCGTTGCCTAGGGTTAGTTCATGCCTCATATTCTATACCGGCTGTCAATGCGTAAGTTCTATATATGATAAGCAAGCTGTCGCAGGCTTTAAGGGGGCAAGAGTTTTCACAACGGCTCAAACAACGCCGTCAAATCCTCGGCTGTCAGCTTCAACGATTCTTCTTTGTCGCCGCCTTTGTAAATCCCCTCGGCCAAGGCGCGCTTTTTGTCCTGCATTGCGATAATTTTTTCTTCGACCGTGTTTTCAGTAATCAATTTGTAGATGAAAACCGGCTTGTCCTGGCCGATACGATGGGCGCGGTCCGCGGCTTGGCTTTCGGCGGCGGGGTTCCACCAGGGGTCGTAGATGATCACGGTATCGGCTTCGGTCAGGTTCAGGCCGACGCCGCCGGCTTTCAGGCTGATCAGGAATACGTTTACTTCGCCGCTTTTGAACCGCTCTATCGCTTCGTCGCGGTTGCGGGTTTGGCCGGTCAGTTTGGCGTAGCCGATTTTCCGGGCGTTCAATTCGTTTTCAATCAGCGCAATCATCCGTGTGAATTGTGAGAACACTAAAATCCGGCGGCCTTCTTCCAACTGTTCCGGCAGCATTTCCATCAGCAGGTCGAGCTTGGCGGATTCCTGTACTTTTTGCGCTTCTTTCAACGACAAGGTGCGCGGGTCGCAGCAGGTTTGACGCAGTTTCAGCAACGCGTCGAGTATGGTGATGTGGCTGCGCGACATGCCTCTTTCGGCAATCGCGTCGCGGACTTTCTTTTCCATGGTCAGGCGGATGCTTTCGTACAGCGCGGCTTGTTTTTGATAAAGCGGGACCGAACGGATAATTTCGGTTTTAGGCGGCAATTCGGTGGCGACTTCGTGTTTGGTACGGCGCAGCATGAACGGCGCAACCCGGCGCGACAGCTTTGCGCGTTTTTCGCCATCGCCATATATCTCAATCGGAGTACGGTAGTGTTTTTTAAATGCGGCGAGGTCGCCGAGAAAGCCCGGCATCAGGAAGTCGAATTGCGCCCACAGTTCGCCCAGATGGTTTTCCATCGGCGTGCCGGTCAGGCAAAGCCGGTGATTGGCTTTGATGCGGCGCACCAGTTGCGCGGCTTTGGACAGCGGGTTTTTTACGGTCTGGGCTTCGTCGAGGATCAGGTAATGGTACTCGTGTTCGAGCAGCGTTTCCTCGTCTCGCGGCAGCAGCGGGTAGGTGGTCAGGATCAGGTCGTAGTCCCTGATTTTGTAAAACAGCTGTTTACGTTCTGTGCCCTGTAAAATCAGGATTTTCAAGTCGGGCGTGAAGCGTTCGGTTTCCCGCCGCCAGTTGCTCATCAGGCTGGTCGGCGCGATGATCAGGCTGGGCAGGTTCATGCGGCCGCTTTGTTTTTCGAGCAACAGGTGGCTTAGCGTCTGTATGGTTTTACCGAGTCCCATGTCGTCGGCGAGGATGCCGGAGAATTTATATTCCCGCAGAAATTGCAGCCAGTTGAGGCCATGTTGCTGGTAAGGCCGTAGCTCCGCCTGCAAGTTGTCAGGCGGGGCGACGTTTTCGATGCCGCTGAAGTTTTTCAGCTTTTGCCCCAGTTCCCGCAGCTCTTTGCCGCCGTTGATGGAGAATATGCCGTGGTTGTGTTCTTCCAAGTCGGCCAGCATTGCGGCGTTAAAACGGGATAGTCTCAGCGAGCCGTCTTGGCCCATCGTGCTGCTGTTGAATAGCTCTATCAACACGTTCAGGAAAGGTTTGATTTTACTGCTGGGCAGGCTCAGGTAATTGTGCGCGCCCAGAGGGATGCTAAGCATTTCCGGCAGGTTTTCGGGGTCGTAATTTTCCAGCACCGGCATGATTAACGGCAGCAAGGGCAGGGGCTGGCCGTCTATTTCGATGTTAAAGGTCATCTCGAACCAGTCTTGCTGGCCTTCGCTGATTTGTGCGTCCCAGTTGTGAGCGGTTTGGAAATTCAGCAGGAAACTTTCATCGATGTCGATGAGCCAGCCGTCTTGTTCGAGTTCCAGCAGGCTGTCTTGCAGGAATTCTCCCCAGCGTGCGGCGCTATCCATTGGCGTTTTCGCCGGACTGAACAACAGCAGTTCCTGTACGCCGCTTTCTATCGATGGGGCAGTGATAAAGCCAAGCTCGGTCAAGCGATGTACGGCCTGTTGTTCGGCGCCTATGTCGCGTTTAATCCGGATCAGGCCGCGATTGGTTTTCACGACGCTGTAATCTTCCGTGGGGGTTGCGGAAATTGTCCATTCGCCGTAACTGAAGCTGACGGCCATAAAATGGGTGTACTGCTGGGCGTTAAGCTGATGTCCGAACAGCAAAAGTTTAGGCGTCGGCGATAGCTGGTCGGCTTCGATTAACTCGACTTTTTTAGGCGCAGGAATCGGCAAGCCGGGATGTTCGATAATCAGGCGTTGGCTAAACTCATCGGCATATTCGGGCGGAATGCGCGGCGCGGCCAGGATTGTGGCAAGTTGATCGCTTGAAAGATGAGGCGCTCTGAACGGACCGATCAGTCCCAACGCTTCATCCAGGTATTGCGGCGGGTCTGTCAGCAGCAGCATTGCAGGCGGATCGATTTTGGCCGTTAATTGATAGTCGCCGTTGTCGGCTGTTTGCCAGCTAAATTTTAATTCGCGGTCGGTTCCTTTTTTTAACGGAGCTTGTTCAACGTCTTTCCAGAATAACCGGCCGCTTTCCAATAACTTGGATAACGCTAAATAGCCGGTTGCGCCGGCAATCAATGGTTCATCTTTAAATGAAGGGTTAAGCGCTGTCAGCAGTTTTGCTATTTCTTGATCTTCCGGTTGGACGTAATTGAGGTGGGAATAGCTATAACGCAGGCTATTCAAGACAGTTTTCCGGCCTTTGTGCAATCCTCCGGCTTTCTTTTCTTTCGTGACTAACAGGTCTATAGTGAATTCGTATTTCGCATTGCCGGGCTTCAGGATGTAGGCGATAAAATCCTGGCGAATATCGTGTTGCACGGGCGCGCGCTGATGAAGGCTATCGAGCCAATCGAGGCAGTTAGGTTTTGCCTCCTGTGAAGACGCGTTCTGGTTGGGGCTTTGATACATCAGGCAAACAGCGGCAACGTGTTTGCAGTTATAGCCGACCGGGCATGTGCAGTCGCCTTCAATCTCTGCCGCTCTATAGTCGGGACGCCAGACGATGCGGATATTCTGCCGGTACGGGTCTTTATGGCTGCCTTGGACGGCGGCATTGATCTGGGCAAAAAGAGCGCCTTCGCTTTTGACTGTAAAAGTAATGACCATGCCTCTTTCAAAATAGCTGCGTCCCCGTTCGTAAAAAGCGTCGCCACATTCGTAGCGTATATCGGAGCGGAGCAGTTTTTTTTGTTTATTCATAGAAACAGGCTTGGACAGTTGAACAGGGCGCATATTGTACTGCAATCCGGCGTAGTTGCAGGAATAGGTATCTTTAACAATGGCGTTAGTGTAGGTTTTCTGATTAAGTATGATCAGAAACTGGCGATTAAAGCTGAGTTGAGCAGCTCGTCTGCGCAAACGAAACTTATGCCCTTTTGGGGGATAAAAATCCATAAACAGCAGGAGAATAAGAATGAAAAGGTATTTGTTAATTATCTGTTTATTGTTGAATGCTTGTGCGAATTTGCCCACTGCGATAAAAAATCCTCCTTCGAACGATATTTCCTATACTCAGGCAATCCAGAACGTTGCCGGTTATAAGGATGCACCGGTGCGCTGGGGAGGCATCATTACCGATGTGGAGAATGAACAGAACTTTACTCAGGTACAGGTGTTGTATTATCCATTGGACTGGGAGGGCGAACCGGAGACGGATAAGCCGAACGCGGGCCGATTCGTTTTTAAAACTCAAGAGTTTCTTGATCCGGCTGTTTATACCAAAAATACCGAGATCACAGTCGCCGGCACTCTTATCGGCGATATTGAACGTACGGTAGGCAAAAAAGTGATGCGCTTACCATTGATTTCAGCCACGACCATTTACCGCTGGCCGGTTTACGAATGCGACAGCCGTTATGACGGTTACGGCTACAATCCTTACTATACCGGCTATCCTTATTACTGGGGCGACTATTATTGGCCGTTCGCGCGACCGGGGGTGCGCTATCGTTAAAACATATTATGACAAGAATTTGAGTTTTTTTTAGTAGAGGTCTGGTTTATTTTTTTTGTTGCTATATAATACGCGGCTTACCAGAGTTATCGATGCCTCGGTGGCGAAATTGGTAGACGCAAGGGACTTAAAATCCCTCGGGGGAAACCCCGTGCCGGTTCGACTCCGGCCCGAGGCACCATTGGAATCAAGAGCTTAGGCCAAAAGCCAAGTTCTTTTTTTATGCCTGTCGTTTTTGTGGGACACTTCAAAATAACACACCACAACAAGTCCCAATAGTTAGGGGAAAACTCTGGGCTTGATCTGACAATTGCCAAAATTAGTCTCGGCTCGGCCCTTTGCGGTCGTTGCTCTCCTCTCCAAGGTGTCTCAACTGCAGTTACAGACGTTTTGTTTGTAGCATTTCAAACTGCCATACACTGCTTCGCAGCAGTTCCACTAAGTATTTATAAAAATCTACGCAAGGCATCAAACATCCCGTATCATATAATGATATGAACCTGAATCCAGAATCGCCCCTCCTTTACCGTAATTCGGCATATCAGATTTTGCGTCTACATGACCCGGTTGCAGGCACTGTGATTGTTAAGCGTTGCAACACCTCACTCGGCGTCAACGATTCGGCTTGGCAAGCATTACAGAACGAGCAGCGCATCCTTGCCCGTCTGCAAGGTGTGACGGGGTGTCCGCAATTAATACGCCTCGATTTGGCATCAATGGAGCTGGTGTTGGCCGATTTTGGTGGTGTCGTACTGAGTGATTCGGGATTGTTGGGACAGGTTGGCCTAGAAGGTTTCCTAACACTGGCCGAACAACTAGCGCAGATACTTGCCGACCTGCATCAGTGCGGTGTAATTCACAAGGACATCAATCCTACTAACATCTTGGTACGGCCAGATGATTTGAGTGTGCAACTGATCGATTTCGGTAGCGCCACGACCTTTGCCGCCGAGCAAGTGTCTCTGGATACTTCAAATTTCCAGGCTGCCTCCCCGGCCTACATGTCTCCCGAACAGACCCGACGCATGAATCGAACGGTAGATTACCGTACCGATCTGTATTCTCTTGGCGCCACGTTATACGCACTGGCTACCGGCACCCCGCCTTTTGCTGGCGATGATGTGCTCGCGCTAGTGCGCGCCCACCTCGCTGAACCCCCAACGTCGCCGTCGAAGCAATCACCTTGGATGCCTGCGCAGCTTGCCGAAATGATCCTGTGCTTATTGGCCAAGGATCCCGACGCTCGCTACCAGAGTGCTGCCGGTCTGCTGCACGATCTGCGCGGCATCGGCGCCGCTGTGGCAGTCGGCTCGTCACTGTCAACCATCGAGTTGCGCCGGCACGACCTGCCACTTTCGCCCCGTTCCCCGTGCCGGCTGTATGGCCGTGCGCAAGAGTGTGCACATCTTCAAGAAGCCTTTGACGGCGCACGGCGCTGCATTCGGCAGGGGATTTTTGTTGCCGGCTATTCCGGAGTGGGAAAGAGCGCATTGATCCACGAACTGCACCGGCCCGTGGCCTTGGTCGATGGGCTGTTTCTGGAGGGGAAATTCGAGCAATTCTTGAGCGACCGGCCTTTCCACGCTCCCGCTCAAGCCCTGCGTCAGCTGACCCAATGGCTGTCTGGATGCTCCGAGGACAAACAAGAACAACTGCGGCAACAACTGCTCGATGCGCTCGGCCCGGATGCCGGTGTGCTGTGCGAGGCGGTGCCTGAGTTGGAAAACTTCATCGGCGTGCAACCAATCGCCCAAGCCCTTGGCCTGATCGAAGCCCAACGGCGCCTGCGGCGTTTGCTGGTTGCCTTCCTGCGCACGCTGGCCTCGGTCAACCAGCCCATCGTGTTGTTCCTCGACGATTTGCAGTGGGCGGACCAACCTTCATTGGACTTTATTGCAGCCTTGTTAGAAGACGTTCAGCTTGATGGCTTCTTGTTCATCGGCGCTTATCGCGACAATGAAGTCGATACTACCCACCCCTTGCATCAATTGTTGCAGGTACAGCTAGCTCAGGGCCTGGCCAGCCAGTTGCGACTCGAACCTCTGGACTCCGACAATATTGGCGCGCTGTTGGCCGACATGCTGGGCCAAGCACCAACAGAAGTCGCTGCGTTGGTGGAGGGGATATTCGCCAAGACCGGTGGCAATCCATTTTTTAGTATCGAATTGGTGCAGACGCTGTATCGCGAAGGAATACTGCGTCCCGATACAGAAGCCGGGCGCTGGCTCTGCGACGATGCTGCCTTGGCGGCGCGGCAGGTCAGCTGCAATGTTGTCGACTTTCTCATGGCCAATCTGGCCGGCGCCCAGCAGGTCGTCAGCGATGAATTGGTCATCGCCGCCTGCCTGGGCACGAGTTGCAGTCTGGCGATGCTGGCGCTAGCGAGCGGCAGCGAATTGCCTGAACTCGTGGCCCGCCTTCAACCCGCGCTGGAGTACGGCATCATCGAGAGCCCCGACGTATTAGCCTTCGAACGAATGGCACCGGATGCAAAGCTTCACTTCTGCCACGACCGCATGCAACAGGCGGTTTATCAGATGCGCGACGAGCACTGGCGCAGTCGCCAGCACTTGGCCATCGCACGCCGTTTCGCCGACGCCGACTCTTTTCTGGCCGCTATGCATTATGCTCAGGCGCCGGAACTTGTTGAGGCGAAATGCGAAGCAACCGAGCGCGACCGGATTCGCGGTTTGTTCCGCGATGCCGCTAGTCAGGCCGGGCAGGTCGGCGCCTTCGCAACGGCCGAGCGCTTTCTGCGCTTGGCGATCGCCTTACTGTCATCGCAACCCTGGAGCACCAGTTTCACCGTTTGCAGCGAATTGCATACGCAATATCATTTAATTTTGTACAGCTTGGCGCGTTACGATGAGGCTGATGCCGTCTATCGACTACTGGCCGAGCATAACAACAAGCCCCTGCAACTGGTCGATGCCGCTTGCACCCAGATCCGCAGCTTGTCCAACCGTACTCGTTATTCGGAAGGTATTGCTATCGGCGCCACCCTACTTGGCCTCCTCGATCAAGAACCGCCACTCGCCGCGCTTTTACCGGCCTTGCAGGAGGAGCTTGACTATTTGTACCGGCAACTGGCCGAGGGTACCCTGGATCGACTAGCGGATGCCCCGGCTGTGAACGACATGACGCAAAGTGCCATCGCCAAGTTGCAAAACCATATGATTCCCGTGGCCTTCTTTGCCGAGCCGCTACTGGCGTGCTGGTTGTCGGTGCGTTTGGCGCGCCGATGGCTGAATGAAGGCTATTCGGATCAGTTCATCTATGCGACCGCATGCACCATTCTGGCGACCATTCCCTTACGGAATGACTACGCCAGCGGCTACCGCGTTGCGCGCCACGCCCTTGAGATCGGCCTGCAACGCGATGGCGGAGTAGAAACGGCACGCACCGAACATGTTTTCGCACTCTTCAACTGCCACTGGTTTGAACCGCTTTCCGAGGCTTTGGATCATGCCCGTTCCGCCTTCAACAAGCTGATCCGTGCCGGCGAGTTTGAATTCGCCAGTTACACCTTCTTCACATCGCAAGCCGCCATGCTCGGGACCTGCAATCATCTTGCGCAGTTCAAGAACGAGATTGCCGCAGCTTTCGAGATCACAAGGAAAACCGGGAATCTACATGCCGAGCAAGCCTTTGTCGCCTTCCGGCAACTTGCGCGAGCCCTCGAAGGCGAAACAGTCGGCCCAGGCAGTTTCGAGACTGAAGACTGTTCAGAATATAAGCATCTAGAGGTCATTGCCCACAATCCGATGGCTCGTTGCTACTTCCATGCCTATCGCGCCTTGTCGGCCCTGTTGTTCAATGATCGCGAGGCACTGATCTTCCATGCCGATGCCGCAGCCACATTGACTCCTTATATTGTCGGTTTCTACCCAACCGCACTGGTCAATTTTTTGCACTCGTTCTCATTGCTGGAAAAGCTGAACGATGCGCCAGATGCGATGCGCGAGACATTACTTCTACACGTCGGACAAAACCAGATATGGCTTGGCGCAAGGGCCGCCGACTCGCCCATGAATTTCGCCTATCTGCACGATCTCATTGAGGCCTATAGGTTTGACCGGCTAGGGCAGCCCTGGTCTGCCCTGCAAAGCTTCGAGCAAGCCATGCGGTGGAGCACCGAACAGCGGCATGGCTGGCAACTTGCTCTGATCATGGAACACGCCGGCACTTGCTATTTGCGTCACGGTTTGGAGTCCTGTGGGCGTCACCTGTTGAATAAGGCTCTCAAGCGCTATCAACTCTGGGGGGCTTCCGGCAAGACCAATGCCATGCTAGCTGCCTATCCGTTCCTCGATCTGGTTCGTCACCATGGCACTACCACCAGGAGCGTGAATTCCGATACGATCGATCTTGAAGCCCTATTGCGCGCTTCCCAGGCGCTGGCATCGGAAATTTCGCTTACTAGCTTAACCGACAGGTTGGTAACGCTGATCGGCCAACTGACTGGAGCTACTGACGTACGTTTTCTCCTCCTCGATGACGCAGAGGGGTGGAGCCTCGAAGGGGGCCTGCGCGACCAGCAGCCACTAGAACGCATGTCCCTGGCCATGGCCGTCGAACGGCAACTACTACCCGCCAGATCCTGGCACTTGTTCCAGAAAATACGTGAGCCGTTGATTTCTGAGGACGCCGTAAGCGACAGCCGATTTATTGGCGACCTTTACTTTACCGATTTGCAGTACTGCTCGTTGCTGGCTCTGCCAATATTAACCCATGGCACGGTTACAGCCATTCTGAGTCTGGAAAATCGCCTTTGCCGCGCGGCGTTTACACCGCAGCGTATCGAAATGGTCACCCTGCTTTGCTCGCAGTTGTCGATTTCGATTGAAAACAGCCGGCTGTATGAGTCGCTGGAACGTAAGGTCAATCAACGGACAAAGGAACTGGCCGAAGTTAATGCTCAGTTGTTGGCACTGAGCGAGTGTGATGGCCTTACCGGCATTGCCAATCGGCGCAAGTTCGACATGGTCTGGGCCGACGAACTAAGACGTTCCGCGCGGCAGCAGTTACCGGTTGCAGTAATCATGATCGACATCGATTATTTCAAGGGTTACAACGACCATTATGGACATCAGGAAGGCGACGCTTGTTTGCGACAGGTTGCACAAACGCTGGCCACCACGCTGCAGCGCGGCAATGACCTTGTGGCACGTTATGGCGGCGAGGAATTCGTTGTCGTAATGCCGGGTTTGACCGATGCCCAGGCGGCTACAGTGGCCGATCGGTTACGCCAAGCAGTCGAAGCCAGTGCGATTCCACATGCGAAGAGCAGCGCTGGTCCGGTAGTGACGATCAGTGCCGGCGTAGCGGCCGGAGTTCCTCATAGCCCTGCCGACCCTGGAGAAATATTGACTGTAGCGGACGCCCGGCTATATCAGGCCAAACAGTCAGGCCGCAACCGGGTCGTCTCAGCCTGATCTGGACGTCGAATGGCTGACTCAACACTGAGTCGCCATATGTATGCCTCCAAGTTTGTCTTGAATCCTTGTAGTTCAAATGACTGACTACTAGAGCATTTCTTTGTTAGTTAAAGAGTCGCTCACGCGACGGATTATTTGAATCGGGGTCTCGCCCCCGAAGGCGAGATACTTTCTTTTGCTCCGCCAAAAGAAAGTATCCAAAGAAAAGGCGGCCCGTTGCCGCTTGTTTCCTGCGCTCCTCACTTTCACCGGGGGGTGCCAGAAGGGCCATCCCTGGCCCTCTGGCAACGCGCGGCCTCCTTGCCGCGCCCCTGCGGGCATTTTCCCGGCGAAAGCTCCGGTGCTCGGCGCAGCAAACGGGACTTAATTCGTGCTCTTGCAAACACCTATTGCCCAACAAATAGCGTGCAATCATCAGGACTGATCTTAAGTAATCGAGAATTGCTCTAGTCCGTTTACCTGCAAAGCAGTCTATGACAAAGGTTGGTACAGATTGAAAGACCGGCAGGAAGTCGAAGCAACCTGCAACATCTTGATGGATGAAAACTGGCTGATGATGGAACGCAAACCAGCAACCGGCAATCGTGGACGGCCACTTTTGCTTTAACCACGTTTTTCTATAAAAATGCGTAGACCTGGATTCCGCTAAAACCGCTAAATTATTTTAGCTATTTTATCGGGGTCTGGGTTAGGCATTTTTGATAAAAAATAGATGCACGGCACTATATTACAGGAGGCTGAATAACGATAAATCAATACCCTGTAGAGATAGACGCCGCAACGGGCGAGATTGAAACTCTACCCCCGCAGAAAGGCCAGCGTTACCGATGCAAGCTAGACACTATGGCTGACGTGAAGCGGAAAATGGCAAAGGTATATCGAGAAGCACGGTCTGGGATTGTGGATGGACAGGACGCGGTCAAATTAACGTGGATGTTGCAGGCAGTCGGCAAAGTGATTGAAGGCAGCGACCTGGAAAAACGGATAGATGCATTGGCGAATAAACAACGAGACTGAAGACCAGAGTAGATAGGTTGGAAGCACCGAACGGCGCAAAGGCGACAACAGCACCGACAATAAAGCTTCGTCCGCAAATATCAGAGGCAGCCTGGGCGGAGCAAAATGGGTATTAAATCAAGGCTGGAAAAATTGGAGCACCAACATAAAGCAGAGAATGATAACAAGTGCGTGACTGTCGCTCATAATTTGTTTGGGTGTGGAAGTGAAGAAAAACAGCTTGAGGCATGAAAGAAAAAATATCCGGGCCTTGAGCCAAATACTCTTCATATAAGGGTGGTCCCGATGAAGGCTAATTGGACGGAGACTTTAAAGATATTTAGCAATGTTCATAAGAGAGCAAAAAACCGGCTAACTATGCCGGTTTTTTGTTTGTTCCGTGGGACACTCAGCCATAAAAAACGGTGAAAAGCTGCAAATAAAGACAACAAGGAATTAAGCCTAATGTGCTGATTTTATTGTTATTGGTTGTTGTGTTTTTTGTAAGCTATTGATCTATAATAGACTTAAAGTTCTTCAGGGGAAACTCCGTGCAGGCTCGGCTCCGGCCCGAGGCACCATCTATTTAAAGGCTTAGGCGATGCCAAATCCTTTTTTATTGTCCGCTGTTTTATATTAGGCATCCAAGGCGCGCCGCCGTCTATAACGGTAATAAGCCCGGTCCGCCAATCTATACTGTCTATCCATACAATCCGAAAATTCCGACGCGAACTCAGCGTTTAAGATTTTTAAATAGAGAGTCCAAGCTTCCAACGTTAATTTTTTTAGCATCATTTTTCCCTCAACCTAAGCCGGAAACGGCGCAATAAGCCATTTCAGTTGAAATTAAAATTCAGTCCAGCATGCACCTGAAAACGGTTGATTCGCAGAATAGAACCTTCAATGCTTGCAATCAATAAGTGCTATTACCTAGCTAAATCAATAGTGTGGGTTATTTAGCATTTTTAGGGCGGGTGATTTTGAGCGCTCGAAACCTATGCGGTTACGAGAACTAATTCTTGGCACCGTTATTATTCAACCGGTTTACGAAGCCAATCCCCAACAATAAAACCAGCGCTCCCCACAACAACCCCGGTACCAACCAAAACCAGTTTTGGTAGAACGTTGCAGGCGGATTTTTCAGGTAAGGCACTTCGTATAAACCGGACCAAGCTTGATGCACCGGCGAGCGCTGCAGGATTTCTCCCGAGGCTAGCGAGACGGTGGATATGCCGGTGTTGGTGACGCGCAATACCGGTCGGCGAAACTCCACGCCGCGCGCCAGCGTCATGTACATGTGCTGGTAGGGTTCCTGCCATGCGCCGTACCAGGAGTCGTTGGTCGCGTTGACAATGAATTGCGCGCCCAGCTCGGCCAATGAGCGCGAGAATTTCGGGAATAGGCTTTCATAGCAGATCTGCGCGCCCATTTTATAACCGTTCCAGTGCAGCAATTCGCTCGGGCCGCGGCCTCTGGCAAAGTGGCCGGTCGGCGGCAGCCAGTTGCGGATTTCGGGGAAAAACTGTTCGCCGGGAATATATTCGCCAAAGGCCAACAAGATCGATTTGCTGTAATGCGGCGGTACGATCTCGCCGTCTTTATTCAATACGAACAGAGAATTGGTAATCAAGCGGGACGGCTGATCGACGCTGTAAGCGCCAGTGATCAGCGGCAGTTGGCGGTTTTGTAGAAACTGTGCCAGGGCTACAGGATAGGCGTCGGATTTAAATTGTTCTCCCAATAATGCCGGAAACGCGGTTTCAGGCCACATCGCAAAGTCGATTTTTTCATTTTGATGGGCTTTAAGCGCATTGTCGGTCAGTGTGATGTAGCGAGTGAATATTTCTTTGCCGTAGCCTTTGCCAAGTTCGGCGGCCAGTTTTTCCGCGTTTTCGATATAGGCTTGGACTAGCAGCGCTTTAAACGATGCGTCCGGTTGCGGCAGCCGGTTTTTAAGCCAAAGACCGCCTGCGTTCAGCAATATAAAACCTGTAACAACAGTCGCTAAAATGATTTTGCCGGTTTTTTGTTTACGTTGCTCCCAGGCAATATAAAGCGGCAGATTGCAAAGCAGCGTTGCTGCGCTCAGTCCGCTGAAACCGATCACTTCCGCCCAATGGTAAACGGGGATATTGGCGCCGTACCAGGAATAACCGAAATTCCAGTCGAACAGGGTCAGCGAGTAGGCTTCGCACAGCGTAGTGATCAACGCCATCAAGCCGAGCGAAAGCTGCTTTGACCATTGGAACTTCTTTTGCCCCAGAAACCAGAGTACCCCCGCCAACGGTACAAATAAGTGCGCTATCAGTCCATAGATCACCATGCCGATGACCGCGACAGGCCAGTCCAGATGGGCGAATTCATGCAGCAAGTAAGTGACCCAGTTAAAGCCGATCAGCGTGAACACGAATGAGGTAATCAGGCCGCCGATAAAAATGTTTTTCAGGTTTGTTTGCCGGTTCCAAAAAAACCACAATGGTATAAAGCAGAACAAAGAGGCCCAAGGCGGGAAGGGGATGTAACTGGTGCCGATCAGGATGCCGGACAGGATAGGGGGTAACCAGGGCTTAAGGCTGTTCATGGTGTTAGAAATGCGGTGTTAATTATGCGGTGATAATCCGCCGCTAGAGACGCTCTGCGACTCGCACCGCTGGAGCGTGTAGGGGCGTTCCCACGCCGGAGCGGGGGAACGATGATATGTTTACAGCTTAACTCCCATGAATCTCCGCATGCAATGCGCGGTATTCGTCGGTCAGTTTATGATTGGGCACATAATGCACCATCGGTTTTGATTCCGTGTGCGATTCCCTGACTTTGACCGATGGCGAAATCATCGCGGCCAATACCGGCAAGCCTTCGGCAATAAGTTCTTCGACGATCTGGCGCGGCATATTGGCTTGTTTTTGGTATTGGTTGACGATGATGCCTTCAACTTCAAGGGCATGGTTATGGTCTGCCTTAACCTCCGCAACCACCTGCATCAGTGAATACAACGCTTCTCTGGCAAAAGTATCGCAATCGAACGGAATCAGGCATTTTTCGGCCGCAATCAATGCGGATTGGCTGTAGAAATTCAGGATGGGCGGCGTATCCATATAAATCTCGTCAAAGCCTTCCAGCTTCTCCAGCGCTTCTTTTAACTTAAAGATTTTCATCCGCGATTCCAAGCGACCTTGCAATGGCTCTAGATCGGGGTGGGAGGGCAGCACAAACAGGTTGGGGAACGGAGTTTCGTGTATCGCAGTTTCAAGCCCCGAACCGGATGAGCCGCCGCCAAACAGGGATAAGCTTAGGCAGTCTTTAAAAAAGTGGGCGATGGTTTTGTCGCTATCGCTGATTTTGTTGCCGAGCAGGTATTGCGTTGAGTTGCCCTGAACATCAAGATCGATGACCAATGTACGCTTGCCTTCAACAGCGCTGATGGCGGCTAAGTTGCATGTAATAGTCGATTTGCCGACGCCGCCTTTCTGGTTGAAAATGACTCTGCGCATGTTATCCCCGTTAAATCAAATAGTTGAAAGTCGCATTATAAAGCTTGGACCGGCAATATCAAATACGGATAAAGGTTTTGCCGTGGCATTGCGGACATTCGGGAATTTCGCTGGGTGTCTTAAAAGCAATTTCTTTTCCGCAGTCATCGCAGATAAAAGTCCCCGGCGATGTGACGTCGCCGCTGTGATAGGTGTGGGTCTCGGCAATTTGCTCGATTTTTGCCAGTTCGATGCGGGTTTTATCGGCAACGCTTAAGAAAGCGTCCAGCGCAAAGTTCTCGATTAACTCAATATCGAATTTAAACCATTCGGACAGCGATTCTTTATCTTCTTTTGCCGTCAGGCCATGGGCGGCATGTTCAATATCGCGTTTAACGAATTTTGAAACCTGGTCCAGTTCATCGTTGGTCAAATTGCTGTCTTTGCTGGTTTTTTCTTTCGATATTTCTAATGCTTCGGCAAAAGAGTGCAACGTCTCTTCCATGGTTTCATGGAGATGTTTCATAAAATCGGAATAGGCGGCGACAAGTTTGTTTTTATTCATAGGTTCAATTCCTGAAAATGGCGCTTTAGATTTAAGCAACTGTACGGTATTCTAACGCTTTTGACTGGTAAAAGACGAGAAGGATGCAAGAAAATTATAAGCCGTTGACGATTGAGCAAGAAGTACAGGCCGCCTGGGATAACTCGGGTGTGTTCAATGTGTCTGAATCGTCCCCACAAGACGACTGCAGGGATGCAGGAGGTAGAGCAACGCAGGGAGCAGTTGTCGAAAAGTATTACTGTTTGTCCATGTTTCCTTACCCTAGCGGCAAGCTGCACATGGGCCATGTCCGCAATTACACGATCGGCGACGTGATTAGCCGTTTCCAACGCATGCTGGGCAAGAACGTCATGCAGCCGATGGGCTGGGACGCGTTCGGATTGCCTGCGGAAAACGCGGCTATGCAGCACGGCGTGCATCCGGCCGATTGGACTTACAGCAACATCGACTACATGCGCGACCAGCTTAAACGCTTAGGTTTCGGTTACGATTGGAACCGCGAGCTGGCCACCTGCGATCCCGATTATTATAAGTGGGAGCAATGGTTCTTCCTGAAGCTGCTGGAAAAAGGCTTGGTTTACAAAAAGACAGCCCCGGTCAATTGGTGCCCGAACGACATGACCGTGCTGGCCAACGAACAGGTCATCGACGGTTGCTGCTGGCGTTGCGACACTAAAGTCGAGCGCAAGGAAATCGCGCAATGGTTCTTGAAAATCACCGCTTATGCCGACGAGTTGCTGGCTTCGCTGGAGACATTGGACGGCTGGCCGGAGCAGGTCAAGACCATGCAAGCCAACTGGATCGGCCGCTCCGAAGGCGTCGAAATGGATTTTGCGGTGCCGGGTTCCGAACAGCCGTTGCGCATTTACACGACCCGTCCCGATACGTTGATGGGCGTGACTTATCTGGCTGTCGCGGCCGAACATCCGGTCGCGCTGAAAGCTGCGGAAAGTAACACCGAGATCGCCGCGTTTATCGAAGCGTGCAAAACCATGGAAACGTCCGAAGCGGCGATGGAAACCATGGAAAAACTCGGTAAGGATTCCGGCGTCAAAGCTGTTCATCCGATTACCGGCGAACAAGTGCCGGTGTGGATCGCCAACTTCGTATTGATGGGCTACGGTACCGGCGCGGTGATGTCGGTTCCGGCGCACGACCAACGCGACTTCGAGTTTGCGCAAAAATACGGCATTGCGATTAAGCAAGTTATTTTCGCCAAAGACGGCGGCGAAGCGGATTGTTCAGAGCAGGCTTATACTGCAAAAGGCGTATTGAAAAACTCCGGCCAGTTCGACGGTTTGACGTCGGAGCAAGCGTTCGGCGCGATTGCCGAAGCGCTGGAAAAAGACGGCAAAGGCCTGCGCAAGACCAACTTCCGCCTGCGCGATTGGGGTGTTTCCCGCCAGCGTTATTGGGGCGCGCCGATTCCGGTTATTTACTGCGATGACTGCGGTACCGTGCCTGTTCCTGAAAAAGACTTACCGATTGAACTGCCAAGAGACGTTGTGCTGGACGGTTCGCAATCGCCTCTGATCGCGCATCCGACTTTCTCGCATACGACCTGCCCGTGCTGCGGCAAACCGGCGCGCCGCGAAACCGATACGTTCGATACGTTCATGGAGTCGTCCTGGTATTTCGCGCGTTTTGCCGGCAAAAATCCGGACCGCATGATCGACGAAAGCGCTAAATATTGGCTGCCGGTGGATCATTATATCGGCGGCATCGAACACGCGATTCTGCATTTGCTGTACGCGCGTTTTTACAACAAATTACTGCGCGACGAAGGGCTGTTGGTTGCCGACGAGCCGTTCAAACGCCTGTTGACGCAAGGCATGGTGCTGAAAGACGGCAGTAAAATGTCCAAATCCAAGGGTAATACGGTTGACCCGCAAGCGTTAATCGATCAGTACGGCGCCGATACCGTGCGCTTGTTCATCATGTTCGCAGCGCCGCCTGAGCAATCGCTGGAATGGTCCGACAGCGGCGTCGAAGGCGCGTTCAGGTTCCTGAAGCGGTTGTGGAAGCAGGCTTATACGCATTGCGAGGCGGGAGGTTCCACGGCGCCGCTGGATAAACAGACTCTGACTGCCGAGCAACAGGCGGTGCGTCGCCAGCTGCATTTGGCTATCCAGAAAGCGACCGACGATTTCGGCAGACGTTATACGTTTAATACGGTGATTGCGGCGAATATGGAGCTGATCAACAGCTTGTCCAAATTTACCGACGAGTCCGGCAACGGCAAAGCGATTCGTCAGGAAGCGTTGGAAGCAATTGTGCTGATGCTGTCGCCGATTGTGCCGCATATCTGCCATCAATTATGGTTGGATCTGGGGCATCAAGAAGCCGTGGTCACTGCATCATGGCCTAACGTCGACGAATCGGCCCTGGCGCAGGATACGCTGGAACTGGTATTGCAAGTCAACGGTAAGTTGCGCAGCAAAATGTCGGTGTCGATCAATGCGTCCAAGGAAGAAATAGAAGCCATGGCGCTGGATGATGAACACATTAAGCGTTTTATTGAAGACCAGCCGATCAAAAAGGTCATCGTGGTGCCTAAGAAGTTGGTTAATATTGTTATTTAGATGAAGGGCGAAGGGCTAAAAAAGCTTGCATTCGGGTTTAAGGGGCGTTGCAATTTTTAGCCTTTAGCCTTTAGCCTTTAGCCTTTAGCCTTTAGCCTTTAGCCTTTAGCCTTTAGCCTTTAGCCTTTAGCCTTTAGCCTTTAGC
>NZ_RYFG02000071.1 GCF_003994235.2 Candidatus Methylobacter oryzae
CATTCCGCCAATGGCTATTTGTCGCCCGTAGACTACGAATTGCAGCAAAAAGCCGCTTAACCGTGTGTCCGGGAAAGTGTTGACACATCAGGTCGCGCCTCGCGTAGGCGCGTGGATTGAAACGGTGATTAACTGCAACAATAGAAAGTGGTTGACTGGTCGCGCCTCGCGTAGGCGCGTGGATTGAAACCGACCTAAGACATGGTACGTTAATAATAAAAAGTCGCGCCTCGCGTAGGCGCGTGGATTGAAACTTGAGTTAGCATGACTATATTCCGAAGGCTAAAGTCGCGCCTCGCGTAGGCGCGTGGATTGAAACAACGCGTTACCGTATGCATCCGGAGCAAACAGCGTCGCGCCTCGCGTAGGCGCGTGGATTGAAACCTCCAATGCTTGCGCCGCTTCCGTGGCCGTGTATGTCGCGCCTCGCGTAGGCGCGTGGATTGAAACGCAAAACCTTGCAACAATAAAATGGATTGTTGGTCGCGCCTCGCGTAGGCGCGTGGATTGAAACGTCTCCACATAAGTTTTGTGGTGTTTTGTGGGCGTCGCGCCTCGCGTAGGCGCGTGGATTGAAACAACATATGGGGCGTAATCGGCCCCGGCGTAAAGTCGCGCCTCGCGTAGGCGCGTGGATTGAAACAGTACGGCGACTTGGAGGCTGAAACGGCAGCCTGTCGCGCCTCGCGTAGGCGCGTGGATTGAAACTCAACCTGCCTACTCGGTAGCTCCGTGATTCGAGTCGCGCCTCGCGTAGGCGCGTGGATTGAAACTGCGAGATCATGACGTTGCCAGCTATTATCCAGTCGCGCCTCGCGTAGGCGCGTGGATTGAAACTTAACGCGATCTGACCGGGTGCCGGTTGGCTGTCGCGCCTCGCGTAGGCGCGTGGATTGAAACCGCTTAATAGCGTCAATAAACCAAGTGCTGTTGTCGCGCCTCGCGTAGGCGCGTGGATTGAAACCGCGTACTCTTCCGCATGGATGCTTTTTAACAAGTCGCGCCTCGCGTAGGCGCGTGGATTGAAACCTGCTCCACCACCCTGCGTAGCCAGCGATGCGAGTCGCGCCTCGCGTAGGCGCGTGGATTGAAACCGTTTGAAGTTCAAAGATTATTACGATGCCCGGTCGCGCCTCGCGTAGGCGCGTGGATTGAAACTGTATTTTGTCATTGATCGAGCGCATGTAATTGTCGCGCCTCGCGTAGGCGCGTGGATTGAAACGCCCAGCACTTGGCCTCGGCCTTGGTGCAGCAAGGTCGCGCCTCGCGTAGGCGCGTGGATTGAAACACTCATAGGCGTTTCCAATGCGCCGCTGGGCGCGGCGTGGAATGCTGCTTAAAAACATGGAATTAGCGTGAGCAGGCCGGCTAATGCATGCCTTACTCACGCGATTGCGATTAACCTTTGCCGGGCAACATCCCCACCGATCCGGGCTTGATGCGTTTGCAGGTCACAACGACATCTTCCAGATGGCACTGGCTTTTGCCCTGGTTGGCGCCGTTGCACGGTGTACAAGCCGCTTTACCTTCGTCTTTGACTTTTTCGACATGCCAGCCGTAACCTTGTGATTGACAGAATGTTTTGCTGTATCGGGTGATGTTGTAGGGTTTCGATGCGATCGCTATGGCGTCTGATTCTGTTTCACAGTTTGCCGAGGGCAGTGTGTTAGCCATCAGGTCGCGGTAGATATATTCTGTCGCCGGTGCGGTTCCGGAAAAAAAAGCCAGCGCTGCTGACAGGCATAGCAAGTTAAGTTTCATAGTTCTCTCCTGATTATTCTTTAAGTAATATTCATGCTAAGGTGGGCAAGTGCTTTCGCCTGTTTTGGGCCGGCTCTATTTAACCGTGGCCTTAGCATGAAACGCCGGTTTTAGTTCAGCACGCGAATGTTCATCTGCGCCGCTTCTTCCTCCAACTGCTGTTTGATAGGTGCAAACTTTTCGGTTTCGCTTTGTTTGACCATCGCAATAACGACCAGTAATGAAAATATCGTGCCGCTGACGTAGAGCCAGAATCTGTCTTTTACTTTGGTTTGTTCGCTCATTTTTATACCCTCTCTTCGTTTTTTAGTTATTACTGCATGTATCAAGGTTGATAGGACTTAAATCTCAACCCTGTAACGGGTTCCTGCTTGAGGTTTATCGCTTCTGATCGACAAGCAGGATAAGTTAAATTGTTTTCATGATAGTAGCGGATCAATACTATAAGGGAGATGGGAGTTCTGTCAAATAAATATCGATTCGCTACATGTTTTTGTCCGGTAAACTATTCTTCCCGCTACGTATCAGCACTGCATCCTCAAGCAAATTCTGCGATAATGGGCAATATGTACTTCAATCTATAAATCGCCGGGTTTATGTGCCGGCTACAACTATTTACCCAACAATGCATCTATGAACGAAAAAACAGCATTCAAACCTTGTGATCTGGTTATCTTCGGCGCTTTGGGCGATTTATCCCGCCGCAAGCTGCTTATTTCCTTGTATCGGCTTGAAAAAGCCAATTTGATTGAAGCTGACACTCGTATCGTAGGAATAGACCAGCATGAGTGGGATGATCCGGGCTTCGTCGAGATTATCCATAACAGCTTGCAAGAGTTTTTAAATGAAACGATCGATGAAGAAATCTGGGCGCGCTATTCGGCCAGATTTTCGTACCTGAAAATGGATTTGACCCAGTTGGATCAATACCAGCGCCTGCGTAGCGTGATCAACGGCAGCTCCAGGGTGATGGTGAACTATTTCGCGGTTGCCCCTTTCTTATTTACCAATATTTGCCAGGGCTTGGCTAAAAGCGGCGTGTTAAACGAAGAATCGCGGATGGTGATGGAAAAACCGATCGGTCACGACCTTAAATCATCCAAGGAAATTAACGATGCGGTTGCCGAGGTGTTCAGCGAAAGCCAGGTTTTTCGTATCGACCATTATCTGGGTAAGGAAACGGTACTGAATTTATTGGCGTTGCGTTTTGCCAATTCGATTTTTACGACTAATTGGAACCACAATACTATCGATCATATTCAGATCACTGTCGCTGAAGAAGTCGGTATTGAAGGGCGTTGGGATTATTTCGATAAAACCGGGCAGTTGCGCGACATGCTGCAAAACCACCTGTTGCAGATCCTGACGTTTGTGGCGATGGAGCCGCCGGTTAATTTGGAAGCGCAAAGCATACGCAATGAAAAAATAAAAGTGCTGTCCGCGCTACGGCCGATTACCAGGGAAAACGCCAAGCAAAAAACAGTTCGCGGACTGTATTCGGCGGGAGAGATCAACGGCAAGCCGGTGCCGGGCTATCTTGAAGAAGAGGGCGCTAATACCGAGAGCACTACGGAAAGCTTTGTCGCGTTGAAAGTGGCTATCGATAACTGGCGCTGGGCCGGCGTGCCGTTTTATTTGCGCACCGGCAAACGGATGAAATTCAAGCGGACTGAAATCGTCGTTAATTTTAAACAGCAGCCGCATAACATCTTTAAAGAAAGTTTTGCGGACTTGCCGTCGAATAAGCTGATCATTCACTTGCAGCCAAGGGAGGGCGTTGAAATCCAGATACTCAATAAGATACCGGGTATCGATGAGAATATTAAGTTGCAAAAAACCAAGCTGGATTTGAGTTTTTCCGACATATTTAAAAACAGCAAGATTTTCGGCGGTTATGAGAAATTGGTGCTTGAAGCGATGCGCGGCAATCCCACGCTGTTTTTGAGTCGCGAGGAAATTGAGCAGGCTTGGACGTGGATCGACTCGATACAGGATGCGTGGGCGCATATGGATGCCGTGCCGGCCCCCTATGCTGCCGGTACTTGGGGGCCTAAGGCCGCCGATAAGTTAATTGCGAGGGATGAGCGAGCCTGGGAAGAGGAGCCTGAAGAGTAATAGCACTGTAGGGTACGCACCGCGTACCAATTTTCCAAGCTTAATAAGGGTACGCGATGCGTACCCCACCTTGATTAATGTAGAAGGAAAAAATTATGCATCCCGTATTAGAAAAAGTAACCAACGATGTTATTGAACGCAGCCGCGAAACGCGTTCCGCTTATTTGGCTCGCGTCGATGCGGCCGCAAAAAAAGAGCCGCACCGGGTTGAGCTGGCTTGCGGTAACTTGGCTCATGCTTTTGCCGCTTGCGGAGCCGGTGACAAAGTCGATTTAACCGGGCAGCAAAAAGCCAATATCGCGATTATCTCTTCTTACAACGATATGCTGTCGGCGCACGAGCCGTATAAGGATGCGCCGGCGCTGATTAAGTCCGCAATCAAGGAAGCGGGCGGCGTTGCCCAGTTTGCCGGCGGCGTGCCGGCGATGTGCGACGGCGTGACTCAAGGCCGTCCCGGTATGGAATTGTCGCTGTTCAGCCGCGATGTGATCGCGATGGCGACGGCTGTAGGCTTGAGCCACAACATGTTCGACGGTGCGCTGTACTTGGGCGTCTGCGATAAGATAGTGCCCGGATTGTTGATCGGCGCTTTGAGTTTCGGTCATTTGCCTGCCGTGTTCGTACCGGCGGGACCGATGCCCACAGGCTTGTCCAACAAAGAAAAAGTCCGTATCCGCCAGCTTTACGCCGAAGGCAAGGTTGGCCGTAAAGAGCTGCTGGAGTCCGAGGCCGCTTCTTATCACAGTGCCGGCACCTGTACGTTCTACGGCACCGCGAACAGCAACCAGATGATGGTTGAGATCATGGGCCTGCATTTGCCGGGCAGCTCGTTCGTCAATCCTTACACGCCGTTACGCGACGAATTGACCAAAGCCGCGGCCAAGCAAGTCTTGAAGTTTACCGCGATGGGTGACGACTTCCGCCCTATCGGCCGCATGATCGACGAGAAAGCGATTATCAACGCGATTATCGGCTTATTGGCAACCGGCGGCTCAACGAATCACACCATACACTTGATCGCGATTGCGCGGGCAGCCGGCATCATTATCAATTGGGATGATTTTGATCAATTGTCCAGGGCGGTGCCGCTGTTAACCCGTATTTATCCGAACGGCCAGGCCGACATCAACCACTTCCAGGCCGCAGGCGGCATGGGCGTGTTGATTGCCGAGCTGTTAAGGAACGGTCTGCTGCATGAAGATATTATGACGGTTGCCGATCAACGCGGCATGAGCCATTATGATCAAGAGCCCAAGCTGGTCGACGGCCAATTGATTTGGGAAGCTTGCCCTGACGCTTCTTTGGACGCGGAAGTAATCAGTACGGTCGCCAAGCCGTTTGCGGCGGGCGGCGGCTTGCATGTGATGCACGGCAATTTGGGGCGCGGAGTGTCCAAAGTTTCCGCGGTAGCGGAAAAACACCAGGTCGTTGAAGCGCCGGCGATGGTGTTCGACGACCAGGACGATGTGGTTGCGGCCTTTAAGCGCGGCGAAATGGACAAGGATGTGATTGTTGTATTGCGTTTCCAAGGACCGAAATCCAACGGCATGCCCGAATTGCACAAATTGACGCCGTCTCTGGGCGTGTTGCAGGATAAAGGCTTTAAAGTCGGTTTGGTTACGGATGGACGAATGTCCGGCGCTTCGGGTAAAGTGCCTTCGGCTATCCACATGTGTCCTGAATGTGCGGAAGGCGGTCCATTAACTAGAGTACGTGACGGAGACATGATCCAACTGAACACTCAAACCGGCGAGGTCAACGTGTTGGTAGAGGCTGCTGAATTCGCTGCCCGCGAGCCGGCGGCCAATAGTGCCAAAGGACATCATTTCGGTATGGGCCGTGAATTGTTTGGCGCTTTCCGCCTGGGGGCGTCTTCTGCTGAAACCGGCGCTACAAATCTGTTTGTTGCCGATTAATAACTATAAAATTTGGTACAACCAATGACTAAAAATAACTGGAAAATTCAACCCGACATTATCTTAAACACTTGCCCGGTGATGCCGGTGATGGTCATCCAGAATCTTGAAGACGCGGTTCCTTTGGCCCAGGCCTTGGTCGCAGGCGGCATCAAGGTGCTGGAGATAACGCTACGGACCCCGATAGCGATCGATGCAATTAAGCTTATCAGCGCAGAAGTGAAAGACGCGATTGTCGGCGCCGGCACGATTACTACGCCGGAACAGTTAAAAGAGGCGGAAGAGGCGGGCGCGGTTTTCGCGATTAGCCCAGGATTAACGCCAAGACTTTTGGAAGCTGCCAATGCGGGGAATATCGCATTGATTCCGGGCATATCCACGTTGTCGGAGTTGATGTTGGGCATGGAGTACGGTTTGGATCATTTTAAATTCTTCCCGGCGGAAGCGGCAGGCGGCATACCTATGCTGAAATCCATCGCCGGGCCGGTTCCTAAAGTGACTTTTTGCCCGACAGGCGGTATTTCTCCGGAAAATTACAATAATTACTTGCAGTTAAGCAATGTTGCCTGTGTTGGCGGATCTTGGTTGGCGCCCGTCGACGTAGTAAAGGCGAAAAACTGGACAAAAGTGACTGAACTGGCAAAGCAAGCTATAGATAGGGCGGTTTCGGCTTGATCGTGTCATTCTTGCGTATGAGGAAGGTAGGGTCATTGCCGTTTTAAGCGTTAAAAGTAATTGTTGTAGGGTGGTGCGCTTTTATGGCAGTGAGACGGTACGGCCCCATGGATGGGGTAGAATCGCATTTAACAGCGATCGAGAGTCAACGATATTTTTGGGAATTTGGTTATTCATATGCAAATTCCCTATTAAAATGCTAGCCAACAGTAATGATATTTAATCGGCCCTGGCTATTGCTGTATATTGCAGGTTGGCCAGCTTTCTGATGATGGATCACGTTCAAAACCGGGAAAAACCATGACTAAATTGCGCACTGCCACCTTAAACGAGAATACACAGTCTTTATGTGAGTTGCCTATTTTGTCCGGAACAACGGGGCCGGACGTCATAGATATTCAGTCTTTATACCAAAAGACCGGCATGTTTACCTATGATCCGGGCTTTACTTCTACGGCCAGTTGCAGCTCATCGATAACGTATATCGATGGCGAGAAAGGGATATTGCTTTATCGCGGCTATCCGATTGAGCAGCTTGCAGAACATTGTACCTTCTTGGAAGTTTGTTATCTGCTGCTGAACGGCGAGTTGCCTACTCCTGAGGAAATGCAGCGGTTTGAAGGGACAATAACCATGCATACGATGGTGCATGACCAGCTGACCAATTTTTTTAAAGGCTTCCGCCGCGATGCCCACCCGATGGCGATCATGGTTGCTGTTGTCGGTGCGCTGTCGGCGTTTTATCATGACGCGCTGGACATAAAATCGAAAAAAGACCGCGATATAAGTGCGATCCGCCTGATTGCTAAAGTACCGACCATTGTCGCGATGTGTCATAAATACAGCATCGGCTTGCCGTTTATGTATCCGCAAAACAAGCTCAGCTACGTCGAGAACTTTATGCGCATGATGCTGGGCACGCCATGCGACGACTTCGTGCCCAATCCGGTGTTGGTCAAGGCACTGGACAGGATCTTGATTCTTCATGCCGACCATGAGCAAAACGCTTCGACTTCCACGGTACGTTTGGCAGGTTCCAGCGGCGCTAATCCTTACGCCTGTATTACTGCCGGGATTGCCTGTCTTTGGGGCGCGGCGCATGGCGGCGCTAATGAAGCGGTGCTGAATATGCTGGAAGAGATTGAGGATGTTTCGAATATCAACAAATATATTGCTAAAGCCAAGGATAAGAACGATTCGTTCAGGCTGATGGGCTTCGGGCACCGGGTTTATAAAAACTATGATCCGCGCGCTAAATTAATGCGCGAAACCTGTCATGAAGTGCTGACTGAGCTGGGCCTGCACGATGACAAAATATTTAAGCTGGCGCTGGAATTGGAGCGCATCGCGCTTGAGGATGAATATTTCATCGAGAAAAAGCTTTACCCGAATGTCGATTATTATTCGGGTATCGTATTGCACGCATTAGGTATTCCTACCAACATGTTTACTGCGATGTTCGCAATGGGGCGAACGGTAGGGTGGATCTCGCATTGGGATGAGATGATTGCCGATCCCGATCAAAAGATTGGCCGGCCAAGACAACTTTATACCGGCGCAACAAGGCGCGATATACCGCCGCAGCATGTCAAGCCAAGCACTTGAGACGCTATTCCGTAGCTCCTTGAATAGGAGCTACGGAATTTGCCGGCTGTCTATCATATAAGAATCGAATTCATAAAGACTGAAATATGCTCGATTTCTTCAACGCAAAGGCTGTGTTCCATGACGTAATCATGCCATTCGATGTTGTAGCCCATTGCTTGTAGCGCATTGAACGCGGCTTTGCCGGATTCGACGGCAACGACAGGATCGATGATGCCGTGAGCTACAAATATCGGCGTACCGTTGCCGGCGGCTGAGCGTTCGGTTTTTAATTGATCGATAGTCGGTAAATGAGTCGACAGGGCGATAATCCCGGCCAGTTTATGTTGGTGTTTTAACCCTGTATGAAGTGCAATAACGCCGCCTTGAGAGAACCCGGCCAGTAAAATATTTGCCGACGGGATGCCTTTAGCGATTTCTTGTTGAATCAGCGATTCAATCTGACTGGCTGAACGAGAGATGCCGTCAATATCGACTTGGCGTTCCAGCGACATTTCTAAAATATCGTACCAGGAGCGCATGGCCACTCCGCCATTGATAGTCACCGGCTGAATAGGCGCATTGGGGAAAATAAAGTGGGTATTTGCTTCCGCGGCCAGATGCAGTTCGGGAATAATGCTTTCAAAATCATGACCGTCGGCGCCTAAGCCATGCAGCCATATTACTGAATATTTATGGGGGGCGTCGGGTTGTATTTCGATGATGCTCAATTGTTCGGAATTCATGACTTCTCCAAAATAAATAAAATTGCCGATAGCTTAACCTAATGTCATGGATTGCCGTCAAATTTTGGTAAATCCGGATTCATAATGTCCCATGGCTGGGCGTCTGCTACCCAAATATCTTTTTGTGGATGAAAAATGGCGGGATCGTCAAGCGTTGCGGCGGAGACCGGTCTTATATCGATAAAAGCGCTGTTTCTGCCGAATAGCGAGGTTCCGCATTCAGGGCAAAAAGCGCGATAGACTGTGTGCCCGCTTGCTGCAATAGTGGCGTATTCTTTATAACTGCCGGTTATGCACAAGGCCGGGGCTGGAACGAGCATGCCGGCAAAATAGGGTGCTCCAATCGCTTTCTGGCAGGTCCGGCAATGGCAGTTGAAGCTTCCTATTGGCTTGGTTAAGATTTGATACCTGATTGCGCCGCAAAGACAGCCGCCAGTAATGGGAAGTTTCATGCTTTCTCCTTAGACGCGTGGGCAGATATTGCCGGGAATGTTTGCCGGCAAATCTTAGTACAATAGGTTTAACATATTTTCACAACGCCGAATCATAAGCAATGCTGGATGATCTTATTTTAATCGCTTTATTGCTGAGTGCATGCCTGTATTGGTTTAGCGGGCAACGGGTAAAGGAGGCCGCGCTTAAAGCCGTCCAGACGCATTGTCTGGAGTTGGACGTCCAGATGTTGGATGAGTATGTGGCTCTGGCGGGCATCCGCTTAAAGAGAGATCGAACAGGAAAAATGCAGTTGCAACGGACGTTTCGGTTTGAATTTTCTTCAACCGGAAATGAACGTTACAACGGTGTTTGCATGATGCTGGGGCGGCGAGTTGAATCCATTCAGATGGAACCGTACCGCTTTGACAGCTGACCGAGTGCAAGAGTTGCAAGTGATGTGCTGAAGAAATGATTTTTTGCGGAGGATTAATTAAATGAATAAATGTCCAGTATGTGGTCATCAGCGAAATGACCGAGATATGAAGTGTCCGGAATGCGGTAGTTTTTATTCAAAAATTGCTGAGATTATTGCCGAGCAGGAAGCGGAAGAGGAAATGCAAACATTCCGTGGCCGATGCAAAAGGATTCTTCATTCGGGTAATGTTAAACATGAACTGCTGGCCGAATTAAGACTGATGAGGGAGGGGCTGACTAACAGAGGGATGTTTGCGCTGTTTGTGATTTTTGTTTTTGTGTTTGCTTTAGTTGTCTCTGTCTTGTAGCAAAGCATCAAGCAGCAATGTCATACTGAAAAAGCGTGCACTGCTAGTATAAGCTGTCGGTTTACTCCAACAGCTTAACTTAGGCTAAGGCAGTTAGCTTCTTGGCGAGGTTGTTATTTTTCCAGCAAGTCGACTTTGCTTGGCTTTCCATTCCATTCGTCAGCATCCGGTAAAGCCGGTTTTACGTCCGTAATGACGGGCCATTTTTTAGAAAGTTCGGCGTTTAATTCGATAAAAATTTCTTGTCCTTCCGGCAACTCGTCTTCTGCAAAAATTGCATTAGCCGGGCACTCAGGCTCGCATAGCGTGCAATCTATACATTCGTCTGGATCAATAACCAGAAAGTTGGGACCTTCACGAAAGCAATCTACAGGGCATACATCGACACAATCAGTAAATTTGCATTTAATACAGTTTTCGGTGACTACAAAAGCCATAATTATTACCAGGAAAGTTGATTTTAATTTAAGGGAGTTATTCTAGCAGAAAGCATTAGATGATTGAATGCCCGAGTTTGCTAATTATCAGGATTGAATGATGCAACTTACTTTGCGCTTGCCGAATTGAATACAGAGAGAAGTATACCTTTTTCGCCTTTGGCTTTTCGTTCTTGGGTATTCTTTAAGGCGGCCTTTGCCTCTGTTTTTAGCTGATTGTCGGCGAAGAGTTGTTCGTTGCGAGCCGGAGCTGTTGCGGCTTTTTCAAAATAAACGGCTGCTTCATTGAGTCTATTATGCAATAACAGAAATTCGCCGTAAAAATAGTTCGTATCAATGCCTTCGGGATTGATTTTAAGTGCGGTTTCCAGCATTTGCTTGGCGGCATCGTCATCGCCAAATGAGATAGGCCATTTAGGCACCATGTAATAAAGCGTGCCTAAAGTTACATAAGCTGAGCCGTTCATGGTTTCCGGATTGATTTTAATAGCTTTAATCAATAAATCGCGTGCTTCATGAATGGCTTCAAGAGCGGGAAAAGCATCCTGATGCTCGGCATAGGTCGCTTTTATTACTGCTTGCCAAAAAATGGGTTCGGCTGCATCCGGATATTGCCGGGTTAGTTTTGCGGTTTTATCGAGCAGTTGAATATAAGCCGGCCCTTGCTTTTTTTTGGGGGTGTTGTAGTAAATGGATGCCCACTCGGCTTCGATGCTTGTTAAAGAGTCTTTAAGGCTCTCTGCAAGGCATTGATTTGATAGTAGCAATAAAACAACAAAAACTATATTTTTCATTACAAAAATATAGAATAAAACTTATGATATTTCAATATGTGTATGAAATATTTAATCTTCGTGCCATTCTGAATAGGGTTGTATTGCTAAGTTGTTGTTGTAATAACGCAAATCGCCGGTAACCTCGATGCCTAGCCAGGATGGTTTTGAGAAAGATTGTCCTGTCGAGTCCAATTCAATTTCCGCGACAATCAGTCCTTGATTATCGCCTTCAAACTCGTCAATTTCCCAAAGATTGTCGTCATTGGTGACGAAATGACGTGTTTTTTCGATTAGCGGTTTTCGGCAAAGATTATCCAATATCTCGTTCGCATCGCTTAGCGGGATTTCATATTCATATTCGTGACGATGAGTGCCGATAGTTGCAGTTTTTATATTCAGCCATGCATGATCGTCACTGACACGTACTCTAATTGAGCTGGTCGCCTGAGAGCTCAAATAGCCCTGCCGGTATTTTACGGAGTGACTAACGTATTTACGCCAATCGTCATTGGCAAGCAAAAATTTATGTTCTATCTCTATAGCCATGATTAGATTTCCTTATGGTGGTGGGTAAGTTGCGAAAAATACTTCGGTTTCTCCCGCGGTAACGGTAGCAGCAAGAGAGGCATTTTTTACTGCTCTGGCAGCAGTGCTATATCGAAAAATTACTGAGTAACTTTTCGGTATTCAAGACGAGGATAAGGCTGAGCTATGAAAGCAAACTTAAACATATTTTGCTGCGAGCGTATAAAGTCGGGCTCGTTTTGACTAGCGGCTTAAGCAATATCCGGTTTTGTGCGATTTTTAGCTGGAAGTATCCTTCCCGTGAAACAAAACGTTTATAGGACGGTTTGGCTAATGAAGAAAAGTGTCGTCTTCGTTATTGTCTTCCAAGTAAACCGGTTGTCCGGGAATCCTCTTTTCTTCTGCTGCCCACTCGCCCAAGTCAATCAATTTGCAGCGCTCGGAGCAGAATGGTTTGGATGTTTGTTCAGGAAGCCAAGGCACAGCGCATCCGCAGTTTGGACATTTTACAATAAGAGGTTTATTCGATGCCGGCATCAAAAAAGACAGCAGGTTAAAGAAAAAGTAATATTATCGGGGCTTTGTGTTGGGCGTTTGTTGTCGGAAGACGGTGTCATGAAGCGAATGGTGCAACGGTGTTTTCCTCCGCTAATTTCTGCAAAACAGTGTATGGATTTATCCAGGCTGATTTTAAGCAGTTGGTGAGGCTGGTTGGTGTCGAGCAAAAATTGAAAGAAGCCGGCTTCGGCAACCTCTTGAGTCGGGGAGCTGCAATTACGGATAAAGTTAAGGATCAGGTCAATGGCGATACGAATGTCGTCGAAGGGCTTGCTCCAGTGTTCCAGATCTTTTAATCGGGTAGCTTCATCCTGTTCGAGCCAATAATGAAATTCGGGTAAATCAAAGGAACAGGTTCCGCCGGGGATGGAACTGCGTTGAGCGATGCTCTGGAACAAGTCGCTTTCCATAACGCGAGTACCAATCTTGCCACTGGTTCCATAAAGCTTTTTACTGGTTTGGTTTAATGTACTGAGCAGTTCTTCCAGTTTTTGAGTGTCGACACCTTGGTTATGGGCAATTTTGTTCAGTACATTGGCATGGCGATCCAGTTCTTTGAGTATTTCCGATTTTAGATCATTACGTCTGAAGATTGTCATGATGTCGAGCAGCACATTAATAGCCGCGCGTTTATCGGCGACTGTCTCTCCCGTTAGGAAATGGCTGAATTGTTGGAAAAGCTGTTCTAACCGTATGAAAACCCGGATGCGTTCATTGAGTGGAAATTCATAGGTAATGGTGTTGTTCACAGACAAATTAATCCCGGCAAGCGCTTAATGAAAGGTACAAATTGTGCAGTTTTTTTACTTGTTCTGCAAGTCCGGAATCAGTCGTTGAGTTATCGATCAGGTCTTCGGCTCTTGCTCTTCTGTATGCCCGGGACACTTGATTATTAATGATAGATTGTATCCTTTCAACGGTCAGGTTATCCCGCATTTGAACGCGCTCAATCTGCGTTTCAACAGGGCAATCGATAACAAGAATCCGGTCAACAAGATCAGTCATGTTGGTTTCGAATAGTAATGGAATGCTGATAATGCAGTAAGGAGCATTTAGCTGTTCAAGCTCCGTTTGTAGCGTTCTATAGATTAACGGATGGAGTATCGATTCAAGCTTTTGTTTTTGTTTAAGATCGGAAAAAACTATCTCCCTGAGATTTTGCCTGCTTAATGAACCGTCGGGCTTAAGGATGTCCGGGCCAAATTTCTGTTGTATTTGAGTCAGCGCGGGTTGGCCTTTTTCGACCAGCCGATGGGCTATTTCATCGGCATCAAGTATGGGAATATGTAGATCTGAGAAGATTTTTGCGACAGTTGATTTGCCGCAGCCTATACCTCCGGTTAAGCCGACTTTCAGCATGGGCTTATAGGCCTATATAATTCAAATACAGTTGGTTGAGATCATTCCCCCACAATAATGCAATCCATCCGGCCGCAGCCAGATAAGGGCCGAAAGGAATGGGAACATTGTGATCGTGTTTCACAAAAATAATCATGCTGACGCCAATAACGGCGCCAACTAACGAAGATAATAAAATAATAATCGGCAAATACTGCCAGCCCAGCCAAGCGCCGAATAAAGCCAGTAATTTGAAGTCGCCATAGCCCATGCCTTCTTTGCCGGTTGCCAGTTTAAACAGATGAAAGACTGTCCAAAGAGCGATGTAGCCGGCTACTGCGCCGATAATGCTGGCATGGGTATCGGTAAAGATATTAAACAGGCTCAGGCACATCCCGAGCCAAAGTAAAGGAAGGGTAATGGAGTCGGGCAATAACTGATGGTCAATATCAATAAACGTTAATGCAATTAATGACCAAGTCAGCAGTAGTGCAAAAGCGGCTTGAGCCGTATAGCCAAAATGCCAAGCGACTACGATTGAAGCGAGCGCTGTAAGCGCTTCGATGATGGGGTAACGTATTGAAATGCGGCAGCCGCACGTCGCGCATTTACCTTTTAAAAAAAGGTAACTGATGACTGGAATGTTTTGGTATGGCTTGATTGGCGTGTTGCAGCCGGGGCAGCGGGATAAAGGGAAAACCAGGTTGAAGGGCTCTTCGATTTGTGGCCCGGCACCGGCGGATGCATCGTCCCTTACAGCTTCAGGGCTGATTTGCAGATATTCCAGACATTCCTTACGCCATCCCCGCTGCATCATTATCGGTAGTCTGTAGATGACAACGTTCAGGAAACTGCCGACAAGCAAACCGACAATGCCAGCCAGGGCAGAAAATAGAGCGGCGATATTTAAAAGCATATTAAGCTGTTGCATCTGTTCATGGATAAGTGAGCGCTCCGTGGCGGGAGCGTTTATCAGTAGGATATTTCGAGCAATGAGTGGTATGTCTAGTCGGTAAGAAGGATTACTTGATAGCTGCGCCCATTTTAAATATCGGTAAATACATCGCGACAATCAGGCCGCCAACCAAAATACCTAAAATAACCATGATGAAAGGCTCCATTAAACTACTTAGGTTGTCGACAAGATTATCGACTTCTTCGTCGAAAAAATCGGCAACTTTTAACAGCATTGAGTCCATAGATCCTGATTCTTCTCCGATAGCCACCATTTGTATAACCATGTTGGGCCAGAGGTCCGCCTGCTGCATCGCAAATTGAAGCCTTTGCCCGGTTGACACTTCATCGCGCATTTTTAATACGGCTTCGCTGTAAATAATGTTGCCGCAGGCTCCGGCAACCGACTCCAAGGCTTCTACCAAGGGTACGCCGGCTGCCGACATGGTAGCCAAGGTTCTGGAAAACCGTGCGATTGCAGATTTATGTAGAATCATGCCGACTACCGGCACTTTTAATAAAGCTTTATCAAGGAAGTGATTAAATTTCCTTGAGCGTTTCTTGAAATAGATAAATGTGTAAACAGTGCCGACAATAATACCAACAACGATATACCACCAGGATTGCATCCATTCGGACATGGCCACAACCATTTTAGTGAATGCCGGTAAGTCGGCGCCAAAACTTTTGAACATGTCGGAAAAGACCGGAACCACGAAAATCAATAGGATAGTCGTGACAATAAAAGCTACTACTATGACCGCGATCGGATAAGTCAGAGCCTTTTTGATCTTTTTCTTCATCGACTCGGTTTTTTCTTTGTAGGTGGCGATTTTATCCAGCAGCGTTTCCAAAACCCCGGCTTGTTCACCAGCATCAACCAAGTTACAAGTTAATTCATCAAAATATAACGGCCTTTTTTTTAGCGCTTGGGCTAAGGTATCGCCGCCTTCAATATCGGCTTTGATGCCCAATAGCAGCGTTTCCATGCTTGGGTTATCGTGGCCTTTGCCGACAATATCGAATGACTGAACCAAAGGTACGCCGGCTTTAAGCATGGTGGCTAATTGTCTGGTAAAAATGGCTATATCAGCCGGGGTGATAGCTTGAACTTTCTTGGTGAATAGCGGTTTGGGTTTTTTCTTGAATTTGACTACGCGGTATCCCTGTCGTCTTAACTCGGTCTTTGCAATGGTTTCACTCTTTGCAGAGATGATTCCTCCAGCTTTCTTTTTATTTTTATCGGTTCCCGCCCAGACGAAATCGATTTGTTCCGGTTGTTCTGCCATGATTATTCCTTGGTAATTCGATCAATTTCTTCCAGGCTGGTTATGCCCATGCGTACTTTATTTAAGCCGGATCTTCGCAAATCGTTAAAACCTTCGGCTAAAGCGCATTCCGCGAGTTGATCGGTATTGCCTCCGTTCAATATAAGGCTGCGCATTTTATCAGTGAGCGTCAGCACTTGATAAACACCGACCCGGCCTTTGTAACCGTTGTTGCAGTGCTCGCAGCCAACAGCACTGAATATTTTAAGGTCGGGTAGTTCGTCCGGTTTAAAGCCCGCCGCTAAAAGGACTTTATCCGGATAGTCGGCAGGCACTTTGCAATGCTCGCAAAGCCGTCTGCCTAAACGCTGTGCCATGATCAAATTGACTGCTGAAACGATGTTGAAGGGCGGGATGCCCATTTGCAAGAGTCGGTTCAAGGTTTGCGGCGCATCATTTGTATGCAGAGTTGATAATACCAAATGTCCCGTTTGTGCGGCTTTTACAGCGATTTCGGCCGTTTCCAGGTCACGAATCTCACCGACCATGATAATGTCGGGATCTTGCCGTAAAAAGGCCCGCAATGCGCTGGCGAAAGTTAGGCCGGCTTTAGGGTTCATATTGACCTGGTTGATACCCTCTACGGTAATTTCCACAGGATCCTCGGCAGTAGAAATGTTACGTTCCATTGTATTGAGGATATTAAGCCCCGTATAAAGTGAAACCGTTTTACCGCTACCCGTTGGTCCCGTTACCAACACTAATCCGTAAGGCTTATTAATGGCTTCCAGGAAAATCCGTTGTTGTTCCGGCTCAAACCCCAGTTTTTCGATGCCCAACTGAGCACTGGTAGGGTCCAAAATACGCAATACGACTTTTTCGCCGAATAGCGTAGGGCAGGTATTTACCCGGAAATCAATCGCACGGTTTTTGGATAAAGTCATTTTGATACGGCCGTCTTGCGGAACCCTGCGTTCGGCAATATCCATCTTGGACATGACTTTAAGGCGGGAGACAAGCCTGTTGGCAATACTAGGCGGAGGCGAGGCAATTTGACGAAGTATGCCGTCCGATCTATAGCGGATACGGAACGTTTTTTCGTAAGGCTCCATATGTATATCGGATACGCCTTGTTTTATCGAGTCCAGCAGTATTTTGTTCACGTAACGAACAATTGGCGCATCGTCAACATCAGGCGTAATGACATCGGCTTTGTTCGCATCTTCTTCTCCCCCGGTAATGTCCAGGTTTTCCAAGTCCTCATCCAGCATATTGCCCATTGAGGTATCGGCGGCTTCTAAAGCAACCTCAATCGCTTTAATGAGCTTGTCTTCTTCAACCAGAATGGCTTCGGGATTAAGGCGGCTGTGAAATTTGATGTCATCCAGTGCGTGGAAGTTGGTCGGGTCGGATACAGCGACAAACAGCGTTTTGCCCCGGCTTAGCAGCGGCAACACATGGTATTTCTGGATAAGCTTTTCGCCGACCAGATTAACGGGGAGCCTACGGCAGTCAATCGCATTAAGGTCAAGAAAAGGAATGCCAAACTCTTGCGAAGCTTGGGCGGCTAGGGCCTTGCTATCGATAAGCTTGTGGGTAACAAGATAGCGTATTAGCGGAATTTGACTTTTTTTTGCTTCCTGACTATGAATTTGCGCATCGCTTTCGGTTAGCAATCCTTTCTCGATCAAGCATCGTGTAAGGCCACTAAATTGTAAATCTGTCGATGCGGTATTCATGGGATGGTTACTTTGTCAGTTGTTTGATTGAATATAGATTAAAAAGGTACAAGGTACAAGGTACAAGGTACAAGGTACAAGGTACAAGGCTAAAGGCTAAAGGCTAAAGGCTAAAGGCTAAAGGCTAAAGGCTAAAGGCTAAAGGCTAAAGGCTAAAGGCTAAAGGCTAAAGGCTA
>NZ_RYFG02000072.1 GCF_003994235.2 Candidatus Methylobacter oryzae
TTCGGACAACTGTTTTACTGTACTCATCAATTTACAACGGCAAAAATCGATGGACTTTATAATAGCCTAAATAATGTGATAGGTGGTGAGCTCCCCCAATCTCCGCAAAGTGTGATTTTTTTAAAAATGCTATCATAAGGTTTTGTTGGTAACGGCATCAGCGGATGAGGTTTTTATCAGGCCCAATGTGTTGCGTTTAATCTGTCGTCACTTAGGCGCTATTTTCAATTACTTTATATTTCAAAAGCAGGTCAACCATGACTGTAAAAATCTATCACAATCCGCGTTGCGGCAAGTCGCGTCAAACCTTGCAGCTGTTGAAAGATCAAGGTATCGAGCCGGAAGTTATCGAATATCTTAAAACGCCTCCCAATGCTCAAGAGCTGGATGATATTTTGCAAAAATTGGCTATGGAACCGCGCGAGTTAATGCGTAAAAAAGAGGCCGAATATAAGGCCAACGGTCTGGACGACGCTTCGCTGGATAGGCAGGTGCTGATTCAAGCGATGGTCGATCACCCGATTTTAATTGAGCGGCCTATTGTTATCGCGAACGGCAAGGCCGCGATTGGCCGTCCGCCGGAAGATGTACTCGCTATTTTGTAATAACTTGAGTTTATGGCGAAAATCCTGATTCTTTATTACTCGCGTAATGGCTCGACCGCCGATATGGCTAATCATATCGCTCGCGGCGTTGAATCGGTTGACGGCGCTGAGGCTGTGCTTAGAACCGTCCCCGAGGTTTCAACCGTCTGCGAGAAAACCGCTGAGACCATTCCTGCTCACGGCGCGCTATACGCGACGCTTGACGATTTACAATACTGCGACGGCTTGGCGCTGGGCAGTCCAACCCATTTCGGCAACATGGCCGCACCGCTGAAATATTTCATCGACAGCACCACCTCAATCTGGTTTTCAGGCGCACTGTCCGGCAAACCGGCAAGCGTATTTACTTCAACCGGCTGCATGCACAGCGGCCAGGAAAGCACGCTGTTATCGATGATGTTGCCGCTGCTGCACCACGGCATGCTGATAATGGGCCTGCCCAGCACCGAGCATGCGTTGCGCGAAACTACCTCGGGCGGCACGCCTTACGGCCCCAGCCATGTATCGACCGGCCACACGGAATTAACGAATCATGAAAAAATCTTATGCAAAGCACTGGGCATGCGTTTGGCTAAAACCGCGCTTCAATTAAAACAGGCAACATGAATATAAAGCCGATTTACTACTACATCATTGCCCTGACCGGTTTTTTCGGCTTGTTTGCATTATTAATGCTCTGGAATACCGTACTCGCGCCATCCGGCCGACTTCCGGTAGCATTGGTTTTACTGATCGCCGTTACACCGCTACTACTGCCGATGCGCGGATTACTGGACCGCAAACCGAGAAGTTGCGCATGGGCGGCCTATGTCAGCCTGATCTATTTTCTGCACGGGACTGCCGAAGCTTACGCGAACGCCGACGAACGGCTGTATGCAGTGCTTGAAGTCATGCTGAGCTTGATGCTGTTTTTCGGCTCGGCATTTTATGTACGCATGGCGGCAAGACAGAACTGACAATGGCGCAGCAACTCCCATTAGATTTCGAATTCAGGGCCAATCAGACCTTTAAGGATTTTTTTCCCGGCGCAAATCAGGAAATAGTCACGCATTTGCAGCAGTGCATTGCCGGTATCGGCGAACAGCAAATTTTCATCTGGGGCAAGCCGGGCCAAGGCAAAACGCATTTGCTGCAAGCTTGCTGTCATCAAGCGCAGAGCCAACACCTCAGTTCGTTCTATTTCGATTTAACGAATGCAAAGTTGACCGGCCCGTCCATGTTAATCGGGCTTGATGAGTACGATGTGGTTTGTTTCGACGGCATCGAGCATATCGCTGGCAACGCCGCCTGGGAGCTGGCTTTTTTTAATTTTTTTAACCTACACCGCGATCACGGCCATAAGCTTATCGTATCCGCATGTTCCGCTCCGAACGACATTGCTATTCAATTACCCGACCTTAAAACCCGGCTTAATTGGGGGCTGACCTTAAAACTACAGTCTTTAACCGATAGCGACCGAATCGCCGCATTAATTTTCAAAGCAGCGCAAATGGGCTTTGAAATCGCCCCTCATGCCGGACGCTTCCTGCTGACGCATTACAACAGGGACCTAAGCTCTCTCTGGGCTTTACTGGAAAAATTGGACAAGGCGTCGTTGGCCGCAAAACGTAAGTTGACTCTTCCTTTTTTAAAGCAGATTTTGGACGAAGATAGCCATGATTAAAGTGCTTGTTATTGGAGCGGGCGCTATCGGCGCTTTTTACGGCTCGCTGCTAGCTCAGGCCGGAGCCGAAGTCTCTGTCATCTGCCGCTCCGATTACGACCAGGTCAAACAACACGATTTCATCATCAACAGCCAGGCTCTCGGCCGCTGGAATTTTACGCCGGCGCAAGTTTTAAAGAGCGTTACCGATCTTGAAGCCCCGCCGGACTATATCTTACTCTGCACCAAGGTCGTTCCTAGTGTAGATCGAGTCGAACTGATACGCCCGGCTGTCGGCCGGAATACATCGATAGTTTTTATTCAAAACGGCGTAGGCATCGAACAGGAAATGCTGGAGGCTTTCCCCAACAATGAAATCGTCAGCGGTTTGGCATTCATTTGCTGTAACCGCATCAATCCCGGCGAAATTTTGCATCTGGCTTACGGCCGTTTAGTTTTAGGTAATTTGCCGGGCGGCGTCAGCCGTAAAACCATGCAGCTTTGCGAGCTGTTTAATCAATCCGGTATTGAATGCGGAGCGAGCGAGGATATTGTTACCGGACGTTGGCAAAAATGCGTCTGGAACGCGCCTTTTAACCCGCTATCGGTATTATCGGGCGGCTTGCAGACACTCGACATTCTGCAAACCCAGGAGCCTTTGGTGCGCAGCATTATGCACGAAGTTTGCGACATTGCCGCCGCCTCCGGGCATCCGCTGCCCGACGATATTGTCAACATCAATATCGAAAACACTTATGCGATGCCGCCTTATAAAACCAGCATGCTGCTGGATTACGAGAACGGCCATCCGATGGAGACCGAGGCCATTCTAGGCAACACGCTACGTGCTGCCCGACGCTTAGGCGTGGCCGCGCCTCATCTGGAATCGGTTTATGCGCTGATGAAGCTTAGGGAGTTAAAGCTGACCGATAGAAGAACAGAGCGCAGACGCCGAGGTGAGAGACGAAAGGCGAAATAGTTTTTTAGCCTGCTTCTTTCCATTAACACTATTCCTATTGAGTCCTAAAAAGCTAGTCCGCTACAAATCTACACGTATAACCCCGGATAAGACACTATGTCACGCAAGCGTAGCGGGCACCTAAAGGGGCCCCGCAATCCGAGTTTATCCGTGGCTTAACTGCTTTTTCAAGACTAATTATTTCCCGTAAAAAACATAATCCGCCGTATAGGCAACTCGTTTCTCACTGCCTAAATGGTTGGCGTTGCATGCGGAAGCAGGCGCCAGGCCGCCTTGCGTATTAATCCGGTTAATAAAGCTGACATTTGCAAACAAACCGTCGCCCTTATGGGATACGACTTCGACCAATAACCAGGAAATGGCCGAACCCGGCGCTACATCGATTTTCTTAAGCACTTTTCCGACCACGCGGCTGCCTTCTTTATATTCCCAAAGCGGGCCCGCGCTATGATTGCCGACGATATTGCCCTGCCCGTCGAACAGCTTGGCGTCAGGCGCCAGCGTTTGCCATGAATACTCGCCCTGCTTGGCTGAGCATTGGTAAATCTGGTCGCCTTTCGCATGCACCGTCAGTACCGGATGATAGCCCGCAGGCGGCTGGATCTGTTCGGGTATCCTCGTGCTTGCAAAGGCCGCGCCTTGCAACATTAACGATAAAATCAATGTCTTTTTAATCATAGCAATTACCATGGCATCGGGGTTCCGTCGTATTTGACGAAACTGCCTGACTGATGCAAAGAAAAGCGCTCTATCAAACCGTACATTCCGGAAACGCTTTGCTCGGCATTAATCAACGCATTAGGCCCGCCCATATCAGTTTTGACCCAGCCGGGATGGAAAATAAGCACGCCGACGGACTGATCTTTAAGCTCTACAGCCAGGCTCTTCATCGCCGCATTCAGTGCTGCCTTGCTGGAACGGTAAAAAATACTGCCGCCACTGTCATTATCAGCAATACTGCCCATCAGGCTGCTGATATTAACAATCAGCTTTTTGCCGCTTTTTTTAATGTGCGGCAGAAATGCTTCGGCCATTTTGAGCGGCGCTTCGGTATTTGTTAAAAATGACTCCGTCCAGGCCTGGTAATCCAAATGGCCGAAACCGTTACTTTTATCATCCAGGTAAACACCGGCATTATTGATCAAAATATCAATTGGTCGATCCGCTAATTTTTGCGATAACGCATCGATCTGCTTAAACTTGGAAACATCCAACGCTTCCAACTGGATTTTAGAATGATGACCGGCGAGATTATTCAAATCAAACGCATCGTCCGGATTACGTGAGCAGGCAATCACATGCCAGCCCTGTTCGGCATATTGGCGGCAAAACTCCAGACCCAAACCGCGATTAGCACCGGTAATTAAAACTGTAGCCATTTTATATCTCCCATAAAAAAACCCCCTGCACCGGTAGATACAGGAGGTTTCTTATACTACTTAAAAACTGATGTTGCGCAATAGGTAAAAAAACCTCGCCACGAAAAACAAGCGCTTCCTCGCGGCTACGGCAGCCTGCACAATATCGTTAGAAATTAAGCTGAAAAGTTTTTTGCAGCAAAATCCCAGTTAACCAATGCCCAGAATGCTTCCAGATAAGTTGGGCGTGCATTGCGGTAATCGATGTAATAAGCGTGCTCCCAAACATCGCAAGTCAACAACGGTTTTTGACCGGCTGTTAAAGGACAGCCCGCGTTGCTAGTGCTAACCAGCGCCAAACTGCCGTCGGCGTTTTGTACCAACCAAGCCCAGCCTGAACCGAAAGTGGTAACCGCACATTTAGTGAATTCTTCTTTGAACTTTGCAAACGAACCAAAAGTTGAATTGATTGCATCGGCTAAAGCACCGCTAGGCTCGCCGCCGGCATTCGGAGCGATGCTGTTCCAGTAGAAAGTATGGTTCCAAACTTGCGCTGCGTTATTGAAAATACCGCCGGAAGATTTCATGATAATTTCTTCCAGGGACAAACCTTCGAATTCAGTTCCCGGAACCAAGTTGTTCAGATTTGTTACGTAGGTTTGGTGATGCTTGCCGTAATGATACTCTAAAGTTTCTTCAGAAATATGGGGCGCTAATGCACCTTTCGCATAAGGTAAAGCAGGAAGTTCGAAAGCCATGAGATTCTCCTAAATAAAGTTGTTGTAAGATGTTGTAGATGAACAGCCGGCAACAAAAAACAAATACCAAGTGTTTTAATAAACATTTACTTTAGCATTGCTCGCCGATTAAATAAAGCGATTAGCTCAAGCTGTAGCACGGCAGGCAATTAAAGCCGCTTATGCGGCCTTGCAAAAATGTTCAGCTTTGTCGTATGGAAGGAGCCGCCACCCGGTATGTTGAAAGCTGTTTTCTTTATACCTCATTTAAATAATACTTTCAAAGCCTGACTGACTTATGCTGTCATTGGCAACGACAGCTTATAAAAGCATCTGCAAAATCGGCAATCACTTACGGAAGGCCGCAATGATACGACTGACTTACGCCAGCACCGCAGTTATGGATTTTAATCCGGAAAATCTGTTAACCCTGCTCAAAATCTGTCGAGTAAACAATGCCGCCAAAAATATAACCGGCATACTGCTTTATTTGCACGGCACTTTTTTTCAGGTATTGGAAGGCGATGAGGCGGCCGTTGATGCTACCTTTGAAGCCATAAAACAAGATACACGCCATAAAAACGTAACCCTGATTGAAAAACTGCCGATAACGGAGCGCGTATTTCCCTATTGGAGCCTGGGCTTTGTAAAACTCGAAGCCAAAGAGCTAAGCGGAATAGAAGGCTTTAATCATTTTTTTGAGAAGGACTTAACACCGGCGAGCTTGGTCTCTCATAAGCAGGTTATCGCCCCTTTATTAGCCTACCTGCACAGTAAATTGCTTAAACAAGTTACTTTGGAAAGTACCGAGCAACCGTCTGTTCAACACGAAGAACTGCCCGTTCAGCATGAAGACCCGTTTATACAGCTTTTGCATCGTATCATACGCTTAGGGCTCAAATTTCTGGCTCTACTAATGGTAATCGTTATTTTATTCGGCATTATGGATGTCGTTTATGTGATTTTCGAAAAAATCACTCTGCCGCCATTCATGCTGATGACTATTAACGACATGCTGGAAACGTTTGGCGCTTTTTTAGCCGTGTTAATTGCTGTTGAGATTTTCCTGAATATTACAGTCTATATCAGAAGCGATGTAATCCCGGTAAACTTGGTTGTGGCCACCGCGTTAATGGCCATTTCCAGGAAAATCATTGTATTTGATTACAAAGAGTTACCAGCAGAATATGTGAATGCATCGGCATTGGTTGTAATAGCGTTAGGTATTACTTATTGGCTAATACAAAGTAAAGAGTAAAAACGCAGACCGATTACTTCATCCTCCAACCGGCTCATCAATGTTGTTTGTGGATCGTTTCCGGTATCTCGCTTTGTTCTTCCGCCAAGGTCAACACCCGCCGCGCCGTCGGAGCCATCGCTTTATTCAATTGCCGGTTTTTCACCCAAACTAAGATACGGAACACCAACAATAAAAACACCATAATTGCATAAAACAAAGGTTCAGCCAAGTTACCTTTGAGTTGCCAAAAATAGTGAATAACGGCTGCAATAGCGGCAAGGTATATAAATCGATGAAGCTTTTTCCAGCTTTTACCCATACGCTTTTTAGCCCATTTGGACGATGTCAGCGCTAATAAAAAAACAATAATATAAGCAAGCACTCCAAACCAGATATAAGGACTTTCAATAATATCGATACCGATCATGTGCCAAACTAGAGCATGATCTATAACTAAATATGCCAGAACATGTAGCGTTGCATAGAAAAAAGCGTACATTCCAAACAACTGCCGATAATCTGCCATGCCTCGCCAATTGGTCATCGTTTGGATAGGCGTAATCGCCAACGTCAAACATAAAAAACGCAATGACCAATCGCCTAAGCGAACATGCAGCGCATAAATAGGATTTGCCCCAAGATTGTCAAAAGCAATATCAATAGATAGCCATAACAAGGGAATTAATCCCCCCACTATACATTTCGTTCTCAAGTTATCGATCTTAAAAATCATCAGAAAAAATGCCGTAAGTCCATATCGCGGTAAAGCGATGCTACTTGTTCACCATAACCGTTGAATAATTCGGTTTTTCGACGCGGCGTAAAAAATCCGCTACCCAATTGGCGTTCGCTGCTTTGACTCCAGCGAGGATGAGCCACAGCGGGATTTACATTAGAGTAAAAACCATATTCATGAGGAGCGAATTGACACCACGAGGTTACCGGCGGTCTTCTTACCAGCTCTATCTTTACAACTGCTTTAATGCTCTTAAAACCGTATTTCCAAGGTACGACTAAACGCAACGGCGCTCCATTTTGCTTGGGCAAAATGGAGCCATACATGCCGACAGCCAATATCGTTAAAGGATGCATGGCTTCATCCATGCGTAAACCCTCAACATAAGGCCATTCCAACATCGCATTACGGCGCTGTTTGGGCATTACCTCCGGTTGATGAACGGCGGTAAATTTTACAAAAAGGGCACCCGATAAGGGTTTAACAAATTTTAATAAACAACTTAAAGGGAATCCAACCCAAGGCACAACCATTGACCACCCCTCAACACAACGAAAACGGTAAATATATTCTTGCAGCGTCTGCTGACGTAAAACATCTTCCAGATAATAAATACCGGGATTTTCCACTTCGCCACCAATCTCAATAGTCCAAGAGTCGGTGCGCAGATTTTGGGCTAGTCTTGCCGAATCTTGTTTGTTGAACGCGAACTCATAATAGTTTGTATAATTTTTGACCAGCTCAGCCGGCGTAGGCGTTAAAAGACCGGCTGAACCGTCGCCTCTGGGTAGATCCGGCCAAGCAATACTATTGTTAGCGGCCGATACCGGCGAAATACCGATCCCGGTAACCGCTCCCGCCAGTATGGCCTTGATAATTTTCCGCCGATTGTTAAAAACTAGCGGATCGGTAATTTCGCTAGCCGGTATATCTTTCTTTGTTTTGATAATCATCGCTCAGGTTACCTACTGGTTAGTTGAATATCAGTAACCAACGCAGACTTATTTGCGTTTTTTGCCTTTAGGAATCCAGCTGAATAATTTCCGGATTTTGATTTCAGTAATAAATGCCAACGAAAACAGCTGTATAAAATTTTCAGCTTCAATTAAATCCAGACCGATATGTTCAGGCACCAGCTCTTTTCGAGTGCAAAAAATCCGGTCCCAAAATGACAAAACAATCCCATAGTTACTGTCGTGTTCTTTACGCAAGGTTGAATGATGCGTTCTGTGCAGTGACGGCGTAATAAAGACTTGCGAGATTGATTCTTCGTTGGGCACGCGAAGGTTGGCATGGTGAAAAAAGATGAAAAATAATTCGATAATCTCGATCGAAAGTACTAAATATGCATTCACGCCGATCACGACAACAAATATTGATTTATAAACAATTTCCAACAGTAAATCGAAAACGTGGAAGCGAAAGCCCGTAGAGACATTAAAGCTTTTATCGCTGTGATGTATTTTATGAAATCGCCATAAAAACTCGAACTTGTGGCTCGCCACATGCCAAGCATAGATTGCCAAATCAAAAAAGATGAAAGCCAACAGCCATTTAACCGGGCCGTTTTCCAGATGGCCTAATAGCCCGTAAGAGGCAAATTGCTGGGCGACAAGAAATAACGAAGATGCCCTTAATACAGTCAAAATCAGATTGTTAACTAAAAATGCAGTGGTGTTGGTAACAAACGATTCTTTGTTGATTTTTGGAGAAAAATGACGATAAGGTTTAATTTTTTCAATGACTAGCAAGATGAGGAAAGCGACTATAGCAAGACCGAACAATACTTCATTGAAAAGTAAGTCATTGTCGTTATTGATACTCTCTATCTCATTCATAAACTTACCTTTATTTCTAAATAGTTTATTTTAAATAGCTAGATTATTTGTCCGGTACGGCATTCAATAAGTCGTTCAGCTCCTTAATTTCATTGTTCGCGTTAACCTGCTCCGTTATATCGTACTGCACGCCGAGATAATATATGACCCTATGTTTTTTATCGAACAATGGAATTATTTTCAAACGGTTATGGAACAATGTCCCGTCTTTTTTATAATTGCGCAATGTTACTTCGACCGGTTGATGATTTTTTATCGCCTCACTAATCTGACGGCGTGCATCTTGATTCCTATCATTACCTTGCAAAAAGCGGCAATTGTGGCCAACAATCTCTTCTTGGCTATATCCTGTTAAACGCTCAAAAGCTTTATTAGCGTAAACAATCGGAGCATCCTCTAAGTCCGGATCGGCTAAAGTGACACCGTTAACACACTCATCCAAAATAGAAGAAAGTACTTGTGGAATAAGGCCGCCGCTATCTTTTTCAACAATAAAAGTCATAAATAAACTCCGATCTTTATGATTGCTAGGGTTCCGCCAGATATTAAATGCTTTCGATCGCGATTAATTTTTTAATGTTTTCAACCGTATTTTCCGCGCCATCTTCAATAGCAGAACGTATCAGTTTTTCAAAAGGACGCATAAAAACTTCAAGCTCCAGTAATTCAAAACGAAAAGTCAAGCGGGTGGGTTGCTTTTGTTCACTGCTTTCTAATAGATAGCTATGCTTATAGGGCTCAGTTAGGCCTTTGAAAATAAGTTTTACCACCGGCTGATAATCTACGATTTCGAAAACCGACTCGACTTCCGCCCCGTTGTCTTTACGGACTTGTTTTGCTTTGGCTCCGACGAAGACTTCTTTACCATCCAAGGGTTCGAACTCAACAACTTCTACAGACCATTTAGGGTAATTTTCAAAAAAATGCTCGCCAATATAAGAGAAAACATCTTGAATCGGTTTGTTGATCTCAATGCTTGCTTCACCCATAACCGGCTTGGATATATCAAATGGAAACTTAATTTGCATTGTAAAAAACCATTCCTTGCTGAGCCTATAACTCAACTTTATCGTCATTCAATTTTTAATTTACCAATATAAAAATGAATTACAAACCTTATAGCTACTAAATCAATCGAAATTAAAACACCTCATACTGAACTCAACTCACTAACTATTCGCACAAAGCAACCGCCATTCGCATTCATCTCAAGCTACAGCGGATACACTTTCTGATAAAACTAAAGCCCTGTCACCTTTTGCCTACACTGCTCTTTTTTCGTCATAAAGGCCATAGCTACCGGCAATTTTTTATTCAAGAAAGCCGTCAGGGGAATGTTTGTTGCCAGGTCAGCTTAGAGAGACTGTTGATTCGCCCTCCTCATCTTTAACGCGAAGCAACTGCCTAACCGACTCAAGCACTCTATTGTACGCGGCAGTAAAATCAGCCGATAACTCCGGCTCATATTGTGATTGATTTTTAAGCGCCATCTCCAAAGCTTGGATACATTCCCTCAATTCCGGCATTGCGAGATTAGCCGCTACGCCTTTCATGATATGGAGAAACGCCAAAGCGGCCTCAATATTGCCGGCTTGTAAAAAAGCGTCCAAACGAGCCGGTGCGTCACTAAAATCCTCATCAAATTTCAGTAGCAAGTTACGCAGCAGTTGAGCGTTTCCCACAACATTTTTTAAGCCTTGTTGTATATCAATGCCGGGCAATAGGTCAGGAAATAACGCCACTTGTTGTTGATCGGATTTTGCCGAATAGGAAGCCGGGGGCTTTCGTAATTCCGGCGAGATAAACTTAATCAAATTCTCCAATAATTCATCAATGTCTATCGGTTTAGCCACATATCCGTCCATACCTATCCGCAGGCACTTGTCCCTGACGTCATTAATGGCATGGGCAGTCATCGCAATAATCGGCAAATTATCAAATCGAGATTCAGATCGAATGATCCTAGTAGCCTCATAGCCATCCATGACGGGCATTTCCAAATCCATTAATACCGCGTCAAAATAATCGGCCCGTACTTTTTGCACGCCATCCTGGCCGTCTCCGGCAATGGTTACGTCAAAACCTTCCTGTTCCAGCGTTTCTTTAGCAACCTGTTGGTTGATAATGTTATCTTCCACCAACAACAGCTTTGCGCCTCTAATTCGATCCAGCTTTTCGTCTATTCGACGGCTAGGCGAAAGCGAATTTTCATCGAAATTATTTTTATTGAATACCTCGATAACGGCACTGTTTAGCTCGGATGAATGCACGGGCTTACTAAGGAAACCGTCCAGGTTAAGATCAGCCGGCATTACGGCAATATCTTCCTTGCTATATGCAATCATAATAATGTAAGGAATACAGGCCATTCTAAGATTAGTTTTAATATGCCGAACGGCCGAGATGCCGTCCATTCCGGGTAAATCCCAATCCATGATTACAAGCCGGAAGGGCTCTTCAACATAAGCGTTTTCCAACATTTGGATCGCTTGTTCGCCCGTATTGACGCAGGTCACTTCAAACAATAGAGCTTCCAGATATGAGCATAAGGCATTCCGCGCTGTATCGTCGTTGTTTACCACTAATACCTTCACCCCACCAAAAGCATTAAGCGATGCTGCTCGTTTTTGCCCTACCTCGCTGGACTGCTGAAAGATGGCGGTGAACGTAAAAATACTGCCCTTTCCTGATTCACTCTTTACGCTGATAGTGCCGCCCATCATATCCACAATTCGCTTACAAATTGCCAGCCCTAGCCCTGTTCCTCCATATTTGCGGGTGATCGACTTATCGGCTTGGCTGAAAGACTGAAATAATCTGCCAACTTGTTCTTCTGTCAGGCCGATACCGGTATCTTCGACAGAAAATTCAAGCATAATTTGACCGTTTTTTTTAAGTTGCTCGCAATCTTCCGCCAAAGCAACCCTGACAGTAACACTGCCGTGGTCGGTAAATTTTATTGCATTGCTGACAAAGTTAATCAACACCTGGCCTAGCCTTAACGGATCGCCAATTAATTCCAACGACACATTGTCGGAGGCAACAAAATTCATCCGCAGATCCTTTTCTTCCGCCTTGTCGCTCATTAAATTGAAAAGATTATTCAACACATCGTCCAAATTAAACTCGATCACTTCAAGTTCCAGCTTTCCGGCTTCAATTTTGGAAAAGTCTAAAATATCGTTGATGATGCCGAGCAGTGCCTGCGAAGCAACTTGAACCTTTGTCAAATAATCATGCTGATTTGCAGTCAAATCCGTATGCAAAGCTAAGCGGGTCATGCCGATGATCGCATTCATCGGTGTCCGGATCTCGTGACTCATCATCGACAGAAACTCCGATTTGCTTTTATCTGCGGCAATCGCTTGGTCTCGCGCTTCCGCCAATTCGGATGTACGGTTTACAACCTTCTGCTCAAGAGTACGGTTATATTCTTCAAGCTTATCGTAAGAAATTTTCAGATTCTCGGCCATTTCGGTAAACGCTGTTTTTAGCGCGCCAATTTCACCATCGGCATGAATCCTTCTTACATTGTCACTGACAATAAAGTTTCCTTTAGCCAATTCATCGGCCAACCGGGTCAAGTGCATCAATGGCCTGGATAAACGTTCAGATACGAATAGCACAATGCCCGCGCCAATCATGATAAAAATGGTCGCGGTTATTAACAGCCGCGTTATCATTTCGCGGATTTGGCGGGTACTCTCTTTTTGCGAATTAACAATCTCCTGATTAAGAATATTTAAGGAAAAGCCCAGCCGGAGAACGCCCCACGACTTCGCGCTGACCTGGATCGGCATAATAAATTCCACAAAGGACTCGCCATTGCGTGTATATTCATTAACCGTTGGCGTTCGTTGCGCCGCGGCAAACAGATCCTCTTTTTCAGGCAATACTTCCATTTCTAATTCCGGCCTTAACGTATGAATATACGCCTTTCCGGAAGCCTGCATGAGTATGATGTAATGAAGTTCTTTATTTTCCCTCACGGATTCTCTTAACTGGTCGGCAATTAAAGATAAGTTTACCGAAGCAAGACCGTTTTCAACCTGACCTGATAAGTTATTCGATAGAATCCGGCCTCTATCGATTAATCGTCCTTTCATCAGCACAATGCGTTTCTCCAATTCCTTTTCGAATACATCTTTCTGGAATTCAATTTGAATAAAGGTTAACAGCATCAATAAGGCAATAATCAAACCTATCATCGTAACGAGAAGCTTCCTGAAAATACTTCGTTTGACCATTTTGTTTAAACTCAAAGTTAGGTTGGAAAATTCATTTTAACTACTTGCTCTTACTTTTATTGCATCATAAATCTAACTTTAAAACTAATCCGATTAATCGCATGATTTAGATTATTCTGCTAGAAACGCAGTTGTTTTTCCCATAAGATACCGATTAACAGCGCGCGAGGCCTCATGACGAAAACACTTTTATACTGTTTTGAACCCGTTGCGGATTGCAATGCAGAGATATTGATTCTGGGCAGCATGCCGGGAAGAGAGTCTTTAGCGGCAGGACAATATTATGCAAATCGCCGCAATGCTTTCTGGAAAATCATGGCTGAATTGCTCGGTTTTGATCCGAATACTCCCTATGAACATCGGCATCATGAGCTGAAGAAGGCCCGCGTAGCACTCTGGGATGTATTGCAGTCCTGTACTCGAGTCGGCAGCCTGGATGCCAAAATTGACACTGAATCCATCACCGTAAATGACTTTCAAGGTTTCTTTGATAGCCATAAAAAAATCCGCACTGTCTTCTTTAATGGGTCGAAAGCGGAGTCTACATACCGGCGATATGTTCAACCTACTGTCATAACTGTCCCTGTCAGCTATGTGCGGCTACCTTCGACCAGTCCTGCGCACGCCGCTCTCTGCTACGAACAAAAACTTCAGGCATGGAAAACAGCGCTGGATATTGCCGACCGGAATAAAGCTACTTGAGAAACAATGAAAGCCGGCGCAACGCTCGGATGATTTTATTCCAGACTACGCTATTTCTTTTTGACATAAAAAATCTGTTTGTCCGATTCTCTTATCAACTGAATAATTTGATGCCCGGTCTGGTCCGCATAAACACCAAAGTCCAAATGCGCGGCCGGATCGGTTGCAATCACTTTGACAATATCGCCGCTGGACATATCCATCAGCGCTTTCTTTAGTCGCAACAACGGTAAAGGACAATTTAAACCGCTAGCGTCTAATTCCAGGTTAAATTCGATCATGGCTTTTTAAGTTTTCTTAACTAAGTTGGGTAAGCTTATAATACCATCCTCCTTTAAATCCAAGAATCATCGTAACGCAATGGATTATTTCCCTTTATTTTTAAAGCTTAAAGACCAGGCCTGCCTCGTAGTCGGCGCCGGCGAAATTGCCGCCCGAAAAATTGAATTACTGGCTAGAGCCGGTGCAAAAATTACTGTTATTGCCAGAGAAATAAGCCCCACAGTATTAAATTTGCAAACAAGTCATAACTTAACACTGCTGCAGAAGTGTTTTTCTCCCGAGGATATTAGCGAATTCAGGCTGATAGTATCGGCCACTGATAACATGGAAACTAATTGTCTGGTTGCCCAAACCGCAACGGAACAAAATATCCTCGTTAATGTGGTCGATAACCCCGAACTCTGCAGCTTCATCTTTCCAGCTATTATTGACCGCTCACCGGTTATTGCCGCTGTATCGTCCGGCGGTTCCGCCCCGGTGTTAACCCGTTTACTCAGAGCTAAGATTGAAACCGTGATTCCTCCTGCCTATGGCCGCCTGGCTGCCTTAGCCGATAAGTTCAGGAATAAGGTCAAGCAGCATATTAAAAAGCCCGCTCAACGTAGAATCTTTTGGGAAAATGTTTTGCAGGGCTCTGTTGCCGAATTAATCTTCTCGGGCAAAGAACAGGAGGCCGAACAGCAATTAGAACAAACTTTGCTCAAGCAAAAAGACAGCTCTAATCTCGGTGAAGTCTATCTGGTCGGAGCAGGCCCCGGCGCACCGGATTTGCTGACTTTCCGTGCATTGAGATTGATGCAGCAGGCCGACGTGGTCGTTTACGACCGGCTGGTTTCGCCGGAGATTCTCGATTTGACACGCAGGGATGCAGAAAAGATCTATGTCGGCAAAGAACGCCAATATCATGCGCTGCCGCAAGAATCCATCAATACCCTGTTGGCTGATTTGGCTAAAGCCGGAAAACGGGTGGTTCGCTTAAAAGGCGGCGACCCTTTCATATTCGGCCGCGGCGGCGAAGAAATTGAAACATTAATGCAGCAAGGCATTAACTTTCAAGTCGTCCCCGGAATTACCGCCGCTTCGGGCTGTGCAACCTACTCAGGCATTCCGTTGACTCATCGAGATCATGCGCAATCCTGCACTTTCGTCACCGGCCACCTAAAAGATAACTCCGTCAATTTAAACTGGACGCAACTTGCAGCGCCTAATCAAACTATCGTCATCTATATGGGCCTGGCCGGCCTGGAAAAAATATGCCAGTCTCTGATTGCGCACGGCAGCCCCAAGGATTTACCTATCGCGATTGTTCAACAAGGTACCACGTCCAATCAGCGGGTCATTACCGGCACCTTGGAGACCTTACCGGGCAAGGTTGCCGCTCAGGACATTAAGCCGCCTACCCTGATTATTATCGGTACGGTAGTAACATTACATGACAAACTAAACTGGTTTTCAGACGAGTACCGTACTTCAATTTAAAGGCCGGTTAATCGCTTTTAACTACTGTCAGTCGTTGCCAATAATACGATTTAACGAAATAAATAAATAAAATAATTGAATTTTCTCATCAAATTCCCTATGCTTTCACGGTTTTACTTTTTATCGAACTGTTATTTTCTTCAAAAATAAACAACGGTTCTTTTTTACTACCACGAGGAGAGATCAATATGAAAAAAACCTTAGGAACATTAGCTGGTATTGCTTTAATCACTTTAAGCGGACAAGTATTTGCTGACGAAGCTAGTGATGTTGGTAAAAAAATCTATGAGCGCGCTTTCGGCCGTGGCTGCGGCACTTGCCACGATATCGCTTCAAATCCACAATTACCTGCTTTAATTAAATCAGGTCAATTAGACAGAGCGAAATTTGAAAATGTTCTTAAAGAAGGCAAAGGCGGCATGCCTAAAGCTATCGCTGAAATCATGAAAAACCCAGCCGTTGTTAAAGCTGGATACGGCGAAGATCAAGCTGTTGATGCATTGTACAAATATCTGGGCGGCAACTAATCCCGGATCTATACGCATAAAAAAGCCGCCCCAGTCGTTAGACTTGGGGCGGCTTTTTTTATATCTAAAAACCGGAAAATCAATCCTTTCCTAGATAAGCTGTTTTTGCCTCTTTATAAGGCAAACGGTTACGATTCTTGATCCAAACACCTGCAACTGCCGCCAGCATCAACCCGCAAGAGGCAATTGTTAAATAGATTAAACGTTTTAATTGCGACATCTCCAGCATTAACTGCTCATTAGAAACAGTTGCGTTTCCTTTTTTGGCAGGCTCGGAATAGGCGCGAAGAACTTTAAGATCGTTTTTCAAATCTTCTATCGTGCCTATGGAACTGGAAACCGAACCTACCCGAATGCTTTCTTCCAACGCATTCAATTTGCTTTCAATTGAACCACTGACCAAACCAACGAGTTGACCTTTAAGCGCACTAACTTCCGAAGACAACACTGGATTCATTTCAGCCGCATAAGTCTCGGTCGCAGTAACTTTTTTGTAATTGCTGATAAAGTTATCGGTTGGAAACAACAAAAAACCGGCTATCAAAATGACAACCATCAAAGCGCAGACTATCATCAGCAATAATCTGTTAACTTTCATTAATTCATGATGCGAAGGTATTCTTTGCAGAACCGTAGAAACGCTATCGGGCAACGTCTCCACTACCGAATCTATCTTATCTATATCGCTCATTAATCACTTCCCCTCGAACCAGGAAACCCATGGCGACCAACCATCCTGACCGAATAATTATTATTTTTTTCATAGCAGACCATAGCGGTAGTAACGCTACCTAACTCGCGATTATACAAGTTTAATGCTCAAATTCTGCATTTTATTTAAATACATTCCGCATACTAATCTACAATGAGAAAAGGGCATAAGGTCTCTCACCCCATGCCCCTCTAATATTAGCTTGACCGTTTGGCGGCAGCTATTCTCATTCGCAACGCGTTTAATTTGATAAAACCTTCGGCATCCTTTTGGTTGTAGGCGCCGCCGTCATCTTCGAACGTTGCAATACTTTCATCAAACAGGCTGTCAGTTTCGGAAGTGCGTCCGACCACTATCACATTACCTTTATAAAGTTTCAGCCTGACTTTACCGTTGACATGCACCTGGGACGCATCGATCATCGTTTGCATCATTTTGCGCTCAGGGCTCCACCAGTAACCGTTATAAACCAACGAAGCGTAACGAGGCATCAGTTCATCTTTTAAATGCGCCACTTCACGATCCAACGTTAATGATTCAATCGCACGATGTGCTTTCAGCATCACGGTGCCGGCCGGCGTTTCGTAGCAACCGCGCGACTTCATGCCGACATAGCGATTTTCGACAATATCCAGCCGTCCGATGCCGTTAGCCCCGGCGATTTTGTTTAGCCGCTCCATTACGGTGGCTGGAGAGCAAGGCTCGCCATCGATTTCAACAATATCGCCTTGGCGGTAAGTCAATTCAATATAAGTCGGTTTGTCGGGCGCAGCTTCAGGCGAGACTGTCCAGCGCCACATATCTTCTTCAGGCTCCATCCAAGGATCTTCCAAAATTCTTCCTTCATAAGAGATATGCAGCAAATTGGCGTCCATTGAATAAGGAGATGCCTTCCCTTTTTTCATTTCCACCGGAATCTGATGTTTCTCGGCATAGTCCAGCAGGGTTTGACGCGAACTTAAGCTCCATTCCCGCCAAGGCGCAATGATTTGAATATCGGGACGCAGTGCGTATGCGCCCAGCTCAAAGCGAACCTGGTCATTGCCTTTGCCGGTTGCGCCGTGAGAAATCGCGTTTGCCCCGGTTTCGTTGGCGATATCCACCAGTCTCTTCGCAATTAAAGGACGGGCAATCGATGTGCCCAACAAATATTCGCCCTCATAGATTGTATTGGCGCGGAACATCGGAAAAACGTAATCGCGGGCAAAATCTTCGCGCAAGTCTTCGATGTAAATATCCTTGATGCCCATCGCCTGCGCTTTTGCCCGTGCCGGCTCAACTTCCTCACCCTGCCCCAAATCAGCCGTAAAGGTAACGACTTCACAACCATAAACATCCTGTAACCACTTAAGAATAACGGAAGTATCCAGACCTCCGGAATAAGCCAAGACAACTTTATTGATTTCCGACATAACACCTATACCCTGAGTTAAAAATGTTGCAAAGTATACCGGAAAAATACAAGTTTCGGCAGCAACACAAGCGCAATGGCAAGCACGAAAACCTTGGAGAAGAAATTTCCATTAACAATCTACACCTTAACTTATACCCAAAGGACATAAGTTTCGTTTGAGCAGGTAAGCTGCTCAACTCAGCTTTATACCCAAATGGCGTAAGTTTCGTTTGAACAGGCAAGCTGTTCAACTCAGCTTTAATCCATGCCATGACAATAACTTAACAAACTCGTCAGGCGGTACGGGTTTACTTTGAAGATAACCTTGATAAGCATCGCAGCCTTTACTCTGTAAAAATGCCAATTGCTCAACCGTTTCAACACCTTCGGCCAGCACTTTAAAGCCCAGCATATGCCCCATCGCGATAATCGTGGCGGCAATTTCCATATCGTCCTGCATATGAGGAATGTCATCGATAAAACTCTTGTCTATTTTCAACGAATCCAGCGGAAAGTGTTTGAGATAGGCCAATGACGAATAACCGGTACCAAAATCATCAATAGCAAAACGCACGCCCAATGCACGAAGTTTATTTAAAAGCCCCATCACTTTATCCTGGCTCTCCATCAGTCCACTCTCAGTCATTTCCAACTCCAGTTGTTCCGCGGGAAAGCCAGTCTCACTCAGTACTTTAGTAACCAAAGCACCAATATCGGATCGACGAAATTGGTGAGCCGAAACATTGACCGCCAAAGTTAACGGCGATAAACCGGCGTCCAGCCATTGCTTACCTTGACGGCAGGTTTCACGCAATACCCACTCGCCAATTTCTAAAATCAGTCCGGTTTCCTCTGCAAGAGAAATAAACTGAACAGGGGAAATCACACCCTCGACCGGGTCGAGCCAGCGTAGCAAAGCTTCTGCGCCGATAATACGCCCCGAATCAATATCGATCTGCGGCTGATAAAAAACCCGCAGTTCATGCTGTTCAATAGCTTTACGTAAGCGGGTTTCCAGCTCAATCCGCTTACGGGCGGCCAACGTCAGCTCTTCGGAATAGTAGGCAAAACAACCGCGACCTTCAGCCTTGGCTTGGCTCAGCGCCACATCGGCGTAGCTTATCAATATATCAGGATCGCCGCCGTGCTGGGGGAACAGGCTGATACCAATGCTGGCGGTAATATGTATCTCGTCGCCTTGGCCCAAATAGAAAGGCTTATTTAAAATGGCGATAATATGTAGAACTTACGCATTGACAGCCGGTATAGAATATGAGGCATGAACTAACCCTAGGCAACGGAAGGCCCGCCCGTGATAAGAAAAATAA
>NZ_RYFG02000073.1 GCF_003994235.2 Candidatus Methylobacter oryzae
TTGGCGCCTTGAGCACCAAGCAAATTACAGTGCTCAATCAGAGTTTTTTTACCGGCTTGACCAGCTCCGGCATTGCCGCGTTGTCGACCGCGGGCATTGCCGTCTTATCGACCGGTGTTATTGCGGCCTTATCGTCAACGCAGGTCGCGGCATTGAAAACGGCCCAAATAGCCGCTTTAAGGACGGCCCAAATCGGAGCCGTTGAAACTGGAGATATGGTTGCCTTAACTACGGCTCAAGCAGCGGCCTTGACGACCGCCGGCATTGCCCTGTTATCGACCGGTATTATTGCCGGCTTATCGTCAGCCCAGGTCGCGGCGTTGAAAACGGCGCAAATTGCCGCTTTAACGACGGCGCAAATCGGAGCCATTGAGACCGCGGATATTGGTGCATTGACCTCATCGCAAGCGGCGGCCTTGACGACAGCCGGTATCAATGCTTTAAAGACCGCTCAAATCGCTGCTTTGACGTCAAGTCATGTTGGTGCATTGCGATCCGCGCAGATAGTTGCATTGACGAGTATTCAATTTAGCGCAATCGCAACGGCCAATATTCCGGCTTTGAGTCCCAGTGCGATTACTGCGCTTACGACAGCCGATATACAAGTTTTGACAGTAGGCGAGGTTCGGTTATTGAAGACCAGTCAGATCGCTGCATTAACTACCACTCAAATTGCAGCCATGACGTCGGCCCAAGCTTTTGTGCTGACCGCTACTCAGCTCCATGCCATGTCAATCGCCCAGCTGGAAATATACTTAACGCTAATGGGTACTCCTATTGTTTTGGATTTGAACGGCGACGGCGTCCAAACGCTTAGCATTGGATCGGGTACTCAGTTCGACTTATATGCAACAGGCCGAAAACTTCAGACAGGATGGGTTTCTCCGACAGATGGAATTTTAGTGTTGGACCATAATCATGACGGCATCATCCAGGACGGTTCCGAGCTTTTCGGCAACGCGACAATACTTGCTAACGGCCGGAAAGCCAAGGATGGTTATGAAGCTCTGCGCGGTCTGGATAGCAACGGCGATAATGCAATCACTGAAGCGGACGCGCAATGGGCTAATCTGAAGGTCTGGGTAGATAAAAACTCAGACGGGATTAATCAGGATGACGAAATGTCTGCACTTGAGTCTTTGAACATCACCAGACTTGATTTAAATGCAGAAGCGGCTCTTTCCAAGAATAACGGTAATTTGCTTGGCTTGACTTCAAGCTATCGTACTGCCGATGGGGTTGACCACGCTATGGCCGACGTCTGGTTCATTACCGATAAGAATCAGGCGGTTGACGAGACGGGACTAGGCGGACAGACATCTACGGATAATTTACAAATGCAAGTCAGTCAATTGGCCCAGGCGATCTCATCATTTGCCGATTTGCAAAACGCGACTTTAGAAAATACGGCCGACTCGATGCCCATTCTAAGTCGCAGTCCGCAAATAACGTCCATTGCCGGAAGTCAGGCGGAAATAGCCCGGACATTGAAACAGTTAAATGCTGACGGAAACCTGATTGTTAATCCGGGTCAAAAGGTCAACGAGCTTCAAGTGTGCGTCAATGGGCAATCGTTAGTGACAAATAGCGAAGACCCTGAAAAGACTGCTTTAGCTATCGTGGTCGGTACTCCGCTGTTACCCGGATAGTTTAATACCGGCCGTTGTGAACTGTTTGGCGGATAGCATAGGCGTTATCCGCCAAAGAAGGCTTATTAATGTCCATCAACCGGCCCTCAACGCAATTGAGTCCGCGTATCTTGCCAATTAGCCGCCTGAGCGTTCGGGCCTGTTTTTTGAACCAGCCGCAAGTGCCTGTCCAAAATGCTGAGGGGAAAAATCCGGCCAATATTCATCCCTAACGTAGAAATCGGCATAGACCGATTGCACCGGCAGAAAATTAGGAGATAGGGCGTGATTTATCGGTCGGTCTTGGTTGCCCCATTTCAGCCGTTACCGGCATGATGAAACCGAAATAAGCGGCTGCCGCAGCTGTCAGTAAATGTAACCAGACATCATGGCTGAAAAGAGGAACCAGTCCAAAGAGTGTGTTCAACGCCGGAATGAGCCCAAATACGCCAAGTACGGCATAGATAACGGCGAGGCTGCGAGAGTAAACACGAGAACCGTCCAGGTCCCGGTAAACCAAAATACCCCATGCGCCAAGGATCAGATGCACGATGTTATGCAGGGAATTGACGGGGAACATCCCAAACAGCAAGCCATACGGCGTTGTCATGGCCGGAGCGTTTGCGGAGGGAGCCGACATTAGGGCAGGAAAAAAACCTAATATGCCGACAATAAAATAAATAACGCCCATGGATAGGGCAAATATACGTATGTTCATCGTTGCCTCCAGTTAATTTAAAAAATTGTCGATATAAATTGGAAAAGCTATTCCACCGAGTTCATATCCTTATCCATTTCCTTCGCCGCATTAATGCCATCTATGCGCTTGCAGATCCTTTAGCCTAATGCGGTTGTATCCATGCCGGCCTTTTTTCCTTGACGAAAATCTTGTCTTCTTCCTTTTACGCGTCATCCGTTCCGGAGCGTAATGGTTACCGCCTTCAGGAATTTAGGCTTATTCATTCAATAATTTTTGTAACTATTCAGCACATAGAGAAATGGAACGCGGGATAGGGCGGACTTACACGGATTTTTAATCCAAACCAAGTCTGATCGCGCTTTTAAAATCGGTGATTATCCGTTCAATCCGTGTTCTATTGGGAATACGGTGAATAGTTATTAACTTTTTACTTTTTCGCGATTATTAATAACTAAAACAATACGATTAACCGGCTGGAACGTCTGTGCGTTGGCGTACAAAATAGTTCACGGCGTAAATAGATAAGCGCGGATAAATATAAGGAAATAAAATCCGTTTAAATCCGTTTGGTCCGTGTTCTATTTTTCCGGCTGTTTCCGTGGTGAGTATCACGCAACCAGTACACTGCCGTAATAGCCCTTGGCCTGGTACGCTACGAGAACCTCTTTACCGACTTTATAGCCGCGTCCGGTCCGCGCTAGCGCGACACACGCACCGCCGAATTCGGCTCCGGTCAGACGGGCGCCGTAGACGTCGGGATGCTTTTGCAGCAGCTCCACCAGGCAATCGAGCTCAGGAACCGAAACCTCGAAATCATCTCGCAGACTGGCATGGGAGGCATTCATTAACTTGCCGAACTCGACCGCGGAAACGCCGGACACCGCATCAAGCACGCGCCGGTTTTCGGTCACGACATGGCGAACCCTGCGGTTCAGCGGTTCCGGCAGAACGTTCGCCGTTGCGGCATCGCGGACGTCGCGAAGCGCGACAACGCCTAACCGGCGGGACGCTTCTTCGCATTCCGCTCGCCGTTGGTTATAAGCGCTGCCGGCAAGACGGCATGGCACTCCGCTGTCCAGCACGACCAGTTCGCTATGCTCGGGGAGCGGCAACAGCCGACGTTCCAGCGTTCGCGTGTCCAGGAACAGCATATGCCGCTCATCGGCCAGGCTGGCCGCCATCTGGTCCATAATGCCGCAACGCACTCCGGCGAAACGGATCTCCGCCTGTTGGGCCAGAAGAGCAATATTCACATCGTTCACGGCAATATGGAACAATTCGCGTAAGCCGCGTAGCGCCGCCACCTCCAGCGCCGCGCTGCTGGACAGTCCCGCGCCGATCGGCACGTCCGAACGGACCAGCAGATTGACCGGGGTGACCACGTTAACCACTTCTTCGCGCAATACTTCGAAGCACCCCGCCAGATAAGCGGCAAAACCCGACGGAAAGACGCCGCCCGCACGGTACTGCACAAGCCCTTCCATATTCATCGAACGAAACCGGCTCCATTCGTCGGGGCTTCGGGATAATTCCACCTGCGTGCGCTGCGGGATAGCGATAGGCAGCACGTAGCCGTCATTGTAATCGGTGTGCTCTCCGAGTAGGTTGACCCGCCCCGGCGCACTGGCTTCGACTTCCGGCTGGACGCCGAAGATGTCTTCAAATTCAGAGATTTTAAGTTCAGGGTAACTCACAAGAGGGTCTCCATTGCTTGCAACTCCAGCAAACGTTGATTATTTTCTATTTCGGAGCGGCCCCCCACCAACGGTGCCGCCGGCTTCCAGCAGCGGAATCCTGCGAGTGGAAAGCCGCCGACAGTCCGGCCGTGGCGGCAAACTGCTGTGTAGAGTCGGATTTGTCCTGGCTGGGGACTATCTGCGGTCTGTACCGGTTGCGCGAGGCTATTTATCCGGCCGCGGGACAGAATAGGGTTTCCCGGCCCTAGCGTCTGTACGATGACGCACACAAACCTACGGCTTGTAAAACGATGAAAGCTTGGATTGTTGCTATTTTGCGGAATGATGAAGATTAAGTTATGCGATAATTACCTATTAAAGTTGAGTTGAGCAGCTTGTTTGTTCAAACCCTACTTATGCCCTTTGGGTAAAAATAATGTATCTACTCACCTCTTTGAAATGGGGTGTAGGCAGTTGATTGCAAAGGGCGCGTGAATACATCCCTGTAGCTTTCTACAACATCCTTGTTGCGGAAGCCTTTTCAATCAACCGCCTACGCCCGTTAATTTTGATAGAGGGGAGTCCGATACAAAATAATAAAGTCTTATGACTCGCAAATAAGGAAACACCATGTTCTCATTACAAACTATCTTCGGTAAGGGCGATAAATTTTATGGATTGCTTGAAGACAGCGCTGAATCGGCGCGATCGTCGGCCAAAGCGCTGATCGAGCTTTTAAGCACGCCCGCGACGGAACAATCATTGGAAAAGTTTAAACAGGCGCGCCGCCGGGAAAAGGATCTGTTCGCGCAAATCAGCGAAGAGCTCGTTAATACTTTTGTGACTGTGCTTGATCGCGAGGATATTGAAGCTCTTAATAGCGCACTTTACAAAATCCCTAAAGTCGTCGAAAAGTTTGCGGAGCGGTACACGTTGGCTTTGGACCGTATTGAAGGAGTCGATTTCACCAGCCGCGCGGTGATGCTGGAACAGGCCTGCAAAGTCGTCGAGCAAATGGTCAGGTCATTACGTAAAGGCATGGATTTGGACGAGGTCAAGAAGTTAAACGACCAGTTACAAGCCATTGAAGCCGAAGCCGACAGCCAGATACTCGAGTTGTACCGGGACGTTTACGCCAATGAAACCGATCCGATCCGTTATTTAATAAAAATGAGTTTGTTTGAAATACTCGAAAAAGCGATTGACCGCTGCCGCGATGCCGGTAATGTCATCTACCATATCGTCCTGAAAAATTCATAAAGGGGCTGTCATGCTGACTTTGCTCTTGCTTGTCATTTTTGTAGCGCTGGTATTCGAGTTCATCAACGGTTTTCACGATACCGCGAATTCTATTGCCACGGTTGTCGCCACTAAGGTATTAACGCCGACGCAAGCAGTCGTGCTTGCCGCGGTGACCAATCTTACCGGCGCGCTGTCCGGCACTGCGGTGGCGAAAACCATTTCGTCGGGATTGGTGGATACCCACTTGGTGAACATCTCTTCCGAAGTCTTGATCTGCGCGTTGCTTGGCGCGATTATCTGGAATCTTATTACTTGGGCGTTAGGGCTGCCGTCTTCTTCGAGCCATGCCTTGATCGGCGGTTTATGCGGTGCGGCGCTGGCGGCCGGAGGCAATAACTTCGACGTGCTGATATGGTCGAAAACCGCAGCCGTGTGGACGGAAAATAAGGGCTTGTTTTGGAAGGTAGTAATTCCGATGATCAGTTCCCCGGTTGCCGGTTTTACTTTGGGCATTGTCATTATGGGCGTCTTGATGGCGATCATTAGCGGCATGAATTCCGCCGGCGGCGTTATGGCGCAAATGGCGCGTCCGAAATGGATTAATGCGGTGTTCGGCAAGGCGCAGCTTTTTTCGGCCGGTTACATGGGCTTTGCGCATGGCAGTAACGATGCGCAAAAAACCATGGGCATCATTGCCTTGGCTATTTTTGGCGCTAACAGCGCCGGCACGCTCGATCAATTGCCGCAGTGGGCCGAATTTTTACGGCCGGACGGCGGAGAAAAGGACATCGATACCTGGATCGCCGTCACTTGCGCTTTGATCATGGCACTGGGCACCGGAGTTGGCGGATGGCGGATTATCAAGACGCTCGGCCACAAAATGGTCAAGCTGCACCCGATAAACGGTTTTGCCGCCGAAACCAGTTCGGCAACAATTTTGCTGACCGCCGCGCATTTCGGTATGCCGGTTTCGACCACGCACAGCATTTCAACAGCAATTATGGGCGTAGGCTTTGCGAAGAATCCTCATGCGCTGAAACTTTCCGTTATTGAACGGATTGTCTGGGCCTGGGTCCTGACCATTCCGGCCGCGGCAGGCGTGTCGTGGGCAATGGTGAGTTTGTTATTGTTGCTGTAAATGTTTTAAATAGAACACGGATCAGACGGATTTACACGGATTTTTAGTTTCTCACGGCTTGCTTGCGTTTTTATACCCAAAGGGCATAAGTAGGGTTTGAGCGGACAAGCCGCTCAACTCAGCTTTAAATTCGTGCTTATCCATGTCATCCGTGTTCCATTCTCTATTCTCTAGTTACCGACTGTTACTATCTTCGCTTACCTTGACCCAAACCCGAAGAATTTCCGCCACGCTCCATGCCTGGGCGATGCACCCCCTCGGTGTAAATGAACCTTCGGCATCGAAAATCTCGCTGATCGAGCCGATACAGGCTTCGTGCAAATGCCTTTCCAACAAGCGTTTGAGATAGCCGCGCGCATCTTTGCGTTGCTCGGGATAAACGCGCAGCCAGGCATCGACGTAGGGACCGACTAGCCAGGGCCAAACCGTGCCTTGATGATAAGCCGCGTCGCGGGTGCGAAGGTCGCCGTGGTAATCGGCTTTGTAATCGGGATGGTCGGGCGATAGCGTGCGCAGGCCCACCGGCGTCAGCAACTTGTCCCTGACATTCTGGAGCACCGCTTGCCAGTACTGTTGATCCAGTACCGGATGGCATAGCGAAATTGAAAATAACTGGTTGGGCCGGCAGGCCGGATCGTTTTTGCCGTCTTCGCCATCGACTATGTCAAACAGCTGTCCTGTCTTTGCATTCCAAAATCGCTGGTTAAAGCTAAGCCGGGTCTTATCGGCGAGCTTTGCAATCTCGCCGACGTGTGTATTTAGATTTTCTTCGGTCAGCCATTTTTCCATGATGCGCAGTGCGTTGTACCATAAGGCGTTGATTTCAACTGCTTTGCCCCGGCGCGGCGTAACCACCCAATCGTCCAGTTTGGCGTCCATCCATGTCAGTGCGTAACGCGGGTCGCCTTGAACCAGCAGACTGTCGTCGGCATCGCAGTGAATGCCGAAGCGCGTGCCTTCAACGTGATGATCGACGATGTCCAGCAGCTTCGGCAGCAATTCCTTGAAGATGGCCCTGTCTCCGGTAATCTCGATATAACGGTCCAGCGCATGAAAAAACCATAGCGTCGCGTCGGCCGTGTAATAGACGCCCTCGCTTTCGCCTTCCGGGAACATGTTCGGTATCAGGCCGTCGCGCAGATGATAGGCGAACGTGCGCAGAATATGGCCGGCCTCGACATGCCGGCCGGCAATCAGCGCCAGGCCTTCCAGGCTGATCATCGTGTCCCGCCCCCAATCGGTAAACCAGTGGTAACCGGCGATCACGGTTCGGACATCGCCGCCGGTCGCACGGATGCGCGTCGTTTCGACAACACGTTTGGTCGGCGCGACGATAAACTGGTCGGCGGCCAATACCAATTGCTGGGCCATGCCTTGATGCAATTCCGGACGCGCCGCGCTCATTAAGCGCTGACGCCGTTCTATTTCAGCCTGGAATACTTCGGCCGGGGACAGTGCCAGTACGCTTTCCCAGTTTTCAGTCGAAGCGATAAAGGTTGCATCTTTGCTAGGGGAAAGGTCGACGCGAAAATAGCCGGGACTCCATAGATCGCCCTCGGCGCCGTAGCCTCTTTGTTTTTCTATGCGATACAGAATGTCGGTGAAGCGTTTGGTTTCAATCGTGAATGCCGGGCTGTCGCCATCCATAAACAGCCGCAACGGCGGAATCGAAAGCCCATGAATTTCCAAGCGTCCGTCCGAGGCTTGAAGGTCGTAGGAAGTGGCAGGCAAGCCTTCGTCCAACGCCGCATTATGGGGACGAAAATGCACGGCCACCCGAATCTTAAGCCGCACCGGCCCTTTTCCTGAAACCAAGCGGTAGCCGATATGCACCGTGTTGCTCATATAGGGCATCAGTATCCACTTTTCAATCACATGATTTTGCAGTTCATAGCGCCATACCGGCACGCCGTAGTCGAGCCGAAACTCCCGCAGGCTGGACATGCCGTACAGTTCCAACGTGCCGTCCGCCGATTCGATGCCGCCTATTTTCTGGACGCTGCCGTCGGGAAAGCGCACCAGCTCACTGAGCTGGTTAAGCATTGCGTAGCGGCCCAAAGGGTCGGGATGGGCAACGGTTAAAAAACTGTGGAAACGGCGCGTCGGTACGCCGGACAGTGTACCTGTCGCATAGCTGCCGAGACCGTTCGTGACTAACCATTCGTGCTTGATTAATGCTTCCTGCTCAGCGGGATCGCCGGTCCATTGGGTGCGGATAACAAGATCATTGTTCATGATTGACGGCTTCCTTTGTTGGGTTGACAGGAGTTAGAACGACAGCGGATTCGCCTTGGATATGCCAATTGCCTTTCCGCGGCCAGGGCGGCATGCCCATGCCGCCGTAACAAGGATCTTCGCTGGCCCACATCACGTCCCAAATACAATCCTTAGGCGGAGCCAATAACGGCTCGGGGGCCGGAACCAAGTGAATGTCGCGGCTCAGGTTGATCAACAACAGGCGGTCGTCGCCGGGATTTTCGCCGAAAAAACGTATCGCGAACGCATCGGCATTTAACACCGCGCCTTCGATACGGCAGCTTTGCTGGCTGGCTTGAAACACCGGATCGTTACGGCGAAGTTTTAACAAGTCGCGATGCAGCGCATATTCTTCCTTATGCAGATAGCGGTCGTCCAAATTCAGTTTCGAGTGCGTGAACGTCAGCGGATCGCCGGGGTCCGGCAGCCGGGCCTGCATTTCGGGCGTTGCCAGCGAACGGAATTGGGCCAGGAACTGTGAGCGTCCCCGTGCGACCAAATAGGCGATTTCATCTTTATGGTCGGCAAAATAAAAGAACGGGCTGGTGGCCGCGAATTCCTGGCCTTGAAACAACATAGGCGTTTGCGGAGCCAACAGGAACAGGGCGGTCAGCGCCCGATAGCGGTTGGGGCTGGTCAGTAAGTGGATGCGTTTGCCGCTGCCGGAATTGGCGAGTTGATCGTGATTTTGTATGAAGTTGATAAATTTGGCCGGAAGCATGTCCAGCCCAGGAGTGCCGCGCGTTTTGTTTTGCCAGGAATACCATTGGCCTTGGTATAAAAAGCCGCGCTTCAACGTGGAGACGAATTCCTGGGCGGTGCCACGGTAGTCGCTGTAGTAAGCATCGGCCCGGCCCGTCATCGCGACCATCGCGGCATGATGGAAATCGTCGTTCCATAACGCATCAATGCCGAAACCGCCATGCTCGGGCGGTCGTAACAATTTGGCGTCTTGCGGCTCATTCTCGCCAATAATAAAGGTGAGGCGGGGAGCCCCCGCGTCACGAATGGTCCGTACGATAGCGACAATGATGTTTTCGGCGGAACTGTCGAAAATCTGCTGCGTCGCGTCAATGCGCAGGCCGTCAAGATGAAACTCTTGAATCCAGTAAGCGCTGTTGGCGAGCACATAATCGCGTACCGGGCCTGAGTCCGGGCCGTCGAAATTCAGCGCGTCGCCCCACTCGCACTCATAACGGGTAGTGAAATATTTGGTTGAGAATTTTCCCAGATAGTTGCCGTCCGGACCCAAATGGTTATAAACAACGTCCAGGATAACGCCTAGCCCCACCGCGTGAGCCTGGTTAACAAAATACCGGAATTCGTCCGGAGTGCCGTAAAGCCGTGTCGGCGCGAACAAATTGACGCCGTCGTAACCCCAGCCGAAACGGCCCGGAAAATCGGCTACCGGCATGATTTCCAGCACTGTTACGCCCAGTGCTGCGAGTTCGGGCAGTTCCTTGGCGGCGGCGAGCCAGGTGCCTTCACGAGTGAACGTGCCGATATGCATTTCGTAAATAACCTGGCCCTGGGCTTTAACTCCCGGCCAATTAGCGTCCGTCCATGCAAACGTTAACGCGTCGATAACTTGCGATGGCCCGTGCGGGCCTTGGGGCTGGAAACGCGAGGCGGGGTCAGGGTAGGGCTGTGAGTCATCGTCGAGCAGGAAACGATACAAAGCTCCTACGACAGCCTGCTCGCAAATTGCCGAAAAATAACCATTGTCTTCATTTTGCAGTTCGACTTCGACAGGTGGGAAAGTTGGATCGATATTTTCACCTTGATGATTCAAGGCCAGCTTGACTGTTTTTCTCTGAGGTGCCCAGACGCGAAAATGCACGCCTCCGGGCATTCGCTCCGCGCCAACCGGAAACCGGCGGGCATTGACTAATTCGCTAGCTGTCTGTTCGATCATCGTTATTGTTCCAAGTAAGCTACTAAAAATTAAAATATGGCTATTTCAAATTCTTACTGCACTTTAGAAACTCAGGGAGCCGATCATTTTGCCGATAGACCAATAAAACTTAGAGCTGAACCAATATAGTATTGGTTAGCTTAAGGCGATATTAAAAACGGACGGAATAGACGGGTATCGTGTTTTCGCGAACACTGGCCTGTTGAGAAAGGGGGCTTACTAATTTGTGATGTTGATTTTTATCATGAAAATAGAATACAGATGACACGGATAGGCGACGATAAAATCAAATCCGTGTAAATCCGTCTAATCAGTGGCATCCGTGTTCTATTATCAAAAAAACTTTTGTGGCTTTCGTCGAAATACTGAATATCAAATCAGCCTTGCGTTAACCGGACTTCCGCTTCATGGTATTTTGCCGCGCAGTATCCGGCCACTTCAGCCGGTAAATGCGGGCCTGGCGAGGTTTTGTCCCAGTCCAGCGTTTCCAGGTAATCGCGGACATATTGCTTGTCGAAACTGGGCGGGCTGATGCCTACCCGGTATTGATCGGCAGGCCAGAATCTTGACGAATCAGGAGTTAAAGCCTCGTCGATCAGGTATAAAACGCCGTTATCGTCGACGCCGAATTCGAATTTGGTGTCGGCAATAATAATGCCTCGTTCCTTGGCATAGGCAGCGGCTTCTTTGTACAGTCTCAGGCTCGCGTCGCGGACTTTTTCGGCCAACTCTTGTCCCATCAATTCAACGGTTCTTTCAAAAGAAACGTTCTCATCGTGGTCGCCCACTTCGGCTTTGGTGGACGGCGTGTAAATCGGTTCGGGCAATTGCTGTGCTTGGTGTAAGCCTTCGGGTAGTTTAATGCCGCAGACCGCTCCGGATTTTTGGTAATCTTTCCAGCCGGAGCCGATCAGGTAGCCGCGCACAATCGCTTCAACCGGCAATGGTTTCAGTAATTTGACGACGATAGCCCGGCCTTCGATTTGCGCGCGTTCGGCCGCGTCGGGAACAACCTGTTCCAGCGGAATATCGGCCAAATGATTGGGCATCACATGCTCCATTTTTTTGAACCAAAAATTCGACACATTGGTTAAAACACGGCCCTTGCCGGGAATCGGATCGGGCAAAATTACATCGAATGCGGACAGCCGATCAGTGGTCACAATCAGCATGTGCTTGTCGTCAATGTCGTAAATATCCCGTACTTTGCCGCGCGCGCGGAGCTTTAAAGACGACAGTGTTGATTGGTATAGAGCTTCTGGAGCGGTCATTAGGTTCTCGCTTGGTGTCAAATAGAATAATTTTACCAGATTCTAAAAACCGCAGTCGGATCGCGTGGCGGCTATTCCATTGCGGTTTATAGATAATATTTCTAGCGGAACATATCCTTGTTAACGGCTTTTTCCATCGCTGTTTTGGCGGTAATCAGGCCCTTATCAACCAGATCCTTCAAATTCTGGTCCAGCGTCTGCATGCCGTCCTTGCGTCCGGTTTGGATCGCCGAATACATTTGCGCCACTTTGGCTTCGCGAATCAGGTTCCGGATAGCCGCCGTGCCGACCATGATTTCATGCGCAGCGACGCGGCCGCCGCCGATTTTTTTCAGCAGGGTTTGCGAGATAACGGCCTGTAACGATTCGGAAAGCATGGCCCTGACCATTTCTTTTTCTTCTGCAGGAAACACGTCAATGATACGGTCGATCGTTTTCGCGGCCGAGGTCGTATGCAAGGTGCCGAACACAAGGTGACCGGTTTCCGCGGCCGACATGGCCAGCCGGATCGTTTCCAGGTCGCGCATTTCGCCGACCAGGATAATATCGGGATCTTCCCGCAATGCCGAGCGCAAAGCTTCATTAAAGCCGTGGGTGTCGCGGTGGACTTCCCGTTGGTTGATCAGGGATTTCTGGCTTTCGTGGACAAATTCGATAGGGTCTTCGACGGTCAGGATGTGCGCGTAATCGTTGGTATTAATATGATTGATCATCGCTGCCAGCGTAGTCGATTTGCCGGAACCGGTCGGTCCGGTCACCAGAATCAGGCCGCGCGGCTTTTTGCATAATTCTTCAAAAAATTTCGGCGCTTTCAGGTCTTCCAGGCTTAAGATTGTTGAAGGAATGGTCCTGAATACCGCGCCCGCGCCGCGGTTTTGGTTAAACGCATTCACACGGAAGCGGGCGACACCGGGCAGTTCAAACGAAAAATCGGTTTCCAGGAATTCTTCATAGTCCTTGCGCTGCTTGTCGTTCATGATGTCGTAAATCAGCGCATGCACTTCCTTATGGTCCAAGGCGGGGATATTGATCCGCCGAATATCGCCGTCAACCCGAATCATAGGCGGCAGTCCCGCCGATAAATGTAAATCCGACGCTTTGTTTTTAGCTGAGAAAGCCAGTAATTCGGCAATATCCATAACATCCTCTTGAAGACAAAAATAAAATGATCTTTATAGCATAGATCATGTTTTTGTTTTTTGAATGCGGCTTGTTGTGTTAGTTTTTAGCGATTGTGTTACTTAATAACCGGTAGACCATGACAACAATCGCTCAAAGACTCAAACAGATACGTTCGCAAATCAGCGCGGCGGAACTCGCCTACAATCGCCGGCCGGGCGCTGTGCTGTTGCTGGCCGTCAGTAAAACCAAGCCGGCCGAAGATATTGCCGCCGCCTATCAAGCCGGGCAGCGCCATTTCGGCGAAAATTACCTGCAGGAAGCTTTAAAAAAGCAGCAGGAACTGGGAGCTTACGATATTACCTGGCACTTTATCGGCCCAATACAGTCCAATAAAACCAAGCCGTTGGCGATGCATTTCGATTGGGTGCACAGTGTCGACAGCTTGAAAATAGCCGAACGCCTGAATGCTCAACGTCCGTCCGGCTTGCCGCCGTTAAATATTTGCCTGCAAGTCAATATCAGCGATGAACAGAGCAAGTCCGGCATTACGTTGGCCGAACTGCCGCAATTGTGCGAACAGGTTTCCCAGTTGCCCAATTTGAAGCTGCGCGGCGTGATGGCGATTCCTGCACCGCAACAGGATTTTGAGCTGCAACGCGAACCTTATAAAGCCCTGTACCGGGCTGTTGCGGAACTGCATCGGCCTGATCTGGATACTTTTTCGTTCGGCATGACCGGGGATTTAAAAGCCGCGATTGCCGAAGGCTCGACGATTGTCAGGATAGGTACTGCGCTGTTTGGCGAACGGGATTATTCCTAACCTCCAATTTTTGGGTTGAACCCCATTTAACTGTCCCGGATCGCGTTGTTTGTCTGCTTAGGATTACGCAAAGTTCAGTCTTAGCTTACATACGACAGTGATTTTTTGTTTCAAAATGCCGCGGTTGCTAAAAAGACGCGCAAAAGTTTAATCGGCGTTTGCGCTCTTCAATACGGGCCTGCGTATTCCGGTAATGACCTGGATTCGGAATATGGGCCCCACAAGCAACCGAAGCGGCAGCTGTTTTTAATTTATTAAGCATATCAATAAAAAGGCCGGACAATGATCCGGAAGGGAAAACCATGTTTAACAGCACCACCTTGGAAGTCGCAATCGGCCTGGCCTTTTGTTACGCTTCCGTAGCACTGATAGTCAGCTCCATCAACGAAGGCCTTGCATCGCTCCTTAAACTGCGTTCCAACTTACTGTTGGAAGGCGTCAAATCGTTACTTAACGATCCGAATTTTGAAGGGCTTGCGCTGAAGCTCTATAACCACGGCTTGGTGGGGCATTCCGACCAAGGCAACGCCAAGACCGAGCAAGACCTCAAAAATAAGCCTTCTTATATCGATCCGACGCATTTCGCTGTCGCCCTGATCGATAACATACAGACGATACCCGGCGATTTTGTTCAGCTTGGTCAGGACATCGACGCAATGCAGGATCCGCAATTGAAAAAGCTGCTGCAAGGCATATACGGACGCGCTTCCGGGAGTCTTGATAACGTCCATGTCGAATTGGCTGCCTGGTTTAATGCCAGCATGGATCGTTTATCGGGGAAATATAAGCGCCGCAGCCAACTTTATTGTTTCATCATCGCTTTGGTCATTGCGGCGCTGTTCAACGTCGATTCATTTTATTTATTCAAAACGCTTTGGCAGCATCCCGCCATTGCCGCAGGAATCGGTGTGGCAGATCATCCGACAGAAATTTCATGGCAAGAATTCATGTCCTTGCCGGTCGGTTGGCCGAGCGGTACATTTTCCATCATCAGCGGCATTCAAATTCTGGGCTGGTTGGTCACCGCATCGGCAACGCTTTTCGGCGCGCCGTTTTGGTTCGACTTTTTGCAAAAATTCGTCAGCTTACGGGGCGCGGGCAATAAACCGGGCGCTTAAGGGCGGCAAACTTCTCCCGTAGAATTAGGCTCAATCGGCGATTGAGCCAACGCAATTGTTAATTTAAACAAAGGAAAAATAATGTCTGATATAAAAACAGCCGTCAAAGCGGCGGCCTTGGCATTGGCAGTGGGTTCAAGCCTTTCGGCCCAGGCGGACGGCCAGCCCGGAAAGTTTGATTATTACCTGCTGACCTTGTCCTGGTCGCCGGAGCATTGCGCTAAAGCGAAGAACGACAAACTCCAGTGCGGCGATGGTGCTCATTATGGTTTCGTTGTGCACGGGTTATGGCCGCAATACGATAAAGGTTACCCCGACTCCTGCTCGATGACTCCCGCCGTTCCGAAAGCAGTCGTGCAGGAAATGCTTCCGGTCATGCCCAGCGAGAAGTTGATCCAGCACGAATGGGAAAAACACGGCACCTGTAGCGGGGAGACTGTCGGCAATTATTTCGGCCTGATCAAGAATACTTTCCAGACCATCAAAATTCCAGATGCTTTCGTGAACCCGAGCCGCCCGGTCAACACTTCGGCAGCGGATATTCGTCAAGCGTTCTTGAACTCGAATCCGAACTTGCAGATGGCCGTGGCCTGTAAAGGCCAATATCTGCAAGAAGTTCGTCTCTGCTTCGACAAACAAATGCATTCCACCGCATGCAGCAGTTATGTGAAGGATTATTGCTCGTCTTCGAACGTGATTGTGCGCCCGGTTCACTAACCGCCTCATAAGGAGAATGGCATGAATGCGAAAAAAATAATGATTATCCGCCACGCCGAAAAACCGGCCGATTCCGGTGCGCCGTTCGGCGTAGACATTAACGGTAACCAAAATCCTGAATCCTTGATTCCGCTTGGCTGGCAGAGAGCCGGGGCATTGGTGCCGTTCTTCGCGCCAACCGACGGCAAGCCGCAAAGTACCGGTATTGCGACGCCGCAATATCTTTACGCGGCTGGCGTCGGCAAGCACAGCAACAGCCTTCGCCCGCAGGAAACCATCACCCCGCTATCCGAAAAGCTCGGCATTAAGATTCATGACAAATACCTGAAAGAAGATCAAGCCGACATGATCAAGGACGCCATGGGGCGCGACGGCATCGTGCTGATTGCCTGGCAACACCAGGATATTCCCGGAATTGCCAACCTGATCCTCGGCAACAGCACCACCGCCCCGCAAACATGGCCCGGAGACCGCTTTGATGTGGTGTGGGTTTTCGATTGGCAAAACGATGCTTATGTATTTAGCCAAGTTCCCCAGCGTCTGTTGGCCGGGGATGGCGATAGCGTTATTTCGTCTAGTTGAGAGCAATATTGAAAAACATGGATAATATTTAAGATGGATACGTTTAATCAAAGTCCGCCAGTCCCTCCAGAAATTATTGATGCGGCACAAGATGGCTCTCTTGTTCTTTTTATCGGTGCCGGTATCTCTAGGTTAGTGGGTTGTCCATCTTGGGATGGATTTGCATGGCAAGTCTTGGAACAGTTAACTCCGAGTGCTATGAATTATCACGAGCAGAAATTGATTAGGTCCATTCCTGATCCTAGAAAGCAATTATCACTTGCTAAAATTATTGAAAATGATGCAGGTCAATCAAAAGTTGACTACCACGAAATTTTTGATAAACCACTATCAGAAGAAAATGTATATAAATATATCAATCAATATAGTTGTAGTTTTGTTACTACCAACTATGACAAGTTTATAAAGCCAGAGTATGTGAGAGGAAAGGCAGAGCAGAATTGGCGCTTTTATGAGCGCTCAGACTTATTAGCTTCAAAGCTTGATGTTAGGGGTAATGTCGTTCACCTACATGGCTGTATCGACAATCATAAAAGCATGGTTGTTACTACTAAAGATTATTTAAATCATTATTCTAGTAATGAAGTGCCTAAATTTTTGAAACATCTATTCTCGAAAAAAACAGTTCTATTTCTTGGTTATGGAATGGAAGAACTTGAAATACTTGAGTACGTCTTAAAAAGTTCCGACCAGCAGGGACAAGAGCAAAAGCGGTTGTTTATTTTGCAAGGTTCCTTTAACGCTGATTACTCTTTATTTGAAAAACTGAAAAAGTTCTATAACGAATCATTTAATGCTGAGCTTATTGGGTTCTCTCTCGACAAGAAAAATTATAATCAACAAGTCGAAATCATTAAGAAATGGGGAGAACAGCTTACATTTGGTGATCAGAGTCTAATAGATGAAGCCGCAGCCATGGAGGACGAGCTAAATGGTTAACCCTATTAATGTAAGTGAAAAAAGTGCACTGGAAAGAGCGGTTAAAAACCCTCCTCTGCTTCCTCTACTTGTCCAAAAGGTATCGGGTCGTGGTCTTCAATGGTTTGATGCGTTTGAAAATGCTGGATTACTAAAACCTGAAAAAAACCCTCAGCCAATCCAAACTGAAGAAGGTTATTTTAGAGTGCCTTCATGGATCATTGCTGAATATTTGGTTTCATCTTCCGAATTACTTAAGGAAGAACAATATGGCGACTATGCAGCAAGGTACATACAGCTAATACGAGATACAACGCAATATGCGATTCAGCATGAATTTGGCAACTATAGAACGTGGTGGCAATTCTCTAAGATATTGTGCAATGTACCGCCTAAGCTAATTGATATAGAAGATATCGAGTTAGTTGAATACTGGCTTAGTGACAAGTTTGAGTCAGGGATTCTACTAGAAGAGTTAGCCATTTGGATATTAAAGCTATCAGAAGATACTTCGGAGCATGCCAAACAACTTGTTACCGCTTTATTGGACAAGATATACATCTGCTCATATAAGCCGAAAAAATTTGGCTCTAAAGGTAGTATAGAAGCTGAATTCACGTATCGCTCTTATTCATTTCGTCAGTTCATCGAGAAGACAAGTTTCAAAGTAGGTCAAATAGTCGGTTTAAATGCAGTAACTATATTACAGCAGTGTTTAGAAGAGATATTAAAACGTCAGAATGACGATATGTACTCGACAATCTGGAGACCGGCGGTAGAAGAGCACTCACAAAATATCAGTCGTGAAGATGCTAACGGTCTAGTTTTAACTGCTTTCAGAGATGCATTAATGGGTTTTTGTTTGACTTCGTCAGAAGCGGCTGAAATCTATATTAAACAACTGCTTGCTGGGGATTATCAGGTAACAAAGCGTGTCGCCATATTTGTGCTTGGCGAATGTTTTGATGCTTGGGAGGAGCAAACTAACTCAATACTACTCAATCCTGACTTCTTTACATGTCACTATCAGCATGAACTATGGCATTTCTTAGCCAAGAATTTCAATAAGTTCACGCCTGAGCAAAAACAAAACGTCTTTAACATTATTGAGGTAATCAATATCACAGAAGAAGATAGTGATAAGTGTGATGAAGGAGCAACGGCTTTTCGGCAAATGATCTGGCTAACAGCGATTAAAGATCATGATGTGCAAGCGTTATCGTTATATAAACGTGCCTTTGCTATAACAAATCAAGAGCCGGTGCATCCTGATTTTTCAAGTTACATGTCTTCGGGCTGGGTGGAGCACAAAAGCGAAATGAGTGCGCTTGAGATGATATCTATTCCAACAAACGAACTTGTCAATGTTCTTAACTCATATGAGACGCCAATACGTCGATTTGATGGTCCAGACCTGGAAGGTTTGGCAAAGGAATTTCGAGCATACGTGAAGGCAAACCCTGCGAAAGTGATTGATGAGATAGAATTCTTAAAAAATTTAAAACTTATTTTTATATATGAGTTAATTGAAGCTTATTCTGAACTTTGGAGAAAAAAGGAAGAGCAGCAACTAGATTGGGATAAGGTTTGGCAGAATTTAATTTGCTTTTGTTCTGATTTAGTTTCTAGGAATGAATTTTGGAGTCAGGAAAACTCCAAAGAACAAAGTGCATTTGTAGCCAACCGGCATTGGGTTATCGGGTCAATTGGCTCATTCGTGGAATTAGGCTGCCAATCGGATGATCATGCGTTCAATATTAGCTTAATTGAGCCTGTTAAGGATCTGATGTGGAAGATATTATGCAAACAAGAAGGCAACGAATTTAAAGAGGATAGCGATGCCGTATCAGTTGCCATTAATAGCCCTCGAGGAAAATGTATCCAAGCACTCATTAATTTAGCATTGTATATGTGTCGGCAAGCCCAAAAAACCGGTGAATCCCATGAAGTTGCATGGTGGTGTTTCGAGCCAATCTTTGATCAAGAGTTACTTAAGGCTGAGAAAGGTGAATATGAGTTTGCCACGTTAGCTACTAACTATTTGGGTAATTTTCTTTACCTATCTAACAATTGGGTTATGACCAATTTGCCTAATCTTTTCTACCCGAAGAATAGACGAGGTTGGCTTTGTGCGATGCAAGGATATTCTTATGTTAACAAATTACAGACTGCCGTTTATGCATATTTAAAGAAGCAGGGACTATTGATTAAAGCCTTGGATGAGGAAATTTTGAGTGATAGGACAAAAGAGAGATTTATTCAGCTAATAGCCGTTTCTTATCTTCTGGGTATAGAGTCACTTGAGCAGGATAATTGTTTGATAAAGATTGTAATAGACCGACAGCGGCCAGATGAGCTGCGCCATCTAATAGGGTTTATTTGGTCTCAACGGGAACGTGATGGAAATAATGATGAGCTAGCTCAAAAAGTCTTTGCTCTATGGCCGCTGTTACTCGCATTAGTTGATACCGATAACTTGGAAGGAAAGAAGCTTGCCTCTCAACTATGTCATTGGGCTGTTTTTGTAACGAGATTAGAAAGCGAGCCACTCGCTTGGTTAACAAAAATTGCATCTTTCGCTGAAGTTGAATACAACGCATACGACTTGCTTATAAACTTAGCAAGGCTTAGTAAATCATATCCACTTGAGGCCGCAAAGGTTTGGCTAGCTATGCTTGAACTCCCTTCTTATGATTACCCTGAGGAATCCATTAGAGAGATACTAAGGAATGTTGAGAGCCAAGAATCTGGTAAATTTTTAGCGAATAATATTGTCGACAAATACTTAGAAAATGGGTATCAAAGACCGATGGATTGGTTGCGTGATATTAGAAAGAAATAAGGCACAGCATGGCATCCAGATATCGCCAGGAAAATAGTAATGCTATAGTCAAAAAAATTTAATCGTTTACACAGGAGCATCACCATGACCAGCACTATCCACGCCGAAATACCCGATCAGCTATGGCAACAAGCGCAATCATTGGTGCAACAAGGTTGGGCGAATAACTTGGAAGAGGTTGTCAATGAAGCCCTACGCCGCTACTTGGAATCGCATCAGGATGTCCTGACCGAAGCTTTCATCCAAGAAGATGTCGAATGGGGATTGCATGGCGATGACTAAATCCGCCTTGGTTGTCGCCGATGCAGGGCCGTTGATACATTTGGACGAACTTGCCGCATTGGACGTATTAAGCGATTACGAGGCGATTTTAGTACCCAATGCGGTTCGGCTTGAAGTGCGGCGTCATCGTCCTCTGGCATTGCAACAGGCTGACATTAAGCTGATTCGACAAGCGCCGCTACCCGCTTCCGCCAGAATTAACGCCCTGGCAGCCCTTTATACTTTGCATCATGGCGAACGTGAAGCACTTACTTTGTGTTTTAACCATAATATCAATCTGTTGATCACTGATGATACGGCGGCGCGTTTAGCCGCTAAAAACCTGAATATCTCAGCGCACGGCACATTAGGCTTGTTAATCCGTGCTGTTCGTCAACGTTTACGCACGCCCTCGGAAGTATTAGCGCTATTGGCTGCTATTCCTCAACAGACCTCATTACATATCCGCCCTAGCTTGTTGAGTGATGTAATCTTTCAGGTTAGAACTGAATGGGAAAATGAACTATGAATTGTAAGTTCTGTATCTAAGTGCGTGTTTTAAAAGTTTGATACCTTCCCCGAGGACAGCCTGGTCAGCATCAAATTAATCATGGCGATATGAACGAATGCTTTGC
>NZ_RYFG02000074.1 GCF_003994235.2 Candidatus Methylobacter oryzae
AGGTTATCGCCACGTTCATCACCGGCTTTATGCCCGGCAAAGACCTGCTCAATCCACAATATTAACCAGCGGTCAATGCGTAACTTCTATAAATCATCGTCGTACCGACATCCGAATGCTCTAACAATTCTTGCACAGTTCGAATATCGTGGCCGCCTTCCAGCAAATGCGTTGTAAACGAATGGCGGAAAATGTGAGGTATCGCAGCTTTGGTCAAATCGGCATCGCGCACCGCCTGTTTAACCGCCCGCGGTATCGCCTGTTCCTGAACGTGATGACGGCGTACGGCTTTTGTGCGCGGATCGGCGGATAACTTGGCCGCAGGAAATACATACTGCCAGCTCCATTGCTTTGCCGCATTAGGATATTTTCTTTGCAACGCATAAGGCATATACACTGCGCCATAACCTTGCTCCAAATCGCCGCTAAATGCGTTAAAAACTACCCTACCTCAGCCGCGCCCATATCGCAGGGATGTTTCTTGCCAAAATGCAGAATATAGCGTTTAATCCAATCCGCATGAGCCTGCTCAGTCCGCATTATAGTGCTTCAAGCGAAATTTGGCCCTGGCCTGATCAAGCAACATAGGCTCTTGATTAGGCAAATTTTGCGATGGGTATTGCATTTGTTTTAGGCATGCTAGATTTATTCAACCGCATGAAATAACAATTATATATCGCATTAGGCCGACAGAATGACGCAATGTTTTGCGTCCATTAGAATGTCTAATATTAGTTAGGCGCCAATCCATGGGTATGAGCTGTGTTTGAACTAAAAACTATCGCGCTTTTTCTGGTCACGGCGGTCGCCGAAATCGTTGGTTGCTATCTTCCTTACCTCTGGCTCAATCAAGGCAAGAGCCCTTGGCTTCTCATCCCAGCCGGGCTCAGCTTAATAATATTTGCATGGCTACTATCGTTTCACCCCACTGCGGCAGGCCGAGTCTACGCGGCCTATGGCGGTGTTTATATCTTTGTTGCCATCCTTTGGCTCTGGACCGTTGACGGCATTAGGCCTACAACATGGGATATCGTCGGTTCGCTTGTCGCGGTTTCCGGCATGGTGATCATTATGTTTGCGCCAAAAAACGTATAGCAGTTCAACTATGAAATCTGCGTAAATCAAGAAAGGAATTGCAGTTTACTGTCAGTCTTAATGCATAGTTTCAATGTTGAAGTGCAACAAAAACAGCGGTCGCGCCTTGACCGCATTGTCAGGCAAAAGCCATTTCATGCCGAGATTTACACGATATAAACTAAATAAAATGAAGAAACTTATATTCTTACTAACCCTGTTATGCATGGCTTTCCCGTCCAATGCTGCCACTTTGCCTAAAGGCGCAAAGAGCGAGTTCACGCATGTGAATAATATTCGCATGCATTACGTAAAGATGGGAAAGGGTCCGTTACTCATCCTCCTCCATGGCTGGCCACAGACTTGGTATGAGTGGAATAAAGTTATGCCAATCCTTGCTGATAAATTTACTGTTGTTGCTCCAGATTTGCGGGGTTTAGGGCTTTCAGAGAAAACACAAACAGGATATGACAAGCAGACTATTGCCCGTGACATAGCAGAACTAATTAAACATTTTGGAGAAAATTCGGCATTTGTCGTAGGTCATGACATGGGAGGAAAAGCGGCTTATGTGCTTAGTCTGTTGTATCCCGAATTGGTAACAAAACTTATCCTAGTGGATTGTATGCCTCCCGGAACGGAGAATATGGATTCTGCAAAAGGTGGGATGTGGCATTACGGCTTTCATATGGCTGAGGATTTCCCAGAGATGCTGACTAAAAATCGTGAACGGGAATATATTTCAGCGCAAATAAGGAAATGGGCGCATCAAAAAGATGCCGTCACTCCACGTGCAGTCGACGAGTATGCTAAGCACTATAGCAGTCCGGGAGGCATGACAGCCGGGTTTAATTACTATCGTGCGTTACCGGACGATGCCAAGTTTGTCTCAACCTATGCAGATAGAAAGTTCGTTATGCCAATTCTTACTATCGCAGGACGATATGGGGTTTCGGATAATCTTTTTAAGGCAATGATGCCAAAGTCTGATAAAGTTAAAAGTGTCATTGCCGAAGAAAGCGGTCATTTCGTACCAGAAGAAGCCCCAGTGTTTTTAGCAGAGCAAATATTGAATTTCTTCGGCTCATGAATCAGTACCTAACGGGTTATTCCAGCCGACCGCTTTCAGCTATGCTCCAAGCGTCGGCTAAATTCTACGTTGGGCGTCATAGTCGCGTCCCTCCACGGTCTTTACGTAGCAACCTTCAACAGAGCACTGAGTAAGGAGCATCAAACGTGTCCCTCAATAGCAATACAAAGGAAATACTCACGCAATTCACCCGCGAGGTATGGAGCAAAGGCAATATCGAAGCGTCGGATAAATATATCGCCCAAAAATACACGGTGCTTCACGATCCTGGCGACCCGTGGGAAGGTCGCGAACTTGACCTCGCAGGCTACAAGGAGCGCGTCAAGGTGTTGCGCGCTGCATTTCCAGATCAATGCTTCGACATACAGGGGCTCTTTGCCGATGGTGATGCAGTTGTAATGACTTGGTTCTGGTCAGCTACACACAAGGGAGATATTCCCGGATTTCCCGCTACCGGTAAACAAATCAAAATGTCCGGCGCTACGGTTTACTACTTCGACGGTAGCCGACTCACTGGGCACTGGCAGATCACCGACCGTCTAGGTGTGTATCAGCAGTTACGCCAAGCGGCCGCAGGTGCCTGACAAATAACGCCCAACCCGGCAAGTCGAGCGGACCTGCGCGAAGAGCCGCCCAGGCCGGTTATTTCTACGTTGGGATGTAGCAAAAACTGGTAACGGATCGTAGGTAAGACGAAAGAAGAAAAAATCATCGACAGAAGACGCAAAAACATCCCGCCTGTTAGAGCGAGTAGATACAACCATGAGGACTCCAAGAAGCTTGTTCATCTTTTTCTTGGCGGATTATTCGCGATAGCGGCAGGCATAATAGTGTGGTTCTTAACGGCACCAAACGTATACCCTATTCAAAATGTCTATCCGCCACCTCAGCTATCTGCTCATAGCTACGATCCTGGTAAATTTGTGGTTCGTGGCGGGACACTGACGAAGTTTAGAAACATTTCGTTTCGGCAAAAAGTAATCGAGCGCATAGAACGCATACCAGAAAGTTTCGATGAATCAAGAGCTGTAATAGATGTGTCGCCTAGTGCAATACCTCCTTTTGCGTTAACAAAGGCTCGTGCCGACGCCCTTTATCACTTAAAGCTAATCGCCAAACTCGCTGTTTACATCTATAAGGTAAAATGGATCATTGAAGGGCTATGAATCTTGTCAAAGAAGGTGAATACATAGAGCGTCAGAAGCTCTTAATCGAAGAGATTCTTCGAGCCATCAAATCTGAACTTGAAGATGTCGAGACTCCGGAAGAATTGATTGAGAGTTTAACTGGAAGCATTGGGTTTTCAGTCGCAATTCTCCTTGATGGTGCCGCAAGTATCAAACTCGAAGATAAAGAGTTGAACCCTATGCTCACGTTTCAAATAGACGAGGATAAAATGTTATACTCTGGAGGAAATTCATGGATGCACGAGTATGTTTATCGCCTATTGCCAAAGTTATTCTCGAATAGCAAGAATTCATAAATGAAATCGGTCCTATCAATTATTGCCTAGCGTTGAGCTTAACCGGAGCGTATTTACAATGCGGTTTTATTTTTCAGCTTTCCGGGCCGCACCCGGTTAGCTTTACGTTGGGCATCTTGGTAAATGACTAGTATCTGTGTAATCTTTGATTTGGACGGTACGCTCGTAGACAGCGAGGGACTCTGTAATCAAGCGTTTCTCGATCTGCTTCCGCAACTGAATGAAACCGTGGAATCATTGACCCAGCGGTATCGTGGTAAAAAGCTGGCTCCAATCCTTGCAGACCTTGAGGGCCGCCTTTGCCAGAAGCTGCCAGATGCGTTTGAACTGCATTATCGCCAGCATGTTGCGGAACTCTTCTCTCGTGAATTGAAACCTATGCCCGGCGTTCTCGAAATGCTCGAAACCACGAATTTTCCCAAGTGTATTGCCTCAAGCGGGCCACCTTTGAAAATCCGTCAGACGCTGCAAGTTAGCGGCCTCGCACCTTACTTTGACGACAATATCTTCAGCTCATATGAAGTTGGCTCTTGGAAGCCGGAGCCAGGTCTATTCCAATATGCAGCAAATGCAATGGGCTTTATGCCTAGCCAATGCGTGGTTGTAGAAGATAGCGAGGTTGGGATTGAGGCGGCCGCTGCCGCAGGAATGAAAGCATTCCGGTATGTGCAACATGGTGAAACGTCGTCATACCAGATCGGGGATGAAGTGCCATTTGACAATATGTTGCAGCTTCCCCGACTGCTGACTCAATTGATTAGCAATGCCCAACCCATCATTCAACTCTGACTGGCGCGCCAGCCGGTTAATTCAAACGCTATGTCCCTCAGAGCTAAACCGATGATTAAACAAGTTGGAAACACGGTAATTAAATTGAAGCACAAAGCATCGTGTCATTGTGGCGCGGTCGTCCTAGAGCTCGATTTGCCAAATGGGATTGAAAACCCGCGGCGTTGCGATTGCTCGATATGTCGGCGAAGAGGCACTATTGTTGCCTCTGTTAAATTGTCTGGCATCAAGATTATTAAAGGCACTGACACATTGCGCTTATATCAATTCAATACAATGACAGCTAAACACTATTTCTGCTCTGTGTGCGGCATTTATACTCATCATCAGCGCCGTTCAAACCCAAAAGAATATGGGTACAATGTAGGATGTCTGGAAGGTGTTAACCCATTTCTCATTGAAAACATCCCAACAAATGATGGTATCAATCATCCGTCAGACCGAAATAAGACATAACATTGCGCTCAAGCGGGACGGTCGCTGTCGCCCCCTTAGCCTTGTTAGGAATATACTGTGAAATCACTGCTGCCGCATGAAATGGATAAACCCCGTAGTCGCAGACTCCGCAAGAAACTACGTGTCGGTGAGTTTCAGGAATTTGGAATTGACATACAAATTCTGTTTGATAAAGAGATCATCACGCTTGATTCAGCACTAAACTTATGGATTGAATTCATCGAGTCTAAAGGCTGGGTATTCGGCGGAGGTGGAAGCGAGAACAGTGAGTTGCTCTCGGGCTTCATTTGTCAGTCAAATAGGGGGGCTCTGGGCGAGCATGATCTTTTAGCAATACGAGAATGGTCAGATAAGCAAAATTGGATTAAAAGTACTGTGACGCAACAACTGCAAGATGCATGGCATAACTATGGCTAGTACATCCTGACAATGCGCTCAAATTGCTTACTTCGTTCGCAGGGATGCGCTGAAGCCAGCCCTTTATCTTATAGTTAGGCTTCTTGGAAAATTACTGTGCCAAATATTCAACTTCCACCCGATGTACTCCGTTCTATTCCACAGAATTTGCCAATTCCTTTGAATGATGGAGCGTGTGAACATCTGGAAAACATGCCGCTGCCCGATGTTTGACGCTCATTACTCAGGGCAGAATGATTAAAAAATGTTTTTATCCTATCTTTCCACCAGATAAAAATGTTATTGAGGTGATCGCCTGGCTCTCCGAGAATCAAGCCTAACCCAACACTCAACCGGAGCGCGGTGACAATGCGGTTTCATTTTTTCAGTTTTATAGGCCGCGCCCGGTTAGTTCTACGTTGGGCCTCACAATAGGACTCTTCATCGCATGGACGTCAAGATTCTCGTATTCCCCGAAACGAAGGTTGCTGCCATTGAGCATCATGGCTCGCCGGCCCTCGAATACGACACCGTACGTAAGCTCATCGCCTGGAAGATTGAGCACCGCCTTCTGGATCAATCGAAATACAGAAGCTATGGCGTTCATTACACGGACCCGCGTACTACGCCAGCTACCCTGCACCGTGTTGACTTCTGCCTGTCCTTCGAGGACAAAGTTGGCCCCAATCCTTACGGCATTTTGAACAAAGTGATCCCCGGCCGACGCTGCGCTTTCGCACGAGATGTTGGTTCTCGTTCTAACAACAAAGCCGCCGCCTATCTCTATGAGACATGGTTGCCTCAGAGTGGCGAGTCAGCCGGCGATTTCCCGATCTTCTTCCACTACGTCAACGTGGGGCCAAACGTGCGTGAAGAAGAAATGATCACTGATGTCTACTTGCCGTTGAAGTAAACTTCATGAAAATCACGAGACGAGTGCCCCCCATCATTTCCACCGAACCTGCGCGAAAAGCGTACAGGTTCGGCGAATTCAAACGCTAGGCCACTTGAAAGACGATTGAAACGAACCCTTCCCTTCCGAGACGCCAGCATTGTTGCCAATGCAGTGCAATACTATAGACGGACGCCAACGCTTAACGGCATTGTTCCGTTAGGCTTTCTGGCGTCAGCCTAAATTACAGCACTGCGGATTTTATCAACAGAAAACCGAGCTTTCTGCAAAAATATGTAGAACCATACTGCGTTACTATTAAAGTCGAGCAACATGAAAAATCAAACTATAGAAAATGAAGCCGGTGAACGGCGCTTCCAGGGCCATATGAGCGAAGAATATCTTATTGTAATGCAAGGCATTCCTCACCTTGCCGATATGGATCGCCGGGTACAAGAGGCCATAATCGGCTACCGTGATTGTGAAAAAACCGGGCAGCCGCTTAAGGTGCTGGAAGTGGGCTGCGGTCCCGGCCGCGCTACGGCGAAAATCATTGCCTCGCGCCCCGGCTTGAATCTGGTAGCCATCGATAGCGAGCCCAAACTTGCCGTGCAAGCGCGGCGTTATCTTTCCGAAGCCGTTGACGACGGCATCTTATCTATTGTCGAGGCCGATGCGCTGGTTTATCTGCAAGCATCGCCGGACAATCATTTTGACATCGTGATAGAAGTCTTGTGCCTGCATAATCTCGAACTGAATTATCGCAACCAAGTCTTGCAAGAGATTTACAGGACGCTAAAACCGGGCGGTTTGTTCATTGCCGCCGATAAATTCCCGCCCGACGACCCGGTGATGTTTTCCAAGCTTTTGCAAGATCATATTGGCCTGTTCGTGGACGGAATTGCGCCTTCCGGGCGCTTTGATTTGTTAAAAGAAGTGGTTCTGCATGAGCTGGCTGACTTTTCGCCGGAACGTATTATGAAAGAACAGGAGTCGCTGCAAATCTTGATGAATTTGGGTTTTCAAAATTGCCGCTTTATTTTCCGCCGCAATTTCGATTGCGTGTTTTTGACGAATAAATAGTCCGGATAAGCTTGCGGAGTCCGGGATAAACTGGACGCGGACTCCAAGCGAAACGGCGTGTCCCTAGCGTTTCCACGATTTCCAAGCTTAATTGCTGGCACAAACAACGATTTTTCTGTCCGGCTCAATCATTTCACTATCAAATTCCCTCACTGAATAACCGATCACATTGATTAGACGGCACTGAAAAGCGATGTTGCGAATTTTCATGGCAAAATCGCGGCCGCCAGTTAAAATATTCTCTCGCTTAATCGACGTAATACTGCCCCCAATCTCGACGAGAATCTGCACTCAAACTACTGACAAAAATCAAATGGATAAAATAGCCAACACCCCAAAACCGCCCTATTACGCAGTCATTTTCACGTCGTTCAGAACCGAAGGCGACAACGGTTATGCCGAAACGGCAAACCGTATTCTTGAAATCGCCCGCCAACAACCGGGGTTCCTGGGTTACGAAGGGGCTCGGCAAGGCATCGGCATTTCGGTATCGTATTGGCAATCGCTGGAAGCTATTCAGGCCTGGAAACAGCATCCTGAGCACAAGAAAGTGCAGGAAAAGGAAGCGCTATGGTACGGCGAATCACGTATTCGCGTATGTAAAGTGGAGAGGGAGTATTAGGGCTATTGTTATTCCTGTTTGTTAAATCTGCCAATCAAAACCACGGCCAGAAAAAACAACGTGGCGAACAGCCAGAAGGTATTGATAGTCAGAACATAAAACACGAACGACAACAGCAATGCTTGAACGGATAATGGCGGCATAACAACCTCGCTGCGGTAAAAAATCTTACTTATAACCGATTCTTTGCCATTACGCTGCAAAAAATTCCACCGTATCAAGCTTGGTTTAGCGTGCTTTATTCGCCAGATACAAATCTTCTACTTGCTTTCTGGCCCACGGCGTCTTTCTTAAAAATTTCAAGCTCGATTTAATGCTGGGATCGTGATTGAAACAGCGGATATTGATCAAACTGCCCAGCTCGTCCCAGCCGTATTCCGCAACCAACTCTTCGAGCAACTTTTCCAAGGTAATGCCGTGCAGCGGGTTTCCCGGTTGTTTATCAGTCATAATCTACTCTTCATGTTCGTAACGGCGGCGCATGGCTTCTTCCCTGGCATCCTTAATTTCTCTGATCACGCTACGGACATCGGCTTTTTTGTTGCTGTCCTTAAAGCGCCCGGTCAGTTCGGTTTGCGTCGTTAAGTTGCCGGATTCGTAAAGTTTCCAGATCTCTTTCCCATACTGGGTTTTCAGCAGCTCGGGGGCGAAGCGGCCAAAATAATCGGCTAAATTATCGACGTCGCGTTCCAGCATTCGGGCCGCATTATTATTCGCCGCCGCATCGACGGCCTGGGGCAGATCGATAATGACCGGGCCTTGGGCATCGACCAGGATGTTGTATTCGGAAAGATCGCCATGTACAAGGCCGGCGCACAGCATTCTGACGACTTCCTTAATCAGCAAGCCGTGGTATTTAAGCGCCTGCTCCCGGCTCAACTCAAGATCGTTCAAGCGTGGGGCCGCATTGCCGTGTATATCGGTCACCAACTCCATTAACAGTACGCCCTCGATGAAATTATAGGGCTGCGGAACGCGCACACCGGCCGCGGCAAGACGGTATAGCGCATCGACTTCGGCATTTTGCCAAGCCTCTTCCTGCTGCTGGCGACCAAAGCGGCTGTGTTTTTCCATCGCACGGGATTGACGGCTGTTTCGCACCTTGCGCCCTTCCTGATACTGGTGCTGCTTGTGAAAGCCGCGTTTGTTAACGTCTTTATAAACTTTAGCGCAGCGTATTTCGCCTTCGGAAACAACGACGTAGACCGCCGCCTCTTTACCGCTCTTTAACGGACGAATAACTTCATCAACGAGGCCGTCCTGCACTAATGGTTCTATACTTTTTGGAATTTTCATAGCCGCCCTTATACGCTGCCTTGGTAAAAGTTAAAAATAATAGCGACTTTTTTCGACATAGACTTTGAGCCGATAGTTCTATTTTAAGCTTAATTTATGACAATAATAGCGATTTGCCTTCCATCTTTAACCAAGACAAAACGCCCATCCCTGCAACATGCCCGCTAGCAAAACAGGCGGTTAACAAATAGCCGCCGGTCGGCGCTTCCCAATCCAGCATTTCGCCAGCGCAAAATACGCCCGGCATCGAACGTATCATCAAATGCCGGTCAAGCGCCTCAAAGCTGACGCCGCCGGCGCTGCTGATCGCTTCATCAATCGGTCTTGCGGCAAGCAATTTAATCGGCAAGGCCTTGATCGTTTCGCAAAGCCGAACTGGATTATCGAAATCCTCCTTCGGCAAAACTTCCCTCAGCAAAGCGGCTTTAAGCCCATCGATGGCGATTTGTTTGCGAAGATGATTAGCCAAGGAATGCTTACCGCGCGGTTTCGAGACCTTATCGATCAGGAACTGCTTGTCCTTGCCCGGAGCCAAATCGAGATAAAGCACCGCCGACCCGGATGCGGCAATTTGTTCGCGCAGCAACGCCGACATTTTGTAAATCAGGTTGCCTTCAACACCGTTCGCGGTCACGATCAATTCGCCGCGTTGGCAAAACTCCGACCCTGCCGGGCCGGTAAAAGAGGCTTGCACCGATTTCAAAGGCTGTCCGGCAAAACGATTGCGAAAAAACCCAGTCCACGCAACGTCGAATCCGCAATTCGACGGTTGCAGCGGCAGAACAAGAACGCCCCGCTGACACAGCAGCGGCACCCATGTGCCGGTAGAGCCAAGCCGCGCCCAGCTACCGCCGCCCAATGCCAGCACCACCGCATCGGCACCGGCAGTTTTTTGGCCTTCCGGCGTTGCAAACTGCAACATTTGATCATCCCAACCCTGCCATTGATGGCGCATATGAAAACTGACGCCGCCGGCACGCAAGCGATGCAACCAGGCCCTTAACAAAGGCGCGGCCTTCATATCGGCAGGAAATACTTTGCCCGACGACCCGACGAAAGTTTCAATCCCCAAATCTCGCGCCCAAGCCCGCAAAGCCTCTGGACCGAACGTATCGAGCAGCGGTTTGACATGGGCTTGAGCGGAGCCGTAGCGGGACAGGAATTTATCGAACGGCTCGGAGTGGGTAATGTTCATTCCGCCCTTCCCTGCGATCAAAAATTTCCGGCCCACGGACGGCATTGCATCGTAAAGATCGACTTTCACGCCCGCCCGGCTTAAAACATCCGCGGCCATCAGTCCGGCCGGACCGCCGCCGATAATCGCAACAGTTCGATGGTTGCCTTGGTTCCTTCTGCTACTGATGATCGTCTTGCTCTCTACAATAAAATTGATTCCATACCGTTATTATACAATACCGTTTTGGCTTCGAATTCATAAAATCTTACCCGCTTTCGCCTGGAAAACCCGATGAATACTGTTAGTTCCAACATTTTTAAAAACATACCGGAGCAATTGCCCGACGAATTGTTTGAATGCCTTTTCAAGCAAGATAATGTTCAAATTGAACGCATTATATCCCAAGGCCATGCGACTCCGGCCGGGCAATGGTACGACCAGGATTGGGACGAATGGGTCGTGCTGCTCCAGGGACAGGCCGTTATTGTTTACGAAAAAGACCAGCAATCCTTTCGTTTGAATGCCGGGGATTATTTACTGATTCCTGCGCATACCAAACACCGCGTCGAGTGGACTCCGACCGACGTTCACACCGTCTGGCTGGCGGTTCATCTGCGCTGAGCCGCTAAAGTTTTACTCAACATAGCTCTTCTAAATAAACGAAATCAATAATGGCATTTTAAAAATGGAACACGGATGTCACGGATGCGACGGATTAACACGGATTTTTGCGAGGGCTAACTTTTTATCCGCGTTCTCTCTTTTAGAGCCATGTCGATCTATCTTAATCCGTTACGGTGCCTATATCACCTTATTCAACTCAGGGTTTTAATCAACCCTACACAGCTCTAACTAAGCGCTTACACGGATTCACTTATCCTTTCGAAAGGAATAGATTGAGTTGTCATAAAGCCGTCAAAAAGCAAAGTTATACTCCGGCACAAGGTACCTCATCGCTCCTGTCGTGGTACATCGTCTTTCCAGGTGCAGGACGGCTATCCAGCCGATCTTGCTTCGACAAATCTCCGGGCAAACGGGAGAAATACAGCCTGTGCGTAACATCCGCTATATTTTTAAAATATGAAAAAAACCAAAATTGAAAAACATAAACTCCTGCTTCGGCACCTGACGCTGGACGATTACGATAATATCGCGGTTTTAATGGAGCATGTTTACGGTAACCTGGGCGGAGCCTGGAAAAAAGACCAGTATACGTCGCAAATCACCCGTTTCCCCGAAGGCCAGATTGTGATCGAAGACAACGGCAAGTTAGTCGCCGCTGCCTTGAGTATGATTGTCGATTATGCGCGTTTCGGCGATGTTCACACTTACGCCCAGATCACCAGCAACGGTTACCTGACTCATCACGACTCGCACGGCGACACGTTGTACGGCGTCGATATTTTCGTCCATCCGAAATACCGCGGCCTGCGCCTGGGCCGAAGACTGTACGACGCGCGCAAGGAATTGTGCCGGAACTTGAATTTACGCCGCTTCATTGCCGGCGGACGCATTCCGGGCTATGCCAAATATGCCGATTCGTTAACGCCGGTGCGTTATATCGAGGAAGTTAAAAATCGCGAAATTTACGACCCGGTGCTGTCGTTCCAGCTGTTCAACGGCTTCCACGTGCGCAAGGTGTTGACAGGCTACCTTCCTGTCGACGCCGAATCGAAAGGCTATGCGACACTGCTTGAATGGGTCAATCTCGATTACGTCGAAAAAGCGCCGTCAATCGGCGGCTCCAAAAGCGTTATCCGCCTCGGCGTTGTGCAATGGCAGATGCGCACGTTGACCAGCGTCGACGAATTGCTGAAGCATGCCGAGTTTTTTATCGACGCAGTCGCCGGTTACCATGCCGACTTCGTGCTGTTTCCGGAGTACATGAGCGCGCCGCTGATGGGCTTGTTCAACGAGAAAAGTCCTCCCGATGCGATCCGCGCATTGGCCGGCTTTACCAGTGAAATTCGCAACGGCCTGTTGGCGATGGCGATGTCTTACAACATCAATATCATTGCCGGCTCGATGCCCGAATACAGCAATCACGAGCTCTACAATGTGTCGTGGCTGCTCAGGCGGGACGGTACTTTCGAAGCCCAATATAAAATCCATGCCACGATCGACGAAGTCACCTGCTGGGGCGTTAAAGGCGGCGATGCGTTGAAAGTATTCGATACCGATTGCGGCAAAATCGCGGTGCTGGTCTGTTACGATTCGGAGTTTCCGGAGCTTGCCCGGCTGGCAACGATGCAGGGCGCGCAGATCATTTTCGTACCGTTCTGGACCGATACCAAGAACGCCTATCAGCGCGTGCGTTATTGCTCCCATGCCCGCGCAATTGAAAACGAATGTTTTGTCGCAATTACCGGCAGCGTCGGCAACCTGCCCCACGCCGAAAACATGGACATTCAATACGCGCAAGCGGCCATATTCAGTCCCAGCGATTTTTCGTTTCCGCACGATGCGATATTAGCCGAAGCAACCCCGAACACGGAAATGACCTTAATTGCCGACGTGAACCTGGATTTATTAAAACAAGTCCGTACCCGCGGCGCAGCCCGTAATCTTGCTAATAGACGTCCCGATTTGTATCGTTTAGAGTGGTTTTAAAAATCGGCTCCGGCTTAAAATTCCCATAGTTGCAACTCAATATCACTATCTCCAGGTACGCTATGACATCTGTTAAAACTGTGCTGGTCGTCGGCGGCGCCGGCTATATCGGCTCCCATATGGTTTGGCTGCTCGGCCAAAAAGGCGTCGACGTGGTTACGCTCGATAATTTTTCCAGCGGCTACCCCGACGCCATACTGCACGGCCAATTCGTACATGGCGATATTGGCGACTCGCGAATACTCGATAAAGTGTTCAGCGAACACCCATTCGATGCCGTCATGCACTTTGCGTCGTTCATCCAGGTCGGCGAATCGGTGCAAGCTCCGGCCAAGTATTACCAAAACAACTTTGCCAACACGCTGAACCTGCTCAACGCGATGCGGACTTACGGGGTCGATAAATTTATTTTTTCGTCGACCGCCGCGATTTTCGGCGAGCCGGACTATTCGCCTATCGACGAAGCGCATCCGAAACGGCCGATTAACCCCTACGGTTGGAGCAAGCTGATGGTTGAGCAAGCCTTGGCCGATTACGATCATGCCTACGGTTTCAAATCCGTGTGCTTGCGTTATTTCAATGCCGCCGGCGCGCATCCCGAGGCCTTGCTTGGCGAGCGCCACGATCCCGAAACGCACCTGATCCCGCTCGTGCTGCAAGCCGCTTCCGGCCGCCGTCCGCACATTACCGTATTCGGGCGCGATTACGACACGCCGGACGGCACCTGCATTCGCGATTACATCCATATTCTCGATTTGGCCGAAGCGCACTGGCTGGCCTTGCAACATTTACAATCAGGCGGGGAAAGCGCCGCGTTCAATTTGGGCAACGGCAACGGCTATTCGGTCGAGAACGTGATCCAGGCGGCCAGGCGAATCAGCGGCAAGATCATCCCCGTACAGGAAGGCCAACGCCGCGCAGGCGACCCTGCCCGCTTGGTCGCCAATGCCGATAAGATCAAACAACAGTTGGGTTGGCAGCCCGCTTATGCGGATTTGGATACGATAGTGGAGCACGCTTGGCGTTGGGAGTCTAAGTGCATGTCGGTCAAATAGCCGATCAGTTGAAAAACAAATAGAACGCGGATGACACAGATTAGACGGATTAACGCGGACTTTTTGTTATTACTCTTTAATTAATCCGTGCTTATCCGCCAGATCCGTGTTCCATCGTTTTATTTCAAACCCCGCGCGGCAGCAATCACCGCTTGGCCCAACGCCAAACCGCCGTCGTTAGCCGGATAGCGTTGCGGCGACAGCACGGTTTTACCGCGTTGCGCTAATTGCCCGCTCGCGGCTTCCAGCAGCAAGCGGTTTTGAAATACGCCGCCGCTGAGCACGATGGTATCGATACCGCTTTGACGGCTTAGGTCGTGCAAAAGCCCGGCTGCCGCGGCGCTCAAACTATGATGAATGCGGGCGGCAATAACGGCTTTATCGACGCCGCGCTTAAGATCGGCCAATACCGCCTGCCATAATCCTTGCCAATGAATTACCGGCAACTCTCCGCTCCGATCGATTGCCCAAGCTTGCGGGTACGCTTGCTGGTCCGAAAATACCGGCGTAGCCAGGGTTTCCAGCGCAATCGCGGCCTGGCCTTCATAATGAACTTGTTCGCCATACAGGCCAAGCGCGGCGGCGAAAGCGTCGAACCAACGCCCGCAAGACGTGCCGGGCGGCGAGTTCAGGTTCCTGGAAATCATCGTCTCCAGCATTGCCAGCGGCTTGCTTACCAATAACTTGACGATGTCCAAATCGGCATAATCCTGTTGCAGCGTTTGCCAGTCGAAATAATGCAATAGTTGCGCGTAAGCATTGCGCCACGGCTCGCGCATCGCCTGCGTGCCGCCGGGCAACGCGACAGCCTGGAAATGGCCGAGCCGGGTGTAGCCCTTATAATCGCCGAGCAAAAACTCGCTGCCCCACAAACCGCCGTCATCGCCGAAGCCTAAGCCGTCGAAAATCGCCGCCAGCACCGGCGGCGCATTCAACGCGACGCCGTGCTCGGCCAGGCAGGCCGCCAAATGGGCGTGATGATGCTGCACCGGCTCAACCGGTGCGGCCAGCGTTTGGCCGTATTGCGTCGATAAATAGCCAGGATGATGATCGACCGCAATGCACTGGGGGCTGAAATCATACAATTGCTTGTACAGTTCGATCGCACTGCGGTAATCGGCCTGGACAGCTGCGTTTTCCAGGTCGCCGATATGCTGGCTTACGATGGCTTGGCCGTTTTTCAGCAAACAGAAACTGTTCTTAAGCTCCGCGCCCATCGCCAAAATATGACCGGTTTGCTCGAAACCGGGCGGCAATGCCAGCGCCTCGGGACTATAGCCGCGCGCCCGGCGCAACAAGCGCATGTCGCCGGCCATCAAGCGCACGACCGAATCATCGAGCCGGTTGACGATGGCCCTGTCATGCAGCAACAGATAATCGGCAATGTCTTTCAGCTTTTCCCGCACCTCATCGTTATCGATACATTGCGGCTCGTCGCTGATATTGCCGGAAGTCAGCACGATGGGCGCGTTCAAATCCTGCAATAACAGCGTATGCAGCGGCGTGTAAGGCAGCATGAAGCCGAGTTTGCGATCGTCCGGCGCAACGCCTGAGGCAACCTTCTCGCCCTGCGCAGCCAACAGCACAATCGGCGCGGCTTTGTCGCTTAACGCCTGCTTTTCCTGTCCGCTTAGAATTGCATAGCGGGCAATGGTTTCGATATTCCTAGCCATCAACGCAAACGGCTTCGCATAGCGGCGTTTGCGCTCGCGCAGCCGGTTGACTGCATCTGCATTGGTCGCGTCGCAAGCCAAATGAAAACCGCCCAGACCTTTGATTGCGACAATAAAGCCTTGACGGATCAGTTCGGCGGTTTGTTTGAGCGTATCGTCACTATCCAGCGTTTGGCCGTGCCTATCTTCCAGCCAAAGCTTCGGCCCGCAATAGGAACAACAATTGGCTTGGGCATGGAAACGGCGGTCGGCGGGATCGTCATATTCTTGTTGGCATTGCGGACACATCGCAAATTCGGCCATGCTGGTATGGCAGCGGTCGTAAGGCACGCGCCGGATAATCGACAAACGCGGCCCGCAGTGCGTGCAATTGGTGAATGGATAGCGGTAACGGCGATTGCCGGGATCGGCTATGTCGGCCAGACAATCCGGGCAAGTCGCCGCATCGGCCGCAATCGGCGTTTCAACGCCGTTTTGCCGGCTGGCGGCAATACGAAATCCATTGCTGTCCGGCAATTGATCCAGTATTTGCACGTCCAGACTGTCCAAGCGGGCCAGCGGCGGCAATTGCAAAGGGATTTGCCGGATGAAATCTTCAAGGTCTGGATCGCGGCCGAAAGCATGAATCATCACGCCTTCGCCGTCGTTCCAGACTTCGCCGCTTAATCGGTACTGCTGAGCGATGCGCCAGATCGTCGGCCTGAAACCGACGCCCTGCACTACGCCTCGAACCCGAATCGCCCTGCCGGACATCAACAGATGCGCGGCAGCTGCTCGCCAACCGGCCAGTCGACGATGCGCCGACCGCCGAATGCGGTGGTCATTTGCACGAAATGGTGATCGTCGGCAATCACTTCGCCGATGATCGCCGCATCGCGGCCCAATGGATGTTGCCTCATGACTGCCAGCAGACGCTCGGCCGCATCGGCCGCGCAGATGCAAACCAGCTTGCCTTCGTTGGCGACATACAGCGGGTCTAGCCCCAGAATTTCGCAAGCGGCTTTAACCTCGGATTTAATAGGAACTTGCGTCTCGTCGATAACGATGCCGACGCCGGATTGTTGCGCCAATTCGTTCAACGCCGTTGCCAATCCGCCGCGGGTCGGGTCACGCAAACAATGAATATCGGCAGGCGCGGCGGCGACCATGTCGGCGACCAAGCCGTTTAGCGCGGCGGAATCGGAAACAATCGTCGTTTCGAATTGCAGGTTTTCGCGCCCGGCCATGATCGCAACGCCGTGATCGCCTATCGAACCGCTGACCAGGATGGCACAGCCCGGTTGCGCACGGTTGCCGGAAATAGCCACGCCCTCCGGCACGATGCCGACGCCGGTCGTATTGATGAAAACGCCGTCGCCCTTGCCGCGCTCGAGCACCTTGGTATCACCGGTAACAATCGGCGTACCGGCGCGTTTGGCCGCGTCCGCCATGCTGATAACGATTTGTTCCAGGTCGGCCAGCGGCAAGCCTTCTTCGAGGATGAAGCCTGCCGATAAATAAAGCGGCTTCGCGCCGGACATCGCCACATCGTTGACGGTACCGTGCACCGCCAGTGATCCTATATCGCCGCCCGGAAAAAACAGCGGCGAAATCACATAACTGTCGGTACTGATCGCCAGCCGTCCAGCCGGAACGTTAAACAGGGCCTGGTCGTTATGTTGGCGCAGCAGGTCGTTGTCGAAATGCTTGATGAATAATTCGTCGATCAACTGGGCCATCGCCCGTCCGCCGCCGCCGTGGCTTAGGTCGACTTTGCCGGTTTTTAGATTTAGTTTTGTTGTGTAAGGATTTGGCATGAAAATGATTTTAGGTAACGGCTCAGTGGATGCCGGCTTTCAATAGTTGATAAACGATGTTTTATTTTTGCCAGGTTTCGAATACTTCGGTCAGGTCAACCGCTAATTCGGGGAATAAATGCGCAGTGGCGGTGTCGTCATCCGTGTACATGTGCTTTAGTTGGTAGCGCCCGTTGTCGTCCAGAACAAATTGATGAATGGCTTGATCATTCGGATAAACAATCCAGTATTCCTGCACTCCGCTTTCTTGGTAAAGCTCGTATTTGATTTGCATCTCCCGCTTGGAATTGCCTTTGGATAAAATCTCGATAATCCAGTCGGGTGCGCCGTTGCAGCCTTGTTCGTCCAATACGTCGGGATTGCAAATAACGCTCAAATCGGGCTGGACAACGGTATGAATGTCTTGATTGGCTAAAACGGATTTTTTGCGGTCGTATAGGCGCACGTCGAATAGTGCGGCATAAACGCGGCATTTTTTATGTTTGAAAAAAATATGCAGCAATGTCGTTAAATTCGCCGAAATGTCTTGATGCTTCACGTTCGGCGCAGGCGACATCAACATGATTTTGCCTTTAATCAATTCAATGGTTTCATCCAATTGCCAAGTTAAGTAATCGGCATAACTGTAGGACTGGTTTAAATCTAATTGCGATAATCGGGTGATTTTAGGCATTGGTTTGATCCATAAATACTTTACCGTCTCTCTTTATCCTGATTGGCCGCTATCATGGCCCCCTTTGAATGGCTGATGACCGCACTATTTAATCGTAACAATAGGATAACGCATTATTTTGCTATCCACTGTAACCAAAGGCATTGATTCGACAGTAGCTTGAGCAATAAGCAAACGGTCAAAAGGATCTTGATGATAATTTTCTAAATCGGCCAAGGTATAAATATGCTGTAACGTAATGGGCAAGAGTTTCAAGCCGTTATCCTGTTGTTGTGCCGTTATCATTTCTTGTAACGGACTCTGCAAATTCAGCTTACCCAATTTGCTTTTTATTTGTATTTCCCAAGGCGATACATGACTTAGATACAGTGTGTTTTTGCTGTCTTCGCATAAAGCCAAAACGGTCTCTGAAAGTTTCTCGGGCTGTTGATTTAGCCATAGGAATACGTGGGTATCCAACAACAGGTTCATGTTTTATCGCCCAACCAAAAACTTACCGGCAATTCATCGTCGAATGTTTCGGCAATGGTTATCTTGTCCCGGTATTGTCCGAAAACTCGCTTTTTAGTAACGGGTGTTGCCGCTTCATCATACATAACAATTACTTTTGCTTTTGAAGCTTTGATGTTGTCGGGCAATTGTAAATGTATTTCGTGTGACTCTGTTATGGTCGCTTCTAATTCGATGGCTTGCATGGGGATAAACTCCATTCAATGAAATAAGTCAGAACCTTACCTTAAAAAGGTACGCCGTTAAATGTGTCGCGGTAGCGGCTCAACCCCGCACCCGCCCATAAGACCAATAAGCCGCACAGGCCCCTTCCGACGACACCATACAAGACCCCATCGGATTCTCCGGCGTGCAAACCGTGCCCAGCAATTTGCAATCTTGCGGTTTTTTAGCGCCGCGCAAAATAGCCGGGCATTCGCAGCCTTTGACGTCGGACGCTTGGATTGCGGGCATGTCGAAGCGGCGTTCGGCATCGAAATCGGCATAATCGGCTTTAAGCTTTAACGCGCTGTCGGGAATCAAGCCCAAGCCGCGCCATTCAAATTGCGGCCTCAGCTCGAACACTTCCCGAACCAATGCTTGCGCTTTTTGGTTGCCTTCACGGGTCACGGCACGACTGTATTCGTTCTCTACTTCATGACGGCCTTCGTTAAGCTGGCGGATCAGCATCAACGCCGACTGCATCACATCCAGCGGCTCGAAACCGGCGATGACTATCGATTTGTTATAACGTTCGGCGAATATTTCATAAGGTTGGCTGCCGATCACAGTGCTGACGTGTGAAGGCCCGAGAAAAGCATCGATAGCGACCGGCTGCGGCGCATCCAGTATCGCCTGCATCGCGGCGGGCGTCAGTACGTGGTTGCAAAACACCGTAAAATTAGTCAGCCCCTCAGCCTGGGCTTGCTTGATCGCAACGGCGGTCGGCGGCGTCGTGGTTTCAAAACCGATTGCGAAAAACACGACCTGTTTGTCGGGATTTTCCCTGGCGATTTTCAGCGCATCTTGCGTCGAATAAACCATCCGAATATCGCTGCCGCCTGCCTTCGCTTTCAGCAGGCTATTGCGTCCGGTAGCAGGAACCCGAATTAAATCCGCATAAGTACAAAGGATTACCTCGGGCCGCTCGGCAAGCTGTATCGCATTGTCGATACGGCCGGTCGGCAATACGCAGACCGGACAGCCGGGACCGTGGATAAATTCGACATTCGCGGGCATCAAATCCTGAACGCCGTAGCGGAAAATCGCATGGGTATGGCCGCCGCAAAACTCCATCAGCCGGTAATGACGGTTGGGATCGACAGTTTGCGCAATCGCCTTGGCCAGTTGTTGGGCTAAGTCTTGCTGCCTGAATTCACTGATATATTTCATACGTTTGACGTTAAACCGGCTTCCGCAAACAAAGCCAGGGTTTTTAAAGCTTCGTGCTCGTCGATTTTATTCAGCGCATAACCGACATGGACCAGAACGTAATCGCCGAGCGCGACATCGTCGACCAATGCCAACGACACTTCGACTTTGACATTATCGACCGATGCGGTTGCCATATTGTTGGCGGGATCGATCGCGACGATTTTGGCGGGGAGAGCTAGACACATAGTTTTGTTTCTATTGTGATAAGGTTTTTAAATGCGGGCGTTAGGTTTGAAAATAATGGCACACAGATGACAAGGATTAGGACGGATTTAAACGGATTTTATCCGTGTCATCCGTGTTCTATTTTCCTAGCTACTGAGTAATTGTAGGGCGCTACGCATAATCAATACGCTGCAACTCCAATTCGGCCTTCAGCCAGCGCAGCCAGCTGTCCATACCTTCGCCGGTTTTGGCCGACAACGACAATATCTTGATGCGAGGATTGACTTGTTTTGCATATTGAATGCATTGCTCGCTGTCGAAATCCAGATACGGCAACAGGTCGGTCTTGTTCAAAATCATTAAATCGGCGGCATGGAACATGTCCGGGTATTTAATCGGTTTATCCTCGCCTTCGGTGACCGACAAAATCACCACCTTATGCGCTTCGCCGAGGTCGAACGCCGAAGGACAAACCAGATTGCCGACGTTCTCGATAAATAGCAGGCTACGGTCTTTCGGTTGCAGAGTTTCCAACGCATGGCCGACGCGATGCGCATCGAGATGGCAGCCTTTGCCGGTATTGATTTGCAAGGCCGGTACGCCGGTGGCGCGGATGCGTTCGGCATCGTTGGCGGTTTGCTGGTCGCCTTCGATGACCGCAATGTCGAGTTCGTCTTTCAGCCGGGCGATGGTTTCGGTCAGCAATGTGGTTTTACCGGAGCCGGGGCTGGACACCAGGTTCAACACCAGCATGCCGTGTTCGCTAAAATAATGGCGGTTTTCGGCGGCATAGCGGTTATTCTTGGCCAGAATATCCTGCTCGATTTGCACCATCCGTTTTGGGCTCAAATCCGGCGCATGGGAGTGCGCGGCTTCGTGTCCGTGATGATGGTCATGGTCGTCGTGATGGTGGTGACCGTGAGTATGTTCGTGGTCATGATCGTGATCGTGCGAGTGGGAATGGCCCTCGCCGCAGCCGCATACGCCGCACATTATTCTACCTCCAGTTCTTTGATTCGCATTTGATCTCCGCTGTTGACCTGTAATTGATGGCTGCCGCAGTGCGGGCATAGATCGTATAACTGCTGCACAACCACGTTGCGGCTGCACTGCATGCACCAGGCTTGGCCCGGTACTTCGATAATTTCAAGTTGGGCATGGTCGGCTATCGAACCTTGTACGACCACATCGAAACTGAAACGTAACGCGTCAATCTCGACATTGGATAACGCACCGATTTCCAGCCAGACTGTTTTAACTTTATTGTATTGCTGAACTTCGGCCTGTTGTTCCAAGACTTGCAAAATACTTTCGCAGAGCGACATTTCATGCATGGCAATCCCTGCCATGCACCCTGCGGGCAAGTGCAAATCCGCTCCCGACGGATTTGTCATGATGGCAATCCCTGCCATGCACCCTGCGG
>NZ_RYFG02000075.1 GCF_003994235.2 Candidatus Methylobacter oryzae
GACTGCCATGGATGGCGACCGAGACTGCTCCCGGCAGTCCTCGGCATTTCCTCCATCCATGGAGGTCAGAAGTGCTGGAGCTGCCGGGAGCAGCTCCAGTAAAAACCTGGAAGGTCTAACCGGCTGCAAGCGGCCAATCTACGGCTGATATTTTTCGTGCCTTTCAGCGTTACGCTCTCCGTACCCATTAAAAGCTGGCCGCCGGTAAATATTGCAAGCCGCTTTCCGCCTGAATTTCAGGTAGTCGCCAATGTACGACTCCTATATAGTTGCGTATAGACACGTAATTTTAAGGGGAAAAATAGTTCATGGATCAATTGTCGGATTTAAAAGCCATACTGCATTCCAAACGCGCCAACATCTACTATCTGGAAAAATGCCGGGTCATGCAGAAAGATGGCCGCGTACTCTATTTGACAGAGGCCAAAGAAGAAAACTACTACTGGAACATCCCCATTGCCAATACCACGGTCATCTTACTGGGCACAGGCACCTCGATCACCCAAGCCGCCATGCGAATGCTGGCCAGCGCCGGGGTTTTGGTCGGTTTTTGCGGTGGTGGCGGGTCACCGCTGTTTTCCGGCAGCGAAATCGAATGGCTCACCCCGCAAAGCGAATACCGCTCCACCGAATACATGCAAGCTTGGCTGGGCTTCTGGTTCGATGAGGCCAAACGGCTCACTGTAGCAAAAACCTTCCAGCAAGCACGGGTCGGCTATCTGCAACGCACCTGGGAAAAAGACCGCGACCTAAAAGCCGAGAATTTTCTAGCGACTGACCTTGAAATTAGCTCCGCCTTAAGTGGCTATGCCTCTCAGATCCAAAACGCCGCAAAAGTCGGCGACCTGTTGCAGCGCGAAGCCCTGCTCACCAAACAACTATACCGCTACGCCGCCAAAGCCGCGCAACTGGGCGACTTTGTCCGCGAACGCGAAGCCTCAGACCTTGCCAACGGCTTTTTAAACCACGGCAACTATTTAGCCTACGGCCTAGCCGCCACCACGCTTTGGGTGCTGGGTATACCGCACGGTTTCGCTGTCATGCACGGCAAAACCCGTCGCGGCGCCTTGGTATTCGATGTTGCCGACTTGATCAAGGATGCGATTGTCCTGCCCTGGGCCTTTATCAGCGCCAAGGAAAAAGCCACCGAACAGGAATTCCGCCAGCAAATCCTGCAAAAATTCACCGAGCATAAAGCACTGGATTTTATGTTTGAGCAAGTCAAACAAGCCGCGTTAGAAAATCCTCCTCATCCTTCTGAAGAGGGAAAATAGTCATGATGGTCACCTTTGTCAGCCAATGCGAGAAAAAAGCCCTTAGCCGCACCCGCCGCGTACTGGACGCCTTTGCCAACCGCATCGGCGACAATACCTGGCAAACCGTCATCACCGAAGACGGTTTGATTGCCGTGAAAACCCTGTTGCGTAAAACCGCTACCAAAAATACTGCTGTCGCCTGCCATTGGCTGCGCTCCAGGAGCCGGAGCGAGCTGGTTTGGATAGTGGGGAATCGCAGGCGATTTAATGCGGAAGGAATTGTGCCGGTGAATAGTACGCACAAAAACCTCATGAACAGCCGGTATGAAAATAATTGGACTTACTTGCCGTTGATTAAAGCGCTGGCCGCCTTGGCTGCATTGCTTCATGACTGGGGAAAAGCCACTGCGCTGTTTCAAAACAAACTTAAAAAACACACCAAGCAAGGCGACCCTTTACGCCATGAATGGATTTCGTGCTTATTGTTAAATGCGCTGGTGCAACAGTCGGGCAATTCCGATGCAGGCTGGCTAAAACTACTTATTGACGGCAATATTGACGAACAAGCGTTAAAAGCTTCGGTTGTAAACCAATCCAAAAATCCATTAGCCGATTTGCCGCCGGTTGCCCAATTGGTAGGTTGGTTGATTATGACTCACCATCGCTTACCTTCCCGCAACGATCCCAAGCAGGAATGCGATCAAAAAAGAGAAAGTTTGCCGCGGATATTCAAAAGCATCGACGCCAATTGGGGCTATCAAAACGGAATTAATGACGCAGATTATCAAGACCGCTTAAAAGCCTGTTTCGAGTTTCCGGAAGGCTTGCTCAGCCAGTCGGCGCCTTGGCTAAAGCAAATAAAAAAATGGTCCGCCAAGCTGCTGCAAGCCCAAGCGCAAATACAGCAACTCCTTGAAAATGGCGCTTACCGATTGCTGTTGCACCACGCCCGGCTTTGTTTGATGTTAGGCGACCATTACTATTCATCCTGTGCTGCCGACCCAAGCTGGAACAGCGCGATCACCCTGTACGCCAACACCGACAAGCAGGAATTAAAACAAAAACTCGATGAACATTTGGTTCATGTCAGCGACCATGCTTTGAAAATAAGCCAAACCCTGTCCCGCTTCACGTCCGAAATGGAGACGGCTTACGACATCAAAAGCTTGAAACAAAAAAGCCCGAAAGGCTTCGAATGGCAGGACAAAGCAGTTGAAAACCTCAGCCGCTTCAAAAAACAACACGAACCGTTTAACGACAAAGGTTATGGCTGGTTTATAGTCAACATGGCCAGCACCGGCTGCGGCAAAACCATTGCCAACGCCAAAATCATGCGGGCCTTATCCGACGACGGCGAAAGCCTGCGTTACATCCTGGCCCTTGGCTTACGCACCCTGACCTTGCAAACAGGAGACGAATACCGCGACCGGATCGGTTTAAAAAGCGATGAACTGGCCGTGTTAATCGGTTCGTCCGCAGTCAAGGAACTACACGAAAAAGCCAAACAAACCGACGAACAACCCAGCTACGAAGACTCAGGTTCGGAATCGTTGGAAATACTGCTGGATGAAGACTTGGATTACGCAAACGCCCCTATCGCTGATTTTCTGGACGCCGTTATCCCCAAATACAACCCCAAACTCGCCGACAAACACAAAGCGTTTTTATACAAACCGGTTTTGGCTTGCACCATTGACCACATTATTGCCGCCACAGAAACGACACGGGGCGGTAAATATATCTTGCCTTGTCTCAGATTGCTGTCTTCCGATTTAGTCATTGACGAAGTCGATGATTTTGACGGCAAAGACTTGATCGCCATCGGGCGCTTAATTCACTTAGCCGGAATGCTGGGACGCAAAGTAATGATTTCCTCGGCAACGATACCGCCCGCCCTGGCGGAAGGTTTTTTTAATGCCTACCAAGAAGGCTGGAGTTTGCACAGCCATTTTAAGCAAGCCCATCAGCACATAGCCTGCGCCTGGATCGATGAATTCGGCAGCCTGGTTCAAAGCCTCGATAAAAACGATTCATTAGCCCGCTGCCGGCAGTACCAAACCGTTCACCGGCAATTTATCGGCAAACGGGTAGGCAATCTCCACAAGCAAGTCATCAGGCGGAAGGCTTATATTGTGCCTTGCGATGATTTGTTTAGCGATGCAGCCCGCCAAGAATCAGTCCGGCAACAGTATTTCGACAGAATCAAACAAACCGCAAGCCGGCTACACCAACAGCACCATACCGTTGACGGCGGAACCGGCAAAAAAGTGTCGTTCGGCTTGGTACGCATGGCGAATATTCCGCCCTGCATCGAATTAAGCCAATACCTGTTACAAACCGATTGGGATGCCGATTTCACTCCTAAAATCATGGCCTACCACAGCCGCCAAGTGCTGTTACTCCGCCACGAACAGGAACAACATTTGGATCAAGTGCTAAAACGCAAAGAACAGCCGGGCGAAATGCCTGCGGCGTTTAGTAACCCCATTATTAGAAAGCACCTGGATACTACAGATACGAGCCATGTCTTGTTTATCCTGGTGGCAACGCCGGTCGAAGAAGTCGGCCGGGATCATGATTTCGATTGGGCAATCGTCGAACCGTCCTCTTACCGTTCAATCATCCAGTTATCGGGGCGCGTCCGGCGGCATCGGCAAGCCGGTGTCGAGCAGCCGAATATTGCCGTCATGCAATATAACCTCAAAGCCTTGCGCAAAGACGGCAAGCCGGCCTATTGCCGTCCAGGGTACGAGAACTTAAAAAGCCTGAAACTGACTTCCCACGACCTGACTCAATTAGTCGATGAAACTGTTTTAAAGGCAGGGATCAATGCCGCTCCCCGTATTCAACAACCGGAAACCTTGCGCCCCAAGCAGCAATTGGTAGATCTTGAGCATCAGGCCATGCATAACAGCTTGACCCAATACAGCGAGAAAGGCCCGCAGTGTTTACAGGCATGGCTGACGGAATGTTGGTGGCTAACGGCCTTGCCGCAACAGTTGAACCGGTTTCGCGACGGCAGCCCGGATATTACGTTGTATTTGGTTTGGCAAGACGATAAGGCGGTGTTTTGCGAAAAGACTGAGCGCGGCGAGTTTATTCCGTTTGGAGAAAGACAGAACATCAAAATCGCGCCGCCGTTAACAGATGAAGTGAAATCAAAGTTATGGCTGGAAAGGGACTACGAAGTTGCTCTTCGTCGGCTTCTTGATAGTGATGCCGAGGAAAGTTCGGAAGAAGGGGTTATGAGAAAGAAATCCAAACGTTATGGAGAAGTGATCTTTTTAGAAAACAAAAACCAAGGCTTTTTTTACTCGGATCAGTTTGGTTTGTTTCCACGAAAGGGGTGACTGCAATTAGATGAAGGCAAAACGTTTTATACCGGTACGTTCGTTCCCAAGCGCCAGCTTGGGAATGCAGTCTTGGAAGCTTTAGCTTCCCGACTCGTGAAGCTTCTTTTGTTTAGTTCCCACGGAGTCCGTGGGAACTAAACAAGCTGCCTGTTCGGCAGTGAAATACAAAATACAAACATTACTTTCTAAGCCATCTATTCGATGTAGGATGGATTCTAGCTAAACATTTACTTGTAAGCAAATTGCTAATATTTTTTAATACAAATATTACGGTTGACAATAATTTTATTCGCCATAAAATAGCCTCTAGTCAACACATACAGGAGGCTACCTATGAATCAAAACATCCCTGATTTTTTCGCCGAACGAAAAGCGTCTTGGCTCAAAGCCAGACTAAAACCTTCACTGTCGGATGAAGAGCAAGCCCAACTCCAGCAAGAAGCGAGCGAAAAATTCGCCCCGGCCAATTGGTTGCCCGATGCCGCCAGACGGGCCGCTCAGCTCACGATGGTCAGCCATCCCGGCAAGTTCAGCCATCCCAGCGCAAAAACCTCTTCGGTTATTGCCCAAAGCCAATCCGCTAACGACGGCTATTTGCGTAGCGGCAATGTCGAATACGAACTGGATGTTTTCGGCAATGCGGCGGCGATGGATGTCTATAAATTCCTCAGCCTGCAACTGGATGACGGCAAAACCGTCTTAAGCCACTTAGAGCAAGACAGCGCAACGATTAAACCCTTCTTTACTGTGCCGACGGCAAGCTACGAGAGCCTAAAACAAGGCCTGACCAGCATTAAGCAGTTGGATGATTCAAACAGAACCGATCATCTGGTCAAACAGGTTTATTTCCCGGTAAACGACGCCTACCACTTGCTTTCGCTGTTAACGCCTTCCGGTTTGTTGACCCAAGTTAAAAGCCGAATCGACAGCATCCGCTTTGCCGAGGAAACCAAGCAAGCCAAGGACAGCCGCAAAAAGAACGAACACCATGCGCAAGGATACAACGATATTTTTGACTTAACCGTCACCGCTTTTGGCGGCACCCAACCGCAGAATGTCAGCGTGTTAAACAGTCAAAACGCCGGGCGCGCCTATTTGCTGGCAAGCATCCCGCCCACGCTAAAACAGCGCCAGATTCGCCTGCCTACCCATAACTTTTTCAGTAACAGCTTGCGCGTCAAACAGTTTAAAGACAATTTTCAGTCGTTAGACAAGCTTATCCGTAGCGGCGTTAACAACGTTCACGTTCGCGACGGCATCACCAACACCCTTAAATACATCATCGACCAAGTGCTGCAACGCGCCTTTAGAATTAGATTAAATGGCGAACACGGCTGGTCAAATACGGAACACTACCAATCTTTACCGCTAGCCCAACGCATTTGGCTGGACGACGCGAACTTGGACCAGCGCGAAAACCAAGACGCTTGGTTGGACGATGTCGTCGGCGATTTTGCCCGTTGGATACTCGACAGCTACGAATACCTGTTCAAAGAAACCCACATCAAACTCAGCGACCACGAGTTACGCGAAATTCGCGGCATCGTGGAACAAGCCGTCGGCAGCGACCGGGAGTTTTTCAAATGAGACGATTTTTATTAATTCCCCATATCAAAATCCACAACGCCAACGCGATGAGCAGCCCTTACACGATAGGCTTTCCGGCGATGACCGCATGGCTGGGCGCGATTCATGCGCTACAGCGCCATATCCGACAACACGGTTTAGGCGACCTGACATTAACCGGCGTAGCGGTCAGTTGCCATCAATTTGATTTGCAAACTTACAAAGGCCCAGGCGATTTTGTTAATTCCATCGTCGGCACCGCCAATCCTTTAGACAAAGACGGCAGCCGCCCCGCGTTCATCGAAGAAGCCCGCTGTCATTTAGAGGTATCGCTACTGGTTGAGTATCAAGGTCTGGACAGCGATGAGCGTGAACAATTTGAAACCCTGGTCAATAACCGGTTGCTGTGCATGAAACTGGCCGGCGGCGACGTGTTATCGGCCCAAGAGGTCGAAACCATCCCGGTTGACGAAGACGACGAGCAAGCCGTTAAAAAAGTGTTGGGCAGATTAATGCTCGGCTATGTGCTGATTGAGCGCCGCGACTTAATGATTAAAGCCATGCAGGAACAAAACAAAGATGCGCTGGAAGCCTTGCTCGATCACCTAAAAGTCATGCACCGCTCCACGCAAGAGGGTGAAGGCAAAGTGACCTGGACAAGCTCGCGTCTTGCACCCGGCTGGTTAGTGCCGATTGCAACCGGTTTTCAGGGCATTTCCGCACTGGGAACCGCCAAACATCAACGGGACAGCGCCACACCGCACCGGTTTGCCGAAAGCGTGGTCACGCTGGGCGAATTTGTGATGCCTTACCGCATTAAAGACCTGGACGACATGCTCTGGCAATACCGCGTTGAATCCGAACGAAACTTATACCTTTGCCAAACCCTATCCTCATCAAACCTTATCGGAGATTAAAAAATGGCTGCTAAAAATGACGCAACAGTATTGGCTTTTGAAAAAAAACTGGTTCCGTCGGACGGTTACCTGTACGGCACTAATTGGGCTGAACGCCGACAAGCAAAACCAAGCGCGTTGAAATTGATTGAAAAATCGGTGCGCGGAACCATTTCAAACCGCCTAAAACCGGCAATACAAAACGATCCTTTAAAGCTCAACGCCGAAGTTGAAAAAGCCAACCTGCAAAAAGTCGACGCCTGCGCGCTAGGTGAAAACCAAGACACGTTGCATCTTAACTTCACCCTTAAGGTTCTTGGCGGCATCGACAAACCCTCCGCCTGCAACGGCGCGGCTTTTAATGAGTCTTATCCGAAAGTGGCTCAAGCCTATATTGAACAACATGGATTTACCGAACTGGCGAAACGCTATGCGATTAATATCGCCAATGGCCGCTATTTGTGGCGCAATCGGGTGGGTGCGCAAAAAATCGAAGTCGTTGTTAATACCGGCGACGACCAGCCGTTAACATTCAACGCCGCGGAATTTTCCCTACGCAATTTTGAAGCGAACAATCCTGACCTGCAAACGCTGACCGATAAAATCGCCGCTGCGCTTAGCGGTAAATTGCCGTATCTGTTGATTGCCGTCGATGTCTACGCCCTGGTCGGCAAAGCGCAAGAAGTTTACCCGAGCGAAGAGCTGGTGCTGGATAAAGGCAAAGGCGACAAAAGTAAAATCCTGTATCACGTCAACGGCGTGGCCGCGATGCACTCGCAAAAAATCGGCAACGCCATACGCACCATAGATACCTGGTATCCGGATTATGCAACGGCCAATATCGGCCCGATAGCCGTTGAACCTTACGGCTCAGTCACCAACCTGGGCAAAGCCTACCGCACGCCGAAAGACAAAGCCGATTTTTACACGCTGTTTGACCGATTCGCTTTAGGTGAAAGCCTTGCCGACGAAACGCAACAGCATTACGTGATGGCGGTTTTGGTGCGCGGCGGCGTATTCGGACAAAGCGGCAAGGACTAGACCATGAGGTTTTATTTAGAAATCACCTTACTGCCTAATCCCGAAGTCGGGATAAATTTCCTCTGGTCAAAAGTCTTCCAACAAATCCACCTCGGATTAGTAGAAGCCCAAGACGAGCAAGGGCAAATACCGGTTGGAGTGTCTTTTCCCGAATATGAAACCGGTGAAAAATATAGCGTGTTGGGCCGCAAGCTGCGGCTTTTGGCCGGCGATGAAGCGGCTCTTGGCCGATTTGACGCCGCCCGGCGGCTTTCGCGGCTGAGCGACTATGTGCATTGCACCGGCATTCGCCCCGTGCCGGAAAAACTCACCGGATACGCGACTTATCAACGCCAACAGCCCAAAACCGGTAGCGAGCGTTTAGCCAGACGTTATGCCAAACGGCACAATGTGGACTACGATACGGCATTGGCGCGTTATAGCGCGATGCCGCATAAAACCATAGCGACGCCTTTTATCCATCTAAAAAGTTTGAGCGGCGACCAAGAGTTTTGCTTATGGATTAAAAAAACCGTGGTCGCGGAACTGTCAGGCAGGACATTCAGCAGCTATGGTTTGAGTGCAGCATCCAGCGTACCCGAATTTTGACCCATCTTTTTACCGATCTTTAAAAATATAAAGAAAACAGCCGGTTGCGTAGCATGGCTTTGGCGATGGGCAAATAAACCTAAATCGCCTGTATACTGCAACGCGACTGGCTTTGAAGATTTTTGAGGCCAGGTTCACTGCCGTATAGGCAGCTTAGAAATGATACTGCATACGCCAATCTGCTATCCCTTAGTTCACTGCCGTATAGGCAGCTTAGAAAGATATTGGCCAAGGTGATTGGCAGGAAATGGAGTTCACTGCCGTATAGGCAGCTTAGAAATCGCCAATGCAGTGGGTTGAGTATTTTGTAAAGTTCACTGCCGTATAGGCAGCTTAGAAAGATATAGTGGTAAATGCGCACTGTTTCGACAGGTTCACTGCCGTATAGGCAGCTTAGAAATCCAGGAAATCAGATTCGGAATGTGTGCATTCGTTCACTGCCGTATAGGCAGCTTAGAAAAGCACATAAATAATTTATAAATTAAACAAAGAGTTCACTGCCGTATAGGCAGCTTAGAAATTCAAGGCGCCTCAGGTATTCTTTTGCTTCATGTTCACTGCCGTATAGGCAGCTTAGAAAATCACCGGATCGTAATCCCGGTTCAAAATCAGGTTCACTGCCGTATAGGCAGCTTAGAAAGTCAACAAGGATTGGATTAGTCCAGCCGAGCTGTTCACTGCCGTATAGGCAGCTTAGAAATATTGAGCATAAGGGCCGCGATTTGACGATGGGTTCACTGCCGTATAGGCAGCTTAGAAATAAGGACGATGGCGATATCCGGGTTAATGAGCGTTCACTGCCGTATAGGCAGCTTAGAAATCAAATTTTTTCAATATTATACATGCATATGAGTTCACTGCCGTATAGGCAGCTTAGAAACTTACAAACCGCATTTGGCAACATCATCAACCGTTCACTGCCGTATAGGCAGCTTAGAAATCAAGGCATGAATCCTGAATTGGGCTGCTTCGGTTCACTGCCGTATAGGCAGCTTAGAAAATCTTCAGGGATAGGCCGGTCGTAGTTGATCAGTTCACTGCCGTATAGGCAGCTTAGAAACGATAGCGCCGAACTTTCAGCAGAGCTTACGGGGTTCACTGCCGTATAGGCAGCTTAGAAATGGGAAAACTATCGCGGCACCGACGACGGCACGTTCACTGCCGTATAGGCAGCTTAGAAAATGCACAGTTATTTTCTCTTGTTCCAGGGTTAGTTCACTGCCGTATAGGCAGCTTAGAAAAAAGCCGCAACAAGCAAAAAAGTATCATTGGTGTTCACTGCCGTATAGGCAGCTTAGAAAATGATAGCGCCATGTCAAAAAACAACGTGTCTGTTCACTGCCGTATAGGCAGCTTAGAAAACTAGGCAAGGCCTCGCCCGATTGTCGCCGTTGTTCACTGCCGTATAGGCAGCTTAGAAAAAGTTCATCGTGTTTAAGCGCGGCAAGTTACCGTTCACTGCCGTATAGGCAGCTTAGAAATTATCCAATAACCATCCCAAACATCGGTGACAGTTCACTGCCGTATAGGCAGCTTAGAAAAGTGGTAGCCGGCGTCGGTTAGTTTTTTACCAGTTCACTGCCGCACAGGCAGCTTAGAAATACTGGGGAAAGCAAGATTCGCGCGAAAAATCGTCACCGCCGCAAAGCACCACCATAAACATTTGACTTATATTGTTTTTTCAGCCAAGAGTTTTGATAAAGGATGAGATAACCGGCAAATTGTATTATTATTGCCGGCCTTTTACCCAGATCAGCCCCCTAAAGGATTACCCAAGCATGACACCCGCGTCTCTACGGCAATGCCGAATCAATGGAATAGTAATCGTTGTTGCCGGATTTATATGGTTTCTTTTACTAGGATACCGCGACCTGATAGAGCCTGACGAAGGGCGTTACGCCGAAATCGCTCGAGAAATGCTGAGTTCCGGCAATTGGATTACGCCGCGCCTTAACGGCTTCAAGTATTTTGAAAAACCGCCTTTGCAATATTGGGGCACTGCGATCAGCATGGCTATATTCGGAGAAAGCAATGCGGCCGCAAGGATATGGTGTTCCGGTCTCGGCTTTATCGGCGCATTATGGGCGGGTTACGTAGGCAGCCGGCTTTATAGCCGTAGCGCCGGTTATTTCGCGTTTCTGTTTTTAATCAGCACCGTCCTTTACGCGGGAATGGGGCACGCGAATAGCCTGGACATGGGCGTCAGCTCGCTGCTGTTCATTGCTGTCGGCGCCTTGGCGCTAGCCCAATCGGAACGGCATTTGCCTAAACAGGAACGCAACTGGATGCTGCTGGCCTGGGCTGCGCTTGCGGCGGCGACCTTAAGCAAGGGTCTTATCGGTTTGGTGCTGCCCGGCGCCGCGGTTGTCCTGTATTCCATCTGGCAGCGCGACTGGGCGCTGTGGCGTCATTTGCATTTAGGCAAAGGCTTGCTGGTCTATTTATTGGTTGCCGCGCCCTGGTTCGTTGCTGTCAGCTATGCCAATCCGGAGTTTCCTCGTTTCTTTTTCATCCATGAGCATTTCGAGCGCTTTACCAGCGACGTACACGGACGGACCAAATCCAACTGGTATTTCTTCGCCGTCTTTGCAATAGGGTCGATCCCTTGGCTGTTCTCGGCATTGAACGGCATAATTAAACCGCCTTTTTCCTGGAAGGCCGAAGCCGGAAAATTTGAACCTTCGCGCTTCTTCTGGGTTTATGCGATTTTCGTATTCTTCTTTTTCTCGGTTTCGCATTCCAAGTTGCCGGGCTATATTCTGCCGATGTTTCCGGCATTGGCGCTGCTGGTCGGCGAAAATATGTCCAAGCGCAAGCATGTTATTGCCGACGGCATTGCCGCTATCGCCGTTTCGGCCATTATCTTCATTTTCTTTGTCTGGAAAGCTGAGGAAACGGCCAAAATCGGCAAATTAGCGTCGCACCTGACATTGTTCCAACCTTGGATTATCGCGACGGCTTCTTTAATAGGCGCGGCCGGTATTTCCGCGCTGCTGTTAAAAGATAAAAAAAACCTGGCTGTCTCTGTTTATTCCCTCTGCGCCCTGCTTGGCGTGCAAATGCTTTCCTGGGGCTATCAAAGCATCAGCGAGTTACGCTCCAGCCGCGTAATGGCGGAAGCCATTCAATCTTACATCGGCAACAACGCCGTTGAAGTTTACGATGTTAATCGCTACGATCAATCGCTGCCTTATTACTTAGGCCGGACCATTAAATTAGTAGGCTATACCGGCGAGCTGGAATTCGGCATTAACCAGGAACCGGAAAAATGGCTCAATGAAGCGGATTTCCTGCCGCTTTGGCTGAACTCGGCGCAGGCGGTAAGCATTCTTAATCAAACAACTTATGACCAATGGAGCCAACAGAAAATTCCTATGCAAGTGATCTATGAAAACTCCCGTTATATTGCGGTAGGCCGCCGATGAATATTGTCAGTTTCTGTATTATCCTGACCGGCGTGATGCTGAATGCAATCGCGCAGTTGGCGCTTAAAGCCAGCGTCAAGGAAATGGGCGTCATCGGCTTGAATTTTTCCTCATCCTCCAGCGCATTTTTAAAGCTGGCCTTTGAACCTTTTCTCTGGATCGGGCTGTTTTGTTACGGCATCAGCGTTCTGGTCTGGATACTGGCATTGTCCAGGGTCGACGTCAGCATTGCTTATCCGATGCTGTCGATGGGTTATGTCGTCAATGCGCTTGCCGCATGGCAACTATTCGGCGAGTCGATGAATCCGGCCCGCATAATCGGGATAGGCATCGTCCTTCTCGGCGTTTACGTTTTAGCACGGAGTTAACAATGCTTCCATTCACTCGCCCGACGCTCGATACAGAAGAATTTGAAGCGATCAAAGAAGTGCTGCAATCGGGATGGCTCGCGACCGGCCCCAAGGTTGCCGCTTTTGAAGCCGCATTAGCCGACTATATCGGCGGCGGTGTGCAGGTTCGCGTATTTAATTCCGGTACCAGCGCGCTGGAAGCGGTCCTGCTCGCTTACGGCATCGGACCGGGCGACGAAGTGATCGTTCCGGCGATGAGCTTTGTCGCCAGCGCCAATGTTATCGTGCGTTGCGGCGCGGCGCCCAAATTCGTCGACGTCGACTTGGTTTCCCGCAATATCGATGTAGATGCTGTTGCCGCGGCCATCACGGCCAACACCAAAGCCATTATTCCTGTCCATTTTGCCGGCCGCGCGGTCGAGTTGGATGCGATTTATCGCTTGGCCGAACGGCATAAGTTGCTGGTTCTCGAGGATGCGGCCCAAGCGATAGGCACGCAATATAACGGCCGCCGGATCGGCAGTTCCGGCAATCCGGTCTGCTTCAGCTTCCATCCCAACAAAAACATCACGACGATTGAAGGCGGCGCGCTGGCGCTCAACGATCCCGCATTGCTGAAAAAAATCGAGGGCATTCGTTTTCACGGCATTGAAAGGGACCAACAAGGCGGCATGGATGTGCCGGCCTGGGGCGGCAAGATGAATATGCCCGACGTCGGCGCGGCGCTGGGCTTGGTGCAATTGAAAAAACTGGACGGCTTTAACCGGAAACGCCGCGCCTTGGTTCAACGTTATTTACAACAGCTGCCAAAGCACGATGCGCTGGTGCTGCCTGCCGATGTGGACGGCCACAGCTGGCATATGTTCTGTATCTTGCTCGATTGGGACAAGCTAGGTCTGAACCGCAACCAGGCTCTTGAAGCGCTGAAGCAGCAAGCCATCGCTGCCGGCATCCATTACCCGGCCATGCATTTGTTCTCGCTTTATCGGCAATACGGCTACAAACCCGGCGACTTCCCCAATGCCGAAAGAATCGGCGAACAGACTTTGACGCTGCCGCTATTTCCCGGCATGGAAGATAAAGATGTTGACCAGGTTTGTTCTGCAATAGTTTCGTTGCTGAATCGCGCTTGAATTACAAAATACGCCGCGCGTACCGCCTGCCTTTCGTTCTATCTGGGCGGGTTATCGAATCATAGCCCGTTAAAATCATTAAGCTATTGGTTAGCTGATTTTTCATGGCGGAAAGCAACTAAATAAAATATTAAGCATTGGTGCAAAACAACCAATAGCGGGTTGTTTTGCACCGGCAAGACCTTGTTCATGCGCTTATAAAATAAACAGAAATCATTAAATTTCATGACCTTATAAAAACCATAGCAGTTGGCCTTATAATTGCCAGCAACCCCAACATCGCATGAGGCGTTTTTTGCAAAACAGGCGCCAGAATTATTAGGATTTCACGTCAGAGTTGAATCCGCCAAACTTAAAACCCTATCTTCCTGACCTAAATGACGAACAATTTTGCAACACCTGCCGTCTCCGTCGTTATCCCTGTTTATAACGAAGAAGCCGTTTTACCGCTACTGTTTGAAAGACTCTATCCGGTCCTGGAAAACCTTGAACACAGCTACGAGGTCATTTTTGTCGATGACGGCAGCCGCGACCGGTCGGCCGCGTTACTGCGCAAGCAGTTTCAACTGTTTCCGAACACCACCCGCGCGATATTCCTGCGCGCCAATGCCGGGCAGCACGCTGCGCTAATCGCAGGTTTTGAACAAGCCAAGGGCGACTATATCCTGACCCTCGACGCAGACTTGCAGAATCCGCCGGAAGAAATCCCCAACCTGCTGCAACAGATGGATGCCGGTTACGATTATGTCGGCACGATCCGGCGCGAACGCAAAGACAGCCGCTGGCGGCATTGGGCGTCGTTGGCGATGAACCGTTTGCGAGAAAAAATCACCCGCATCCGCATTACCGATCAAGGCTGCATGATGCGAGGCTACCACCGCGACATTATCGACGCGATCCTGACCACGACCGAAACCAATACCTTTATACCGGCACTGGCCTATCTTTACGCAGGCAACCCGACTGAGATCGTTATTGATCACGAAGAGCGCGCGGCCGGGGAATCGAAATATTCGCTGCTGAAGCTGATCCATCTTAATTTCGACTTGATGACCGGATTTTCTATCGCACCTTTACAGGCGTTTTCGTTGATCGGCATCGGCGTGTCGATCCTGTCGCTGCTGTTTGTGCTCTACCTGGGCTGGCGCAGGCTGACTGTCGGGCCGGAAGCGGACGGCGTGTTTACATTGTTTGCGGTTATGTTCTTCCTGATCGGCATTCTGTTGTTCGGCATCGGCCTGTTGGGCGAATATATCGGCCGGATTTATTCCCAAACCCGCTCTCGTCCGCGCTATTTAATCAAAGCCATGCTTGATAACAGCAAGGATGATCAGCATTGATGAAACCTACAGCCGTTGTTTTTGCCTACCATAACGTCGGCGTTACCGGCATCGAATGCCTGTTGCAAGCCGGCGTCGACATCAAGCTGGTCGTTACCCACCGGGATGACCCTGAAGAAAACATCTGGTTCGGCAGCGTTGCCGAACTGGCGCACCGACACAACATTCCGGTCATTACTCCGGACAATCCGAACCGGGCGGACGTGATTGCGCATATTGCCGGCTTGAACCCGCAATGGTTTTTCTCCTTCTATTACCGGCACATGTTGAGCCCGGAATTATTGGCGATTCCGCCCCGGGGCGCTTATAACCTGCACGGCTCGTTACTGCCGAAATACCGGGGCCGCGCGCCGGTCAATTGGGCGGTTTTGCACGGCGAAGCGGCAACCGGCGTCAGTCTGCATCAAATGGTCGAAAAACCCGATGCCGGCGCGCTGATCGATCAAGAAGCGGTCGCGATTTTGCCGAACGACACCGCACACGGCGTTTTCCTAAAACTGACGCCCGCCGCAGAAACGCTGTTGACCCGCTGTTTGCCTTTATTGCTTGCAGGCAAAATAGAACCGAAACCGTTGGACTTGGCTCAAGGCTGCTATTTCGGCGGCCGCCGGCCGGAGCACGGCCGCATCGACTGGCTGCAATCGGCCTGGACTATCCATAACCTGGTCAGGGCCGTCGCGCCGCCTTATCCGGGCGCATTTTTCGACGACAACGGCAAACGCTTTTTCCTGCTCGGAAGTTTCTACTGCGGCGAGGCGGCTGTGAATCCGGGCAAAATTTGCATCTACTGGGAGGACGGCCATTTTTATGCCGATTGCATCGACAACAAGCGCTTCCGTATCGAACAACTTAGCTGTGACGGAGTATTGCTGGATCAAGCCGCATTCAACGCCTTAGCCAATAACGGACAACTATTACCAACTGCAAGCGACGATGATCAGCTGGAAAAAGGGAACACGGATTAAACGAAAAGCACAAAATATTTTAAAAAATCCGTGTAAATCCGCCTTATCCGTGTCATCCGTGCTCCATTAATCATTTTTAGCATGCGCTGAATAGTTAGCAACAATTTTTAACATAACCCACCAGGAACTTATGAACGTACTCATACTGGGCGTGAATGGCTTCATCGGCCATCACCTGTCAAAGCGCATACTCGAGACCACCGATTGGCACGTCTACGGCATGGACATGCAGTCCAACCGTGTCGAGTCGTTCCGGTCAAACGAACGCTTCCATTTCTTCGAAGGCGACATCACGATTAATCATGAGTGGATGGAATACCACATTAAAAAATGCGATGTGATCCTGCCGCTGGTTGCAATCGCGACGCCTGCGACTTATGTCACGCATCCGCTGGCGGTATTCGAGCTCGATTTCGAAGCCAACCTGCCGATTATCCGCGCCTGCGTTAAATACAGAAAACGCGTGCTGTTCCCTTCCACTTCGGAAGTTTACGGCATGTGCAAGGACGACGAATTCCACCCCTACGAATCCGACCTGGTCTTAGGCCCGCTGAATAAGCCGCGCTGGATTTACTCCTGCTCCAAACAATTGCTGGACCGCGTGATCTGCGCTTACGGCCAGGAACAAGGTTTTGATTACACGCTGTTCCGTCCGTTCAACTGGATCGGCCCCGGCCTTGACAGCATCCATACGCCGAAAGAGGGCAGCTCGCGGGTCGTAACCCAATTTCTCGGACATATCGCCAGAGGCGAAGCCATTAAACTGGTTGACGGCGGACAGCAACGCCGCAGCTTTACCTTCGTCAGCGACGGTATCGACGCGCTGGTGCGCATCATCAGGAACGAAGGCGGTAAAGCGACCGGCAATATTTACAACATCGGCAACCCGGCCAACGACTTGTCAATCCGCGAATTGGCCGAGCTGATGCTGAAAATCGCCAAAGAGCATCCCAAATACCGCGAACTGGCCGACAAAGTCGAACTGATCGACACCAGCGCCAACGATTACTACGGCTCAGGCTACCAGGACGTTAAAACCCGCGTGCCCTGGATCAACAACACGATGGAAGACCTTGGCTGGAAGCCGGAAGTCGGCGTAGAGGACGCATTGCGCAAGATTTTCGACGCTTACAGCCATGAGGTTGCAGTCGCGAGAGAACTAATCGATCAAGACCCGACCGCATGAAAATCGCACTGAAAGTCGATGTGGATACGCTACGCGGTACGCTGGAAGGCGTGCCGGCGTTGCTGGAGCTATACCAACGCTACGGCGTAAAGGCCACATTCCTGTTTAGCCTGGGCCCCGACCATACCGGCCGGGCGTTGCGCCGGATATTCAGGCCCGGATTTTTCAGCAAAGTCCAACGCACATCGGTAGTAAGCCATTACGGACTGAAAACCCTGCTCTACGGCACCTTGCTGCCCGGTCCTCATATCGGCCGGCGCGCCGGCGACATCATGCGCGAAGTCGAACAGGCCGGGCACGAAGTCGGAATACATTGCCACGACCATATCCGCTGGCAGGATTTCGTCGCCAACCGCAACGCCGACTGGACCCGGAAAGAAATGCAGACGGCCATCGATGTATTTCAGAAGATTTTTGGTCATCAACCAGCAGTGCACGGCGCGGCCGGCTGGCAATTGAACAAACACGCGTTGCAACTGGAACAGCAGTTGGGTTTTCGCTACGCCAGCGACTGCCGCGGTCAATCTCCGTTCATCCCGCAGATGGATGGCGAGACGTTCGACTGCCCGCAAATCCCCACCACGCTGCCGACTTTGGACGAACTGCTCGGACGTAACGGCATCACCGAAGCCAACGTGCACGAAGCCGTATTCGCCGCCAGCCGTAAGCCCGCGGCGGCCGGCCATGTCTATACGCTGCATGCGGAACTGGAAGGCATGAAACTGCTGCCGGTCATGGAGAAACTGCTGCAACTATGGCAGCAAGCCGGCGACGACATCGGCACGTTGGCAGATTATGCCGAAGAACTCGATACCGCCATCCTGCCTTGCCACGAGCTGGTCTGGGGCCAAGTCGAAGGCCGGTCGGGCGTGCTGGCCGTGCAAGGACAAAAGATCGAGTAGACTGGAATACTCCCATCGGGCACAAGCAAGCCTGTTTGAGCGATAGCGAAAACGGGCGTTTCCGACAGACGCTTTCCAGGTTCGCCGAAAACTCTATCTCGCATAATGCTTAGTAATCAACAGCCGGGGACATTCTGCCCCGACCGGAACGTTCCTCAGAAACGTTAGAAACGAGGTTACAAGCCCCGTCCCGCTTGAGAAGCAAGAACTTCGTGCCCTTCGTGTCTCGGCAATCGCTCCTGCATTGCTCTCGATCGCTGTTCCTGACGCGATTCTACCTCCTGCATAACCCACAAGGATGTGGTGGCCGCGATTGCTCCAGGCAATCTTGCGGCATTCCCACCATCCTTGGCAGTCAGCCGCGATTGCTCCAGGCAATCTTGCGGCATTCCCACCATCCTTGGCAGTCAGCCGCAATTGCTCCCTACAATCTTGCGGCGTTCCCACTATCCTTAGCGGTCAATGCAGATATTGCATAAGGCCATGGATGGTCTGTAGTAGAGCAACGCAGGAGCAGTTGCCGAGGAGCAAATATCTGTCCAAGTCGTTCGTGGTGAGTCAATAAGACCCAATTTACCTCCCCCATCAAAAACCGATATTTATATTGTATAATCCCGGCTAAACGGCCCATCTTGCAGCACCCTATTTTCCAGCCCGCTCAAGATATTGCTCTATTTAACAAACAACGGAGTTAAGTTATGGACTATTCAATAGAAACCGCGCCACTCGAAGAACTGCAATGCGATTGTATGATTGTCGGTGTTTATCAAGACCAACAACTCAGCCCGTCGGCCGCTGCCCTTAACAACAGCACTGAAGGGCTCATCGCTAACATCGTCAACCGCGGCGACCTGAGCGGAAAAAACGGCGAAGCTGTGTTAATCAATGCGATTCCAAACAGCAAAATCGAGCGCGTCTTGCTGGTCGGACTGGGCGAAAACAAGCCCGTATCCGTCAAGAACTACAAAAAAGCGCTATTAGCCGCTATCAACAGCCTGAAAAAACCGCAAATAAAATCTATCGTTTGCTGCCTGACGGAATGCGAAGTTGAAGGCCGAGACTGGCAATGGAAATCACGGCATATTATCGAAGTGTTTAACGATGCGGTCTATCAATTCACTCACACCAAATCCGATAAAGAAACCGAAAGCAAGATTGAAAAAATTTCCATCTTCGCCCCGGAAACAGAGCGGGCTTTGGCGCATTCGGGATTATTGCAAGGCAAGGCGGTTGCCGAAGGCATGGCTTTGACCAAACATTTGGCCGATTTGCCCGGCAATATCTGCACGCCGACCTATCTTGCCGAACAGGCGCTTGAGCTAGGCAAACAATACGCCAGTCTTACCGTCAAAGTCCTGGAAGAAACCGACATGGCCGCACTGGGCATGGGCTCATTCCTATCCGTCTCGCGCGGCAGCCGCCAACCGGCAAAATTGATTACCTTGGAATATCAAGGCGGAATCAAAAATGCCCAGCCTATCGTGTTGATCGGTAAGGGTCTCACCTTTGACGCCGGCGGTATTTCACTGAAACCGGGTCCCGGCATGGATGAAATGAAATACGACATGTGCGGCGGCGCGACTGTTTTGGGCGCATTGCTCGCCGCAGCGCAGATGCAACTGCCGCTGAATATTATCGGCCTGATTCCGTCGTCGGAAAACATGCCCGACGGCGACGCCAATAAGCCGGGCGATATTGTGACCACCATGTCCGGCAAAACTATCGAAATATTAAACACCGACGCCGAAGGCCGATTGCTGCTTTGCGACACCCTAACCTACGCGGAACACTACAACCCCGAGATCGTGATCGACATCGCGACCCTGACCGGCGCCTGCGGAGTCGCTTTAGGCCGGGTTGCCAGCGGCCTGCTTGGGAACGATGACGCTTTATGCAATGACCTGATTGCGGCCGGCGAAACCGCCAACGACAACATTTGGCGTTTGCCGATTTGGGAAGAATACCAGGAACAGCTTAAATCCAATTTTGCCGACATGGCCAATGTTGGCGGCCGGGATGGCGGCACTATCACGGCGGCCTGTTTCCTGTCGCGATTTGCCGAAAAATTCCGCTGGGCCCATCTGGACATTGCCGCGACGGCTTGGCGTACCGGCCCAACCAAAGGCGCGACCGGACGTCCTATGCAGCTAATCTGCCAATACCTGACCAGCCGGGCGCAAACTTCACAGAACATAAGTGGTTGAAGTCAGCTTTTATATACTGCCGTCGGAATCTCTACAGGACAGGCACCTGTTTGCCTGCAAACTGATCGAGAAGGCTTACCGTAGCGGCAGTTTTTGTTACGTACTGACCGATTCCGACGAACAAAGCCGAATCCTGGACGACCTGCTCTGGACTTTCAGGGCAGGCAGTTTTATTCCGCACCAGACTTACATCGGAGAGCCGCCGGATATCGAAAAAACGGTCTTGATCGGCTCGCTGGACGCGCCAGGCGACTGGCAAAAAGTCGTGTTCAACCTGTCTTCGCGTTATCCCAACATAGGGCCGCAAACCGGACGCATCCTTGAAATACTGGATAATAGCGAAACCACTAAAGAAGCAGGCAGGAAACGTTATCGTCAATATCAGCAGTCAGGCGTGAAGATCACTACATATAAGGATTGGTAGGCGAAAATGTTAAGTTACACTATTGCCACTCCAAGCAAAGACTGATTTTCAGGTCTAACGGGAGACCGAATAAGTGGTTACCTTTCTATTTTGGAATATGAGGCAAACGAAGCGGCTGGATATATTGTCCAGTTTGGTACGCGAGTTTGATATTGATGTTTTAATGCTTGCCGAAAATAAACTGAGTGTCGCTGACGTACTGTGTGAACTCAACATGTCAAAAAATGCTGATTTTCATTGCAACACAGAGACGTGCGAGAGAATTGATATTTTCTCAAAGTTCGCTCAAGCGCAGATAGCGCCACAGTTTCATTCCAATCACCTTACGATTCGACACCTGAAACCGTCTACGACTTGCGATTTATTATTGGTCGTTGCGCATCTTCCCAGTAAACTTCGCCAATCGAGTGAGAGTCAAGCATTCGAAATAACAGAAATAGCCAGAGACATCATCAGGATGGAAGAAAAAATCGGCCATAAACGTACCGTATTGGTGGGTGACCTGAATATGAATCCTTTTGAAACGGGGCTGGTAACGGCTAGCGGTTTTAACGCTACGATGGCCAGGAAAATTGCCGAGAAACAAAAGAGGACGGTCAATACCCGGAGTTTTCCTTTTTTCTACAATCCCATGTGGAGCTTGCTGGGTGATGCGTCAGATGGACCGCCCGGCAGCTATTATTACTCTCAGAGTGAGCATGTCACCTACTTTTGGCATACGTTCGATCAAGTATTGCTAAGACCCGATGTGTTGCCAATGTTTCAAAACGACACACTAAAAATCATAGACAGGGTTGGCGAACTATCGCTATTAAATAACAATGGCATTCCAGACAAAAACATTTCTGACCATTTGCCTATTCTGTTCCAACTAACCTGTTAATTTTTTGGAGACTAACATGACCGATTCAAATGACGATTTATGGCCTGATCTTACCGGTGAACCGACTGTAAAGGCACCTTTACTCATACTCCGCGAACAAGCCGCAAAATTAGGAGCAAAGACATCTAACCTTATTGAGGCAGAAGTAACTGCATACCCTACTCCTGATGGACAGTTGTCCATTCGATTTATTCTAAAAGCACCTGCTTTAAATGGGTACGAATATGTTTTACTAACCATAAGGCAGCCTGTTGACTTATATCCAGTGTCTCTGACTGAAGATTTTTTTGGCGACACAGTAAAAAACGAACAAGAGTTTAAGCATTTTTTAGGGGAATTATTTAAGTCCGATAGGACGGTGCAAATTATCAGTAGCCTAATCGCGCAAAGCAAACATGCCGCATAGCACTTGCCCGCCTGCCTGATTCCCTACCATCCTGCTAAAATAGCTAATTTTTCACGACAACAAAAACACATCCATGGAAAAAACATACGCCCCGCATTCAATCGAACAACGCTGGTATCAAATCTGGGAAGAAAAAGGCTATTTTACCGCCAGGGATGGTGGGTATGCCGCAGGCCAGTCGGGAACTGGCGCGGCGACCGCCAGGGATGGTGGATATGCCGCAAGCCAGTCGGGAACTGGCGCGGCGACCGCCAGGGATGGTGGATATGCCGCAAGCCAGTCGGGAACTGACTCGGCAGCAACCAAACCGGAAGGTGAATCCTACTGCATCATGATCCCGCCGCCCAATGTGACCGGCAGTTTACATATGGGCCATGCGTTCCAAGATACGATCATGGATGCACTGACCCGCTATCACCGCATGAAAGGCTACAGCACGTTGTGGCAGCCGGGCACCGACCATGCCGGTATCGCCACGCAAATGGTCGTTGAGCGAATCTGTAATGCCGAAGGCCTTACCCGCCATGATCTTGGTCGCGAGAAATTCCTGGAAAAAGTTTGGCAATGGAAGGAAGAATCGGGCGGCACGATTACCCGCCAATTACGGCGCATGGGTTCTTCTCTGGACTGGAACCGGGAACGTTTCACGATGGACGAAGGCATGTCCGAGGCGGTGCAGGAAGTGTTTATTCGCTTGTATGAAGAGGGCCTGATTTATCGCGGTAAACGCTTGGTTAACTGGGACCCGGTTTTACATACCGCCGTTTCCGACCTGGAAGTATTATCGGAAGAAGAAAATGGTTCGATGTGGCATTTGCGTTACCCGCTGTCCAACGGCACCGGACATCTGATTGTCGCGACGACGCGCCCTGAAACGATGCTCGGCGATGCGGCGGTCGCGATTCACCCGAGCGACGAGCGCTATAAACACCTGCTCGGCGAATTCGTCGACCTGCCGTTAACCGGCCGCCGCATTCCGATTATTGCCGACGAATATGTCGATCCTGAATTCGGTACCGGTTGCGTGAAGATCACGCCTGCTCATGATTTTAACGATTACGAAGTGTGGACGCGTCATCGCGATAATTCCGTTATTCAGGATTTACCGCATGGCGGCTTGATCAATTTATTTACGATTGACGCTGCGATACGCAACAACGACGCTCACGAAGGCGACCTGATTCCAGCTAAATACTGCGGCTTGGACCGCTTCGAAGCCCGCAGGCAAATCGTCGCCGATCTCGATGCGGCCGGTTTATTGGAAAAAATCGCCGACCATAAATTAATGGTGCCGCGCGGCGACCGTACCAACAGCGTTATCGAGCCGCTGTTGACCGACCAGTGGTACGTCAGGGTCGCGCCATTGGCGGAACCGGCAATTGCCGCAGTTGAAAACGGCGACATCAAATTCGTACCGGACAACTGGAAAAACACCTATTTTGAATGGATGCGCAATATTCAGGATTGGTGCATATCGCGGCAAATCTGGTGGGGCCACCGTATCCCTGCCTGGTACGACGACAAAGGCAACACCTACGTCGGCCGCTCCGAACAGGAAATCCGCACCCAACACAATCTGCCTGCCGACTATGCGCTTAGACAGGATGAAGATGTGCTGGACACTTGGTTTTCATCGGCATTGTGGCCTTTCTCGACGCTGGGCTGGCCGGAAAATACCGAGGAACTGGCGAAACACTATCCGACCAGCGTACTGGTAACCGGCTTTGACATTATTTTCTTCTGGGTCGCGCGGATGATCATGATGGGCCTGAAATTCCAGGGCGCAGTACCGTTTAAAGAAGTTTACATTCACGGCCTGGTACGTGATGCCGAAGGACAAAAGATGTCCAAGTCCAAAGGCAACGTACTTGACCCGATCGACATCATCGACGGCATAGAACTGGATGCGCTGGTCGAAAAACGCACTTCCGGCATGATGCAACCGCATTTGGCGAAAAAAATCGAACAGGCCACGCGCAAGCAGTTCCCCGACGGCATTCAGTCTTACGGCACCGACGCGTTGCGTTTTACCTTTGCTTCTCTAGCGTCCACCGGCCGGGATATTCGTTTCGACCTTGCCCGCACCGAAGGCTATCGCAACTTCTGCAATAAACTCTGGAACGCCGCGCGTTTCGTGCTGATGAATACGGAAGAACACGATAACGGCCTGTCCGGGGCACGCTGTGAATATACGCAAGTGGACCGCTGGATTCGTTCGCGTCTGCATCAAGTCACCGCGGCAACCACCAACGCTATCGACAATTACCGTTTTGACTTGGCGGCCCAAGCCATTTACGAGTTCACCTGGAACGAATACTGCGACTGGTATCTGGAGCTGTCAAAAATATCCCTGCAATCGAGCGACCCGGCATTGCAACGCGGCACCCGTAAAACCCTGCTGACGGTTTTGGAGTCGATTTTGCGTTTAGCTCATCCGATCATGCCGTTTATTACCGAAGAGATTTGGCAGCGCGTCGCACCTTTGACCGGTGCTGATGGCGAAACTATCATGTTGCAGCCCTATCCTGTTGCCGATGAAGCGCAAATCGACACTGACGCGGTCACCGAAACGAATTGGGTCATGAACTTTATTCTGGGCGTACGCCGTATTCGCGGCGAAATGAATATTGCGCCAAGCAAACCGCTGCCGATATTCCTGCAGAACGGTTCAATTGACGATCAACAGTATTTAAACGACAACGGGCTTTATCTGCAAAAACTGGGCAGGCTGAATTCGATTACCTGGTTAAGACCCGATGAAAACACGCCGGAATCGGCAATTGCTTTGGTCGGCGAGATGAAAATCCTGATTCCGATGGCGGGCCTGATCAACAAAGAAGCGGAGCTGGCACGGCTTGAAAAGGAAATCCAAAAAGTCAATAACGACCTGCCCAGAGTCGAAGGCAAGCTAAATAACCCCGCTTTTGTCGATAAAGCACCGCCGGAAGTTATCGATAAAGAAAAAGCTAAATTGGCCGAGTTACGTTCGATGTTAAACAATCTTGAAGAACAGCAACGCAAGATACAGGCCTTGTAGGAAAAGCAGGTAAAAGGCGAAAGGATAAAGGATAAAGGCAAAGGTAAGCGTCCCCTTTTAGCCTTTAGCCTTTAGCCTTTAGCCTTTAGCCTTTAGCCTTTAGCCTTTAGCCTTTAGCCTTTAGCCTTTAGCCTTTAGCCTTTAGC
>NZ_RYFG02000076.1 GCF_003994235.2 Candidatus Methylobacter oryzae
TGGCGTTGGCCACGAAGCAAGTAGCAGCCTTGTCTACCGCAGCTATCGCGGTTTTGGGTACCTCGCAAGCCATTGTCCTGGAGACCTCCGACGTGGCGGCGTTGAGGAGCGGCCAGATTGTGGCGTTGGGAACTTCCAATGTCGCGGCTCTGGGCACGTCACAGGTGGCGGCGATTAGTACGGGAACCATCGCGGTCTTGGGCACGTCGCAGGTGGCGGCATTGACCACTTCGCAGGTTGTGGCGTTGGCTAGCGCGCAAGTAGCAGCCTTGTCCACCGCAGCTATTGTGGCTTTAGGTACCTCGCAAGCCATTGTCCTGCAGACCTCCGATCTGCTCGCGTTGAAGACTAGCCAAATTGTGGCGTTGGGAACTTCCAATGTTGCGGCTCTGGGCACTTCACAGGTGGCGGCGTTGAGTACTAAGCAGGTTGAGGCATTAACATCTAGTCAGGTTGCTGCCCTATCAACTTCTCAAGTGGCGAGTTTGCATTTAGGTACCCCTGTAGTTTTAGATTTGAATGGCGATGGTGTAAAAACACTCAGTATTTCATTAGGCACGACATTTGACTTATTTGCGACGGGCAGAAAAGTCGATACAGGATGGGTTTCTTCATCAGACGGGCTTCTAGCATTGGATCGTAATCATGATGGTAAAATTGATGACGGTTCCGAGCTCTTCGGAAGTTCTACAACGCTTGCCAACGGCGAGAAAGCGAAGGATGGTTACGCGGCTTTGAGCGAGCTGGACAGTAATCATGATGGAGCAATCACTAAAGCAGACGATGCGTGGAAAGAACTAAAAGTTTGGGTAGACAGAAATTCTGACGGTATTAGCGAAAACGATGAACTGTTTACACTTGATTCTTTAGGTATCTCTAAGCTAAATCTAAATGCTGAAAAAGCTTACATTAAGGATAACGGTAACTTGGTCGGTTTGACTTCCAGCTATGAGACTTCCGATGGAGCGAGTCATGATATGGCGGATGTCTGGTTTGTTGCAGATAAGAATCAGGATTTGCGGACTAAAGTTAGCGACCTAACTCAAGCGATTGCAGCATTTGATGATTCGCAATCCGGTCCAGTAGGCGATCCGGCCAATTCGTTGACAATGTCCAGCTCGTATTCATCGGCGGAGAGTCAGGCAGTTGCTGTTAGTGTAGGAGGACTGGTTGATACGTTGAAGAACTTCGATAGTAATGGAAACTTGATTGCTAACGCAGGCCAATCCTCCAGTCCTCTGCAAGCGGCAATTGGCGGACAGTCACTGGGAGAAGCTCAGGATCCGACCAAGACTGGTTTTTTAGCTTCAAAATGACATAATATTATAAAACAGTCGTTTTAATGATTATGACGGCAAGACCGGTAGGTCTTGCCGTCATTTTTATGTTGGTCTATATAATTTTGAATGGAAGACCTGATGCTCAACAATAAAAGTATTCTCATCACTGGCGGAACCGGCTCATTTGGCAAGCAGTTCGTGAAGACTATTCTGGCGCGCTTTCAGCCGAAAAAAGTCATCATTTATTCGCGAGACGAACTGAAACAGTACGATATGGCGCAGATATTTAATGCGTCGCAAATGCGCTACTTTATTGGTGACGTGCGCGATCAATCGCGCCTCAAGCAAGCGATGGATGGCGTCGACTATGTGATTCACGCTGCGGCACTGAAACATGTTCCTGTGGCCGAATACAATCCTATGGAGTGTATTAAAACTAATATCTACGGCGCGGAAAATGTGATTCAGGCGGCGCTAGCGGCAGGTGTCGAAAAAGTTATTGCGCTCTCCACCGACAAGGCAGCTAATCCTATTAATTTATATGGTGCTACTAAGCTGGCATCGGATAAGTTATTCGTCGCGGCCAATAATATGGTCGGCGAGCGGAAGACGCAATTTTCTGTGGTGCGCTACGGCAATGTGGTGGGGTCGCGTGGTTCGGTTATTCCGTTTTTTCAAAAACTGCTTAATGACGGAGCTACTGAATTGCCTATTACGGACGAACGTATGACTCGCTTCTGGATTACTCTGCAGCAAGGTGTCGATTTTGTTATCAAGAATTTTGAACGTATGCACGGCGGGGAAATTTTTGTGCCGAAGATCCCGTCGGCTACAATAGTTGCGTTAGCCAGTGCGATGGCCCCAAGCTTACCAATGAAAATAGTCGGTATTCGTCCCGGTGAAAAATTACATGAAGTCATGTGTCCTTTCGACGATTCTCATCTGACGCTGGCGTTCCACGATCATTTTGTGATCAAGCCATCAATAGTCTTCAATACTCGTCCCGACTTTGCATGCAATAACTTGGGTGAGATAGGAGTGCCGGTGGTTGGGGGATTTGAATACAGCTCTGGTACTAATACCGAGGTGCTCGACGTGGAAGGATTGCGCCTCCTGATCGAGCAAGGATATGAGGCTTAAATTAGCAAATACCTGAATTATTCGTTAGAGGATAATTAAATGAATATCGCAATTATTCCTGCCAGGGGCGGTAGTAAGAGAATTCCGCGAAAAAATATACGCGATTTTTGCGGCAAGCCGTTAATCGCGTATTCAATAGAGGCCGCAAAAGCTTGTGGTTTATTCGATCATATCATTGTCAGTACTGATGATGAACAAATTCGCGAGATTGCCAATGCTTGGGGAGCACAGACTCCTTTTGAGCGTCCGGCGGAACTGGCGAACGATCATGCTACTACTGTTCCTGTCATCAAACAGGCAGTCGAATGGGCGCAAGAGCATATCGGCAAGGTTGGCAATGTCTGTTGTATTTATGCGACAGCCCCGTTTATTCAAGCCGAAGCTTTGCGGAATGCTTATAAATTGTTGATCGATAGAAACGTTTCTGGCTATGTCTTTAGTGCTACTACTTTCCCGTTTCCGATCCAGCGCGCATTCAAGGTCAAGCCGACTGGCTTGGTTGAAATGTTTGAACCGCAAAATTACATGATCCGTTCTCAAGACCTGGAAGAAGCGTATCAGGATGCAGGCCAGTTTTATTGGGGCTCAGCCGATACCTATATGAGCGAGAAAATATTTTTCTCTACTGATTCTATGGCTTATATCCTGCCACGGCATATGGTGCAGGACATTGATACACCGGAAGATTGGAAGCGGGCGGAAGTGATGTATGAGGCGCTCAAGAAGAACGGGGATATCAAATAAGCATGTCTAGGCTAGAGTTCAACCATGTCTCCTTCCTACGGATAACGATAAGTAAACTTACAAAAATTATTTAATATCAATCGTCTCAAAATTCGCGCATAACGTTATGTCTGGCTCCGCTTTGAAAAAGCTTATGTAGTCTTCGGAACCGTAATCGTTATAGAGCGCGGCTTCAGTAACAGCGGGTTGACATTCAACATGGCTCAGAATATAAAGTATTTCCAAGTAGCATCTAATATATTTATCTTGTTAAAAAACTTTTGACTACCCATATACTCGTTACCGGTGCAACCGGGCTACTCGGCTGTACTTTAGTGCCGGAGCTTGAAGCACGCGGCTATATTGTGACACGACATGGATTTCACTCCACTGCACAGGTGCAGGCAGATCTATGCAGCTATGCCGAGACGGCCGTTATGCTGGAGCAATGTCGACCTGATTGTATTATCAACTTGGTCGGATTAACCAATGTCGATACCTGTGAGCTTGATCCTCATAGCGCCTACTTGCTTAACGTTGTTACCGTCCAAAATCTATGTTGTTGGATCAAACGGGAAACTAGCGATTGCCACTTGATACAGATTTCAACCGATCAACTCTATGACACCTTAGGCCCGCACCGGGAAACTGAAGTTACTATCCGCAACAGCTACGCATTTTCCAAAATCGCGGCGGAAATCGCGGCAGCGAGTGTCAATTCGTCCATTTTACGCACTAATTTTTTCGGACGCAGCCGTTGTACCAAGAGAGTCAGTTTTAGTGACTGGATTTATCAGAGCTTGCATCAGCAGCTGCCGTTGCAAGTGTTCGAGGATGTGTTGTTTTCCCCGCTCTCAAGCTCTACCTTGTGCAACATGATCGAGCTCGTAGTGCAGCAGAGGCCGCTTGGTATATTCAATCTAGGCTCTCGCGATGGGTTAAGTAAAGCGGATTTTGCTTATGCATTGGCGGAAGAGCTTGGCCTGCCCAGACAAACCATGCGGCGCATTCGTTTGAGCGACATGACAACGCTGAAGGCACATAGGCCGAAAGATATGCGCATGGATAGCAGTCAATTCGAGCAACATTTCGGTCTCCAGCTACCTAAACTCATCGATGAAATCATCTCAATACGGAGTCAATATCTTGAATCAGCCTGATCGCGTTTTGAACATCGCCGGTAAATTGATAGGTGATACCTACCCAACTTATTTCATTGCAGATATTGCCGCGAACCATGATGGAGACTTGGAACGCGCCAAAGACCTCATTTACATGGCAGCCGAGGCTGGTGCCGATGCTGCGAAGTTTCAGCATTTTAAAGCAACTACGATTGTCAGTGACGTGGGTTTTAAGGCGCTCGGTCAACAGCAGTCGCACCAAGCCAAATGGAAAAAAAGCGTTGTTGAAGTGTATCAGGATGCAAGCGTACCTCTGATGTGGACTGCGACGCTGAAAGAGACTTGCGACAAGGCTGGAATCTGTTTTTTCACCAGCCCTTACGATAAGGCCCTGGTCGATCATATCGAACCCTATGTGCCGGCGTTTAAAATCGGCTCAGGCGATATTACCTGGCTGGAAATCATCGAACATATTGCCGCCAAGCAGAAACCGTACATTATCGCAACCGGTGCGTCCAGCATGGACGACGTGGGCAGGGCTGTAGACGCGGCCTTAGCGATCAATCCGCAGATTGCGTTGATGCAATGCAATACGAATTACACGGCCAATCTTGAGAACTTCAAATACATTCAACTGAATGTGCTGAAATGTTACCGGACTATGTATCCCGACATGGTTCTCGGTTTGAGCGATCACACGCTCGGTCACGCCACGGTATTGGGCGCGGTTACGCTAGGCGCCCGAATGATTGAAAAGCATTTCACCGACGATATTCATCGCGATGGACCCGATCACGGCTTCTCCATGACGCCTGAAGCATGGAAAACGATGGTTGAGGCGGTCCGCGAACTCGAAAATGCATTGGGCAGCGGCATCAAACGGATCGAAGCCAACGAAGTCGAGACCTCCGTATTGCAACGCCGCTCGATACGTTTGCTACAGGATTTGCCTGCCGGTACTGAATTGACGCGAGAGCATTTGACAGTGCTGCGCCCTTGTCCGGTCGACGCGATTTCTCCTGCAATGATCGCGCAAGTAGTGGGTAGGCGGCTTGCACATGACATTAAATCAGGCGAGTATTTAAAATGGAACGATCTCGCATAGCTATTATCGTCCCCGCTTTGAACGAAGCGGCAACGATAGGCGGAGTGCTAACGCGAGTCAAAGACTATGGCTTGCCTATCGTGGTCGACGATGGCTCGAGCGATGCAACGGCGGATTTGGCTCGCGAGGCTGGTGCCGAAGTCGTAACGCACGAGCAAAATCGCGGCTACGATGGAGCCCTCAATTCGGGTTTTGCTCGCGCCGCAGCTCTAGGATGCGCCTATGCAATTACAATCGATGCGGATGGTCAGCATAACCCGGCCCAATTGCAGGAGCTGATCGATTACCTGGATCAGGGTTATGAATTGGTGCTTGGCGTGCGCGACCGTTATCAGCGCATAGGGGAAGTGATTTTTGCTCATTGTACCAAGCGTTTGTGGAATATTTCCGATCCGTTGTGCGGAATGAAGGGCTATTCTCTCGAACTATATAGCAAGGCCGGGCATTTCGACAGTTTTCAATCGATAGGTACCGAGTTGGCTGTGCGTTCTTTGGTCAATGGTTGCCGTTATATTGAAATGTCTGTCATCACTCGCGATCGTCAGGATATACCGAGATTCGCGCGCAAGTTTGCGGCGAATTACAAAATATTGCGAGCCATGTCGATATTGGTGTGGCTGTACACCATGAAAAAATTAAATAATGGCTGACGGTATGCCTGTCAATGTGGCAATCATCGGTTGCGGCCTAATCGGAGCTCAATGGGATGCTGCTGTGCAGACACCATCCGTATCGTTGACCCATGCGGCAGGTTTTTCGAAACATCCCGATGCCCGGCTGGTCGCTGTTTGCGACCAAGATCCGGACAAGGCCGGACAAGCTGCGCAGCGATGGGGCGCGCGAGCCTATACCGATCCTGATCGACTGTTTGCCGAAAATCCGATTGACTTGGTTGTTGTCGCGACATCCAGCGCGGCTCGCTGGTCTATTATCGCGACAGTGCTGGTAGCCAATGTCAAGGTGTTGGTGATTGAAAAGCCGTTGGCATCCACGCTGGACGAAAGCAAGAAGCTGGTTGCTGCAATCACTATGGCTAAAGTTAAATCCATAGTTAATTTTTCAAGACATTGGGACCCAAGCATGCGCCAGTTGCGAGATAAACTGGGCAGCGGCGATTTTGGCACGATTCAGCGTATTGTCGGCGTCTACGGCAAAGGCATCACCAACAATGGCTCCCATATGATCGACTTGGCAGCTTTTCTATCCGACTCAATACCGGTCAAGGCAAGATCTTTAGGCTCGCCCTTGGAGTCGCAGGAAGCGCTTTGGTCGGGCGGGAAGGATCATACGCTCGACGCCCAAGTTGTGTTTGCCAATGATCACGGAGTGCAGTTCCACCTGACCATGCTCGGCACCGACCAGAGGGCTTTTACCTGTTTTGAGTTACGTGTTATCGGCAGCCGGGCAATCTGCGAGCTTGCATTGGGAGGACGAAAACTGAGCTATACGCAGCTCCGGGACGATCCGCACTATGGCGGCTATATAATACCCGGAGAGCCGGTCAGTTTAACCGCCAGAGCGATGGAAGCGATGGATATGATGGCCGACGAAGCATTGCAGCTTGCGTTAGGCCAAATCGACGAATCTAGCTGCGATGTGCATACGGCGCTACTTACTGCGCTGGCCGTCGAAGCGGTGATTTTGTCGGAGAAGGAGGGGGGACGATGGGTCGATATAGCTTCGTTGGCAACAGACATAATATGAGAGGGAGATAATTTTGGCTGAATTAGCAATTGCAGGTGGCGTAGTCACACGGGGACAGGCGTTCCCGGCCCGCCGCACGATGGGCGAAGCCGAAAAACAAGCCGTCGTCGAGGTCATGGACAGTGGCGTGTTGTCAGGCTTTTTCGGTAGTCCCGGTCCGCATTGGTTGGGCGGCTCCAAAGTGCAGGAGTTCGAGCGTAAATGGGCCGAAAAATACGGCTTTGCTCATGCGATTTCGGTCAACTCCTGGACCACGGGCCTGATGACGGCTGTCGGCGCGATCGGCATCTCGCCGGGCGACGAGGTGATCGTTTCGCCGTACACGATGTCGGCCAGCGCGACAGCGATCCTGTTTTATGGTGGCATTCCCGTTTTTGCCGACATCGATCCCGATACTTTTAACATCAGTGCCGCAACCATCGAGCGTTGCATTAGTCCTCGGACCAAAGCGATCATGGTCGTGCATATCTTCGGCCAAGCCGCCGATATGGACCCGATCGTGGAGCTGGCCCGGCGGCATCAATTGAAAGTCATCGAAGACGCAGCGCAAGCGCCGGGCGTTTACTACAAAGGCAAGCCGGTCGGCGCAATAGGCGATATCGGCGGTTTCAGCCTGAACTATCACAAACATATTCATACCGGCGAAGGCGGCATGCTGGTGACTAACGATGATCAATTGGCTTTGCGTTGCCAATTGATTCGCAACCATGCCGAAAATTTGGTTGAGTTTCAGCAAGTCGAAGACCTGAGCAATATGATCGGATCGAATTACCGGCTGACCGAACTGCAAGCAGCAATCGGTTGCGCGCAGCTCGACCGCTTGGATGACTGCTTGCTGCATAGACGCCGTTTGGCGGCCTATTTCGGCGCACAGCTGGCAGGCATCGACGGCTTGACTGCGGCTAAGGTCGCTGACGGCGCCGAGCACGCCTATTATTTATATCCGGTCAAATACGATGCAAAAATAACCGGCATACCGCGCAACGCGTTCATCAAGGCGGTCAACGCCGAGTTGCCGGCGCCGGAAGTGTGGGAGCAGACAGGCTGGGCTGAGGCCTATGTCAGACCATTGTATCTGGCGCCGTTGTATCAGAAAAAGATCGCGTTAGGACCGAAGGGCTTTCCGTGGAGCATGAATCCCGGGGTTGAGTACAGTTACCAGAAAGGCATCTGTCCCGTGGTCGAGCGCATGTATGATGAAGAATTGATCTTTACGCCGTTGATGCGCGAACCGCTGCTTGAAAGCGATATTGACGATTTCGTCGCGGCGATCAAAAAAGTATTATCGAACAAGGCGGAATTGCAGTCTTTATAGCATTGTTAATGTTGAACAAGCCGGGAGAGACGGGTGCAACAACTTGATTTACAGTTAGCCGGACGCTTGGTCACGCTAAGGCCATTTACCGGGGCCGATATTACGCCGGTTTATATTGGCTGGCTCAGCGACCCCGAGCTGATGAAATTCAGCAACCAGCGTTTCCGTAGCCATAGCGCCGCCAGTTGCCGCGATTATTTGGCCTCATTCCAAGGCAGCGACAATTTGTTCCTCGCGATTACTGACGACGGCCAGCTGGTCGGCACGATGACCGCCTATGTGTCCAAAGTTCACCAGACTGCCGACATCGGCTTATTGATCGGATCGCAATCGCAAGGAAAAGGCTTCGGTAAAGATGCCTGGGAGACGCTGATGGCTTACTTGTTCCGGTCCGGCATCAGGAAAGTGACCGGCGGCACCTTGCGCTGCAACAAAGCGATGGTGAGAATCATGGAAAGCGCCGGCATGCAGCCGGACGGCGTCAGGAAAGGTCAAGAGCTGGTCTACGGCAAGCCGGAAGACATACTTTATTTCGCCAGGTTCAATTCCCAGTGTTCTCCGATTTAGAAGCCCCTATCGCTGTCGTTGCCTACGATGCCGGCGCGGCTAATCATATCTTCGCTTGGTTACAAGCGAATCGGCATCCGGACATTGTCCCCTGTCTAGCCGGGCCGGCGTTGGCGCTGTGGCGGCAGCAATTTGACGGCCGCCCGCAGCTGGAGCTGAATGAGGCGCTTGCCGGGGTTAAGACCTTATTGAGCGGGAGCGGATGGGCCAGCTCTATCGAGCACGAGGCCCGGCGGTTGGCCCGTCAATTGGGCATCAAATCAATTGCCGTGATCGATCATTGGACCAATTACCGCGAGCGCTTCATCCGTGACGGCGAACAGATTCTGCCCGATGAAATTTGGGTCAGCGATGCCCATGCCCGGACTATCGCGCTAACGCTATTTCCGGCTATCAACATTGTGCGGCAAGAGAATGCTTATCTTGCCGGCTTGGTCAGTGAAGTCGAACGGATTCAGCGAGCCGCCGTTCGGCAAAACAACGACCGGCTGTTGTATGTGCTGGAGCCGATACGCCAGGCATGGGGACAGACTGAAGTTCCGGGCGAGTTTGCGGCGCTCGATTTCTTTGTTGAAAATTTACCTTTGCTGCAACTGCATAACGATGTGCAGATTCGGCTCAGGCCGCATCCGTCGGATCCTGTCGGCAAATACGAGCAATGGCTGGCTCGCCAACGCAATCTGCCAATCACAATCGATCGCGCGCCGACGTTGGCCGAGTCGCTGGCGTGGTCGACGCTGGTAGTCGGCTGCCAGACTTATGCGATGGTGATCGCGTTGGCCGCAGGACGCAAAGTTATCTGTTCGATCCCGCCGTGGGCGCCGGCTTGCGTTTTGCCGCATCCTGAAATCATTCGCTTGTCTGCTTTACTGTCGCGAACCTGAACAATGAATCATGCTATTAAAATAGGTCTCATATGAATACTACGAGTTACGGTCAGCCACTTTTCCCCGAAATGCGCTATTGCGCCCGCTGCTGCATGCCGGAGTCGAACGAAGGCATGCAGTTCGATGAAATGGGCATTTGCCAGGCGTGTCAGTCTTCGGAACAAAAAATCCGCATCAATTGGGTTGAGCGCGAAAAAGAATTGTCGAACCTGCTCGATTATTACAAAAGCCTGAACAATGAGTACGATTGCATCATACCGATCAGCGGCGGCAAGGACAGCACGTTCCAGTTGCATGTGCTGACCAAAGTCTACGGCATGCGCGCGCTGGCGGTCACGTTCAGCCACAACTGGTTTAGCGAAACCGGGAAATACAATCTGCAGAATTGCCTTGAGCAGTTCGACGTCGACCACATTATGTTTACGCCGAACCGTTCGCTGGTTAACCGTTTGGCCCGGCAATCGTTGTTCAAAATCGGCGATGCCTGTTGGCATTGTCATTCCGGCGTCGGCGCGTTCCCGATGCAGATCGCGGTTAAATACAAAATTCCGCTAATGATCTGGGGCGAATCGATTGCCGAAACGTCCGGCCGGGCCACGCACCGCAATCCGGTGCGCAAATTCGACCGCGATTATTTCACCAAAGTCTCGGCCAAACGTTATCCGGAAGAAATGGTTTGCGACAGTATCAGCCTACGAGAGCTGTCGGGATTCAAGCTGCCTTCGGTCGAGGAAATCGAAGCGGTCGGCGTGGTCGGCATTCATCTTGGCGACTTTATTTTCTGGGACGACGAGCGGCAAATGGAGTTTGTGCGCGACGTTTACGGCTGGCGCGAAGATAAAGTCGAAGGGACTTACAAGCATTACAAAAGTGTCGAATGCAAAATGGCCGGCGTGCACGACTATACCAAATTTTTGAAGCGCGGCTTCGGGCGCGGCACCGATCACGCCAGCGTCGACGTCCGGGCCGGCTTGCTGACGCGCGAAGAAGCGTTCGAACTTGCCAAGAAAAGCGATACAGAGCGTCCGCCCGCTCTCGATTGGTATTTGCAAATCACCGGTTTTAGCAATGAAGAATTCGAGATCGTTATGGCGCAGCATCGGCGCGACCTCGGCATCGAGACATTGACCGATGAAAAATTCAGCGCCGCCATTGAAAACTACCGCCGTTCGCAGGTGAAACCATGAGCGCACAGACCGATATGAAGCCGTTATCCGAATATACCGCCACGCAACTGATTGACTTGTTGCAAGCGCGTGAAGTGAGTGCGGCCGAAGTCACCCGCTCGTGTCTCGACAGCATCGCGCAACACGAGGACGACATTCATGCCTGGGTCTACCTGGACCCTGAACTGGCGTTGAAACAGGCCGAGGAAGCCGACCGTAAATTGGCGTCCGGCCAAGCCGGCAAACTGTGCGGCGTGCCGGTCGGCGTCAAGGATATTTTCAATACCACCGACATGCCGACCCAGATGGGCAGCCCGATCTGGAAGGATTTTACGCCAGGCAACGACGCGCGCGTCGTGCATTACCTGCGCATGGCCGATGCAGTGATACTCGGCAAAACCGTGACCGCCGAATTCGCGGTGCACGCGCCCGGACTGACCTGCAATCCGCATCATCTCGACTATATCCCCGGCACCTCGTCCAGCGGCTCGGCGGCCGCGACTGCCGCGCATATGGTGCCGCTGGCTCTGGGCACGCAGACCGCCGGTTCGATCATTCGCCCGGCCAGCTATTGCGGCGTTTACGGCTTCAAGCCTTCGTTCGGACTGGTGCCGCGGACCGCCATGTTGAAGACGACCGATTCGTTAGATACGGTCGGTATGTTTGCGCGCAGTGTCGACGATTTGGCTTTGTTGTTCGAGACAATACGCGTGCACGGCATCGATTTCCCGATTGCCCATGAAGCGCTGAACGATCCGGCCCGGAGAAGCATCGGCAACCGCTCTTGGCGCGTCGGCTTGCTGCAAGGACCGAAGTGGGATTGTGCGGAAAGTTATGCCCAGCAGGCATTAATTCAATTCGGCCATCGCTTGTCCAAGGTGCCCGGCCTGGAAGTGGAAGACATCGTGCTGCCGGCGTCATTCCAGCAGGCGCACGAGATACATACGACGATTTATGATCGTGCGTTGGCTTATTATTTCAAGGAAGAATTTGTCGCTCAGACTCTGGTCAGCTCGATCATGTACGACATCGTGCAGCGAGGCAACCAGGTCTCGCTGGAGCAATACCGGCAAGCGGTCGAGGCGCAGACGGCGCTGGCGCATGAGCTTGACGATATTTTGAGCCAGCGCTACGACATCATCGTCGATCTTTCTACCGGCGGCGAAGCATTGAAAGGCCTGGATTCTTGCGACCGGCCCGACAACTGCCTGATCTGGACTTTGTGCGGCGTGCCGACGATGAACTTGCCGGTATTTACCGGACCGAACGAACTACCGTTCGGCGCACAAATTTATTCCCGCCGCTACAACGATTATTTGTTGCTGGCTTTCGCCCGCCATTTACAGGCGCACGGTGTGATCGATAACAATACCGCGCTGCCGGCGTTTAAGGCCTAACGGCTTGATACAATGAAAAATGCCAAAAGCAGAAGCCTGCTTTTGGCATTCATGTGTTATACGTATAGCCGGCATAAGCTGAACGGCTATATAAATCAGTACTTACAATTCAATGCTATTGCATCTCGGGCATGCTCGTATTTCATAAAATCAAACGCCACCTCTTTTTTCCGTAAATAGTCGTTTTGCAAAGTCGCTTCGTCGCGGAGGTGGTGGACTCCCCAGCCGCGCGCGACATCCTTGGCATCGAGCTTGGTCCCGATTTGCATTTTGCGTTTGATTGTCTGCGCATTCCAGGGCGCATAGTGATACACGAAGACCATTAAGTTAAGCACACGGAAACTGGAGTCTGGCAAGAAGGAACTATGCCGTCCGGGGTAATACTGGCCGACGGCATTGTTATGGAAGAAACGGTTGCGTGTCGGCTGCAATCCTATATTGCCGATTGCTATGCGCTCTTCCTGCGAGGTGATTGCGTTATCGTCGATGCCGTGATGCTTTTGCAACGGCAGCGGTAAATCGTGCGACGCCTCTATGTCTGGATTTTCATCGATCACCAACATGCCGGATGCCGCGCAACCGATCCGGCCCATGTCTTTCAGATAAGACTCAAGTTGGCTTAGAGGAACGCTGCTCATCAAGAATTCGCTGACCGTTAACGCTATTTTCCATCCAACCAATTCCTGCTCATAGTTCATGACTTCAAGGTCTGTTTGGTAAGCATCAAAATGGGTGAGCCTGCTGCGTACGAGACGCCAGTTTGGCGCTAACTGACGGCAAATATCGGCCGAGTTATCGGTCGAACCATGGTCGATTAATACGCCGTAATCGAACATGGGCAGATGATGCTTCAGCCACCAGGGCAACAGGTATTCTTCGTTATAAAAATGACAGATAACAGTACGCATAAATTTCTCAGTGTGGAGAGCTTGCGGTTATAAAAATTCCGCTTCAGGAAAGTAGGAATAAAATATCGAACCTTCCGGCACGCCGATGGCGCGGACCTTGGCGGCCAGTTCATATCGGAAATTCCATGCGGAAAATACGAAGAAGGCGGGCTTGCTCAATTTAGCGCAAGCTTCCAGTGCTTCAATAGGCGAGCCCGAACCCGGCGCAAACAAGCCGATTTTGAGCGGGTTTTCATCAAGGAACAAGTCGGGTTTGATGCCGCAAGCATTAACCAGGGTCATGGCCTTGGCGGCAGCGCCGACAAACACAATTTCCCGCCCGGCAGCGCGTTGCTCTTCAACGATGGAGACGACGCGTTGCACCACCTCACGGGCTGTCTGTCCGAATTGTTCGTAGGTTTTCCAGTCGAATAAATTGACTCGTTCTTCATAGGCGGTCAAATCTTCAGCAATCGCAAAGTTACCCTTCATGAACGCGTCCCGGAAACCTGCCGCAACAGGCGCTTCCGCATGTTGCAGCAAATAGACCGGGCTGTCGCCGTGAATCTTGACCAGGAACGAGTCGACCAAACGCAGGCCGGCGCGCGCCGCCAATTGCTTCATCGAGTGTGTATTGAAGAAAGAGATATGTTCGTGGTAAATCGTATCGAATTCGCTGTGTTCGAACATCCGCGCCTGCGAAGGTTGTGCCATCACGACACCGCCCGGACTCAGCTTTTCGCGGCATCCGATCAAGAACTGAAGCGGATTGTCGACGTGCGCGACAACATTCATGCATATAATCGCGTCAAACAGCCCCTCGACCTGGCCGGCAACCTGCGGCCAGTAACCGCAGAGGATAGGTAGCCCTGCCTCCTGCGCCAGTTTGGTTATATTCTCGGCCGGGTCGATGCCGATACAATCGAGACCGACGCGTTGCATCTCGCGTATCAGGCTGCCGTCATTGGCTGCCAGTTCCATCACGCGCGCACCGGACGGCAGCGTTTGGGCCAGCGCGTCGGCGAACCAAATGAAAAACTCGCCTAAAGTCTTGGATGTGCCGCTGACATAGGCATATTGGTCGAAGATTTCTCTACGGTCGACACAGTAGCTCAACTGCGAATTCCAGCAGTTGCTACAGACGTTCAGCCCTAGCGGAAACTCGGCAACGCGTTCTTCGGCGGTCGTGGTGTAGCTGTTCGCTGGAGGCTGGATACCCAGGTCAAGCGCCATCCGTAATTCGGATGAGCCGCAACATAGGCATTCTTTGATGAAATAACTGTTCATTAGATTGATCCTTTTCCTGCACGGTAATCGGCGATGAATTCCCGGCAGCGGGTTTGTAGGTCCGATACGGGCAATTCGCTGCCGCAGATGGCTTTCATTTTTGTCGTATCGAGCAGGAATGAGTAAGTTTCCGAGTCGCCCTCGTATAGTACTTGGGCATCCCACGTCATGGCTATCGCGTGAGCCAGCTCACCCATCTTGAATGAGTTGCTGCCGGCATTGAATATGCCGGGCTGCTGTTTGGTTAACAGTAGTTTTTTAATCAATACCCAGAGGTCGCTCAGGAACAGAATGGTCCGGTTTGACTCACTGTTTTTCAATCGCACTTGAGCGGTTCGCACTGCCGACAAGTTCATCGCGTTGAAAACCAATTCTTCACGTATATTTGGACTGTAGCCGGACAGCGTTCCCATACGCAGGGCGTAAAAATTCTCAAGGAAGTTCTGGGCGATATAGTCAAACGCGAACTTCGAAATATCGTAGGGATTTTGCGATGGAATCGTCGCCAGCGACGTCTCCGAGGCAGGAATAGCGTGCGCCGACTTATTCGAATACAGGCTACCGCTCGACGCATAAATCAGCTTGGTGTCGGGACTTAACTTTTTGGCAAAGTTAAACAGGTTCAGGCAATTATTCGATAGCGCCCCCTTCGGATCGAGCACCGACTGGCTAACGCTTGAGTGCCCGCCAAACCAAAGGACGGCATCGAAACTGCTTAGAAACGTCGGGTCGAGACTCTCGTAGTCGCAATTGAGCACATTATCAATCAGGGAAGGGTTGCCACGTACCAATCGGTCGCATACGGTTACGCTAAAATTCGAATCGATCAGTTTGTTGTGCAGGTAAGAGCCGATATATCCGCAACCGCCCACCAGCAGAACATTGGGTGTAGCCGCGACAGGCGCCGCGTCGATGGAACTATTATTCAATGAATCTCTCCGATATTTGATAGTGTAAATGCATGACCTTATTAGATTGAACGATATGCTGAGCGATTCCTTTGCCGATCCATCTATAATAGAACTTTCAGTTTTTCCAGCGCTCCATTGTAATCAGTTAAATAGACGCCACGCAAGGGCAGCGTATGCATTTCGGTTTCAGTGCATTCGCGGTCGATTGCATGGATACAGGTAACTCCCTGGTTCAAAAATTGGGTCAATGCGGTAGTCGGTTGGTCGATGCCGACGCAGACGGTAGTTTGCTCCGTCCAGTCGGATAAAGGGCCTATCGCAAAGATCGATTCAATGATATTGGCGTCGACGCCGTATAAACTTAAATACTTGGCCAGCATCCCGCTGAAATCCCAGCTGGTCTTTGACCTGATCTTGAAAGGCACCTGCCGGGATTGGCACAGCATGAGCGCGTCGAAGGTGAATTTTGCAATTGTCGAAAATTCGCAGGTCGGCACGCCGCCCGGATCGGTCAACGCATTGAACAGCAGTAAGACTAGTGGAGCGCTGGTCGTAGGACTGCCGATGACTAACGGGTGAGCCCAGGTCGAGCGGCTGTTGCCCAGCTCGGTGAAAGAGTCAGGGGCGCGTACATAACCATGTTTGCGGCAGCCTTTCACAACCGGAAACGGCGTGACTGAAAATGAAGAATGAGGATGAATTTCCGTTGCGATGTCCAGAAGATTGGCCCAGGTCGTTAAGGGGCCGGACAAGCCGGTATCATGATCGCTTACGTATAAATACCGGATATTGGCGAATCCGGGAGCCGTGCATAGCTGGTTGAAGATCCTCAGTTGCGACAGGGATTTGGCGGCTTGGCGCTCTACCTGGGCCGGAATGATTTCCGCGCCGGGACACAGGATTTGATATAAGTCATCAGTGACGCGCCGAACCTCGTCCAGATATTTTCTTTCCGCTAAGCTCGATGGCACAGGGGCTTTATCGCTGAACAACAAGCCTATGCGGTTGTGTGCGACCGGTATATCGAAATAGGGGCTGGCCAGGTCTACGACTTGAGCGCCATGCAGCGCCTCTAAACGCTGACGGTGATACTCATAGTCGTAATATACCGTAGGCAGATGAGCTACGGCTTCACAAGAACCGGATGCATCGGCGGACAAATCGAATGTAAAGTTCATCGCATTCTGGACAAAAGGTTGGCCTACATCCCTTAAGAATGGCTTTGCGTTTTTAAATTTCCCCTGCTGCAACGCGTCAGCCAGGAATTGCCGTTGCAGGGCCGAATCAAAATAAAAATCTTGTTCGTTGTCCAGCGTAAAAAACGCCAACGTGTCCCGTTCGGGCAAGGCCGCGGCCAGCAGCGGCGCAAATTGTCTCCAGCGCAACACAGTCAACGCAATATAGTAGATGTTTAAATAATCCCAGCCCGGCGAAGATATTTCAAAATTGAAATGACGCGTGCGCAGCTCCGACAGGTTCGCATCGAAAGTACGGGCAATACGGTCCGCTTCATAATGGCAGTTGGACAGCGAGTTGCGTCCCAGCGCTATTGAATCGACGAACGTGATCTTCGGCAGGCCTTGAGTTTCCAACAGGTTATACGTTTCAGCAGACTGGGTAATGAATTCGGTATTGAGCACTTGATGCCCGATTATTGATTGGGCAACTATGTAATCGTTACGATTGGCTATAAAAATGGAAGTCATTTTGAATCCTGAGTGAAGCCTGTTTACCTTAACCTGTCTCGTATTGTCGCGAAAGCATCGTGGTAATCGGCAAAGCCCTGTTCCTTGATTGCGATTTTCAACGCATCGCTAAGCACAGCCTCTAACTTGAATTGATTCAGCCTGCTGGCCGACCAGGCGCACTGAAAAGTGTTGTAAGCTCGCACTTTCCAGGCCGGATTCACGGTAAGCAGCACGGATGCGATGCGTTCCATCAGGAACACTTTTCTCTGTACAGCGCCCGGATACGGTGTTTCATGAATCAGCGCCTGTTTTAGTTCGCTATCGGGGCCTTCGCAAATCGCAAACAGTTGTTCATTGATGCGCAGCCATTCGCGCCAGAAAGCCGGCCGGGCAACAAAGTAATTGCTGAATATGATTTGCCGTGAATCCATCACCAGCGCCGACAGCGGCAAGGGCATGCCGATTGCTTTGAAGAAGGCCTCGCACGCGTCGGTAAAGCCGGGTTCAAACAGTTCTTCCTGCTCGAAAATATTCAGGAAAAAAGCTCCCATGTCGGGTTGCGGGCTGAATGAAACCAAATCAATATCGGAGCCGGCGTTTTGCACAAATTCTGTTACCTGTGCGTGGGTCAAGCCGGTTTTTTCCTGGAAGCGCGGCGAAAAGAAACCATAGTAACTAGCGTCGTCCAGCGTTTCTTTGAGTAAGAAGTTTCTGATCGGCCAGTACTCGCGCCAATCATTCTTTTCAGAGTCGAGATTGTTCAATATCCCATAGCCCAAAGGGACTTGCTGCAATGTTTCCGGAGAATAGGCGATATGATAGAGGTTGACTTGATTCATAAATTGGATTGGAAATGTCCGGTGTATTGTTCCAAGGATAGGCCGGTATCAGTCAACCGCCACCGCTCTGACGACATATTGAAACGCGATAGCGTCCTGTACGGCCAAGTCCGGGTCGGAGCCGGACGCGCTCGCAATCTGCCGGATACCGGCAATCATCTCTTCGCTGGGCTGTTGAAGTATTCGGGAAATCATTTCCACGACCTGGAAGCCGTTGGCGTGAAACAGGTCGAGTATGGTGATCCGGGTTAGCCAGCGGATATGGGTACGGTCAAGCAAACCGGAATCTTGGTAGATAAAGCGGCCGGAATTGAGCGCTGATTGAACGCCCCAGTATTGCGCGTTAGGGATGCAGGCGATGACTTCGACGCCGGAGCGGGCATTGCGCTTGATGCGCCTTAACAATTGCCACGGATCGTATAAATGTTCGAGCGCGTCGGCAAAAACCCAGCACTGGGCGTCGCCCAGCTTCTTGAAGGTTTCATCCGGCAGATGTTCGACATTGCCGTAAATCACTTCGGTGCAATGCTGTTTCGAAGCTTCCGCATAGTCCTGGTCGATTTCAATGCCTATGTAGCTGCATGCCGGGTTGATGTCGCGATAGGCTCGCGCCAAGGCGCCGCTGCTGGAGCCGACTTCAACGATGCCGGTAAAATCGGCGCGCATGAAGTTGAGTACATCTACATTATGGATGTTGTTTATCGGCGTTTGCTTGATATTTTGTGGTGTTTGCACGGCGATCTCTTTAAAGATGTTTTCCAAGTCGCGTACGAATTGGGGGCTATCGAATAATGAACAGCTTAAACGGTTTTCTTGCAGTTGCTGTTTCATTGCGGCGATTTTTTCCGGCTGTTCGGTCAGCGATACCGCTTTGTCCTCGTATTCTTGCAGACTGTAGGTAATCAGTTCCGGCAGATCGACGGCCATCAACAGGCTGCCCGCCATCCGCGAAGAGAACGTGTTGCCTGCGCAGGTCAACAATGGCAGGCCCGCCCACAGCGCATCGCTGGCTGTTGTGCCGGCATTGAACGGCATCGTATCGAGAAACAAGTCGGCGGCTTGGTAGCGCGCCAAGTACGCAGCCGGACTTACGCGCTCGGCAAACAGTAGCCGCTCCGGGTCAACGCCGAGGCGCTGCGCATGGGCAGCCAAACTACTGCGCACGGATTGATGGTCGGACACCAGCCACAGCACGCTGCCGGGAACGCGCGACAGGATGCGCATCCAGGCCGTAAAGACTTCCTCGGTGATTTTGAAGTTATTGTTGAACGAGCAAAACACGAATGCATCGTCCGGCAAGCCGCAGTCGGCGCGGGTTGGGCGCGGGCCGACTTCGCGCTGGCGGTCGTTGATCTGGAACGAGCGCGGCATATACAGCGGACGTTCGGTGAAATAAGGGGTGAGTTCCGGCGGCAATACGAACTTGTCGGCCAGCACATAGTCGATGCAGGGCAGGGCGGTGGGGCCCGGAAAACCGAGATAAGTGATCTGCACCGGTGCCGGCCGCCACGACAGTATGTTCGGGCGAGTGCCTTGCGTCAAACCGTGCAGGTCGACCAGAATATCGATTTCATGCGAGCGGATGCACTGCGCGGCCTGTTCATCGCTTATCTCGGCGATACCGATGAAATGATCCATCGCTTTGATGATGCGCGCCCGGATCGGCGAGCCGTCTTCGCTGCTCCAGCAAAAACCGTAGACTTCGACATTCTCGCGGTCATGCAGTTCAAATAATTCCGCAGTCAGGATCGCGACCGCATGCGCATGGAAATCGGACGACAAATAGCCGATACGCAAGCGCTTATGCGCATAGCCGCTCATATTGGCGAGCGGGGCCGGATATATATTGACGTTCTCCTGAACATAGTTGCGCGAAGCGGCCAGTTGCCGCGCCGGGTCGTTCGACGCGCTTAGCATCGCAAGCGCCGAGGTCGCCTGTAACATATCGTTCAATGTTACCCCTTCGATCTCGCAATAGATCGGCCATTCGCATTGTTTCTGGCGCAAATGGACAAAATGGGTCAACACTTTCGGCTGCTTCGGGTTCAGTTTCAGGCTTTGCGCCAGCATCTGTTCGGCTTCTTGCAGGTTCTTAAGCAATTCCAGCAAACGGCCGAGATTATTCAGCACTTGTATATGCAGCGCAGGATTAGTGCCTGCGTTGCGCTTGGCAACGCTAAGAGCTGTGCGCCAGAGATCTATCGCCTCGTCAAATTGCCCGTGCCGTTCGAGTAACGTGCCCAGGTTCAGGTAAGCTTCGATGAAGTTAGGGTTTAGTCTTAACGCACGGCGATAGGCTTCTTCTGCCGCAGCATCGTCCTTTGCGTCGCTGAGGCAAACGGCAAGATTGAATTGTACGGCGTATGCAATCGGGGAGGTGGTATGTTTCAACCAGCTACGATATAAATCGATCGCTTGATCGGCATGTCCGGATTCCCGCAGTTGCTGGGTGGCCGAGAATAATTCAGCGATCGGCAAAGCATCCTTCACGGCCAGATTGGATGCCAGCTTCAGCACCGTTTCCGGTTCGTTATTATTCAATGCTTGATTTAATTGTCGCAGATAGTCAGTCGGACTGAAGGTTGTTTTATGTTTCATGATTTATGTTTCCAGTCTAAGGCCGAGCATGTTCTGTCATTCCCCGGCAAGGGCGCGGCGCAAGCCTGAACCGCGGCAATAATATAGCAATCGAATGGATTTGAATACTTCGTTTTCCATCCGAATCGCGCCGATGATTTCCGGCCTGAACCAGCAAAACCGAATTGCTGCAAGCGTCGATTAACGGGACGTGGAGCCTGATGTTTGCAGACCCGAGTTAGCGGGTTCCGTAGCGAGCGGATATAAAGCCCATCCTCTTACGGCAATGCTAAATTTAAAGTCCTGCTATACTAATGCGACGAATCAAGCCCGTCTAAGTGCCATCGTGCAGATGCCTTTATGCCGCGACCTTCACCGTACCGGCAAGGTCACGGCTTTTAAGCTGATAAATAAATCCAACTAAGAAATTGAAAGCGCATGTCAAGCAGCCGAGTTAAGCGAACCGCAGCCCACTATTTACCCGGTTTTATCGTTATTTGTTGTACAGCCGTTGCCCAGATGGCCCATGCCCAGGATTTAATGGACGTCTATGAGCTGGCGCTGCAAAACGATCCGGCGTTAAAACAAGCGCAGGCCAACTGGCTGGCCGTCGGCGAATCGAAAAACCAGAGCATTGCCAATTTCCTGCCCACCGTGTCCGCGACCGCGCTTAGCAATCTGAACCGCTTGTCGAATAAAAGATTCACTTACCAGGGCGTCGGCGTCCAGAATTACGCCGACAACAACTTTACCTTGAACTTGAGCCAGCCGCTATTTCATTGGGATCACTGGGTACAGCTCAGCCAGTCCGATAACCAGATCGCCCAGGCCGAAGCCGACTACCAGGCGGAATTGCAAAAGCTGATCGTGAAAATCACCGAAGCTTACTTCAACGTCTTGTCGGCAGAGGACAACCTGGAATTCAGCCGCTCCGAAAAACAAGCCATTGCCCGGCAACTCGAACAAGCCAAGCAGCAATTTGCGGTAGGCCTGATCGATATTACCGAAAGCCGTCAGGCGCAAGCGGCTTTCGACAGGGCCAGCGCCGATGAAATAGCGGCTTCGAACAGCGTCGATGACCAAAAAGAAGCGCTAGCCGAGATTATTGGCGAGCAAGACTTGAAGCTGAACCGGCTGGGCGAATCGCTTCCGCTGGCGAGGCCGGAGCCCGACGATATGACGGAATGGAGCAATTCGGCCGAGGCCGGCAATTTCAGCATCATTGCTGCGTTTAACCAGATGGAGTTTTCCCGGAAAGGGATCGACTTGCAGCGCAACGGCCATTTGCCGAAACTGGATCTGACCGCGTCGTTGGGCGAATACGACACCTCCAGCCAGTTCGGCCTGCGGGGCTCGACCGAAATGGTCGGGGTGCGTTTGAATGTGCCGTTATACGAAGGCGGTGCGGTCACGTCCAGAACCCAGCAGGCGCGCTACCGTTATGAGCAGGCTAAAGAACAGTTAACGGCCGCGAAAAGAGCGGTCAACCGCCAGGTCAAGGACGCTTATCGCGGCATCACCACCAGCTTGGGCCGCGTCGAGGCTTTGAAAACTGCCGTGGCTTCGGCCGAAGTCGCCTTGCAGGCTACCGAAGCCGGTTTTGAAGTGGGCGTGCGCACCCTCGTTGAAGTGTTGAACGAGCAAAGAAATCTGTATCTGGCCAAGCGCGATTACTCGCGTACGCGCTACGATTACCTGCTGAACAGCATCAAACTGAAACAGGCCGCCAGTAGTTTGTCTCAGGAAGATATTGAGAAGATCAACCGGCTGCTGGTGACAAGCTCAGCTGCGGTCAAGGTTGAAAAATAATTTTTAAATCAGAGTCTTGTTTGCTATTGGGCTTGTTAACAGCAGCATCGTCAACCATAGGAAAAACAGTCGTTTCTTCCGCTAAAAATACCGGATTTCATCGGTTCCGCCTCATTCTATAAAGTAGAGTTATAGCTAGAATCTATGGTTCCATAGAAAGCCGTTATTATACAAACGCTTATATTCAGATATATCATTGCCGCACATTTTTATACGGCATTCGATTGCTGGCCGCCGCGTGCGGTCAAGTCTTATCCAACAGCATCCACTGCTGGGCTTTGTTGTAAAAATGTTCGATGTCTGTGATCAGTTCGCAATTGGGCGAAGCGGAATGCTGGTGCCAATAGTGGGCGCCGTCGCCGCCTATCCAGATTGTCGCGGCAGCTGTTTCTTTTGCGGAGGTAATGATTTTTAACTGTTCAATGGTTTCCGGTTCCGGCGGCGTTTTCACCAAACCGATGACGATGATGTCGGGCTGTAAATGATGAGCGGCTTCGACAATATCCTTACCCGGTAAGTTCGCGCCCAGGAAAAAACAGCGGTAGTGTAGAACGGCTGCCAATAGGCAGCCCAGCAGGATGCCGCATTCATGGGATTCTTCGCTCGGGGTGGCGAACAGCATGGCTGGACTGCCGGCCGATGTATTTTGCAGGTTGTTGACCATGCTAAGCACAATGCGATTAACGCAGCAGGTAAACATGTGTTCTTGGGCGATACTCAATTTTTCTTCATGCCAAAGCTCACCGACTTTTTTCAGCGCGGGCAACAAAATGTCACGGGCGTATTCCAACGGTTCGCTGGCCACCAGCGCGCGCTTCAAGAGCTGTTCACAACGATCGATACGATAATCCATGAGCGTTTCAATAATCCGATCCAGCAACGGATGCGCCAAATCTTGATGAGAGGATCGTGTTTGTTGTTGCAGGTTGCGCAACTCATCGCAGTTCAATCCGGCGATTTTGCTGATGGTGTGACCGCTACGCGTCAATTCGGCAAGCAACGTCAATTTTTCCAGTTCCTGCTGCGAATACAGGCGCCGCCCGTTATCGCTACGCGCCGGGCTGATGCCGGCGTAGCGGCGTTCCCAAGCCCGCAGGGTTTCGGCAGTTAATCCGGTCGAGAGAGTAATAGCTTTAATGGAGTACATTGTTTATGTTTTGCATAGAATAAATATTGACAGATATTGTACAGTTGGAGTAATTTTATTGCCAAGCAAAAAACCTTTAACGGATCTCACGCCATGACAGAAGTCGCACTCAACGTTGTTTCTTCAGCCGTTTCGACAACCGAAGCGGAACCGCTGGAACTTGCTATGGATATGGAACAGGCTAGGCGGGATCTACTATTGATACTGCTGGCGGAAGATGACGCGGCGACATTATTACTCAAGCAGTGCCTGTCTCAGTTAAACAATGGACCGGATATTTCCGAAATCGTCAGCGACAAAACTGTCAATGCGATTATTGTACAAGCTGCTAACTTTGTACAGCCTAATCTTGGTCAAACCGTCCAGTATTTGCTGGACAATCCTGCTGACAGATCGTCGCTGCGCAATCTGCATTTCTTGCCCAGTTTTTTAATCGAAGTAGCGCATTTGTTCATATCCATGACCAGGCATCGGCGCGCTTTTAGTGAATATCGGCTGGAGCTTGGTCAAGCAGCGCAAACTTTACAACGGCTTAGACAGCAAATGATCGCTACTAATGTCCGTCTTGTCGCGTTTGTTGCTCACAAACACAAAACCACGACGCTGAGCTTCGACGATTTATTGCAGGAAGGCGTGATTGGATTGATCAAGGCAATAGACCGGTTCGATCCTTATCGCGGTTACCGGTTTTCGACTTATGCGGTGCCTTGGATCAAACAAGCAATCTCGCGGCTGATCGTTAAACAGGAAAAAATCGTGCGCCTGCCGGTATCTTTGGCCGAAAAAGCAAGCGGCGTGTTTGAAGCGATGCGTAGCGCCTATATGCAAACCGAGCGTTGGCCCAGCGTCGAACAATTGAAAACGCTCTGCGACTTAAGTGAAGACGAAATCAAGATTATCAGGAGTTACTATCAAGCGACACATTCATTAGATGAAGAAAGCGATGAAGGTTTGGAGTTGATGTCGCGAATGAAGCAACAGCAATTTGCGTTGCCGTTGGACGAATTGATCGGTCGTAATTTGGGGCAATATCTCGACCAGGTCGTCGGTACATTGCCGGAAAAAGAAGCGACGATTCTTAATATGCGTTTCGGTCTGAAAAACCATACGGAAATGACCTTGCAGGCCATTGCCGAGCAACTACAGGTAAGCCGGGAGAGAGTCAGGCAAATACAAAATGAAGCATTAAAAAAACTAAAGAACCAGTTTGGTTTCGAACTGATGCTGTTCCTTGAACACAACGACAGCTATTAAAACCGGATCGCGCCACAGCAACACCAGGAGTGATTATGTCATCTGCAAAAGCCGCCACCGAACAGCCGGGCAGGAGGTTTGGGTTTGAAAAATATAAGGGCTACAAAACCGCCGGTAGCGCCTTTCGTTCCGGCCGAAATAAGCCATGAGCCAAATACCAATCTTGTTGCCCGCCGGTTTTAGCTTGTTAATCCTGCTGGTTTATACGTCGATTTTTTATGTCGAGGAACATAAAAAAGCCATTTTGTTTCGTCTCGGTAAAAAGGGCATCTTTTCAGGCTTTAAGCCGGGACCCTTTGTTAACGCCCCCATCATCAATAATGTCAGTATATTTGATGCGCGTGTGCTGACCTTGGGCGTAAAGTCCAAGCATTCTCTTACCTCTGAAAAGAAGGATGCGATTGTCGACTCGTTTGCCGCCTGGCAAGCCGGTGATGAGGGTTTTTTTACACTACGGTCGGCGGCGATGCCCGTTCCGCCGATATTTATGCGAAAAGTTTCGCTAACAATGCCGGGCTTTACGTTTTTTACGGAAGTTTGCAGGCTCATCACGCAGTGTTTGAAAAACTCAGGATACCTTGGCGTTAAAGCCGGATTCCGATTTTTTTCAAATACTTGAGCAATGAAAACTGGCTGTTAGGCAGGAGAAATTAAAGACTATGAGAGTATATATTGTTCGTTTAGTGGTGCTGGTGGTGATCAGTGCCGTGCTGTACAGCATATTCAACTTCAATGCACAGATGTATCAAGAAAACTACGCGGTGCCATACTCGGATTTTATCGGCAGTGTGCGCAACCGCAACATTGCGGAAGTGGTAATCACCGGCACCGATATCAATGGCCGCCGTACCAATGGCGAGAACTTTGTCACTTACAATCCCAATGATTATCGCCTGATTGACGAATTGCTGGAATACGGCGTCAAAATCAAAGTCGAAAAGCCGGAAATGAATTCGATTTTTATGCAGATATTCGTTTCCTGGGCGCCTATGCTATTACTGATCGGTTTGGCGGCTTATTTTATGAATAAGCAAACCGGCGGCGGAGGGCAGCTGGGCTTCGGTAAAAGCCGCGCCAAGCTGATGGCCGAAGACCAGATCAAGGTGCGTTTTAGCGATGTCGCCGGCGTCGAAGAAGCCAAGGAAGATGTCGTCGAGATGGTGGATTTTCTTAAAGATCCCGGCAAATACGAAATCCTGGGCGGCAGGATACCGCGCGGCGTGCTGATGGTCGGCCCTCCGGGTACCGGCAAAACGCTGCTGGCAAGGGCCATTGCCGGTGAAGCCGGGGTGCCGTTCTTCTCGATTTCCGGTTCCGACTTTGTCGAAATGTTCGTCGGCGTCGGCGCATCCAGAGTGCGCGATATGTTCGAGCAAGCCAAAAAGCGCGCGCCGTGCATTATCTTTATCGACGAAATCGATGCGGTCGGCCGGCATCGCGGCAATGGCAGCCCCGGCGGCGGTAACGACGAGCGCGAGCAAACCCTGAACCAGTTGCTGGTCGAAATGGACGGCTTTAGCGGCAACGAAGGCATTATCGTCATCGCCGCGACCAACCGCGCCGACGTGCTCGACAAAGCCTTATTGAGACCGGGCCGCTTCGACCGCCAAGTCCAGGTCGGCTTGCCGGACATCAAGGGCCGCGAGCAAATCCTGAAAGTTCATGCCGACAAAGTGCCGCTGGCCGATGACGTCAATATTGGCGATCTGGCGCGAGGCACGCCGGGTTTTTCCGGCGCCGAGCTGGCTAACCTGATTAACGAAGGCGCGTTGTTCGCCGCGCGCAGCAATCAGAGCGTGGTCACGATGAACGACCTCGACAAGGCGCGCGACAAAATGATCATGGGTGCGGAAAAACGCACGATGGTGATGAGCAAGGAAGATTTGTTGATGACGGCTTATCACGAAGCCGGCCATGCGATTGTCGGCCGAATCGTGCCGGACCATGACCCGGTTTATAAAGTCAGCATCATGCCGCGCGGCGGCGCATTGGGCATTACCATGTTCTTGCCGGAACGCGACCAATACAGTGCCAGCAAGGACAAGCTGGAAAGCCAAATCTCAAGTCTTTTTGGCGGCAGGGTTGCGGAAGCGTTGATTTATGGTAAAAGTAAAGTCACGACCGGTGCGTCGAACGATATTCAACGGGCAACGCAACTGGCGCGCAGCATGGTGACCAAATGGGGGTTGTCGGACCGTCTCGGTCCGATGGATTACGGCGATAACGAGGGCGGTTATATGGGACCGCAAGCCAAGCCGATGTCCGAGAAAATGGCGCAAGTCATCGACGAGGAAATCCGCGACGTTATCGATACCAACTATCGGCGCGCCGAGCAAATCCTGAAAGACAACATCGAGATTTTGCACAATATGGCGCATGCCTTGCTGGCTTGGGAAACGCTGGATAAGCATCAGATCGATACGTTGATGAAAGGCCGGACGATTGATCCACCTGAGCCGGATTTGGATTTCGATGAATCCTTGATCAGTGAAATTGCGCTGAATGGCGGCGCTAGTAAGAAAACGAAAGATTCGAAGCTTGCAGCTTCTTAATTCAACTCCGAATTAAGCCGGAGCTTCGACGCCCCGGCTAACTTGTCCTCCTCTATATGCCCTTTACGATCCGTACTTGGTGAAGGGCATCTTTTTGCCCGGAGATAATCATGATCGCTAAATTTTTAAATCAAAAAACACTGCAATTGCTAAGCATGCTGTCGGCAATCAATTTTAACGTTGCTGTTATCCTGTTGCTGGTTGTCAGTCTGATTTCCGCTGCCGGTAGTTCGCTGATTTTTGATAATAACAGTGAGCTTTACGGTCCGTTGGCCGGCAATTTGCGTTTGATGCTGGTTTATTTAACGCTCAGTCAATTTTCTGCGTATTGTTATTGCAGCTATAGCGAAAACTATCGCCTATTGGTGCCGGCCGGCTTGTTTTGGTTGCTGCTTATGGGCTCGATCGAGTTTTACGGGATGGTTAACCAGATACCGATAGACGAAGACTATGGCCGGCTTTTTCTCTATTTGGGCTTGTCTAACCTGAGCTATGGCGGGTTTATGATTATAAACGGCGATCACTGCCGGAATATGGATTGAAGCGGAACATGAATCTATTTAGATGACAACAAAAGCCGCCGTTGCTGATTGAGTTAATTTTGCTACTTTGTTTTTATAGTAAATTTGCCGGATTAGCTCAATATCAGCGATTGAGCCATATTCTTGAAAGATTCGAGTGAAAATAGCGGAATAATCGTTTTTTTTCATAAATATGTCTTGTCAGGCTTTTTTGTAGTAATTTACTTACATGTTTTTAATGCTTCTATATTAAAACTACCTTAAAATGTGGAAAACCTCGCATTATTTTGTTGCTTTTCGTTTCGGGAACGCAGGCTAAAGGTAAATTTATGGAGTTTCAACCTGCACTGATCAATATCCTGGTCGCGGATCGGCATGAGCTTATCCGTATAGGATTGCGAGCGTTATCTAAAGATTATGAATCTTTACGCATTATTGCCGAAGCGTCTCGTTTTGATGAGACACTCCAGCTTGCATTGCAATATAAGCCCACTATTATTTTATTGGATTCGTTATTGGATGACGGCGATTGTCTTGAACAAATTCCTAGACTCTTAGCGCACTGTCCCCAAGCCAGAATATTGCTTTTTACCAGCGATAGCCAAGAAGAAACCCATTTACACGCACTACGTTTAGGTGTGGCCGGCATTGTTCCCAAACATCAAAGTGCCGAATTGCTGCTCAAAGCCATTCACGCCGTCAGCACCGGACAGCTCTGGTTTGACCGCAATCTCACTCAACTCGTTTTACAAAAACAAACCAATCAAATCCCAAAGCCGGCATCCGTGGCCTACACTCTAAATTCCCGTGAACGCCGCATCGCCTGCATGTCTTCAAAAGGCTTAACCGCCAAAAAAATCGCCACCGTTCTTTCGCTTAGCGAAAAAACGGTACGTAATCAACTCACTTTAATCTACGAAAAATTGAGTGTGGCTGGTCAAGTCGCGCTCTGCCTGCAATTTAGCCAACTGGATTTTTGCGATTCCCCCGATTTTTCCTGTTTTCGGGACAAATGTCCCGATAAACAGGGATAAATACCACCTTGAGATCGGGAGTATTGACTCTGTTTTAAGCTCTAGCTCATCGCTATAGTAACCCCAAGCTCTAAGTGCGTGTTTTAAAAGTTTGATACCTTCCCCGAGGACAGCCTGGTCAGCATCAAATTAATCATGGCGATATGAACGAATGCTTTGC
>NZ_RYFG02000077.1 GCF_003994235.2 Candidatus Methylobacter oryzae
AAATGGCCGATCAGCCGCTCGATCGTCGCGGCCTCGAACAAGTCGGTCGCGTACTCGACCCGGCCGGACAAACCCTGCGGGGTTTCCGTCAATTCCAGGGTCAGGTCGAACTGGGTCGTGCCGTTACCGGCCTGGCTCGGCTCCGGGTTCATCCCCTGCAAATGCAGCGGATCCTCCGGGGTGTTCCGAAACACGAACATGACCTGGAACAGCGGATTGCGGCTCAGATCGCGTTGCGGGTGCAGGGCCTCGACCAGTTTTTCAAACGGGATGTCCTGGTTCGCGTAAGCGCCGACCGTCACTTCCCGAACTTGCGCGAGCAGTTCCCGGAACCCCGGATTACCGGACAGGTCGATACGCAACACCAGCGTATTAATAAAAAATCCGATTGAGCTTTCGAGTTCCAGACGGCTCCGTCCAGCGGTCGGCGTACCGATCACAATGTCGTCCTGGCCGCTATAGCGGTGCAACAGTACCTGGAACGCGGCCGCCAAGGTCATGAAAAAAGTCACGCCTTCATGCCGGCTCAAGGCTTTCAAGGCTTCGGCCAAGTCCGGCGATAAGCTGAAGGAGCGGTTCTCTCCGCGGTAGGACTGTTCGGCCGGACGCGGCCTGTCGGTCGGCAGCTCCAGGTTTGGCGCTCCCGATAAACGGAGCTTCCAGTAATCCAGCAGCCGGACCTGCCAGTAATCCAACAGCCGCTCCATCGACTCAATCATTTCCTGCTTTAGCTCTACCGATTCCGGAAACTGTCCGGTTACGGATTTTTGAGGCGGTTCTGGTGATCCCGTAGATGAAACAAGTAAACTCATGTTCGATATTTCCCTAAAGTGTAAGCGTTTCTTGGTATTACAGTCTAGGCGGCATAATCCTTATGACCTGTTACGTTCACCCTTGAAGACCGGTTGGTGTTGTCCATGTGCTTGCAGGATAAAATGTTCAATATATTCAATCAATAAGTGCGACTACCTATCGGCTGGAGCTGTTTTTATTTGGCGATGACGCTAGCCCTCTTTGTCTAAGCCACGACTATTAGCGTATGCTCAATAGAACACGGATGGCACGGATAGGACGGATTTACACGGATTTTTAACCCAAGCCTAATTAAATCCGTAATTATCCGTGTCATCCGTCGACTGCATGGATGCAGGAGCAATTGCCCAACCGATTCCCCGGCTGATGAAAAGCGGGGTTTTGGGCGTCGCGATAAGGCCGCTTGAATAAGCTTTGTTTTCTACCGGTAATCTGCGCGAGCCCCAAAAAGGTATCACCACTTGTCCGCCGTGTTTCTTTCGATGAATACCGGATAACTCCCGGCAACAACAAACGCTCCACATGAGAGCGCGAATTTAAAGCTGAGTTGAGCAAGCGTGTCTGCTCAAACGAAACTTATGCCCTCTGGGTATAAGAAAAGTTCTTCTATTCATATTGAATGACGTTCCCCGGTTTTAACTCTGCAGTAATGAAATTTTCATAGAATCGTGCCAGACTGTTTTGTCGCCAACCCCATCATAAAACTTATTTATCCAAACGGAAGTCACCATGACAATTAACCGCATAGCGGCCTTTTTAACGGCGCTAACCCTGTTGCTGCCTGCTACGGCCCGAACTGAGCCGGAAGGCTTGAACCGCATCGAGCATATCGTCGTCATTTATCTTGAAAACCGCAGCTTCGATAGCCTGTTCGGCGTGTTTCCCGACGCCGATGGCCTTGCCAACGCCGAAAACGCACCGCTGCAGGTAGATGACAACGGACAGCCTTATAAAACGCTGCCGGCAATAAGGAACGGCAATAAGTCTTTCCTGCCTGCCAATCTGGAGAATCGCTCATTCAATATCGCTCCCTATGCAAAGCTCAACGAAACCCATCCTGACCTGACGCACCGCTTCTTCATCCATCAGATGCAACTCAACGGCGGCCGCAACGATCGCTTTGCCCAGCTCTCCTCAGCCGGAGGGCTGGTGATGGGATACTACGATTTGTCCGGCACGGCGCTGTGGAACTATGCAAAGGAATTCACGCTGGCCGATAATTTTTTCCAGGCGGCATTCGGCGGTTCGTTCTTGAATCATCAATGGCTGATCTGCGCCTGCACGCCGGTATTTAAGGATGCGCCGGCCGAACTTCGTCAATGGAAAAACGATCCCGCCACCAGCAGGCCGATCAACGATCCGGGCGTTACCGAAGACGGTTATGCCGTCAACACCATCCAGCCGCACTTTCCCCCGTTCGATCCCGCCCACTCAAACAACCGGCTGCCTGTGCAGTATCAAGCGACTATCGGCGATCGCCTGTCGGAAAAAAATATTTCCTGGGCATGGTACGCCGACGGCTGGGACGATGCCGTCGCCGGACGGAAAACCAATGATCACTTTGCCTATCATCATCAGCCTTTTGTTTATTATGCCAATTACGCACCGGACAGCCGGGCGCGGGCCGAGCATTTAAAAGATAAGAACCAACTGTTCGCCGATCTCAAAGGCAATTTTCCGCAAGTGGCTTTCTTTAAGCCTTCAGGCAAAAAAGATCAGCATCCCGGCCACTCCAGCATCCTCGATGCCGACCGGGAAGTGAAGGAGGTCGTTGATGCTATTCAGGGCAGTACGGCCTGGCCCAACACGGCAATCGTCATTACTTATGACGAATACGGCGGTTTTTGGGATCATGTTGCACCGCCCGAGGGCGATCGCTGGGGACCGGGGACTCGCATTCCTGCCATCATCGTGTCGCCGTTCGCGAAGAAAGGCTACGTAGACCATACGCTCTACGACACCACGTCAATCCTGAAATTGATAGAAAACCGCTTCGGCTTGGCGCCGCTTAGCGGCAGGGACGCCAAGGCTAACGGTTTGGAGGGGGCGTTCGAGTTCGACCAATAAGCCTTGTTTGGAGAATATTGCCCTGCTGCGCAAGACCTGAGGAGAGAAGCCTATCGCAAGGCAGACCTTCCAAGTTTTACGACTGCCAGGGATGGCGGCCGAGACTGCTCAGGGCAGTCCTCGGCATTTCCTCCATCCATGGAAGTCAGAAGTGCTGGAGCCCGCCGGGAGCGGCTCCAGTAAAAACCTGGAAGGTCTAATAACTCTCCGTTATTCAGGCACGCGTATCTTCTTCGTGCTGTTGCAGCTTTAACCATGCTTTCCAGACCGCCAGCAGAACGGCCAAAATAACCGGTCCCAAAAAAAGCCCGATAATGCCGAAAGCCGAGAGGCCGCCAAGAACGCCGAACAGTACCACCAAAAACGGTATCCGGCCGGCACCGCTGATGACCAGAGGGCGGATCACATTATCCACAGTGCTGACTACCAATACTCCCCAGAGCATCAACCCTATGCCCTGCCAGTGCTGTCCCGTCAGCATCAGCATGATGCTCAGAGACAGCCACACCAGCGTCGCGCCGAACGGAATCATTGCTAGCAATGCAGTCACTATGCCCAACAGCACCGGAGCTTTAACACCGGCGACATAATAGCCCAATCCGGCCAGCATGCCCTGCCCCAACGCGGCAAGCACGAGCCCATAAACGACTGCCCGGGTAGTGTCCCCGGCTGCTTGCAGATAAACATGCTGATATTTTCCGAGAAAGCGTACTAAACCGCGATTCAGTTGCTTAACAGCCTCTTCGCCGTCGCGGAAACAAAAAAACACGGTAATCAGCACAACCCCCAAATTGACAATGTAGCGGCCGACGCCGCCGAGAAAACTGGCGAATTCGCCTGACCATTGCCTCGCCCAATTTGCAAATTGCGCCATCACTGCTGTTTGGTCCTCACTCAAGCGCTCCAACCATTTCTGCGCCATATTGCCCAGCCAGGGAATATCGCGGATAAAGTCCGGCAAACGGTAAGTACCCTGATTAAAACTGTTTCCTAACATTTGAAAAGCAGTTTGCCATTCATTCTGAAACATGGCGACCAGCCAGTAGAAAGTCAGGAAAATCATCATTGCAATAGCCGCTGTCATTACCGCTGCACTGAGCGCGGCATTGCCTTTGAGCCGCCGTCTTAAATAGCGGTAAGGCGGCCATGCCACATAGGCGATAATCAACGCCCACGTCAGGGTCAGCAAAAATTCACGCAACACCATAAAACCCAGCAATAAAAGGGCAGCCAGCAGAATGCCGGGAATCAACTGCCGTATCGGCGTGTTAACTATGGGATCGTTCATACCTGTGCCTCGAAAAGTGAACAGTTATATGTTAAGCCTGATTTTCAAACAATATTCATAGTTTAGCTGTTTAATATGTGGCCGATACTGTTTTTACTGGTAGATTGTAGTGATTAAGCACTGCCGTTACAGGACGGCTGCTATATAATGAAACGCTCAAATGTCAAACCGCCTGCTAATTGGAGTATTATCACTTTCTATAAGCCGGCAATTTTTGCCGGGAATATAGGTAGCCCTTTTTAACACGAACATAATACAAAAATACTGTGCTCATCCAATTTAACATCTTCGCCAACTATCCGATTAAGCCATGAATCTCGACTCTCGCACGATGCTGGTGATGATGTCCGCGTTGACGATACTGTTTTCCGGTCTTCTGACACTGGCAGGGTTACATGCCGGTAATACCCGCGGAGTACAGCACTGGGCGCTCGGCGGCTTATGCATCGGGATGGGTTTAGGGCTTTCTTATTTCCAACAGGAAATATCCGCCAGTACCTGGGTTCTGGTATTCGGCGCCACCTTGGCGATAGCAGGGATAGGCTTTCAATTCAACGGCATACAGGCATTCAAGTCCGGACACTGCAACATTTATATTCCATGGATACTGGCTGGACTGGTATTTATTCAAAACATCTGGTTTGTTATTCTCCATCCCGACGTCCATGCTCGCGCCGTCGCTAATTCGTTAGTATACTCCTTGGCTAATATAGCCTGCGCCCGCGCGTTATTCATCAGGATAGAACAACCGTTACGTACCGCGTATTGGTTTACCGGTGCATCGTTTGCGATAGTTTCGGCAACATTATTGATTAGAGGGATAGTCGTTTTTCTGGCTCCGCCAAATACTTACGGTCTTTATTCGCCAACCCCCATTAATCCGGCAAGTTTCTTTATCGGCAGCATGATGCAGATGTGTATGTCCTTTGGGTTCGTGCTGATGATCAATTACCGGCTTTCCGCAGACCTGCAAAAACTGGCATTAAGCGATTCATTGACAGGGGCGTTGAATCGGCGGAGCCTGGAACAAGAAGCGGCCCGCCTATCGGCACGGTGTACGCGGACCGGAGATTCGCTGGCCGTGATGATGATCGACGTCGACCATTTCAAGTCTATCAATGACCGTTACGGCCACCCGGTTGGCGACGAAGTTTTGAGGCGCTTGGCTGAAGTGGCGCAAAAGACGATTCGTAGCGACGATTACTTTGCCCGCTACGGAGGCGAGGAATTTTGTATTTTGTTGCCTTCTACGACAGAAAAAGATGCCTGGGTATTAGCCGACCGGCTGCGCCAGAACTATGAGGCGCAGGTTATGGAATTCGGCGATAAAGTCCTGCGCAGCACCATTAGCATTGGCGTATCGGATTCCATACATGCCGGATTGCAATTTTCTTCATTGGTCGCTGCCGCGGACCAGGCCATGTACCGCGCCAAGCAGGCAGGCCGCAACCAGGTAATCATGCATTCATTGTGCTTCAAGCCAGCAGGCTAACTGAAATCGCTAAAGATGCGGTATTGCCCGCTAATAATCGCAACCGACCGCGTGCGTATTTTTTAACAACACAGGATTCCAATGCTGAATCGCCCAGCCCAATAGCTCGGTTAACGAAGCTTCTTGTAATTCAACAGGCGGATTCTGCTTTAATAAAATCAGCAGCTGAAAAATAACGCGATCAGGCGAACTTAGATCAACCGCCATTGCCTGAGTTTGCTTGCTGAGCTTATAACCTTGCTCGTCAACAATGACAGGAACATGCATATAATGAGGCGTTGAAAGTCCCAGCAGCTGTTGCAGGTAGATCTGCTTGGGCGTTGCATCCAGTAAGTCGAAACCGCGAACGATCCGGTTAACGTGCTGCAAGTCATCGTCAATCACCACCGCAAATTGATAAGCGATAATCCCGTCTTTGCGCTTCACGATAAAATCGCCGTCCTGCTCGGCAATGTTATGCGAAATCAGGCCTTGCAGCTCATCTTGGAACGCAACGACGCGGCTATCGGTTTTGACGCGCAACGCATGAGGCGTATCAAGCGGGACTTGCCGGTCGCGGCAGATGCCGGGGTAAATATCGGCTTGCGACGGTCCGCTGTCGAAAACTGCCAACGTTTTCCTGCTGCATGTGCATGGATAGACCAGCTTGTTTTTGCGGAGATCGTCGATAACGGCGTTATAAACGTCGATATGCCGACTTTGATAATAAACTTCGCCGTCCCAATGCAAACCAAAAGTTTCCAGCGTCTTTAGAATAGTATCGGCGGAACCTTTTACATTTCTGGGAGTGTCGAGATCGTCGATGCGTAAAAGCCAAAGGCCTTGTTGTGAACGGGCTTGAAGAAAGCCGGCAAGAGCCGTGTACAGGGAACCGAGATGTAAAGGGCCGGTGGGCGACGGAGCAAACCGGCCAATAGCGGGTTGTTTATCCAGACTTAACCCATTTGTTTTTCACGAATTTCATCGAGTGTCTTGCAATCGATGCACAGCGTGGCAGTCGGTCTGGCTTCAAGACGGCGTATGCCGATTTCAATGCCGCAAGATTCGCAATAACCATAATCCCCTGATTCAATTTCTTTAAGGGCTTCATCAATTTTCTTGATCAGCCGCCGTTCACGATCACGGGTTCTTAATTCCAGACTGAATTCCGACTCCTGAGACGCTCGGTCATTAGGATCAGGAAAATTAGATGCGTCATCTTGCATGTGATGCACAGTGCGATCAACCTCATGCATTAATTCGCCTTTCCAGTTTTTCAGAATAGTCTCAAAATGCTCCAATTGGGCATTACTCATATATTCTTCGCCTTCTTTTTCTTGATACGGCTTAAAACTGAAAGGTGATGCGCCAGTTTTAGAACTATCGGTCATCCATTAACTCCTAAGACAAGATTAAATAAAACCGCGCATTTTTAGCAGAATAGCAAACGGATAGCAAGGTTTATTGGTATCATGCGAATCTTTTGTGACTAGTATCGACATTATGAGCAAACGGCTGGCAGGACGGACTCTGGGTATCTCACCCTTTTATGTAATGGAATTATTGCGACGCGCAAAACAACTGGAAACTCAAGGCAAAGACGTTATTCACATGGAAATCGGCGAACCCGATTTTGCTACGCCGGAGACTATTGTCGAAGCCGGCATTAGACAACTTCAAACCGGCGAAGTGAAATATACCCCGGCTGCGGGACTGCCCGAGCTGCGTGAGAAAATAGCCGAGTTTTATCAACAACGTTATTCGGTAACAGTCGACAAAAAGCGTATTTTTATAACGCCGGGAGCTTCCGGAGCCTTTCTATTGGCGCTTGGAGCCAGCCTTAATCCGTCGGAGGAATTACTGATGGCGGACCCGTGCTATCCCTGCAACAGCAATTTCGTTAAGTTGTTCGACGGCAAAGCCAGAACCGTTGCCGTCAATGCCGACAGCCGTTATCAATTGACTGCGGCGCTAATCGAGCGGCATTGGCATGAAGCGACTAAAGGCGCGTTGATTGCATCGCCGTCGAATCCGACCGGCACCATTATTGCTCCGGATCAATTAAAACAAGCCATTCACACCGTTAACGCGTTAGGTGGCTGCTTTTATTCCGATGAAATTTATCATGGCCTAGTTTACGGCGAAAAAGCTTCGACCGCATTGGCTTTCAGTGACAATGTATTTGTAATCAACAGTTTTTCGAAGTATTTCGGCATGACCGGCTGGCGCGTCGGCTGGCTGATAGTGCCGGAAGAGTTTGTCGATGCGACCGAAAAACTGGCGCAAAATATATTTATCGCCACCGCAACCCACTCGCAATACGCTGCAATAGCCGCATTCGACCCAATCACGCTGGCCGAGCTTGAACTTAGACGCGCCGAATTTAACAAACGGCGCGATTTTCTTTACGACGCATTGTTAGGCTTGGGTTTCGATATTCCGATTAAACCGGACGGCGCGTTTTATATTTACGCCAACTGTGCGAAGTTTACCGATGACAGCTTTCAATTCGCGATGGATTTGCTGGAGGCGGAAGGCGTCGCCATAACGCCGGGCAAGGATTTTGGGCTTCATGAAGCTAACCGCTACGTCCGCTTTGCTTATACGACATCGATAGCTAGAATGGCTATCGCGATGCAACGATTAGAACGATTTATTAGCCGGGGATAACTATGTCCATCAAACAAATATCAGCGACTGAATTACAAACCAGGATTCAAAACGAGCCGCATCTCTTTCTATTGGATGTCAGGGAAGCCAATGAATTTGAATATGCCCGCATAGCGAACAGCGTCCTGATTCCGCTTAATCAAATTCCGCAAAGATTGGACGAGCTGGACCCCGAACAAGAAATAGTAGTGATTTGCCACCACGGCGTACGCAGCCGGCAAGCCTGCATGTACCTTATCCATTCGGGCTTCAAGAACGTTATCAATTTAACCGGCGGAATCGACGCGTGGTCTTGCGAGTGCGATAGTTCGGTGCCGAGATATTAAGCCGCGAAACCCGGACGTTCAAATCCGTACAGCCAATGCCTAACTATTAACTTGGCCTTGTTTATCATGGTGCGAACCTGAAGCCCACATAAAAAACCGATATTTCACGTATTACATAATCCGTTGATTATTAATTATTTTTATTGCCTCAAAGAAATAACTTAAAATGTTTCCGGCAGATGCTTTGACCGGTTCGCAAATATTCGGCTTTTCGGCCGTTAAATTCAACCGGTTAAGCCTACGCCGTCGCGCCTCGTGTAGGCGCGTGGATTGAAACGCGGCAGCCATAGCGAAACTGATTTTGCATGCCAATGTCGCGCCTCGTGTAGGCGCGTGGATTGAAACCTGCCAATGACGGAGTAGAGTCTTTGATATTTGTCGCGCCTCGTGTAGGCGCGTGGATTGAAACTGTTATCCATGAGTTACCCCCTGCCCTAACAGGTCGCGCCTCGTGTAGGCGCGTGGATTGAAACTCGATGTAGCCAACCAAGCGTTTTGTGGCTCTATGTCGCGCCTCGTGTAGGCGCGTGGATTGAAACCGCCGAACAAGCACGCAACTTGGCACGAAGGCGTCGCGCCTCGTGTAGGCGCGTGGATTGAAACAAATTGTTCTGCCATAATGTTGCCTCTAATAGACGTCGCGCCTCGTGTAGGCGCGTGGATTGAAACGCCTGTCGATGCATCTATGTTACCAGTAGAAAGGTCGCGCCTCGTGTAGGCGCGTGGATTGAAACTGTCAACATCACTGCCGGCCCATTTTAGCGGCTGTCGCGCCTCGTGTAGGCGCGTGGATTGAAACTTGTGGGGCGCTCAATACAAAGAGAGCCGGACCGTTGCGCCTCGCCTAGGTAAAGTGCATGGTCCGCCAAAACAAAAAAGGCCCGGCATTCCTGCCGGGCCTTCCGTATCGCAATAAATCCTTACGCTACGTCAACTTTTGCCATATGGGCGATCAATTCGACAACCTTATTCGAATATCCCCATTCATTGTCGTACCACGACACCAGCTTTACAAAATTGTTGTTCAACGCAATACCGGCTTTTGCATCGAATATCGAGGTGCGGGGATCGTGGATGAAGTCGGATGAAACCACTTCGTCTTCGGTATATCCAAGAATGCCCTTCAATTCATTTTCGGAAGCTTTCTTAATGACAGCCTTGATTTCATCATAGCTGGCGGCTTTTTCAAGGCGAACCGTCAAGTCGACAACGGATACGTCGGCGGTGGGAACCCTGAACGCCATGCCGGTAAGCTTGCCGTTCAATTCGGGAATAACCTTGCCAACGGCCTTGGCGGCACCGGTTGAGGAAGGGATGATATTGAAACCGGCGCCGCGCCCGCCTCTCCAGTCTTTCTTTGAAGGGCCGTCAACCGTCTTTTGAGTGGCGGTTACCGAGTGAACGGTCGTCATCAGGCCTTCCACGATGCCGAAATTGTCGTTGACGACTTTTGCCAGCGGAGCAAGACAGTTTGTAGTGCATGATGCGTTTGAAACAACGTTCATGTCCTTGGCGTACTTGTCTTGGTTAACGCCCATCACAAACATTGGGGCATCCGCCGAAGGAGCGCTAATGATAACTTTCTTGGCTCCACCCTTGAAGTGAGCGGAAGCCGTGTCGACAGTAGTAAATACACCGGTCGATTCAACAACGTACTCGGCACCGCATTCGCTCCATGGAATCTCTTCCGCCTTCATGGATGCATATACGCTTGTAGCCTTACCATTGACTATCAATTTACCGCCTTCGATATCAACCGAGCCTTGGAATTTGCCGTGCACGGTGTCGTAAACCAGCATATATTTCATGTACTCAAGATCGATAAACGGGTCGTTGATCCCTACTATCTCGACTTCGGGATTGTCGATCGCGGCCCTGAAAACAAGCCGTCCTATACGACCAAAACCGTTAATGCCTACTTTTATCGCCATAATAAATCTCTCCTAAAATGTTTAATACTGCGTATTTTAAAATCATGCCTGGAACAGCCGCTCGTTAACAGTAAAAATGCTTCCGAACCGCTTCCCAGATCGGCGAGAACATCCCTCACGCAGACACAAGAAATTTCTCAAACAACATCCGGGCAGCTTTGCAACTAACAAAGCCGCCCGGATGTTTATAAATTTATTTAAAAAAACCGCTCTGTTTGAATCTTTCCCAGCGCCTTTTAAAGCCTTTCCTGTCGACCAGGTAAGCTATAAGCATCAATAAAACAGGCCAAAACATGAAGGCCAGCAATTTAAGTCCGGTTCCAATATCCATAATCCCCTCCTCGCGCTGCTATGCATAGTTTGGTTATTAAAACTTGTCATGCCGACGGTTATCGACCGATCAAGATTAACAGAAAAACTTACGTTGTCGCTTGGTTTTCTCGCTTGAATATCAGTTCAGCATCTCCAACGCCAGCTGAGCCATATTCTTTGAGCCGCCGCCCTGCCCCAACTGCTGTTTAACATGCATCAGGTTTTCGCGCATTTGCTCGGCATAAGCCGTATCGGTCAATATCCGCATTATTTCTACAGCCAGGTTTTCGGCTGTCGCGTCGTGCTGAATCAATTCCTTTATGATACGTTTAGCGGACACAATATTCGGCAAACCGATGAAAGGCGTATTGACCAGCCATCGCCCCAGCCAATAGGTGACCGACGAAAGCTTGTAGGCAATCACCATCGGCACGACCAGCAAAGCAATTTCCAATGTTGCCGTGCCCGACGTCGTCATCACCGCATCGCAACATTGAATCACGTCGTAAGGCTGGTTTTTTATTACCTTAATAACAAGCGGCGACTGTTGCAGATATTCTTCAAGCAGTGCGTCACCGATTGAGTCGGCTTGCGGCAAGATAAACTGGGTTTCCGGCAAACCGGCCTGTACTTTCCCGGCGGCGGCCAGCATAACCGGCAGCATGCGCTTGATTTCGTTCGCGCGGCTGCCCGGCAATAAACCAACTACCGGTTTGTTCCGGTCCAGTCCGAAACGGGCTAAATCTTCATCTTTGCTGTGTCGGGCATGAACTTTATCGACCGAAGGATGGCCTACGTAGCGCACCGGCACGTTTTCGGCATCGTAATAAGCCGTCTCGAACGGGAATATCACCGCCATCATGTCGATGACTTTGCCGTAAGCTTTTACCCGCCCCGGCCGCCATGCCCAGACCTGGGGACTCACATAAAACAAGACCTTAATGCCTTGTCGTTTGGCGTAGCGCGCCAGCTTGAAGTTGAATTCCTTGTAGTCGACGCACACCACCAAGTCGGGGCGCTCGCTTGAAACTAACTGTTGCATCAACTTTAACGCGCGGCGAATTTCGCCATAATGCTTGATCACTTCAACAACGCCGATAACCGCGATATTAGCCGAATCGTAACGAATATCGATGCCCGCCTGGGCCATTTTGGCGCCGCCCATGCCAATGCCTTTAATGTCCGGCTGCTGTTTTTGCAGCTCCAGGAACATATTCGCGGCGTGTTGATCGCCGGACGATTCTCCGGCGCTGAACAGGATTTTTAAGGGTTTATGTTGCAAGATTTCAAGCTCAGGTAGGGTAGCGTATCTTTGTAGCATTTATAAAGTGGTACGCACAGCGTACCCTACATCATCATTCTAGGCCGTTAAAACGCCCCGGATAACCGAAACAATTTCCCTGACTTCGTCATCCTTCAGGAACGGGCAAATCGGCAATGACAAACAGTTGGCCGCGACAGATTCGGTCGCCGGCAGGCTGACATTAGCATATTCGTCTTTAAATACATTCTGGCGATGCAACGGCACCGGATAATAGATCGCGCAGCCGATCTGTTTTTCCTGCAAGGCTTTGATGACTTCGTCGCGACGGTCGCACAGCAAAGTGTACTGGTGATAAACATGCTCGCCCAAACCGTCTTCAAACGGCGTCGTCAGCGGCAAATCGGCCATCAGTTCCGAATAAAGACGTCCGGCATGGCGGCGGCCTTGGTTGTATTGATCGATACGTTTTAATTTGGCTCTTAGTATGACCGCCTGCATTTCATCAAGCCGGCTGTTGTAGCCGATCACGTCGTGATAATAGCGAACCTCCGAACCATGATTGTGCAGCATTTTCAGCTTTGCCGCAGTCTCGTCGGAATTGGTCACCACCAGGCCGCCGTCGCCGAATGCGCCCAGATTTTTGCTGGGAAAAAAGCTGAAACCGGCTGCATGACCGATGGAACCGGTTTGCTTGCCGTTGATGCTCGCGCCGAACGACTGGCAGCAATCTTCGATCAACTTTAGATTATGTTGATCGCATAGCTGCTTAATCGCTGTCATATCCGCCGGCTGGCCGAATAAATGTACCGGCATCACCGCTTTGGTTTTCGGCGTAATGGCTTTTTCTATCGCTTCCGGCGAGATATTGAAAGTCTTCGGATCGATATCGACAAAAACCGGAGTTGCACCGACATATTTGATGGCTTCCGCAGTCGCGATAAAAGTAAACGCGGTAGTAATCACTTCGTCGCCGGCGCCGATACCTTCGGCAATCAAGGCCAGATGCAGCGCGTCGGTTCCGGACGCGACCGCAATCGCGTGTTTAACGCCTAAATACTCGGCGGTTTCCTTTTCAAAGGCCTGAACGTTAGGGCCTAATATAAACGAGCAATTTTCGATTGTCTCAGCCAGACCTCGCTCAATTTCGTCTTTAATCTCAGCATATTGAGCCTTCAGGTTTACCATTGGTATCATGTTTTTATTGCCTTTGTGTTTATCTGTTAACTTGGGTGCAATCATGTAGGGTACGCTGGGCGTACCGTTTAATTAATGCCGGCTGATGAAAGGTACGCACAGCGTACCCTGCATGGTTTTAATACTAGGAGTTATTTATCGCCCAATAACCGGGTAATCGCTATCGCTGTTTCCAGCGCCCTCTTCCCGGCTTCACCGGAAACCAGCGGATTTTCCCCGGTATGAATGCAATTCACAAAATGCTTGATCTCTTCGAGCAGCGCATCGCCGCTTTCAAAAACCGATTCTTCGGTTTCTATTTCCGGAATGCCGGGGAACATCTCTTTTGTACCGGTGCGATGTTTAGTCAAAATGCGATTCTGGAAATCCACCGAGACATAAGAAGACGGCCTGAACATACGCATTTTGCGCTCCATCTTCATGCTGATCCGGCTGGCCGTCACATTCGCCACGCAGCCGTTTTTAAACAGCAGCCGGGCATTCGCAATATCGGTGCCTTGCGTTAACACCGCCGTACCGCTCGCATCGATGCGCTCCACTTCGGAATCGACCAAGGCCAGGATAATATCGATGTCGTGAATCATCAGGTCCAGTACGACGCTGACGTCATTCGCGCGCGGATTAAACGGCGACAGGCGGTGAGATTCGATAAACAGCGGCTTTTCTTCCTTATCCAGTCCCAAAACCGCCGGATTGAAGCGTTCCAGATGGCCAACCTGAAAAATTAATTTTTTTTCATTGGCAATCGCAATCAATTCGTCGGCTTCCTCAACCGTCACGGTAATCGGCTTTTCGACCAGCACATGAGCGCCGGCATTCAGGAAATCCTTCGAAACCTTGTGATGCAAGGTTGTCGGCACGACGATGCTGACCGCATCGACTTCGCCCAACAGCCCTTGATAATCCGTCAGTGCCGTTGCCCCGTGCTTTTCGGCAACGGCTTTAGCAGCAGCCTCGTCAATATCGACAACGGCAACCAATTCGCAATCCGGTAACGACGCATATTTTTCCGCGTGAAATTTCCCCAAGTAACCGGTGCCGATAACGGCGCATTTTAATTTTTTCATCTGATAATTTTACATCCTGTCTATTTGTAACTCCGCTCCAGGGGCGAACTTATTGCCCGGTATTGTAAACCATCGCTATGTATTCAGAAAATTTTGTACTTGGTTGCTAATATCGCCGATTTTTGATCGGCTGATGTTACGCAGTGTCCACGAAAGTCACGAAAAAAATATCAGCCGTATCCTATTCGACATTTATTATACCCAAAGGGCATAAGTTTCGTATGAGCAGACCAACTGCTCAACTCAGCTTTAAAGGTCACGCCTGTTCGGAACATTGCCGGTTAAGACCTTCCAGGTTTTGAAAACCTGGAAGGCCTGTCTAGTATTTTCGTGTCTTTCGTAGACTACGCTTTTTGATTATCTGTAGGCATAGCATCAGTTAATCATGCGTTTTCGCAGATACCAGCGACGATTCTCACAAATTCCGGTAAAAATTGATTAGACTTCGCTTACAGTACCAAGCCCAACCTAGACGACGAGGAAGATGTCATGACCGATGAAGATAAGGACAACATTGAACGCATAAGAAAAGCGGCGCGCGCAATCCTTCAGGGCGACATTAAACATCTTCATATCTTGCCGGCTGTCGCGATCAAATTATTAAAGCTGACCAAAGACGACAACGCCAAAATCGAGCATTTATCGCTGATCATCGAAACGGAACCGGTACTCGCGGCAAAAATTCTAAAACAGGTCAATTCCGCCGCGTATGCGTTACCGAACAAGATAACCTCTATCAACAAGGCCGTCACGATGCTGGGTTTTTCTGCCGTGCGACAACTGGCGATAAACCTGCTGCTATATAACAGGCTGATCCAGGAAGGCTCAAAGCGGGCATTCGACTTGTTATTTTTCTGGCAGCATTGCCTTTATGTCGCCTCCTTAAGCAGAAGAATCGCGGTCGCACTCGAGCATCCCGACCCGGACTTGGTCTATACCGGCGGGCTCTTGCACGATATCGGCGAATTGGTTTTAGAGACCCACGGCCGCATGACGTATAGCGATTTCATTGCTTCGATGGATAAAAACGAACATGCCGTCATTGAAGAAGAGCGCCGTTTTTTCGGCATAACGCATGCCGAGATCGGACATCTTTTCTGCCTGGAATGGCAACTGCCGGCGCCAATCGCCGCGATTGTCGCTTGCCACCACAGCCTGCCGGCTGAAATATCTCCGTACGCTAAATATGAAGCGGAGATTGCAATGGTTTCTTTCGCAAACTACATTGCCTGGATACAGGGCATCGGTTCATCCAGCCACGATAGCCACTCGACGCTGCAAAAAACGGTACTTGAAACCCTTAATGTCGAACAACTGGACCTTGAAGCGCTACTGCAACAAGCCGACCAGGACATGAGGATGACTCGAGAATTCTACGACGTCGAGCTGCCCGGCTTAACGACGCTACGCGCCACATTAGTCAAAGCGACCATTAACCTGAGCCAGATAAGCGAGGTTAAGCCTGTTGAGACCGTCGATACGTCCGGCAAAAAATTATCGTCCAGCTTAACCGCTCCTCATCACAGCCTGGACCCCGACGACTTCATCCCCCGGACGCTGGAAGCGATACAAACGGAATTTGCTTTCGACCGCAGCATCATGTTCACCATCGACCCCAAACGCCGCTGCCTGCTTGCCTCTTACTGGCAGCCTGAAGCCATGCTGCCGCAAACGCTGCAACCTTTTGAAATCGACATCGGCGGTATTTCCGGCTTACTACTGGAATGCTTGCGGGAAAAAAAAGCCGTCATCGTCAATACCAACATAGAACCCGGCAACCCAATCCTCCAGCGTTTAAATACAGCTGAATTTACCGCCCTGCCGGTATTGAACCACAACCGCCTGATCGGCCTGCTGTATGCCGACTATTCGCTGTCGAAAAAAGCGATACGTGCGCAATTGCTGCCGGAAATCATGCCGATAGCTTATGAACTGGGCATTGCGATGTTTAACGCAAAACAATACGAACAGCAGAAAAAACATGCGCAAATCGACCATTTAACGCAGCTTTTCAACAAGCGGATGGCCAACAATTTTTTGACCGAAATTTTTCAACGGGATAAATCAAAGCTGACCAATATCGCCATCGGCTTTATCGACATCGATCACTTCAAACAATTTAACGATACTTGCGGACACCAGGCCGGCGACGATGCTTTGAAGATTGTCGCGGACATACTGCGCAGCCTGACCCGGCCTGGAGACTTTATCGGCCGATACGGCGGAGAAGAGTTTTTATTCATCCTTAAAAATACGAATGAAAAAGGCGCTTATGTTTATGCCGAACGCATAAGGTCGAGAATCGAGCGCCGCGGCAAGGTTATGAGCCAACGATTTCATGATCTTCAATTGACCGTCAGCATTGGTATAGCGATGTACAATGCCGGCTATGCCAATTACAGCGACATGGTCGAAGCTGCCGATCAAGCCATGTATCGCGCAAAAAGCGAAGGCCGGAACAGGACAGTGATGTTGTCCGGCAGTGCCGTCGACAAGAAATAAATTTTTACTACAATAAATGCGCCGAGCGCGGCGGCCGCCGCTGCCAGGCCATTTACCGTTTGCCTTGTTGCAAAAAGTTACGTTAGTATCCGCGTTAGTCTGTTAATCTCCTGCATTCTTCGTCTTTCGCAAAAAACTCGGTATTGTCAGTGCCGACGAGTTTTTTGCCGGCACGGCCCCTTCCCTATTAAGCATCCGCCTCAACCACAGCACCCGTTTACGGTTAAAAGCCGATAATCAATTACTGCGCGCCGCGCCGCCGTTCAGCTTGCTGATGAACCGTTTATTAAGCCGCATCAATGCCCTGTCGACTTTGTATGGAGGCGGCGTAGCCGTTGCCCGGAACAAAAACAGTATTTGCTGAACTTGGCCGAAACCGTGCAAATCGAACACAGCACCATGCCGTTCGGCGGCCTACTGGGCGAGACGGTTTATAGGGTCGAGCTGGCGCCGTTTGTACCGTGGCTTAGTTTGGGGCAATGGGTCGGATTTCAATATGGCAGCAAATTTCTGATTCGATCACGAATCGTTCCACCAGCAGATAGCAAAATACTGGGCAACGATAGAATTGTCGCCCAACCAACATGACTCAGTTCGTGCGTGGCGTTTCAGCGCTACCAACCAATCCCTGATAAATCCGCTCGGCGGTACGGCGCGCTTCCGGGTTGACGTTCAGCAGAATATCCTTGCCTTCCAATGCCGCCAGGAATGCCCAATACAACGGTGCGTAGCGGTCGGGATAACCGGCGGCTTGCATGAATTCAAGGAATTTAGGGCCATAGCCTTGGCTTATCGAGAAACGCAGCAGGCGTTGTAAGCGGTTTAAAAAAGAACGCCATAATTTGGCGTCGGCGCTTGCCAGCGCCGCATCAAGTGCGCCAAAGGCTGGCCCCGCTTGGTTCTCCTCCAGATATTGCGAAGCATCCAGCATGGGAGCTATATATTCCTCCTCTGCTTGTCGTCCCTGTTCGGCATGGTACCGGGCCAAATCCGGGCGATCGAGCGCGAACCAATACAACATCGCGAGCAATCCATGAACATGTTTTTTGCGTTTTGTATCCGCTACTTCCAGTGCATGTAAATAAGCCTGTTCGGCTTCCTCGTAACGGCCCAGATGGTCTTGCAATAAATTGCCCAAGCCGTTCCACGAATAAGCATCATTAGGGTCGAGTGCAATGGCTTGACGATAGGCTGCTTCGGCTTCGTCGTAACGGTCCAGATTGTACTGCAACAAATCACCCAGTGTATTCCACGGATAAGCCCATTTGGGATCGAGCGCAATGGCTTGGCGATAGGCAACTTCAGCTTCTTCATAGCGGTCTAAATACTCCTGCAACAAATAGCCCAACCCATGTCTCGGATAAGCCAAGTTGGGATTGAGATCAATAGCCTGACGGTAAGCGGCTTCGGCTTCTTCGTAGCGCCCCAGATGGATTTGCAACAAATTGCCTAAGTCACTCCACGCGCCAGCATCTTTTGTGTCGAGAGTAATGGCTTGGCGATAAGCGTCCTCGGCTTCTTCGTAGCGCCCCAAGTGAGCTTGTAACAAAGTGCCCAGATTATCCCACGGAATCGCATCCGCAGAATCGAGCACAATAGCCCGACGGTAGGCGGCTTCGGCCTCAGAATAAAATCCGCGTTGTTCCAACCACAAACCATACCAGCATAAGTCCCAAGCCGAACTCGGTGTTAGCCCGGCAAGCCCTTGATCGATACGCCTCCATAACAAACCCGTTTCTTCGGCAAAGCGTTTTCGATAGGCTGTGATAGCCTCCACTTCGACAAAGCGCTTGCCGTCCATAATCAATAAACATCCGACGGCAGCAATATCTGGATAGTTTTCACACAAGGCTGCCGCACCAGCACCTTGTAGATCGTAGCGATGTCGAATACTGCCGTCCTTGATCGCAGCCCGATAAGGTACCAGGATAGGTTCATCCAACTCAAATTGCCAGCACAGCTCGGCAATTTCTTTGCGCAAAGTGGCTACCAGTTCCGCGAGTTGCTCCGCGCTCATATCCGGCAACTGTTCGACCAATCGACGTTTTTCGCTACTATTCATTTCCAGCGAGCCGCCCAACAACTCCCAGAAGCTTTTTACATCCAATCCTTCCGGCCAATCCCGCTGCACAGCCAAGGCTTCACGCTCCAGTTCCGCCATGTCGGCCAATTCCGGCGCTATATCGCGTAGATCGACCAGTTGCTCAATGCGCTTGCGGGTTTCCGATTGCTGCAACAAGTCGCGTCCCGCCGCTTGGCTCAAGGCTTTGCGGTAAACCGGGTCGTCGACGCTTTCCGACAACGCCAGCATCAGGTCGGCGCGGCCTTTGTGGTTGCCGTCGCGCAGGAAACCGCGCGCCAAGTCCTCGCGGTCATCGGACGAATAAAAGCCGCGCAAGAACGCAGTCAGCCAGCACACCCGCTGTTTCAAGCGACGGCTGCCGTGGCGCATCAGGTACCAGATGTTGAAGAAGCGCTCGACCATTTGGTAACCGGAACGGCCGCTGCCGCTGACCGGTACTTTTTCTAGGAAACCGTCGTTTTCCAGGCGCTTGAGTTGAGCGTTGACGACGGTGACTTCCAAACCCGAGGCTTTGGCGATGTACTTGGCGGTAATCGGGTCCCAGGCCAGCGCCACAGCGTCGAGCACGGCGCGGGCTTGCGGCGCGGCTTCCTCGGCGCGGGCTTTATACAGCGGCGTCATCCGGTCCAAGAGCTTTTCCAGATCGGCGAAAGCATCCTCGCCGGCTTGGCTTTCCAACAACAAGTACAACACCGCCAGCGTGCGCGGGTTGCCGCCGGTCATTTCGGTCAAGGCGTCGATGCGCCCGGGGTCGCGGCGCAATAACTCGCTGACTTTGCTGCCGGCTTCGCCGCGTTTTTGCGCCAAACGCAGGAGACAGGCGCGGACTTCGTGGTGTTCCAGACGGGCCAGCGTGGTCAAGCGGAAGAAGTCGAAAAACGCCGCCTTGCGGTCCGACAGGCTTTTCGGATAAGCCGCGGCCGCACCGATCACGATGGGGGCGCAGCTTTGTTGAAGAATATCGCGCAAGCCCCAGTCGTGTTTTTTCAAGGCATCGAGGATCAAATCCAGGTTGTCCAGGAACAATACCGGCCGCTTTCCCAGTTTTTCGCAAGCCGAGTTGAATACTCGCCAAGCCGCATCGCCGCCGACTTCGCCATTGCGGTTTTGTTCGTAAGCTTTTTCGACGCCGTCCAGTTGTTGTTCCAGCGTCTTGGCCTGTTCGTCGCAGCCTTGGCGTTCCAGCCAATCCAACAGCGATTCGATGGCGTTGCGCCAGAATACGTGCAAGTTGATGACGTTGTATTGTTCCTCGCGGAAGGTTAGCGGCAGCAAGGCTTGGTTCAAATCGTTACGTTCGCCGACGGCAATGGCGATGCGATGCAGCAGCGTGGTCTTGCCCATCCCGCGCTGACCAACGATTAAATGATGGCGCGGACTAGCGCCGGCCGCGGCTTGATGACGCAGCTCGTTGAGGAAATAGTCCAATGTTTTTTCGCGGGCCACAAAACCGGCGACCAAATCGTCCGGTTTCAGGTTACCGGGGCCGTATAAGGCGATTACGTCGATTTCTGTCATGATCTTACTCCGGCAGATAGCGTTGCCACCAAAGGCGCAGCAATTCCATGCGGAAACGGTGTGTGTCCGCTTCGAAGTCGCAGATGATGAAGCCGTCTTCTTCCAGAATTGCCAGTAAGCGTTTGAGCTCGGTATCCTGCATATTGGGATCGGCTAAATCGGCAAGCAGCGTTCCGGATGATGCTCCGTTTGGGAATTCGCTTAACGCGGCTAATAATTTAGAGGCTTTTGCAGTATTGTCTTGGTAATGTTTGCGGATATGCTCGGACCAAACGCTAAAACAATCTTTGTCCGCCGATTGAAAAAGACTAAGGCGTGCGGCTTCGATCAAGGATTGCGTTTCGGCCTGAGCGTTTGTAGGAACACCCTGGAGATGGCGACTGAACGCTTCCAAATAATAGGGTGATAACCAGCCCACTGCGTCGACGATTGCACAGCTTTCGCTATCGGTAATCTCTCGTCGATACGGCAGCAAGCCGTTTTGAGCTAAATCCTGGACAAAGATTTGCGCGATGTTTTTTTCCAGCGGCTTAAGGTCAAATCCCTCCAGATCGCGAATGGCGCCTTGATAATTGCCTTTTCTAGCTAACGGTTCGAAACCGATCGATCCGGTAAACAACCAGCGTATCGATAAATTCAGGCAGTTTTCCCGCAGCCAATACATAACCCTTGAGGCCTGGTCGATGGCGCTACGCTCATGCAGGCGCAATAGGAAAATCGGCAGTTCGTCCATCAAAATCAGCCACCGCCTTGAATCTTCGGCCAGTTCCTTGAGCAAGTTACCGGCGTAACTTTCCCAATCGACGTTCAACAATGCTTGCGGAAGCGTTTGCGAGTTTTGTTGATGTGGCGCTCCAAGCTGCAAGGCGCGTTGCTTGATCTGTTTTAGTATTTTGTTGCCGAGTTTGTCTTCTATTTTTTCGGCTAACTTTTTGAAGAATGCCTGGGTATCCGCGCAAGATGAAACGTCCAAACGAATTGCATGGTAATCATGTTGGCTGGCGCGCTGTTCCAATCGCTCCAGCACAAAGGTCTTACCCAAGCGTCTGGGACCCGGCATTAACAGATTTTTGCCGGCATCGAAGCGGCTGAAGATGTAATCGGTTTCGCTACGGCGGCCGTATGGAGATGTATCGAAATTTAAGGGCATGGTCGACTCCTTCGGAAGAAGTAGCTATTTTATACACCTCCATTTTAAAACACAAATACTTTAAAACAACATTGTTTTAATTTTAAACAAGCAATACCGTTCCGTTTCCCATAAAAGCCATTCACACTCGCAGGATTTCTCGTTCCCACGGAGCCCGTGGAAACGAGAGCAACTTAATCGACAGAACGCCGCCGCCCCAAACGCCGCTCGGTTTCCAGCACCAATTGCGTCGTCTGCAACACGGTATCGGGATTCAAGCTCATCGAATCGATGCCGACTTCTACCAAAAATTCCGCCATCTCAGGATAATCGGACGGAGCTTGGCCGCACAGCCCGCAATGCCTGCCGTTGCGCCGCGAACCGTTAACGGCCAGCCGGATCATTTCCTTGACGCCCGGATCGCGCTCGTCGAAATCCTCGGCGAGAATCTCGGAATCGCGATCCACGCCCAAGGTCAACTGCGTCAAGTCGTTGGAGCCGATCGAAAAACCGTCGAAATGTTCCGAGAACGCATCGATTTGAATCACGTTGTTCGGAATCTCGCACATCACGTAAATCTCCAGGCCTTGCTCGCCGCGCTTCAAGCCCAGCTTTGCCATGTAGTCGAGCACGCGTTTGGCCTCGTCGACGCGGCGGCAAAACGGGATCATCAACACCACGTTGCTTAAGCCCATTTCGTCGCGGACCCGTTTCATCGCCTTGCATTCCAGCGCAAAGCCTTCCGCATAAGCCGGATGCACGTAACGCGATGCGCCGCGAAAACCGATCATCGGGTTGGCTTCGTCGAACTCAAACCAGCTTCCGCCGAGCAAGGTCGCGTATTCGTTGGTTTTAAAATCCGACATCCGCACGACGACCGGCTTCGGATAAAACGCGGCCGCAATCGTGCCGACGCCCTCGGACAATTTTTGCACAAAGTAATCCTCGGCGCCGGCATAGTTGCGCGTCAATTGCTCCAACTGTTCTTTCTCCCCGGCATCCTGCACGCGCTCCGGGTGTATCAGCGCCATCGGATGCGCCTTGATGTATTCGGTGATGATAAATTCCATCCGCGCCAAACCCACGCCGTCATTCGGCAAAAAGCTGGTTTTGAACGCCAGTTCCGGGTTGCCGATGTTCAGCATGATCTTGGTTTTCGGGCGTTGCAATCCGGACAGGTCGGTGCTTTTAATCTCGAAATCGAGTTTGCCTGAATAAACTTTACCGGCATCGCCTTCCGCGCACGATACGGTCACCGGGCTGTTGTTTTTAATCGCCGTCGTCGCGTTTTCGCAGCCGACCACGGCCGGAACGCCCAATTCGCGGGAAATAATCGCAGCATGACAAGTGCGCCCGCCGCGGTTGGTGACTATCGCCGACGCTATTTTCATGACCGGCTCCCAATCCGGCGTAGTCATGTCGGCAACCAGCACATCGCCGGGATTAAAATGGTTCAGCTGCTCGACGTTATCGATAATCCGCGCATTGCCGGCAGCGATCTTGTTGCCGACCGCATGGCCGGTCACTATCGCTTCGGCTCTGTTTTTCAGGCTGTATTGCTCCAAAACCATGCCGCGCAACTGCGAAACCACGGTTTCGGGACGGGCCTGCACGATATACAGCGTACCGTCGAGGCCGTCTTTCGCCCATTCGATATCCATCGGCTTGGCCTGTCCGGCTTTAGCGCTGTAGTGCTTTTCTATTTTTATAGCGTAGTCGGCCAGGGTCAACACATCCTGATCGTCGATGCAAAAACGGCTGCGTTCTTCTTCGGACGTGACGATGTTGCGGGTCGGTTCGCGAGTGCGTCCTTCGCTGTAAACCATTTTGATTTTCTTCGCGCCCAACGTGCGTCTTAATACCGCACGGTGCCCTTGTTCAAAAGTAGGCTTGTGCACGTAAAACTCGTCGGGGTCTACAGCACCTTGCACGACATTTTCGCCGAGCCCGTAGGCGCCGGTGATGAAGACCACGTCCTTGAATCCCGACTCGGTATCCAGCGAAAACATCACGCCGCTGGCGTCCAGGTCCGAACGCACCATTTTCATGATGCCTATCGATAAAGCCAGCTTGAAATGATCGAAGCCCTGGTCGATGCGGTAATGTATCGCGCGGTCGGTGAACAGGCTGGCGAAACAGCGCTTGCAGGAATCGAGCAAGGCCTGGTCGCCGCGGATATTCAGGTAGGTGTCTTGTTGACCCGCGAAACTCGCGGTCGGCAGGTCTTCGGCCGTCGCGGAACTGCGTACCGCAACGCTTAAATCGTCGCCGTACTGTGCTTTCAGTTGCGCGAACGCTGCGATAATTTGCTGCTCAAGGTCTTCGGGAAAAGGCGCCGCGTAGATGATTTCCCGAGCTTGCAACGCACGCTTGGCAAGATCGCCGACATCGTCCGGGTTCAAATCGTCCAAGGCCCGATGCAGCGCTTCCCAGGCATTGGCTCGGTCCAGCACGTAGCGGTAAGCTTCGGCGGTCACCGCAAAACCGTTCGGGATTTGGATGCCTTGCGGAATCAATTCCCGGTACATTTCGCCTAACGAGGCGTTCTTACCGCCTACGAGCGGTATATCTTCAATCGTTAATTCATTAAACCAACGAATATAGTTTGTTTGCTCGGCCATCGTAGCTCCTTGAACGAATTATTCACTTACTCGAAATCTGGGTAACGATAAGTTACCAGCTTTCATCCATGTCATCCAAGCGATTAAACATAACCATAGCCGATCATTTTGCTTTTGGCCGATGCAGTCTCTGATTCCACTATGAACGCATCCGACTAAAAACCATAATAATTTTATGTGACAAAATGCCGCATTATCATTCTTCCGGCGCGTTGATAGCATATTTACTTGCGCTCTTACTTACCTTCGTTTGGTAAGGGGGAGTTTAATCATCTATTAGGCTCCCTTTTTTTTAGCCCTGTAGTTTGCGCAGTCCCTCCTTCCCCATCCCCACCCGGTTTTAAACTCTTTTCGTTAAGCCAAATTTTTATGTGCAAGCACTACAAACATAGGCTTAAATAAGACCCATAACGCAAGGAGCTCTGTTTTAGCAGCCCTCTAAATAAAACCGCGAAGATATAGATGAAAAAAATACTAATAACAGGGGCAGCCGGACAACTCGGCTCGGAACTGACCGCAACTTTGCGCAACCGCTACGGCAGCGAAAATGTGTTTGCAAGCGATAAAAAACCGGCTCCGGACGAACCTTACGGCCTGGACGTGCGCGATATGCCGGCGCTGAATCGCATCGTAGAAACCCACAACATCGACACGATTTTTCATCTCGCCGCCCTGCTTTCCGCTGTTGCGGAACAAACGCCGCAGCAAGCCTGGGACATCAATATGAACGGATTGATTAATGTGCTGGAGACTTGCAGACTGCACCGGTGCGCGCTGTTCTTCCCCAGCTCGATAGCGGCTTTCGGCACCGAAACCCCGGCCATCGATACGCCGCAGGATACCATCCAGCGGCCAACAACGATGTACGGTATTTGCAAGGTCTCGGGCGAGTTGCTTTGCGATTATTACTACCGCCGCTTTGGCGTCGATGCACGCGGTCTAAGGTATCCGGGGCTGATCTCCAGCAAGACCAAACCGGGCGGAGGCACGACCGATTATGCGGTGGATATTTTTTATGCGGCGCAAAAATCACGGCATTACGATTGTTTCCTTCGCGCCGACACGCAACTGGACATGATGTACATGCCCGACGCTATCGATGCCGCGATTACGTTGATGACGGCCGACAGCGCGCATTTAAAGCACCGGAATGCGTTCAATGTGACGGCGATGAGTTTCACCCCGCAACAGTTAGCCGCGGAAATACAAAAACACATCCCCGGATTCACTATCGCTTACCACGTCGATCCGTTGCGTCAGGCAATCGCCGACTCCTGGCCCAAACACATGAACGACAGCGCCGCCAAAGCCGAATGGGGCTGGCGGCCCCGGTTCGGTTTACCGGCGATGGTCGAGGACATGCTGGAAAATCTGCGCTCAACTCAATAAACGGAGGCGTTTATGTCACTGCAAAAACTGGCACCGCTGTTAACCGGCAAATTAACCGACTTGCAAAAACAAGGCATCGGCAAAGGCAATGAAAAAATCGTTACCGGCATCAAAGCCGCCGCCAACGGTTTCGGCCCCCGATATTTTCTTGAAGGCTACGGCGACAGGGCTTTCCTGCGCATGAACTCCAATGCCTATCTCGGATTGGCAATGCATCCGCGGGTCGTCAAAGCGGAGGCCGAGGCCGCTGAAAAATTCGGCACCGGTCCCGGAGCGGTCCGTTTTATCAGCGGCACTTACCGGCCGCATATCGAACTGGAACACAAACTGGCCGAATTTCACGGCCGCGAGTCCGCCATGCTGTTCAGTTCCGCTTATACGACGATGGTCGGCGTGCTGCCTCAATTTATTTCCGCCGACACCTTGGTCGTCAGCGATGCGCTGAATCATAACTGCATTATCAATGCGATCCGCTTAGCCCAACCGGCCGCCAAAGAAATTTATGGGCATGCCGACATTAATGCCTTGGACAACATCCTCGGCGCTTATCAAGGCCGGGCCAAACGCGTTTGCGTCGTTACCGACGGGATTTTCAGCATGCGCGGCGATTACGCCGATCTCGATAAAATCAACGCCTGCTGTAAACGTCATGAAAATGCGTATGAACAAGGCATTATCACGATTGTCGACGACTCGCACGGCGTCGGCGCTTTCGGCCTGACCGGACGCGGCACCGAGGAATATACGCAAAACAAGGCCGATGTGTTAATCGCGACGCTCGGCAAAGCCTTTGGCGTCAACGGCGGCTATGTCGTTTCCGAGCGGGTAGCGATCGATTATTTGCGGGAAAGCTCGCCGTCTTATATTTATTCGAATCCGATTACGCCGGCCGAGGCGGCGGCAGCACTGGCCGCGTTAAACATTGCCGACAGTGCCGAAGGCTCGCGCTTGCTGGAAAAGCTGCGGACGTTGAGCATTCGTCTTAGGTCGGAGCTTGTGCACCTAGGCTTTGAAACGCTGCCGGGAGAACATCCTATCGTCCCTATCCTGCTCCGGGATACCGCCCAAACGTCGGCCTTAGTCGCGCATTTACTGGCGAACGATATCCTGGCCACGGGGCTGAATTACCCGGTTGTCCCCCAAGGCGAACAGGAAATCAGGTTGCAGGTATCGGCCGAGCACAGCGAAAAAGACCTGGATTATTTACTGGCTAAACTGGCTGAATTTAAAGATCCCTTATGAAATGCTTGCGCCCCGTGTTTACAGCGGGAGTGCAAGCTCCGCCTCGGCAACTGCTCCCTGCGTTGCTCTAACTCCTGCATCCTTGCAGTCGTAAAGCGCCTACTGTTGGTGCTTGCGTTTGCAGGCGAAGCCTACACTCCGGCTATAGCCCCGTAGATACGCTGTACGTACCTTTCAAAGCTTCTCCGCAACCGCATAAAGCACATTGGCCTGCACCGCCTGTATTTTCCGATCGACTATAAACGAATGATTGGCCTGACGAACATGCTCGACCATGGCCGGCTCCAACTGCTCAATAGTGCCTCGATACCCCGAACCCAGCAGCGTCGTCCACCAGTCTTCCGGCGATACGATCGGATGCGTTGCTGCCTCGGCCACAATCAACGGCTCGGGCACTCGGCTTTCATTGAATATCGCGCTGAGAGCAGCCGGCTCGGCTATTCGATCCCAAGGATTGAAACCTTTGTATAGCTCAGGCCTGACGTCCCGAACCGCATTCCAAAATACCGCATTAGCCGGTTCAAAAAAATCCGGCCCCCAGGTCGTGATGGCAAGTTTTCCGCCCGGACGCAGCACGCGCCATAACTCACGGATAGCGGCCGGAATATCGTCTACGAAAAATATTCCGAACACACAAACCACCGCATCGAAACTCGCGTCGGCAAAACCGGTGTCGAGCATATCGCCGGCCCGAAACTCAATATTATCCAGGCCTTGGTTCTGTGCTTTGGCACTGGCTAAGTTAAGCAGTTTTTCGGCAACGTCGACGCCAACAACGCGTCCGCCGGGACCGACTTGCTCAGCCGCAGGCAACGCAGACGCCCCGCTGCCGCAACATACGTCCAGCACCGACGCGCCCGGTTTTAGCTCGAGGCGGTTAATCGTGCTGCGTCCGAAGCGGTCCCAAAAAGTATTGGCCGGGTGGTCGAACAAGTCGGAAGCCGCGTTATAAGCCGCGGCAGCTTTAGCCTGCGGAGTATTCAAATCGTTCATAAATTTCCTCTGATGCTTAACATTGATAGACAACTAAAAAAAGAACATGAATAAATAACCGATAAGCTTCCAACTCTTGTTCAAAGCCGGAGTGCAGGCTCCGCCTGCTTTGCAAGCAGAGCTTGCACTCCAAAATACCGGAAAACTTTAGCGAGATGAGTCAAGAAGTTAGCCCTGTAAAAATCGGCGCCAATCCGTCGCATTCATGTGATCCGTGTGCCATCTTTAAAACCATTTAGCGTCGGCCATTATCGATATTGCTATGAAACTTCTCTATGTACGCAGACGTACAGACCGCTCCCGCTTTTAAGGTTATGTTATTTTTCAAGTTTACGGCGAAGTATATATGACTCGTCCCTAAACTAGGCTTCCGTGTGACGGAATTTTCATTCTTTGCTACAACGTGAGGAGAATAGCAATGGCTTGGGATCAAATTGAAGGCAACTGGAAACAGTTCAAAGGTAAAGTAAAAGAAACCTGGGGCGAATTAACTGATGACGAGCTTGATCAAATCGCAGGCCACCGGGATGTGCTGCTGGGAAAGATCCAAGAACGTTACGGGATTAAAAAGGACGAAGCGGAAAAGCGTCTCAGAGATTTTGAAGATCGAATTCATTAATTGCTGTCAGTATTTGTAAGATGGGTAGAGCAGCGCTAAACCCATCCTACTCCTTTCACTAAGGCTTGCCCCATTTTTATGCAAATAAAAAGACTTTGATTTTTTAATGTCCTTTTATTTGCGTGATCCGATAATCACAACAAAGGCTATCTATCTATGAATATCACCAAAAACACGGCACGGACTTTATTACTGGCTTTCTGTTTAGGCTCAGCCTGCGTTAACGCTTATGCGGAAGAGCCCGCCAAAAGTTCTGTTCACAGCCCCAATGAAGCCATGGCACATATTGAAATGGCTAAAACTGAAATCGCCAAAAGCGATTTCATGCCGCCCAGCGAGCATTTAAAAAAGGCTCGTATGGAGTCCGAAAAAGTAACGGGAAATCCTAGCATTGTCAAAAAAGCTAACGCGACTCTTATTCAAGCGCAAATCAAAGTAAACCAGAACGATATAAAAGGCGCCACAACCGAGTTGAACAAAACGCTAGAACTGTATAAATCGCTTAAGTAAGAATAATTCGTAGAAACTGCTTTGAAAGTCGGCGCTATGGCCGACCTTTCAAAGCGCCCGATAGATCGGCATCGAAAAGAGTGCGATGCACGCCCTTGTATCTTAATTCCTGTCATGGTTAGCTACCTTGGCACTGAGGCAGAAGCAGCTTGGGCACGCCCTTAAGGACCGACCTTGT
>NZ_RYFG02000078.1 GCF_003994235.2 Candidatus Methylobacter oryzae
CTTCGGACAACTGTTTTACTGTACTCATCAATTTACAACGGCAAAAATCGATGGACTTTATAATAGCCTAAATAATGTGATAGGTGGTGAGAACTACCGATAAATTGAAAGCCGGATAGAGCGCCGTTCAGGTATACTGCGCGGTTTTTCATTTTAACGGAACAACTATGAGACCAAGCGGACGTAACCCGGATCAACTAAGAGACATCAAATTCACCTGCGGTTTTACCAAACATGCAGAAGGCTCTGTCCTGGTTGAATTCGGCGATACCCGGGTACTTTGCACTGCCAGTGTCGACCGGAGCGTTCCTCGTTTTCTAAAAGGCAAGGGCGAAGGCTGGGTTACCGCCGAATACGGTATGCTGCCGCGTTCAACGCATAACCGGGTCGGGCGTGAAGCCAGTCAAGGCAAACAGGGCGGGCGCACACTGGAAATTCAGCGTTTGATCGGCCGGTCTTTACGGGCAGCGATTGATTTAAGGGCGTTGGGCGAACACACTATTACCATCGATTGCGATGTATTGCAGGCGGATGGAGGAACCCGTACGGCGTCGATTACCGGCGGCTTTGTCGCATTGTCGCTGGCCGTGCAAAAAATGCTCAAACGCAAGCAGATCAAGACTAATCCTTTGCATGGCCAGGTGGCTTCGGTTTCTGTCGGTATTTATGAAGGCGTGCCGGTGCTGGACCTGGATTATGCCGAGGACAGTACGGCGGAAACCGATATGAATGTAGTCATGAACGATGCCGCGGCGTTTATTGAAATACAAGGCACCGCTGAGGGCCACGCATTTAGAAAAGAAGAGCTGGACGCCATGCTGGAACTGGCCGGTTCAGGCATCAAAGAGTTATTGGAAAAACAACGCGTAGCGATAGAAGATTATCAATAAGCTTATCGACATTTCAATTTGGTAGAAATAATCATGCATAAAATCGTTCTGGCTAGCGGCAATCCCGGCAAGATCAGGGAGATTCAGGCAATATTGTCGGATCATCCTATCGTTCCGCAATCTGCATTTGATGTTGTCGACGTCGAAGAAACCGGCTCTACGTTTGTGGAAAATGCCATTCTAAAAGCCAGGAATGCAGCTTTACACTGCAAGCTTCCGGCAATAGCCGATGACTCAGGCTTGGTCGTCGATGCGCTGGAGGGGGCGCCGGGCGTATTTTCTGCCAGATATGCAGGCGTTGGCGCCAGCGATCAGGATAATCTGGACAAACTGCTGAAGGAGCTGGAAGGCGTGCCGGATGAACTGCGCACAGCGCGGTTTATTTGCGTGATGGTATTTATGGAGCATGCTGACGATCCCTGTCCTGTTATCGCCCAAGGCGTTTGGGAAGGGAGGATCTTGGATCGCGCTGCCGGCGAAAACGGTTTCGGCTACGATCCGGTATTTTGGGTGCCAAGCCATCACTGCGCATCGGCAGAATTATCGGCGGCCGTTAAAAACTCGCTAAGTCACAGGGGACAGGCTCTGAAAACGCTTACCGCATTAATCAAGGCCAGAGAAACAGATAGTCCTTAAAATATATTTTGATGAACGCACTGTTTTCCATCTCCAACCAGTTCGGTAATGCCGTTACTGAGGTCACAGCGCTAGGTAATGGCCTGATTAATGATACTTATCTGGTCTCGACACCGTCATCTTCGTTTGTTCTGCAACGTATAAACCGCGCGGTTTTTCCTGCACCTGAGCAAATCATGGCCAACCTGACGACGCTTAATCAGCATGTGACGCAAAAAAACGCTGCATTGGTTATGCTGCAAATCCCGAAAGCTTTAAAGACTATTGATAACAATGCGCTTTATCAAGATCAAAACGGCGATTACTGGCGAGCGTTAAGTTTTATTGCCGATACCGAAAGCATCGAGACAATAAGCACTATCAGTGAAGCAGAGCAGTCTGGATTTGCACTAGGACATTTTCATCGTTTGCTTAGCGATCTTAATCCTCTTCTTCTACATGACACGCTGCCCGGTTTTCATATAACGCCGCAATATCTAAAGCATTATCAGCAAATTCTGCGGCAACCGGCCAAACCTGAGGAGAGCTATTGCGCTGAATTTATCTGCCGCTTCCAGCATATCGCCGATGACCTTGAGGCCGCAAAACAGCAGGGCTTGCTGTCATTGCGAGTTATTCACGGCGATCCCAAATTGAATAATTTTCTGTTTAATAGATGCAGTAGAAAAGTCGTTAGCATTATCGATCTGGACACCGTCAAGCCGGGGCTTATCCATTACGATATTGGCGATTGCCTGCGATCTTGCTGTCACGCTGCTGGGCCGGCCGGCTTTAACCTGGACATTTGCGCAGCTTGGTTAAAAAGCTATCTGGCCGAGGCCGGCGCGTTTTTTACCGAATACGATTATCAATACTTGTACCCAGCTATACGGCTAATCCCATTCGAATTAGGCATTCGGTTTTATAGCGATTACTTGGAAGGCAATCGCTACTTTAAGGTAACCGAATCTGAGCAGAACTTACAGCGCGCAATCGGTCAATTCCGGTTGTGTGAAAGTATTATGGTTCTGGAAGAGCCGATTAAAAGCCTCATTTCGAAGTTACAAACACACAATTAAATCCACGCGCTGACGCTACCAAACGTATCCATTTTTAAAGCATCCACCTGATACGCAAGTTACAAGCTATTCTATTTTTAACCAAAATCCCAAACTGGCTCACCTTTAAATTAAGGCCTTGCTTCCACGCTTAAAATCGAATTAAAACTAAAATTAAACGATTCAATAAACCTTACTTTTATATTTAAATAGTAATCGTTTGCATCTTTATAAGTGTTTACCTTATACTCATCTCACCAACTAATTCGTAAGGGCCGTATAAATGAAAAAGAATAAGCAATTATTAACGGGCGGAATATTGATAGGGCTCGTGGCTTTGAATGCGCCGGTTAGTGCGTTGGAAAAACCTCAAACAATGGAAGAGATGTGGAAAATCATCCAAGCGCAGCAAAAACAAATTGATGAAATGAAAGCAGGAATGCAGGCAGCAGCTGCCACTTCGGCTCCGGCGCCAGCTAAATCTGCCGGTGCCGATGTAAAAAATCTAGAGCGCAAAACCGATGTACTGAGCCAAGAAGTTGAAAAATTGCGTACTAACCTATCGATTCCGGAAGAAGCGAAATACAAGAGCGCCTATGGCTTAGGCCCGGCAGCATCCAAGGTTTATTCTGCCGGCAAAGGCTTGTCGATTGGCGGTTATGGCGAAGGCAATTATTCCGCTAAAGTTGGAGATAAAGGCGATACTAACGATACCGCCGATATGGAGCGCATGGTTTTATACGCAGGTTATAAATTTACCGATCGCATTCTCTTTAACAGCGAATTGGAATTCGAACATGCCTCCACCGGCGAAGGAGCGGAAGAAAAAGGTGAAGTCTCCGTTGAATTCGCATCGCTGGATTTCTTCATCGATCAACGCGCCAATGCCCGAGCCGGTTTAGTATTAATGCCGATGGGCTTTATCAACCGCATTCACGAACCGCTTTTCTATTTCGGCAACCACCGTCCAGTAGTTGAACAGCGCATTATACCGAGTACGTGGCGTGAAATGGGTGCCGGTCTATTTGGCGCTATCACCCCGAACCTGACTTATACGGCCTATGTAGTCAATGGCTTGGACGCCAAAGGATTCAGTTCCGACGGTATTAGCGAAGGTCGCGGCGGCGGCAGCAATGCAAGAGCGGAAAATTTCGGATACGTTGCCCGCATGGATTACGATCCGAACTTTATTCCTGGATTATCGGTTGGCGGTTCCGCCTACTTCGGAAACTCCGGACAAAACCAGACTTTTGTCGGACGCAAAGCTAACGTTTTTACCCAACTCTATGAAGCCCATCTGCAATGGAAATACCGCGGCCTGGAATTCCGCACCTTGGGTTCCTGGGGCCATATCAACAATGCCGATGTTGTCAGCGCCTCCGTAGGCGAAGTGGTCGGTTCGGAAAACTTTGGCTGGTACACAGAGCTGGGCTACGATGTCTTGCCGTTGCTATTCCGCGATACGACTCAGTATCTGGCGCCGTTCTTCCGATACGAAAGATTGAACACCGTTGCCAAAGCGCCTACCGGTTATGATTCCGATCCAACTAAAGATTGGCAAATCTATCAGGTCGGCTTGCAATACAAACCTATTCCAAACGTCGTACTTAAAGCCGATTATCGTAATTTTGTCGCCAAACAAGGTTCTCTGGCCGACGATTTCAACTTAGGCTTTGGTTTCATTTTCTAACCAAGACCCGAATCGTTTAAGCACTGCCAAGTATTACCATAGCCTAAAGGTCGCTGAATCATGTTTTTATCTTCAAATATAAATCACGCATTTAAGCGTAAGAAATGCTGGAGTAATGTAATCGTAGCCCTAGCAATAGTAATGCCTTGCTTTCCGGTCAAAGCTGAAATCCCGGTTCTGCCGGGTGATGGCCAGCTTAGCCTTAAAGCGCAATTAGGCCGGCAGATCTTTTTCGATACCAACCTTTCCACGCCGTCCGGACAGGCTTGCGCAAGCTGCCATAACCCAGGCACCGGTTTTGTAGATCCCGACAGCAATGAGCCGACTTCCGAAGGTGTATTGAAAGGACTCAAGGGCGCTCGTAACTCTCCTACCTTGCCTTATGCGGCATTTAGCCCGCCCTTTGGCTATAACCGTAAAGAAGGTTTGTTTATCGGCGGCTTATTCCTTGACGGCCGGGCTGCAACGTTGGCCGATCAGGCGAAAGGGCCTTTCCTGAACCCGATCGAAATGGCGAACCCGGATTCGTTTACCGTCGTGAGTAAAGTTCGCGAAGCCGGCTACGCGGAATTGTTTAAACAGATTTACGGCACAGATGCTTTCGACAACACTAACGACGCTTACAACAACATAGCCGACGCTATTGTCGCGTTTGAACAATCTCCGGTATTTAAGCGTTTCGATTCTAAATACGATTACTTCCTGGCCGGCAAAGCCAAATTTACGGAGCAGGAAAAACGCGGCCGGAAGTTGTTTGAAGACGCAAACAAAGGTAATTGCGCGGCTTGCCACCCCAGCAGGCCGGCAAAAGACGGCACACCGCCTTTATTTACCGATTTTAGCTACGACAATTTGGGCGTTCCCAGAAACCCGGAAAATCCGTTTTATACCTTATCGCCGGAATTCAACCCGGCAGGATGGGAGTTTATCGACAAAGGATTAGGCGGAGCGGTTGACGAGTCAGCACAAAACGGCAAGTTCAAAGTGCCCAGTTTGCGCAACATCGCCAAAACCGGGCCTTATATGCACAACGGCTATTTTAAAACGCTACGGGGTGCGGTCGCCTTTTACAGCACCCGAGACGTGCTGCCTGTTTGCGACAGTCTATTCGTAACCGAAGCCGAAGCGCTCGGAAACCGCTGTTGGCCAAGTCCGGAAGTGCTGGAGAACGTCAATTACCAGGAGCTTGGCGAACTGGTGCTCAGCGATTCGGAAATAGATGACATTGTAGCCTTCCTACAGACGCTGACTGACGGTTACCAGCCCAAATAACCGCTCCAGGCATATTGCTAACGTCGGTTAACAGGGCTGAATCGAAAATCCCTCTGCTATCGTTTGCCGGCCCTGTTAAACTGACCATGTTTTTATACAGATGAATAACAGGGCTTATTATGAAAATAATTAAACAACCGGGATTGCTTTTTTTGCTGCTCGTCTCAGCAACCTCAAGCTTCGCGACCGTCTTTTACAGCAAAAACGAAGCGCTGGAACTGGCGTTCGGCAAGAGCGCCCAAGTCGAGCAATTGTCGCTATTTCCCGATGAGCAACAAACTGCAAAAATTGAGGAACTCTCCAAAGGTAAACTGGAGTCAGGCCTGTTTACTTTTTATGTCGGCAAAGACCAAGGCAAAGTGCTCGGTTATGCCGCCATTGAAACCAGTACCGTCAGAACCAAGCCGGAAACGCTGATGATAGTGCTGACAGCGGACGGCGAACTGGGCAATGTCACAACCCTCGCGTTTCACGAACCGCCGGAATACCAGCCGCCGGAACGCTGGTTTGAACAGCTCTATAAACGCCCGTTAGCGGAAATGGATTTTAACAAAGGCATCGACGGCATCAGCGGCGCGACCTTGAGCACTCGGGCGACAGTCAGCAGCGTTCGTAAAGTCATGGCAATTTATCAGGTACTGGTCAAAGATCAGGGTAAAAATTAATGCGTTATTTTGTTACCGGCGAGCAGCATCGCAAATCCCTACTCAATACCCTCGTGTTAATGTTCCTGGCGTATATCGCCTTGCTATGGATCAGCAACGGTTTGATGTATTTCCACCATATGAATTTAACGCCCGATTCGGTCATTGCCTATTACCTGGGCTCCGAAGAACAGTTTACCCAGCCGCGCAGCTATCAGGGCATGCTCGAAGTGTCGCATTTTCACCTGTTCTCGATGGGCATGCTGGTGCTGACTCTGACCCATTTAATGTTGATGACCGAGTTTTCGGTGCGGCTGAAAATCTGGCTCAGCAGCTTGACCTATATTGCGGCAGTGGCCGATGAAGCGGGCGGTTGGCTGGTCAGGTTTGTCCATCCGCTATTTGCCTACTTTAAAATCGCAGCGTTCGTCATGCTGGAGCTTTCACTGGCGGTTTTATTGATTGTCGTCATTACAGCGCTGATTCGCGCCCAAATCCGAATGAGCAAAGCCAGTTCCGAGTAGCTCTCTTGTTTATTAACCACAGCGAAAAGTTCGCCGTGGTTAATCATCGCACAAATACGAACCTCACCTACCGTTTTGCTAAACCATCAGCTTAGGTATTTCCACCCATTGCCTACATGCTTCATTTCTTCTAGCCTTTTGCTACCTACAAAATGAAGACAGTGTAACTTTTTGCCGCACGGCACGCCCTACGACGACTTTTAGCGGACCAATCAGCCTTTTAACTGAAGATTCAAAATTACTCTTCAAGAAGATAACTATGAAAGCAAATATCGGTTTAATCGGCTTAGCCGTCATGGGTCAAAACCTGGCCCTCAACATGAACGACCACGGTTTTAAAGTTGCCGTTCATAACCGCACGCTCAGTAAAATAGATGAATTCCTGGACGGCCCTGCTAAAAACACGCAGATTACCGGCGCCCATTCATTGGAAGAATTGATCAACAGCCTCGAAACGCCGCGCATCGTCATGCTGATGGTTAAAGCCGGCGACATCGTCGATCACTATATCAACCAGTTAGTACCGCTGTTGTCAGCCGGCGATATTATCATCGACGGCGGCAACTCGCTGTTCACCGACACCCACCGCCGCACTGTTGCCCTAAAAGAAAAAAACATCCTGTATATAGGCGCGGGCGTGTCCGGCGGCGAAGAAGGCGCAAGGCGCGGACCGTCGATCATGCCCGGCGGCAATAAAGACGCATGGCCTGCTGTCAAGCCCATCTTCCAGGCCATCAGCGCCCAGGTCGACGGCCAGCCTTGCTGCAAATGGGTTGGCGATAACGGCGCCGGGCACTACGTCAAAATGGTGCATAACGGCATCGAATACGGCGACATCCAGGTAATCTGCGAAGCTTATCAACTGCTGTCCGACGGCTTGGGCTTAAGCGTCGAGCAAATGCACGGCATCTTTGCCGAATGGAACCGGGGCCCGTTAAACTCTTACCTGATCGAAATCACTGCCGCGATTTTGGCCTATAAAGACGAAGACGGCCGGCCGTTGCTGGAAAGCATACTCGACGCCGCCGGGCAAAAAGGCACCGGCAAATGGACCGTTACCGATGCGCTGGACTTGGGCGTCCCGTTAACCTTGATCGGCGAATCGGTATTTTCCCGCTGCTTGTCCGCGCAAAAAGACGAAAGAGTCAAAGCCTCGTCGATACTGCCCAAGCCAACACGGCAATTTACCGGCGACCGGAAAGCCCTAATTAATGCAATCGGCGACGCGTTATACGCAGCCAAGATTATTTCTTACGCCCAAGGATTCCGCTTGATGCGCGAAGCCTCGAAAGAATACAAGCTGTCGCTGAATTACGGCGATATTGCACTGATGTGGCGCGGTGGCTGTATTATCCGTAGCCGGTTTTTGAACGACATCAAGCAAGCCTACGACGCCGCTCCCGATTTAGAAAACTTGCTGTTAGCCGACTTTTTTGTCGATGCAATCAAACAAGCCGATCAAGGCTGGCGCAAAGCCGTTATCGCAGGCATCGAGCTAGGCATCCCGACTCCGGCACTTTCTTCCGCCTTGGCTTATTACGACGGCTATCGCTCTGAAAGATTGCCGGCTAATTTATTGCAGGCGCAAAGGGACTATTTTGGCGCGCATACTTATGAACGGATAGACCAGCCCAGAGGCCGGTTTTTCCATATCGACTGGACCGGCAGCAAAGACAGTAAACTGGTCATATAGGTAGTTCTATTCCCGACTTTTTCCTTGTCCGTCCGTTGAAAATGCAACTTATCCCGTAGGCGGCTTTTGCCCGTTATCTCCAGCCGATCATGATTATGCACAAATAGATATTTGATAAAATATTGAAGCAATAGCTTCCGCCTAAATATTTCCTGAGTAGAACCTCATGCCCACTATCCTACATCACCACCGTACGTCTTTCGACGATTGGCGTTCCATTTTTGTTTCCGTGTACCTGACGTTGATCGGCTACGGCGTACAAGTCGTGATGCCGGTCATCAGCGCCGCGCGCATGGAGTTGCTGGGCTTTAGCGAGGTCGAAGTGGGGCGGGTGGCCGGAGCCGATCTCGGCGGCCTTGCGTTCGGCGCGTTGCTGACTGCGCTGCTGATGACCCGGTCCGACCGGCGCAGTTTGGTCGTGTTGGGCGCGGTGCTGGTCGTTATCGCCAATCTGTTGTGCACGGCCTATCCGCAATACCAGCCGACGCTATGGCTGCGCGCCGTCGCAGGCACCGGTAGCGGAATATGTACAGCGGTCGCCGTCGCCAGTTTGGGCGCCAGTTCCAAGCCGGCCCGCGCCTATAACATCATGCTGTTCGCGTTTGCTTTTTTCCAGGCGCTGGAAATGCGGGTGCTGCCGATGTTGTCGATGAACGGCATTTACTGGCTGTTCATCTGCGGATTTGTCGTCGGGGCGATAGGAACCCGCTGGCTGCCTGACCGCGCCGATGAACCGACGCTGGATGTGGAACTGGAGGTGACGGCGCAAAACGGCCACCACTTAGAACACCGACAAGTTCCTGTCTACATTCCCTGGCTTGGACTGGGCACGATTTTTTTCACCTATGTCAGCATCGGTGGTTACTGGACTTACATCGAATTGGCGGCCGACTCCTCGGGCGTGGCCGACGGACTGATGCAGGGGCTGCTGGAATGGGGTTCACTGGCCAGCATTACCGGCTGCCTGCTGGCGACGCGGATCAGCAACCGCTTCGGGTTGGCTCGTCCGCTGCTGATGACGTTGGTCAGCATGGCTGTGGCAATCGGCCTGTTGTATAACGGCATCGACGCCGGCAAGGCCGTCGTCAGCATCTTGTCGTTCAACTTGCTGTGGACTTTCGTCGATATTTTCCAGATGTCGTCGGTAGCCAATGCCGACCATTCTGGCGTTTTCGCCGCATTGATTCCGGGCGCCCAAGGCTTGGGACAGATCGTCGGTCCGAATATCGCCGCTTCGTTGCTGGACGCTTCGCTGGGTTACGACGCCGTATTCCTGATGTGCGCGCTATCGACGCTGACCGGCATGGCGGTCTATGCGGCCATGTATTTGCGCTTGCGGCGGATGATTCCGGCGCTGGCGGATGCTTCTTAATTTAGACATTGCCCGCTTCAAAATCAGATATGCCAGGTTTTAAAACCTGGAATATCTTGCCTAATATCTGGCAAGGGACTAAAGAATGACATGTTTTTAAAGATTGTATATAACAGCAAAATTCCCAGCCTGTAACCGAGCGAGGTACTCCCAATGAAAGCCGAACCTTGTACGTACGTTATTTTCGGCGCGACCGGCAATTTGTCGCGAATCAAACTGATGCCGGCGCTGTATCGCCTCGACGCCGCGAACCGCCTGCCCGGCGATACCCGCATCCTGGCCGTGGGCCGAAGGCCCTGGAGCCGGCAGGAATGGCAAACGGAAGTCCGGCGGATGCTGGACACAAAAATGCCCGGCGATGTCGATGAAGCCGTGTTCCAGCGTTTCAACGCCCGGCTGCATTACCATCAGGGCGATATAACCCAGGCGCAATGCTATGCCGGACTGGCCGATACATTGAACCGGGACGGCCAGTTCCCGAAAAATATCGCTTTTTACCTGGCGATCAGCCCGGCCGATTTCGGCCCGGTCGCCGAGCAATTGAACAACAGCAAGCTGTTTGACGAGCAGCACGGCTGGCGGCGCGTCATTATCGAGAAACCGATAGGCTACGACCTCGACAGCGCCCAAGCCTTGCAAAAGCGCCTCAACCGTTACCTGGCCGAACAGCAGATCTACCGGATCGACCATTACCTGGGCAAAGGCATGGTGCAGAACGTGCTGGTGTTCCGTTTCGCCAACGTGCTGCTGGAGCCGTTATGGAACCGCAACTATATCGATCATGTACAAATCACCCATTCCGAAGACATCGGCATCGGCAGCCGCGCCGATTATTACGATAAAGCCGGTGCGATGCGCGACATGCTGCAAAGCCATTTGCTGCAATTGCTGACCTTGGTCGCAATGGAGCCGCCGGTAGCTATGGATGCCGAATCGTTGCGCGACGAGAAAGTCAAAGTGCTGAAATCGATACGCCCGATTCCGCGCGAAGCGGTGCATGGACACTCTTACCGCGCCCAATACAGCCAAGGCCGCATCGGCGGCGAGCAGGTCAACGGCTATTTGCAGGAAGAAGGCATACCGGCCGACAGCATTACCGAGACCTACGCGGCGCTGAAACTGTATATCGACAACTGGCGCTGGCGCGGAGTGCCGTTTTATTTGCGCACCGGCAAGCGCATGGCCACGGCGCAATCGGCGATTTCGATTTGCTTTCGCCATCCGCCGCTGCAATTTTTCCGAGGTACCGAGGTGCAATGCATGAACCCGAACTGGGTGCTGCTGGGCATCCAACCGGAAGAATGCATACGCATGGAAATGACGGTCAAGGAACCCGGCCTGGAAATGCGCACTCGCGTCACCAGCCTGGACGCCAGCTTCCGCCAGCGCAACGAAAAAGCCACCGACGCCTACGAAGACCTGCTACTGGACGTATTAAAAGGCGACCGCTCGTTATTTCTGCGCTTCGATGAAGTAGAATATGCGTGGCGCATCGTCGATCCTGTTCTGCAAACATGGATGATGGAACGCGACTACATCGCGACTTATCCCGCCGGTTCCTGGGGGCCGGAAGACAGCCGCCGCTTATTCGACAAAGAAAGCCAATCCTGGCGCAACTCATTGATCCCGGAGTGTAACTAAATGCAAACAAACTGCCGCTGGCATTATCTGGAAACCGCTGACGACGTAGCGGCCGCCGCCTGCCGACACATTCTCAACGCCGCCGAATCGGCAATTTCCGCGAGAGGCAAATTCAAATTGGTTTTAGCCGGAGGCAGCACGCCGGAAAAAGTCTACGCTCTTCTGGCCGATTCGAATGCGGATTGGGCTAATTGGCAGATTTATTACGGCGACGAGCGCTGCTTGCCTGCCGATCATCAAGACCGCAACAGCGTAATGGCAAGCCGGGTTTTGCTGGATAAAGTTGCGATTCCGGCGAGCCATATCTTTACGATGCCTGCCGAATTCGGGCCGGAAATCGGCGCTGACCGCTATAAAGTCGCCGTCTCCAAAGCAGGGACTTTCGACATGGTGCTGTTGGGCATGGGCGAGGACGGCCACACCGCGAGCCTGTTCCCCGGCCATCAACACCCGGCAAACGAACTGACGCACGCTGTTTACAACTCGCCGAAACCGCCGTCGGAGCGCGTCTCGATCAGCACCAAAGCGTTGAGCAACACGAGGGAATTGATCTTTTTGATCACCGGCGCGAACAAGCAGGAAGCCGTGCAACAGTGGCGTTCGGACGCGGACCTACCGGTTGCGACGATTGAGCCCGAAAGCGGTGTCGATATTTATATCGATAGCGATGCGTTGCGGGCGTAATTCATAGCTATCGATCCAACTAAATAACGTGGGTAATACCTTCCAGATTTTAAAAACCTGGAAGGTATAGCGCGGCTCACGCGACGCAATACTTCGGCGGCCTATCGTTTTGTCCGGGCCGCGTCATCCTGTATCATGTGAGCACTTTAAATTTGTTTGTCCCCATGCCAAATAGATTCAATCTTGAACCTTTCACCTTGAGCCTTTCTCCTTTAGATTTATGAACATCGGCAAACTTTATATCATTTCCGCCCCTTCCGGCGCCGGTAAAACCAGCTTGGTTAAACAACTGGTTGCCGATATGGACGGCCTGACCGTATCAATCTCTCACACCACCCGGCAGATGCGGCCCGGCGAAGCTCATGGTCAAGATTATTACTTTGTCAGTGTCGCCGATTTTCAAGCCATGCGAGAAAAACAGGCGTTTCTTGAACACGCCCAGGTGTTCGACAATTTTTACGGCACCGCGCAGCAAACCGTCGAAGATAACCTGAACAAAGGCTTGGACGTGATTCTTGAAATCGACTGGCAAGGCGCCGAGCAAATCAAGAAACTGCTGCCGGAAAGCCTGTCGATTTTTATCCTGCCGCCATCGACAGAAGTGCTGTTGCAGCGTCTCAGGAACCGGGGCCAGGATGGCGAAGAAATTATCGCCCGCCGTATGCGCGATGCGGTGACCGAAATGAGCCACTACGGCGAATTTGATTACCTAGTCGTCAACGACGTGTTCGAGCAGGCGCTAAACGAGCTGAAAAGCATCATCGTCGCAAACAGGCTGACTCGGCAGCGTCAGGCGCGTAAATTGCAGCCGCTGTTGGACTCGTTGCTGGCGTAGCGCTTGAGATAATAACGGATTGGCTTAGTCATGTTGAGCTTCACGCCTCCCAGAATATCTTGTTTGGCGTTGTACGGAACAGTTTCTTTTTGAGTTTAATTTGTTTATAATGCGCGGCTCGGATCGGGTGCTTAGCTCAGCTGGGAGAGCATCGCCCTTACAAGGCGAGGGTCGGGGGTTCGAACCCCTCAGCACCCACCACGATCCGCTCCTTTTATTCTGGCAGTTAAATCAATTCTTTGTCAGATACCTCTGGAATCATATCTTCCGGCCAATTCCGTCTCTGTTCTGTTTTCAAGTTCGCCAAGCGTTATGGATTGGAAGTCCTTAGCCGTTTCGTGAAGATCAAATCTTGAATAAGTCCAGCCGGTCAAAACCGTCTTACACGTCGTTAAATATCGCAAAATCGCATAGGGTGTGCTGAACGCAGTGAAGCGCATCTCCCGCGAACGATGCGCCTCCTATCGTCGGCACATCCTATGGGCCTAAAAATACAGAAAATCAATATATTGTGTAGAAAAAACAAAATAACTCAATATATAGTAGATCATTCCATATATTCCGCTTAGTATCTTTACTAGTATTTACTTTAAGTACTAAGTATATAAAATAGCTAAGCCGTAATGATTAGTGGCCTTGCAATAAACAAAAAAATATACGCTACGCAATGTAGCGGTCAGTCTATATTTATTTGGACCACTTAAAATAGACTTTGACATAAAGCAAGGGGCAATAATGTCTAACGTACATAGTGCTATAGATGCTGTATTTGAGCAAGTGGCTGACTTTTTTAGTTCGAATTTACAAAAAGAAATAAAAATAACCAGTATAAATTCAGAAGCGCTCAATGCTTGGCAGCAGTCGTGGAGCAGTAGTTTGCGCATTCCGCCAAATGGAGGCTGGGATTGGAGATGCAAGCTCAGTAATGCTAGTAGAAAATATCAGAAACGCCTAATGAGTGTTGCTGTATGGGGCCAGGACAATTGCTTATGCGGTTTAGCGCTTTGTTCTAGAAGCAAAAGTAACGAGGTTTTAAGTGTTCATTACATAGAAGGCGCTCCAATTGAACAACACCCTTTGACTGGGTATGTGTTTAATATAATAAATGCCGTATTGCATGAATATAGTTATGTCGTAAACGCTAATAAAATTAGAATAATGTACCCTGTTAAAGATTTAATAGATTTTTATAATTCACATGGATATATATTAAGCAAGAAAAGCTTATTTGGTCGTCCATATTGCGAAAAAGGTATAGAAAGATGAGTACGTTATTGTGCTATAACAACTTTTTATCTGGCTATGAAAATATTTCTTTTCAAGAGAAATACATTTTAAAAAAGAATAATCCAAAAATCCAAATAACAATAACAGCTGTTGAAAAAAAATCAGAAACATCAAAAGTTATCATTGAAACAATGATACCTTTGCCACTGGCAATATTATTATTTGTTGTGTTAATACCTGTTATTTTAATTGCCCTTATTTTGGCTTGGCCTTTTTCTTTGGTTGCTAATGGTGCGACAGAGCCATCCTACACTGAGGCTAAAGAATATTTTAACAATGGACAAGGTTATTTAAATAATTTGTCTGAAAAAGATAAAAAAGAATTGCTTATTAAAAATCAAAATATCCATTTAGGTTTGTAATAGCCATGTAGATCGGGCAACTTTTTTTGTTGCCCGGCATTTTATCGCCCGGAAATAAAATAAAGAGATAAGATTAAAATACTGTCTTTTTGAAGATTCGGAATATAGAACATAAATAGCATGATAGATCTACAGGGCGACAATGGCTTCGTGCCTTCGTGGCGAAAAAACTCTTTCAAATCACCCCGCCATCAACCACCGGCATCACCCAATACCGAATCCCGGCCCCCGCAAACTCGCTCTTCAACTGATCCAACAACGCGGCCAGCCGCTGCTCCGGCACATACATCTGGAAGCGGACTTTTTTCTGCCGGCCGGTGACCTGCTCGGCCAGCGACAAGCCGATGTTCCGATGGTCGTGCGAATAAACAGGAAAACTGCTGAAACCGTGTTCCGATTCCAGCGTCAGCAGGCAATCGACGATTTCCTCCTCCAGCGCCGACGGCACGTTCAGCGTGACCAGGTATTCGGTGACATTCATAGCTTCGCCTCCTTCGGCAGGCCGTACAATTTAAACAAAATCGGCAACAGGAATAACGTCAGCGACGTCGACGACACCAGGCCGCCGACGACGACTATCGCCAGCGGGCGCTGGATTTCCGAACCCGGTCCGGTCGCGAACAACAGCGGAATCAAGCCGAACGCGGCGATGCTGGCGGTCATCAATACCGGCCGCAGCCGCCGCGCGGAACCGACCTGCACGACTTTGACCAAATCCATGCCGGTCGCCAGCAACTGGTTGAAATAGCTGACCATCACCACGCCGTTCAACACCGCGATACCGAGCAACGCGATAAAACCGACCGACGCCGGCACCGACAAATACTCGCCGGACAGCCACAGCGCGAACACGCCGCCGATCATCGCCAGCGGGATGTTCGACAGCACCAACACGGCCTGGCGGATCGAGCCGAACGTCGTGAACAGCAGCATGAAAATCAGGCCCAGCGACACCGGCACGACCACCGACAGCGTCGCCGCGGCGCGCTGCTGGTTTTCGAACTGGCCGCCGAATGCGACGGTATAGCCGGTCGGCAGCTCGATTTTGTCGGCCACGGCTTTGCGCGCTTCGTCGACGAAGCTGACCAAATCCCGGTTCATCACGTTGGTTGTAATCACGACGAAGCGCTGGCCGCGCTCCCGGCCGACCGACACCACGCCTTCGACTTTCTCGATTTTGGCGATTGCGGTGACCGGCACATGCGCGCCATCTTGCAAAGTGATTTGCAAGTTATCGAAGTCCGCAACGTTACTCGCGCCGCGTAAAATCAACGGCGTGCGTTTGATGCCTTCCTGCACGATGCCCAGCTTCAAACCTTCGATCTGCGCGCGCAACAGCGTTTCGACGGTGTCGCTGTCCAGGCCTAAGCGTCCGGCCGCCGATTTGTCGATAGTCAGCTGTAAAAATTGCATCCCGGCATTTTGCCTGACGAACACGTCGCTGGAACCGTTGATGTTTTTTAACAGCTCGGCGATGTGCTGGGCTTTTTCGTTCAACACGGCCAGGTCGGTGCCGAACAATTTAACGGCCACGTCGCCGCGCGTGCCGGTCAGCATTTCCGAAACGCGCATTTCAATCGGCTGGGTGAACTGGTAGGCGATGCCCGGTATCTGCGCCATGACTTTGCGGATTTCCTCCTGCAATTCCTCCTTGCTGTCCATGCGCCATTCTTTTTTCGGCTTCAGTATCAAGAACGTATCGGTATCGTTCAAGCTCATCGGGTCGAGCCCAAGTTCGTCGGAACCGACGCGGGCGACGATGTCGGTGATTTCAGGGATGTTCGCGCGCAGGCTTTTTTGCACCTGCATATCCAGCGCGACCGATTGGTCCAGCGTGATCGACGGCAGTTTTTCCAATTGCAGGATGATGTCGCCTTCGTCCATCGTCGGCATGAACGTGCTGCCCAGCTGGGTGAAAATAATCGCGGTCAGCGCCAATAATGAGCCGGCGCCGATGAACACTTTCTTGCTGTTGTCCAGGCACCAGGCCAGCGCCGGCTGGTAACGCTGCTGCAACTGCCTCGGCAGCCACGGTTCTTCGTGCGACACTTTTTTCAGCAGGTAGGATGAAATCACCGGAATCGCCGTCAGCGACAGCACCAGCGAACCGCTCAGCGCGAACACGATCGTCAACGCGACCGGCGTGAACAGCTTGCCTTCCAGTCCTTGCAAGGTCAGCAGCGGCAAAAACACGATGATGATAATCAGGATGCCGGACACCACCGGCGCGGCGACTTCGCGCGTGGCGCGGTAAATTACGTGCAGCCGGGGCAGGCGCTGGGCTTTTTCGACATGCGCCAAATGTGTGATCAGGTTTTCGACGACAACGACGGCCGCATCGACCAACATGCCTATCGCAATCGCAAGGCCGCCTAAGCTCATTAAGTTGGCCGACATGCCCATGTAGTTCATTAAAATAAACGTGAACAACGCCGCCAGCGGCAGAGCCAGCGCGACTACCAGCGCGGCGCGCAGGTTGCCCAAAAATAAAATCAGCAACACGATAACCAAGGCAATAGCTTCGAGCAGTGCGTGCAAAACCGTGTCTACCGCTTTGTCAACCAAATTGCCGCGATTGTAAAAAACCTTCGCCTCAACCCCTTTAGGAAAACCGGGACTGATTTCAGCCAGCTTTTTCTCTATACCGGCAATGGTTTGTCTGGCGTTGGCGCCGCGCAAACTCAGCACCAGCCCGGTAACGGCTTCGCCTTCGCCGTTCTTGCTGACCGCGCCGTAGCGAGTCAATGCGCCGATTTTAATCGTCGCGACATCGCCGACAGTAATCGGGATGCCGTTTTTGTTATCGACGACAATCACGCTGACGTCGTCCAACGTCTTGATCCGGCCTTCGGCGCGCACGATCAACGCCTCTTCGCCATCGCTGATACGGCCGGCGCCGTCATTACGGTTATTGTTTTGCAGCGCGGCGGTCAGCTGGTCAATGCTGACGCCCCTGGCCGACATCCGGGTATTATCGGGGATGACCTCGAAACTCCTGACCAGTCCGCCCAATGAATTGACGTCGGCAACGCCCGACACGGTACGCAATGCGGGGCGTATCACCCAATCCAACAGGCTGCGGCGTTCCATCAAGCTTAAGCCGCCGCCTTCAATCGTGAACATGAACATTTCGCCCAGCGGCGTCGTCATCGGCGCAATGCCGCCTTCGACGGCCGCCGGCAAGCTGCCCCACATTGTATTCAAGCGTTCGGCAATTTGCTGCCGCGCCCAATAAATGTCGGTGCCTTCCTTAAAATCGACGGTAATGTCGGTCAGCGCGTATTTGGCGATAGAGCGCAGCATGGTTTGATGCGGGATGCCGAGCAACTCGACTTCGATAGGCGCGGTGATCCTGGCTTCGACTTCCTCCGGCGTCATGCCGGGCGCTTTGACAATCACCTTGACCTGGGTCGGCGACACTTCGGGAAAAGCGTCAATCGGGATGTTGGTGAACGCGTAATAGCCGCCGCCGGCCAGCAACGCGACCAGCAGCAATACCATCAGCCGCTGGCTCAGCGCAAAACGAATCAATGCGGACATTATTCTTCGCTCCCCAGGCCCAGCCAATTCGCTTTCAGCGCCACTGCGCCTTTGACGGCGATATCCTCACCATCGGCCAGTTCGCCGCTGACGACCGAATCGTTATCCTGCTTACCGATGACTTCGACCGGCACGACGGAAAAGCCTTGTTGCGTGCGCACGAACACGAACGCCTTGCCTTCGTTTTGCGCAATCGCCGTATTCGGGACTTTAAACGCGGCTTTAGCGATCGCCTGGATAATCCGCGTGTTCAAGCGTTGTCCCGCGCGCAGCGACTCCGCATGCGCCTGCACGATAGCTCGCGCCAGGATGGTCTGGTTTTCCGGGTTGACGCTTTGGCCCAGCAACGCGATCTTGGCGTTGGCGTCGGAGTTTTCGGCCTGTACTTTGTCGCCTATTTTGATGCTGGCCGCGCGTTCCTGCGGAATTGCGATTTCCAGCCACAGCTCGTCCAGGTTCGCGATCCGGTACAGCGGCGCCATCATGTCGATATGCGTGCCGACCGCGGCCATGCGCTCCATGACCACTCCGGCGATAGGCGAGCGGATGTTCAGTTCGCGGCTCAATTTATGGGTTTTGTTAAATTGCGCAACATCGGCCGGCGTCATACCGGCGATTTCCAGCAATTGCCGGTGCTCATCGGCTTCGGACACGGCCGAGCGGTATTCGGTGCTGGTTTCCTGCCAGCGCCGGTCGGAAATCACGCCTTCCTGCAACAGTTTTTTGTCGCGTTGGTAGACTGCCGTCGCCAGTTCCATTGCGCTGGCGGCTTTCAGGTAATCGCGCTGCAAGGTCACAAAATCCGGGCTGTTGATCTGCGCCAGCACTTGGCCTTTGGCGATTTTATCGCCCAGTCCTGCGTTCATTTTTTCGATGAAGCCGGCCTGCGACGTGCTGACGGTATATTCCTGTGACGGCGGCACGACGACTGTGGCCGGTGCGGTCAGCAGCGGAAATTGCTTGACCGGCTCCGGCTTACCGAGCTGGATGCCGAGTTTGTCGATGTTTTCCTGGGAAATCCAGACGCTGTTGTCAACGGCGTGGGCGGTAAAAGCGGACAGCGACAACAGCAGCACGGCGGCCGGACGGAAAAAATACATGCTCATGGCGTCACTCCTACGGCCTGGTTATAAAGCGCAATGTCGCGCTGTAGCATCACGGCGCGTTGCTTGGCGTTCAATACGGCTTGCTGGGTACGGGACTGGATTCTGAGCAAATCCATCAGGTTGATTTCGCCGACCGCGAAACTGGCTTGGGTCATTTTCAGGTGATCCTCGGCGACTTGCCTTAACTCGTTGGCGATGCCGACTTCGACGCGGTTGACTTCGAGGTTATGCTCGGCTTCGTGGTGCGCTTGTTCCAAATCGCGGGACAATTGCGCGCGCTCGGCAACCAGCCGGTTCAACTCGACGTTGACGGCGGCCAAGTGCGGCGCCAGATGCGCGCTGCCGCCGAACGGCACGGTCACGCCGATGTTGAAGCTTGCGGTATGGTTACTGCGCTCGTCGCTGGTGAACTGGTCGCTGTTGACGCCGACGGCGACGTTGGTCTGGCCGGAACCGATCAGCCTGACCGACTCCAGTTCGCTTTGCTTGCGTTCGACCTGGTTGTTCAGCGCGGCCAACATCGGATGGTTATGCTGGATAGTTTTGATGTCGGCCAGTTTTTCCTGGTAATTGGCCGGAATTTTGGTCAGTTGGGTAATCGTCGTGTAGCGTTTGCGGGCGTGCATCAGCTCGGCTTCGGCCTGGGTTACCGCCGAACGTTTTTGCAGCGCTTCCGATTGCGCCAGCAACAAGTCGGCCCGGGGCAAATCGCCCAGCTCGACACGCCGCCGGACTTTGGCGACCAGCTGCTCGGTAACGTCCAGCTCGATTTTCGCCTGCTCGTAGCGGATGCCGGCCAAGTCCATATTCCACAACGCGGACCTGACCAAGCCGGCCACGCGCAGTTTGACCGCTTCCGCTTGCGAGGCGGCGCTGTTGCCGGCCAGTTTGGCGAGCTGTTGTTCGGCATCGCGCTGGCCCGGATTCCACAACGGCACCTGCACGTCGCCGTCGATATAATGCAGCGTGCCGCTGGTCGCTTCCTGGAAACGCAGCCCGAACTGGGGCGCTCCGGCGGTCCAACTGTCGCCGCGCTGTTCTATCGCCTTGGCTTCGTCTTCCAATGCGTTAAGCCAGGTTATATCGGGGTATTTTTCTAAAGTGACATCGACCAGTTTGGATAAACTCAACGCCATGTCGGTTGCAATCGGGTCGTGATGTTCGACAACATAGGCCGGACCGGCGACGCTGAGCGATATTGCCGTAAAAAAAATAATATTCCCCAGCAGCAACCGAGGGCTGAGCCTTCCGGAAAGGTTCAAAAAAAACATAGGTTAAACTCGATGCGGCGCTAACCGCGTTGTAAAAATTTTATGAAAAACTGGCATATCCGACTGTATCAATACAGTTCATAAAGGAATTTTCGATAGTTACAATTTAATACCATAACGCATCAATATTTTGATCATGAAGAAATAGCATCCAGCCGCCGCCGACATTGACAGCCCCAAACTTAGGTAAAAATTAAGTCCTTTCTTTAGCAAAACAGGCAGGCTGATAAAAAAAACCAGCGATGGGAGAACCAACCAAAAAATATTGATTGCTAAATCGGACACTTTCGCGACATCCCGAGTCTCAATGTACAGCCAGAGTATCGCTAAAATGGATATCAGCGGCATTGAGGCAAATAGGGCGCCAATCAGTGTGCTTCGTTTCGAGAGTTCCGATATCGCCACGATAAGCAGGCTTGTGGCAATCACTTTGATTATTGTGTAGCTCATTTATGCCGCCGTTATTCTATTCCCAGAATAATGGGAATACGCTCAATGCGGTTTTGACCGCGCTAATGCAAGGCACGGTAATCATGCCTTTATGCTGTGAAGAAAGGCTTATTGTGCGGGAGGCGCGCGAGGAGAAAGTGATGGGACAAACAACCGGCATACAACCTGTGTTGATTGCGGCGAAAAATTAATGTCAAAAGGAGATATTGCGGTTTTAAATAGTGCGGCCTGTTGATGCAGATACTGACTATCGTCTAAATCGACAGCGGCATTAATCTGCCTGTCTTTCATGCCCGCATCGACGCCGACTATGATGCCTTCGACCGCCGGGGATGGCGGTCGGGACAGCTTGCGGTTGTCCTCGGCATTGGCTTGATCCGCGGCGCTTAGGAGTGCCGCAAGCGGCCGGGAACCGATGCGATCAAAATCGAAATCGTGATTTGTTGCCCCGGACATAAAGGCATATTGTCCAACACCATAGATTTCAAGACCGGGAACATGGAGTCCGATGCCTGAAACTTTTTCGCCGGCATGCGCATGCACCAACGGTGCAATCAATTGCAGTATTGCCAGAAAAATAACGGTAAATTTACGTACTGTTGTAAACATGCAGAACAATAGTTATGCTATTAAAGATGTTTTATTTTCAATGTGTTATTAGTGGATTTTAAAGGACAACAGGTTTATTAAGCTGCCGATTTTACTTTCGGCATAAAGCTTAATGTACCATAAATCTATCTTGCCGATTCATATTCGGCAGCATTCTACACATATTTCAGGCCGAGACCCGCATAATAAAACTTCGCTTTAAATATTCTCCGGAATGCAGGGCGTATGAGAGCGGGGTATTTTTTAACTATTGATGAGCTTATAGTACGGTTGAAAAACTAAAGAAAAAGGTTGATTTCAACCTTTGGTTTCTGGCGGAACTATCCGGAATGTATTGCTTATGCAGTAATGTGAGTTGATTTTGCTCAGTTTTTTGCGATGGCAATTGTGGCATGGAAATAGCTTATTAATCATAGCCTTTAAGTCTTTTTTCACGGCCAATATGCATCCAGTTATGTGGCGATAGACCTAATTTAACAAATGTTTAACTTACATTTTTTAGATAAACGTTATTATGTGCCGGATATTATTCTTGGTAAGTATTTCTGTATGGCTGTTTTTATGCTCAATTTTTTTATTAGAAAATAAGTGATCCGCATCAAATTTGTTAATCATCGGCGACTAATTTAATCAATACCTTAATACCAAGAATAGCGAACTTAAACGGTCCGTCGCCAATACTATTGTTACCGATAATGAATAAAATCACTAAATTCGAACATCAATCGATATGTCTGTTCGTCTTGTCTTTTTTAAATGCATGTAGCGTTCAAGAATACCAACCTGCCGCTTTGCCTGTCTATACACAGAAAGTTGAATTACCAGCTATAAAGCCCGTCACTAAAGAAAAACCGGCCTTGCCTGAGAACAAGCAAGTTTTGCCGGAAAAACCAGTGCCGATACTTAAACGCCAAGCGCAAGAATTTAATCTAAATCAAGCCGTGCAAACCGCGCTAAAAGCCGATCCGGTCATTTTGGCCGCCTTTGAAGGCATTAATCAGGCGGAAGCGGACTTAATTACGGCCGGGCTACTGCCGAATCCCGACTTTTCCGCCGGCGGTTCGTTAATTCCCCTGGATAAACGCTTTACTGTCGACCGGCAAGGCGGCCCGCCGCAAATCGATGTCGGCGTTGCGATGCCTATCGACTGGTTTTTATTCGGCAAGCGCGCCGCTGCGATAGTTTCCGGCCGGCTTGGGGTGGACGTTGCTGCCGCCGATTTTGCGAATACCTTGCGCCTTAGAATAGCCGGGACCATTGCTGCGTTTTATACGGTGCTTGAAGCGCAGGCGATGCTGCAACTTGCCCAGGAAAACCAGGACAACCTGACCAAGACGGAGCAGATTATCCTCAACCGGGTATCGCTTGGCGGCGTGGGTACCATTGAAGCGGACCGGATTCGATTGTCCATTTTCACCAGCCACCGTGACATTCATGCCAGGGAGCTTGAATTAAATGCCGCATTGAATCAGTTGCGTGCTTTATTAGGCATTGCGGACGATATTCCGGTTGCCGTTAAAGGAACCTTGGAAGTTGCATCGCCGGTTAAACCGTTTTCGATCGATACGGCTTTTAAATGGGCCGAAGAGAACCGCCCCGACCTGGCTTCCATGCAACGGCAACTGGATAAAGCCGGCGCGGATGTAGCGTTGGAAGAAACTAAAGCCTACCCGCAAGTGACCCCGAAAGTTGGCTTGACCCGGCAATTCCAGCAGCAGGCAATCGGTTTTCCCGACGCGAATTCCTGGGGCGCGGGCGTTGATATTACCATGCCTATTTTCGACCGGAACCAGGGCAATATCGCCAAGGCAAAATCCGTTTTAACGCAGTCGCAATTCAATCTTCAAACGCAACGGGTCAATTTGCGCAGTGAAATCGATCAGGCCGTCAATACTTACGCCTCGGCTTATCAGATACTGGTCAATGACGATCCCGGCCAGTTGGAAGCGGCTAAAAACGTCCGCGACAAAATCAACCAGGCCTATGCGCTGGGCGGAAAAACGCTGATAGAAGTATTGGATGCGCAACGTATTTATCTTGAAACCTATCGAATGCATATCACCGGCCGTTCCAATTATTGGCATTCTTTATATCAACTCAACGCCGCTATCGGTAAAGACATATTGCAATAAATTATGAGTTCTTTATTCCGCTTTAAACTCAATCTGCCGCCAAGCGGTTTCGCGCGTTCGATAATCTACTTAATACCTGTTGCCATGCTGATGCTTGGAGCATGGCAACAGACCGAAGCCGAACAAAAGCCTCTCGACAACTCTGCCGTCGTAAAACTGGTAGGGCCCCGGACCATTGCCGTGCAGCCGGGAAGCTTATTGGAGCAGAAATTCGATATTTTCGAAGTGCAAAAAGAGCAAATAACCACGCCGCTACTGCTGGTGACCGGCGCCGTGGTCGCACGTTTACCGGCCGGTTCCAGCCCCATGGAAGACCGCTGGCAGTTTAACAGCATTGAGCTTTCCGGCGTTTATGCGGACTGGCAGCGAGCCCGCGCTGAAAAAGAATTTAATGCCAAACGTTTGGTAAAAATCCGGGAACTTACCGCAGCGCAATATAACTCTCAGAAATTGGCGGTTGACCGGCTACGGAAACTGGTAGCGACCGGAACCGAAGCCATCAGGGATTTAACTGCCGCCGAAGCCAATTTGCTGCAAGTGCAACTGGAAGGGCAAAAATCGGTATATGAAGCCGAAACGGCGCTGACCGTAGCAACTCGGAGCCGCGCCGCCTTGGAAAGAACATTATTGCAGGAAGGCGTTGATCCGCTGTTATTGGAGAATGCCACGCCGGGTACTTCGTTAATCATGGCCGATGTGCCGGAATTAAGGATTAGCTGGGTATCGGTTGGACAAGCCTGCGTTACCAAGTTTTACGGGCTGCCCGAGCAGACTTTTATCGGCAAGGTAAAAAGCCTTGCCCCGACTTTATCGGCTCAGCGTCATACCTTGCGGGTATTTTTCGAGTTACAGGATACCAACAATCAATTCAAGCCGGGCATGTATGCGGAAATCGGTTTAGGCACCGATCCGCGCGCGGCGATATTGGTGCATACCGACGGCGTTTTGCACAGTGAAAACGCGGATTTCGTATTTATTGGCGACGGCCCCGGCTTATGGCGTATTAGAGAAGTGCAGGTCGGCGAAAGCATCGGCGACCGCGTCGAAATCCTCAAAGGCTTGGAAGGCGGAGAGCGGATTATCGGCAACGGCGCGATATTATTAAAGCCTATGCTGGTGCAGGCTTTGGTAAACGACGATGCTAAAAAAGAAATGCAAGCGGAAGGCGTAAAACCATGATTCCGCAATTGCTCAACAAGGCGATGCATTATCGCCTGACCGTTTTAGGCGTTACGGTTGTTATCCTGATTTTGGGCTTATGGTCTTTTTCGCGGATGCAAATCGACGCTTACCCGGATATTTCCGCGCAAATGGTGCAAGTCATTACCACTTATTCGGGACGAGCCCCCGAAGAGGTAGAACGCCAAGTAACGGTGCCGATAGAGATCCAGATGCGTAGCGTGCCGAAAGTGACTACGATCCGTTCGCGAACCATTTTCGGTTTGTCTGTCGTGCAGCTGATTTTCGAAGAAGGCGTTGACGCGTATTGGGCCAGGCAACGCATACAAGAAAAGCTGACCGGCCTGGATTTACCCGCCGGAGCTTCGGCGGAATTAGGGCCGTTGGCAACGGCTTACGGTGAAATCCTGCGTTATGAATTAGTTTCGGACGGGCGCTACGATCTTACCGAACTCCGCTCAATCCATGATTGGATAGTGACTCCGCATTTACTGCGCGCTTCGGGAGTCGCCGATGTCACTAACTTCGGCGGCTTTGAAAAGCAATATGCGGTGCTGATGAATCCGGCGCAATTGCAGCGCTTCGGGCTATCGCTAACCGATGTCGTCGATGCGATCCAGAGCAATAACGAAAGCGCCGGCGGCAGCGTCTTATCGAGAGGCAGCATGTCTTTTGTGATTCGCGGCCGGGGCGCGCTGCAAAACGTTTCCGAAATCGGCGACATTTTTATCAAGTCGTTCGGCGGCACGCCGATCTATGTCCATGACGTTGCCGATGTTGAAATCGACGCTAAAGTGCCTTCCGGCATCTTAAGCAAAGATCGCAAAGACGAAACCATTGAAGGCATTGTGTTGATGCGGCGGGGAGAAAATACCTCGAACGTTCTCGATAACGTTAAAGCGGTTATCGGCGAACTAAACCAGGTTGACCTGCCCCAAGGCGTTAGTATCGTGCCTTTTTACGACCGCTCGGTGCTGGTTGAGAATACGCTGCATACCGTAGGCCACAGCGTCTTGCTGGGTATTTCGCTAGTCACCCTGGTATTGCTGTTTTTCCTGGGCCGGCCTTCGCTGGCTTTGCTGGTCGCCTTAACCATCCCTTTCTCGCTGTTGTTTGCGCTGGTGTTGATGAATGCTTTCGGCATTCCGATTGGGTTATTGTCTATCGGCGCTATCGATTTCGGCATCATCGTCGACGGTTCGGTGATCATGGCGGAAAACATCGCCCATCGCTTACATGAAGCCAGCCGTAAAGAAAGTCATAGCGGCATTGCTAAAACGGTGTTAACCGCTTCTTTGGAAGTTGAACGGCCGGTGTTTTTTTCAATTTTGATGATTGTCGGCGCTTTCTTGCCTTTATTAACGCTGACCCATATTGAAGGCTTGCTGTTTCGGCCCATGGCATTAACGATCTTGTTTGCGCTGTTCGGCGCGATGCTGTTCGCTATTTTCGTAGTGCCCGCTTTGGCCAGCCTGTTGTTTCGGAAAGGTTATCAAGACTGGGAAAATCCGGTTTTAACTTGGCTTTATCCGCGTTACTCCGCGTTGCTGGAAACTCTTTTGCGCTACCGTTGGCGTACTGTCGCGATAGCGTTCATGGTTCTGGCCGGCAGTTTGACGATAATCTTGCCCCGGCTGGGCACGGAGTTCCTGCCCTATATGGACGAAGGCGTTGTTTGGGTGCGCGCCAATTTTCCGGAAGGAACGGCGCTGCAGCAAACCTCCAAATTCGGCCAGCGCTTGCGTGAAATTGCGCTGGAATTTCCCGATGTCGATTTTATCGTTGTCCAGGCGGGCCGAAGCGACAGCGGCACCGATCCTTATCCGCCCAGCCGGATAGAAATGTTGATCGGTCCGAAACCGAAAGATCAATGGGTGCAATTCACCCGCAAGCAGGAATTAGTCGCTGCTTTGGGGAATCGCTTCCGGACAGAGTTTCCGACTACGCGCTTTAATTTCACCCAACCTATTATCGACAGTGTGACTGAAGATGCCAACGGTACGTCGGCGAATCTTGCGGTTGAGTTTTCAGGCGCCGATTCGACGATTTTATTGAACTTGGCGCGAAAAACCCTGGATTTATTGAAAAAGGTGCCGGGATCGATGGACGTCAGCATTGAACAGGAAGGGCCGCAACCGCAGTTAGTGATAAAACCGGACCGTTCCCTGTGCGCACGCTACGACATCAACGTGGAAGACGTGACCCGCTTGATCGATACCGCAATCGGCGGCTCGCCTATCGGTAATCTGTTCGAAGGCGAGCGCCGCATCGATATTGCCGCGCGTTTTGCCCACGAATATTTACGTTCGCCCGCAGCGATCGGCCGATTGCCTGTTTATAACTCCGAAGGCATTCCTATTCCGTTGGCCCAGGTGGCGCATATTGACATTATCGATGGCCAGACATTAATTGCACGGGACGACGGCCGGCGCCGGTTAACGGTGCGCACCGACATTGTCGGCCGTGACCAGGGCGGATTTGTGGCCGAAGCGCAACGCCTTTTTAAACAGGAAATTAAAGTGCCCAGCGGCTATCGTGTTGCATGGCTGGGCATGTTTGAAAACCTGGAACGCGCCGGACAGCATTTTAAAATCTTGGTGCCGGCCAGTATCGGGGTGATTTTTTTGCTGTTGCTGGTCACTTTCGGATCATTACGCGCCTCGTTGACGTTGCTGCTGGCTATTCCGTTTGCGTTTGTCGGGGGGGCGGCGGCGCTGTATTTCCGCGAGATGAACATCAATGTTTCTTCAGGCGTGGGCTTTGCGGCGGTTTTCGGCGTTTCTATCATGAATGGCGTGCTGATGGTACGCACCATCACCGAATTAAGGCTGGGCGGAACGTCATTGGAACCGGCCATTATCCAGGGTTCTGTTCGCTGCATACGGCCCATTTTGATCGCTTCATTGGTGGCTATTCTGGGCCTGGTTCCGGCATCGCTGGCTACCGGCCTAGGCTCGGACGTACAGCGTCCGCTAGCGACAGTTATTGTTTGGGGTTTGTTTAGCGCGACAGGGATGACTATTTTATTAATACCGGTTCTTTACCGATTATTCGAACCCAAAATAGAAATACCCAGCGCGGAAGAAATGGAGCTGGATGAAGTTTAAATGCCTGCCGCGCCCCTGCGGGCATTTTCCCGGCGAAAGCTCCGGTGCTCGGCGCGGTAAACGGAGGCCCATCCTTGCCGCAATAAGCGTGTATTGTTCAACGGAGATGGTTAGCAGTGGATTAGTCGAGAATTGCTCTAATTTTCTTCGCGTGCCTAAGCCCGGTTGCCGTTTCAACAAGATCGCAAGACATTTACGTAATGCTGAAACCGTATGCTCAATGATATGCTAGTTAAAGACGAATTAACTTGTTGCGTAATTATTCGCCCGATAATCTGTGAAATTTAACTTTGTGAGTGCGTATGAACAAATATACCGGAATTATTGCTTTATTAATCGGTCTTTCCTTGTCTTTAGCCGGAATGTCGGACGCCAATGCCAAGCGTTTCGGTGGCGGCAGCTCTTTCGGCAGCCGGCCTTCCTATAGCGCGCCATACCAACGCTCGGCAACTCCGCCTGCGCGCCCGGCCAACCAACAACAGCAAGCCGCGACGCAAAATCCGGCCGCCAACCCTGTCCGCAACAACCGTAGCGGTTTGATGGGCATATTAGGCGGTTTGGCATTGGGCGGATTATTAGGTTCGATGTTGGCCGGCGGCGGCTTCAACGGCATTAATTTTATCGATATTCTTGTTTTCGGCGGCATTGCCTTTTTACTGTACAAGTTGTTTGCGGCTAAAAAAGCGGACTCTGCGCAGCAGCCGGCCTATCACCGTACAGCCGATAACAGCTATCAGCCGCCGCAATCAAGCCAGACTGGTCCGGCCGGTTTTAATACCGATATTTTGTTCGGCAATAACCGCGACGCCGCATCCGAATCTCATCGTCAATCCGCAGCCATGCCTGCCGGCTTTGACGAACAAGCCTTCCTGGCTGGAGCCAAGATAGCGTTTACTAATCTGCAAAAAGCCTGGGACGATAGAGATTTCGCCGAAATCAGGGGCTTAACAACGGATAAGATATTTGCCGATATTCAGGATCAGCTTAAAGCATCCACTGCCGAGAATCGCACGGAAGTGCTTAGGCTGGACGCGGAGTTGCTGGAAGTCAGGGAAATCGGTCCGGAACTTGAAGCGACGGTGTTGTTCGATACCGTGATGCGCGAAGACAACAATGCCCAAGCGCAGCAAGTCAGGGAAGTCTGGCATTTCGTTAAACCGAAAGCCGGCATTCAACCTAACTGGTATCTGGACGGCATTCAGCAATTGGAAGATTGATTATTAACTGATGTTACGCACCGTCCACGAAAGGCACGAAAAATATCAGCCGTAGATTGGCCGCTTGTAGCCGGTTAGACCTTCCGGGTTTTTACTGGAGCCGCTCCCGGCAGCTCCAGCACTTCTGACCTCCATGGATGGAGGAAATGCCGAGGACTGCCGGGAGCAGTCTCGGTC
>NZ_RYFG02000079.1 GCF_003994235.2 Candidatus Methylobacter oryzae
TAGCGCTTGCGGTGTTTTCTTTTAGCCATTGCAAATTTTAAATTTTGCAGGTTTTGCAACTCAATGGCTACTTTTAAAACACGCACTTAGCTTTATAGCGTTGCATGACCGTCTCTTCGGTTATGCAGCGATCAACAAACGGTATGCTCTTGGCATATTTTCTCGCTATCGACCTGGCTCAACCGTTCTTTGGTTAAGCCGCAAACAAAACCGTCCGCAGTCGTAGTGAAATATCTGCATGTTTTACAAAGCCCGAATGACTGGGATTTATTAGCTTTTTGCAACGCGGTCAGCGCATTAACGAAAACGTTTTCCTGACTTTCATTTTTATTGAATATTGCCGAGGCTTGGCTGTATAAATCCGATGGGCGAGCTTTATTCAAGATGTCGCCGCCTTCCGCCAAAAGGCCAAGATGTACCATGCGGCGGTCATTTACATCGGCAGTTTTCTTGATATAGCCTTTTTTTTCCAGCAGCAGCACAGTTTGGGAAACGGTGCCCCGGGTCATGCCCAAATAATTAGTCAGTGCTGCGGGGGTATCGCTATAGCGGTTGCAGCGGGATAAATAATCCATTACCTGCAAGTGAACCGGCTGTAAGCCCAGTTCTGTACATTTTTTACGTTCTTCAGACCGGATCAGAGCCGACATTCGTTCGATCAGGTCAAATACATCAATTTTTTCCATAGAGCCTGTAAACATTTATTAATGTTGACAAAAAAATATTTTAACACAACCTTTTAAGTATCGAATCGCTATTTCTAACAAATAGACTGTTCGCTAAATAAGCAACAGCTGCAGCAGGCGCGCAGTCTGACGTCTCCATATCGGAGCTAATTTCAACTGCCGATAATAAATCCGAAAAATCCAGATAAGGCCGGCCTAAGTTCAACGCAATCTGCTTAACTAGAAACCGCCCTACTCCGGCGCCGACCAGCGGGCATTCTTGCGGTAATCCATGTTGCGACAATCTTGCCTCGCAGGCTCGCTGTATTTGCTGTAGTTGTTGGGAGCGGATATTTTCAGCAAATTGTTGCCAGCGATGCAGTTCATCGGGATGAAAATCGCAACCGATCATTCGAGATAAGCGTCTTGCGCTCGCCGGGATTGTTTTTTCGGAACCATCCGCTGTGTCGGTTTGATCGTGAGCTTCGTTGAGCTCACCGTTAACTCGGTAAACATCGGCCATCGTGGCAAAATATTCGGCCATCAAGCCTATTTTTTTGCCTTGATCGAAGGCTGTTTGCGTAACGGCCATTACTGCGGTTCTAATAATGCCGGTATAAACTAATTCTTCGGATATTAAACGCTGATAATCGGTGTAACCTTCCGCCAACACTTGCCCATTATTCAGCAGCAATATATCGGTCGTGGTGCTGCCGCAATCGATAAAAAGTCCGCTGCCGAGTTTCTGTGCTGCAAATGAGGCGCTGGCCAGCCAGTTGGCTGAAGCAATAGACAGATAATGCGCAGTTTCGATCTGCGACGGCTTCAGAAAACCTTCTTTTCCGGCAAAAACCAGGATTTCATTGCCCGGCAACAAATCAATCATCGTTTGAATGATTTGCTTAACGCCATCGTCCCGGTTGTCGAACAGGTCAACCAGCTCCCCTGTCATGGTGATCACATGGCGACAGTCCGAGCCTGCTAGTTCCTGCATAATTGTGTTTACTGCGCATTGCAATTGATCCAGTCCCTTCCATAGCGGACACGGTTGCTGATAAACGGCGATAATTTTACCGGCACTGCTTACGGCTGCCTTGACATGTGCGCCGCCTACATCCCAGCCGACGATATTAGCTTGCATGAGCTTCCTGTTTTGTTTGAATAGTGACGGGGTGATTGCAAACGGGCTTAAGTGCCGGTTCGCCATGCAATAACTGCAAGACAGCTTCGGCAACATTGATACCTAAGGCTTCATATATGCCTACGAACGACGTAGTCAGACGGGGATTGATTTCAAGCACCCAAGTTTGTGTTGGTGTTTCTATCAGGTCGATGCCGGCGTAGCCCCATAGCTCCGGCAAAGCCAGGGCTATTTTATCAATCAATTGCCGGTATGGGCCTAAATCGGGGTGATGGTTTACCACGACTTCCGCCAAATGATATTGCCGGCCGATGAATTCGAAACGCTGAGAATTAGCGCATATCGGCCAGCCCCGGCCCTGCTTGAATAAACACGATAAACTGGTTTTTGCGCCTTGAAGATGCGGCTGAATAACGTATGAGCCTTTCCGAGCCGCCATCTGTTCAAAATCCTGCTGGTTGCTAATTACATAACTGTCTTCACAGCCCGCGCCATCAACCGGTTTAACCATCCATTCACCGCCTGTCCTGAGCCTGTCGAAGGAGGAGAAATAAGTATCGTCAAGTATTCGGGTAGGTACCGCTGCTATTTGATATTGGTTCAGCAACTCATACGTTTTAAATTTGTTACCGGCAATCGCGACGGCAGTTGCCGGCGATGTCGGCAAAAGCTTGCCTGACAATTCAACTGTTTGACACAGATTTTGTAAAATACCGTCGAATTCCGGCGCAATCGGCCATACCAAGTCAAATTGCCGAACCAGCCGGGCAAATTCTTCCGCAACATCATGCTCAGCTCCGATGACGACGTTATTTACGCCGGCTAATGCGCCAATCCGCCAATCAAGCATAACAGTGACTTCAAGACTATTCAGCCGCATCAAATTATCAAGCAGCGCATTAAGCATCAGACGGCCTTCGCCAGCCAGGGAATCGGGCAGCTCCTGCTTATTGAAGCCGCCGCCAGTGATATACTCGAACACCAGGATTTTCACAATAATCAACTACGAACTAAAACCTGATATTGTATCACCAGTTCAAAGCGAGCTTAGAACTGCAAAACCTGTCATTAGCTATTCAAAACTTAACTTTGCTTTTTATGAAAATAATTCCGGTAATAGACTTAAAAGACGGCGTCGTCGTTCATGCCCGGCAGGGCAATCGGGAAGGCTACCAGCCTATTAATACTTACTTGTGCAAGTCATCCGGTATTTTTCAAGTCATTGATGCTTTTTTGAGTATTTATCAGTTCGATACTTTTTATATCGCGGACCTGAACGCGATTACCAATCAGGGTAATCATGACTATTTAATAGCGGAGGTATTAACGCGTTTTCCGCGAATAATGTTTTGGATAGACAAGGGTTATCGGAAATATGATGAAATCAAGCAACTGCCTGAAAACACGTTGCCTGTTTTAGGCAGCGAATCTTATAAAGACGAGACTATTTCGGAAATCAAGGCTTATAAAAACAACTTTATTCTTTCGTTGGATTATTCAAATTCAGGGGCTTTGGGCGCAAAAAACCTTTTTTCCGACCCAACTTTTTGGCCAAAAAATGTCATCATCATGACTTTGGGACGGGTGGGCTGTAACAATGGCCCAGACTTCGACAAATTAAAAGAATTTTGCAGACAATATCCGGGCAAAAGTTTTATCGCCGCAGGCGGAATAAGAAATAAGCAGGATTTGATGGCTTTGAGCAAGGCAGGGATTCATCAAGCGCTTGTTGCCAGTGCCTTACACTCCGGCGCCGTTAAAGCTGAAGATATTGCAGAAGTCTCGACTTCCTGAGTTGTCTGTTTTTGAGTCTAACTAACGGCCTTTGCCTACACAAATCCTTTAGGCAAAAAAATACCCCGTTAAGCCGGGGTATTTTTAGCATTCTTGATAACTAAGTAAAACTTATACCCAAAGGGCATAAGTTTCGTTTGAGCAGACAAGCTGCTCAACTCAGCTTTAGTTAGCAGCGAATGGATGTACAGCAGTACCTTTAGCAGCAACAACTTCAGCAGCAGTAGGAGTGCCAGCTACAGCGCGAGCAATAGCTTCTTTAGTTGCTTCGTAGTTGTACTGTTGGATTTTAGCGTCGTCTTCAGCAGCCCAGTGGATGAATACGCCAACAGAGATAAACAAATCGTCAGCTTCAGAAGCAGGGATTGTGCCGTCTTCAACAGAATCAGCAACAGCCATAGCAACACCGCGTTGTGCTGGACCAAACATTTGGACAGCTTGTTTTGCGCCTTTGATTGTTACTTTGTTGAACAAAACAGTCGCTGGCTTAACCATCAAATTAGGAGCAACAACAGCTAATAAAGTAGAGAAACCGTCTTTGTTGTTGGTCAACGCGTTTGCGAATGCGGTTTCAGCCGCAGAACCTCTTGGACCAATGATCAAGTCAATGTGCGCAACTTCGTTGCCTTCACCAACTAAAGACTCACCAACGCGTAAGTTATTGATTTTAGCCATGCTTAATATCCCCTGTGAAGAAAAAAATGAAAAAATTGAATCTACTATTGACATTGTTAATGTCCCCTTATTTGTTTTTAACAAATTCCTTTTGAAGCCCTAACAGTATTGTTACTGATTAAGATCCTCTAAAAACGCCGTGAATACTGTGGCTACGACCATATCAGCTGTAGTACCCGGATTTATACCATACTGCTTAAGCTCCTGATCCAGACCAACAAGCAACGGCTTTATTAGCTCAGGATTATCAGTTTCTGAAAGCTTCCCACTGAGCTGGGCCATTTTGCCAGCAACCATCTCAGAATACTGATTTCCATATTTCCTTTCGATGTGACTGTCAGGAAACCGGCTCAGCATGTCGGCATAAACCGCCACAGCCGCCCAATTCCTATCATTCCATCGATTTAAGAGAATAGTATACCTTAAAACTGTGAAATTAAAAATATCTTGATAATCAGTTGCGTATTGAAGCGCGATGCGGTCCTTCATGCTGGCTATTTTCATTGCCTCAGCCAATGTAACTGTTGCTTTCCCACTCACGTCCTGATCTTCGGATTTGCCCAAGCCGCCCGGCGATGCCAGCGTTATCGCTTTAAAAACCCACTCGGCATCCTCTATCGTTGTTTCGCTAATAACCTGGCTTACAGCCTGCCTTAAAGTCAGGCCTGAATAGTTACCGATTGCCTGAATCAACGGCGCGCACAACAAAATAATGCCAAGGTTCGTATTGCAACCCACCGCCTCGCGAGTGGCCTTGACCGCATAATATATTTTCTCGCCCAATGAGTAATCGGGATTGCAAAGCGGCTCCGCACTGACCTTGGCGCTAATCCTGAAATCAGCCACGGTCATATCGTGACCTTCCGCATAAACGCTGACGTTGCCGGGCTTAAAAGCTTGCACGTCAACCTCGCAGGCTTGCAGATAAAGCTCGCGCAGTTGTTCCGGCGAAATAGTCATGCCGCGGCAGTATTCCTGTTCATCTTGCGGTTGATTAAATCGTCCGCCATTAACCCTGCAATATTGACATCGCAAACACTCTCCAAGCCTTTCCAGGCCGGTATGCTATTCACTTCAATAACAGTGCAACGCCCTTCCCTGTTGCGGATAATATCGACTCCGGCATAATCCATCGCTAACGCATTGGTCGCCTTAACGGCCAAACCGACCATTTCGGGTTCCAGGTCGATCAGCTCGCAGCTCGCGCCGCGGGCAACATTATTCAGCCAGAATTTTCCGCGCCGGCGCATCGCCGCGACTGCTTTGCCGTTAATCACAAAAACGCGATGATCGGAAAAACCGTCGCCTTCGCAATGAATAAAGCGTTGCAAATAATAGACGCCATGACTGCCGGTCAGCCAAAACAAGTCCGTCGATTTTTCAATCCGGCGTATACCCTCGCCTTGCGATCCGAACAAAGGTTTGCTGATAATCAAGTTACCTTGTTTTAATTCGCTTTCCGCAATCTTTAACGCTTCATCGTGATCGCGCAACACCCAGGTCATCGGCGTCGGCAATCCGGCGTTATGCAGCAAAAAGCTGGTCATTGCCTTATCGACACTGCGCTCTACCGCGCGGCCGTCATTGTAAACAGGAATTCCCATTGCCTTTAACGCATGCAGGAAATCCAGGTACAACACCACTTCTTCGAGCGAACCTCCGGGCACGCCGCGCACAAAAGCCGCATCGGGAAGTTTGTGCTCAAAGCCTGGAATATAAATCGGTTGCCGGCCGACTTCGATTGCAAACCGGCATTCCGTCAAAGACACATAATCACAACTATAGCCGCGACTGGCAAAAGCTAAACTCAGTTGTTTGCCATGCCAGCCGGGATCGTCGGTAAAGATTGCTATTCGACCCACTTACGCCCCAAACGACTGGTCCAGCAACGCATTATCCAGCTTGCCGGCGCGGAAGCTCTTGCCTGATTCCACCGCTGTCACAATAACGCTGGCCGGACTGAACAACATCGCGTCGATCTTAAAGAAATCGTATTCATACTGTTTAAAGATGTCCGCAAACGGTTTGCCGTAATCTTTAGATGTTGAACTGGGCAATTCTTTAGCCAACTTTTCAGCCGCTTCATCGCTGCCTTTGACAAAGATATGCACTTGGCCTGCGAACAGGATCGCGTCGTTGGTACGGCCCATAGCCTTGACGAAATTAGGATGCGGAGGACAAATAGGCGCGCTGCCGCTGCCGTCGATGATATTTTCCAACGGAAAATGCAAGGCATGGGCCTTATGCATGGCCACTTCCAGAACTCGGGCAACCACTTGCACGCCGCCGGCCAGACTGCTGGTTGGTGTGACGATGATAGTCAACTTGGATGGATCGACTTTGCAAGCTGCGGCGACTTTTTCGACGATTTCAACTGGCGGAACCGCATCGTTTTCAATGACCAGCACAGTCGAATCATTGCTGTCCTGATAACCTAATTCCTTGTATAACTCTTCGACAGGCTCCTGATTGCCGTCTTTGACTTTGGTTGCCATAGCCCGCGCCGGGCCTGAACCTAACGCATAATATTTCTCGTGCGACAAGCTCCAGCCTGCATATTGGCTGCCCAGACAGCCCAGCACCGGATTGCCGGTATGAACATTGACCGACAACGGCCAGTTAGTCGTATAAGGGCTGTGTGTGATAGTCACAGTACCCATGCCGCCCAGGCAGATTTCAGCAATGATACGTCCCGCCTCTATCCCGCCCGGCACCTTGATGCCCGCGTCGATAATGGTGCAGCCATTGGCTAACTTTTCCACGCCTAAACGTAATTTGTCGGCATTATCGAGTAAATGCTGCACCAAGGGCTGGGTCAATTTGTTAACGCTGGCTGTATATTCCATGTCGATCGAAACCTTCTAGTTTATTAATGATAAATTGTTGTTTAGCCAGCAGCTGTTCCGCTACGGACTGTGAGTTTTTTTGGTGCGCAATAATACTGCAAATCGGCTGTCCGGCGCGACACATATTGCCCGGTTTGGGTAAATCCATGCACCAAGACGGCCATTCAAAATGATCGGGAATGATCAAGTCATGGCCGGCATAAACGATTTGATAGCCGACTTGCGGGAGCCGTGCGGAACGATAATCCGGCAATTGCCCCCCGATACACGTTTGAATGTGCCTTGTCAGCAAATCCTGGCTGTATAACTGCATGCTGGCCGAAGGACGCGGATTAATTTCCAGAACGTAACTGCACCCGTCGGCATGAATAAAGTCCAGCGAATTCAAGCCCTTTAGCCCAAACGCCAAAACCATTTGCTTTAGCCAGTCCATTATCTCGATCTTGTGCTTATCCGCTAGATCGACGCTGTTGATCACGCCTGAAAAAGCAAACTCCTGGTTCCCGCTTAAACGTGTAGGCCACTGGCTGTTAAAACCGATTACCTGCACTTGCCGCCCGTCAGCCAGAAACAAGGCCGAACATGCTGCGCCGGCTTGAAATTTTTGCCAGTAAACCGGGGCGACTTCATCGTCACCGACAAGGTAACGCTTTATTCCCAAACCGCCCTGGCTTCGCATAGGCTTAAGCAGCCAGCCGCCGGCACAATCGGGCTTATTTAGAACAACCTCGGGATAAGGAATATTCAGCCGATCCAGCACCGAAAAAAACGCCGACTTCTCCAGTTGCATTGCAAAAACATCGGGCGCATTGCCTAACATAACCAAACGATTATTCAGGTAATACAGGCTTTCCTGGTGACACTCGAAACCGCTACCGTAAACCACGTGAGCAACCGCATAATGCTTAATAAAATAATCGACGGCAGGCACCAAGTCCGGTTCGGCTAATGACGTTACCTGACGGAAATCTTCTGCATAGGCTTGCGTATCCAGGTCGCCAAACAGGTCGATGACCAGCGGTTTTAAACCTGCGCTTTTTGCGGCTTGCGCCAGCATCCGTCCGGAGCCGGCAACAACCAATACCGTGTCCTGGCCTAGTTCGGTATTAATCGGATTCACTCTGCCGGCTGAATCTAAGAAGTAACTCTAATCCCACGCTACCGTCGGCCGAATAACTTACTCCATAACGAATTGCCGGCTGGCACTGCCGTTTTTGGCTGTTGTTTGGAGTTCGGCGGAAGCGAAATAACATATTGCGGTGAAAAGGGAGTGATTTTAATAAAAATATCAAGCCTTACAGGTTTCCTCGCCTGATGCTGGTCATTGTTTGATTCATCGCAAATAACGTTATAAGAAGCGATTAATTTTTTATCGACATAAGATTGGAGCTTTACCTGAACGGCGCGCCGTAGATTAGTCCTGAGAGTAAGGTCGTTACCCCGGCTATGCTGGGTAATGGCCGCGTAAACGGACGAAGCTTCGGAAGATATTTTTTCTAATAGCTTATCGGTCATATTTTTAAACAAACTTAGTAAAAGCTTATACAGCGCCAACTCGGCTTAATTTACCATCACAGCCGGCTGCCGCTACATGGATTATCTACTTTACTGAAAACCTCTTCTTAAGCGACAAAAACGTCTCCGCCGCTGTTCCGCGCACTGGCAACAACAAAACTCAACTTATCAAAATGCGCAAACTCCTGTCTGGCTTGATCGGCAATCGATTCGGCTAACGCAGCACCTTCAATAGCGCAAAACCCGGTCGGCCCCCACGAGGTTTGGCCGATAGCCACCGCGCCTTGCCGTTCCAGCCATTGCATGGCCGCCGCCACTTCGGGGCTGGTAAAAACGCCGCCTTGAGCCGAAGAAAAATGCTCGCCGACTGAGCGTTGTAATTGGGTAATCACATCGCCGAATTTGGCAATATCGTTTTCGGCTACAGCCGGCAAGCCTTGCATCAGCAATAAATAACATAAGCGGGCGGCCTCCTGTTGCGGGAAAGGCGGCAGCTCCTGGAATGCCTGTATTTCCTGTTGGCCGTGCAAGCCTTGACCGCGTTGATCGAACACCAGAATGAACCGCCATTCATCCGGCACATCCATATGGGCCAGTACCGGCGGCGTAATCGTTTTTTCGCCCCGGCCGCCATCGACAACCAAACCGCCCTGTTCAAATACACCGATGCCGATGCCGGAACGCAAGCCCCGGTCGGTTACGGCGGCGATTTCCCGCACCGTCAAACCCAAACCGTAAAACTCGTTAAGCGCTACGCCGATTGCCAACGACATTTGCGTGCCCGAGCCCAAGCCCACATGTTCAGGAATTGCGGTTTCAATAGCGATATTAAGCTTGTCCGGTACATGCAGTGTCTCGCATAACATAGATACGCACTTTTCCGCCCGTTCAGCGGCGGGACCGGTAATAGTGAGCCGTTCGCCGCCGCTTATCGACAAGTTAGTGCTGATTTCATTAAGCGCAACGCCGATGCTGCCGAAATGCCGGCCCAACGATCCGCTTAAATCGATGAAGCCCATGTGCAATCTGGCCGGCGCAATGACTGAGACTTTAGAATGTTGAACTATCAAGACTTATGACTGTGTTTGTGCTGCAAAAAATTGCGGGAAGTATACATGATCGGCCTATTTGCTGCGAACTAAGGATTTGGTTAAAAATAACTTCCAGAAACGACTGCCTTCTCTCGTCAAGCCGTTCGTGCCGACTCCTTCGATAAACTCAGGAGAGCCCTGTCGAAGCATGATCGGCTTGACGCGCGGTAGGCCAAAATTTTTCCGCCCACCTTTCAACAAACTCAGGGCGAACGGAAAAATTTTAAGCATCTGCAAAGGCGCGCACAGCGCGCCCTACAGTAGCGAAAGCATTGTTCAACCGGCAATGCGTCCAATCAATTCAGCCGCCTGCCGAAGATCGGGATTATCAACCTCCTCCGTAAACCCGCCATAAACATCTTCAAGCAATGTTTTAGCCTCAGCCTGTCTGCCTTGCCCAAGCCATAACCTCGCCATACTGGTCGCTGCCCGCAGCTCCAGCGATTTCGCCCCTTGCTCGCGGCTGACCGCTAAGGCGCGATTAAAACAAGCTTCGGCTTTATCATGCCGGCAAAGCGCTGTCAGGCACTCGCCTTTGAGCCGGTGAAGCTCAGCTTCAAAATGATGGTCGTTCTTTTTATCGCCTTCGGTGAGCGCTTCGTCCAGCACGTCCAAGGCCTCGGCAATTTGCCCGTGATGAAGCAGTGCTTCGGCAAAAGGCGCGCTAAAAGAAATAATCACGCCGCCCATGACAACACGCATGTTATCAACGCATTGCCTGATTTGCGCGACGCCCTCGCTGTTACCCTGCATGGACAGCACCCAACCTTGCTGCATCGAATTGGTCACCTGCCAAATCAGCAAATCTTTTTTCTGCGCAAACAAAATACCTTCCTCGGCAAAAGCCAGCGATGCGCTTACATCTCCGGACCAGCGTTGCAAAGCCGAAGCAAACGTTAAAACAAATCCCAATGTATTGGCGTGGCCGAACTGCCGCGCCCGTTTGAGCGCAAGCCGGCTGACTTGTTGCGCTTGTTCTGGAAAACCCTGAAACCACAATACCCATGACAGAAAAGCCTGGCTGGTGACGCCGGTTACCCTTCCTGAATCATCGGCTTTGACGTCCTGGTCGCTGATAGGGTCAAGCGCAATTGCTTGCCGTTGATGAAAGCCAGACTCCGTAAACCGGCCCATCCAAAACAACGTATTGCCCAAGACATGATGCGCCTGCTGGAGCATCTGCGGATTAGCGCTTTCTTGCGCAATGCTCAATAACTGAAGGCAAAGAGAAAGACCTTCCGTATTGCCAAAATCGGGATGAGAGCTTATGCCGATACAAAGGCCAATTTGCGCCTGGAACAAGCCGGGCGTATTGCCGATTTTTTGGGATAATTCCACCGCACGGTAAAAAGCCTGTAGCGCCGAGGCAGAACCAAAACCTTGCGTTGTCTGCAACGCAGGCCCAAGCCGAACTTGCAGGGCAAATTCCAAACGGTCTCTGTCAATGCCGGCAGGCAGGCTTTCAAGCGCTTTTAGTCCGGACTCAAGATACTCGACCGCCTCAACATTGTAAGAATGCAAAGGAGCGCGTTGCGCAGCCCTGAGCCAATAGTCGATAGCCTGCCGGAACTCTCCCGCCGAGTCCAAATGCCTGGCAATAACTTCCGCCTGTTTTTCAACAATATCGGGACGATCGGCCAGCAGGACTTGTGCAATGCGGCGATGCGCCGCCTGCCGGCCGGCCTTGGTTTGAGATTGGTAGGCTGCTTCTTGAATCAGCGCGTGCTTGAATTGAAAAAGCGTATCGCTTATGCCCAAAACCAAACCGGCATCCTGTAACCGGCGTAGCGAATACTTCAACTGAAAAGCGCCAACAGAACAAACATTGCCCAACACATTCAAATTGAACTCGCGCCCGAGGGTAGCGGCAAGCTGTGCGATCTGTTTTGCCTCACCCATTTTGTCCAAACGCGCCGCCAGAAGATCGCGCAACGTCGCCGGAATGTCGGCCTGATCGCTCAGGTCAACCATCTTCGTTATCTCCTCGGCAAACAGCGGTATGCCGTCGGTGCGCTCCACAATGCGGTTAACAGTCTCCGCCGGAATATCCTTGTTTAACAAAGCAATCAGCTCCGCCACTTCGCTATCCGTCAGCGGTTCGACCTCCAGAATCGATGAAAAAGAGCGATCCCAGGGAGGAACAAACTCGGGACGGGTAGTGAATGCGGCAAGAATAGCCCCGCCTTGTTTTTGCTCGACTAATATAGTCAAAAGTTCCAGCGTGGACGGATCGGCCCAGTGCAAATCCTCGACGACCAGCAATACAGGCTGCTGTGCCGAAAGTCTCTTCAACGTATCGATCAGGATCGTGCAAGTCAGCTCCTTCTGTTTTTGCGGCGAAAAATCGGAGAGCTGATAATATTCGGCAGGCAACGAGAGCAGCTTAGCTAGCGCCGGCACAGCGTCTTCTCTTGATTGCTGATAATGCCCGTCGACGTACCTGACCACCTTGCCGAATCTTGCTGCCGGGGCGTCGTCGGATGCAAAACCCAAATTAGCTTCGAACATTGCAATCAAAGGATGAAAAGGCGATTGACTAAATTCCGGGAAGCAGCGCAATTCACGGATAACATGCGGACTGCCGGCCAGCCGCTGTTTAATAATATGCAGCAGGCGGGACTTGCCGACGCCTGCCTCCCCCTGAATCAATACGACATGTTGCAAGCCACTTTCTGCCTTTTTCCATAAAGCCATCAGCTCGTCTATCTCAGCTTTGCGCCCGACCAGCGGCGTTAACTGTGTCGCCGCATCCAAACGAGTGCGCGCGCCGCTTTCACGTAGCACCTTAAATACGTTAACCGGGCGCGCAAAGTCGGGTAGCGATTGAGGGCCCAGGCAGACGCAATCGAAATATCCAGCCACAATAAGATGCGTATCTGGACTGATCACCACCTCGCCATAGCCTGCACACTTACGCAACTGCATTGCAAGCGTTGACGTTTTTCCTGCCAAATCCATGACCGGTGCATCGGCATCGGCGATGATCAGGCCGGTATGAACGCCCACGCGAATTCCGGCATCGTTTTCGGCCTCGCCGGTAATCGCCAAAGCCGCTTGCACTGCCCTGATCGCGGCATTTTCATCAGCGTGGGGAAAACCGAAATAAGCCAACAAACCGCCGCCATGCGTTTGCACAATATGTCCTGAAAACTGCCGGATGATTTCAATGCAGCGAGCCTGGGGAGCATTTAGCCGCTCCAGCAAGTCATCGGGATCTTCAATGTCGGCAAAAGTCAACGCGCAGTAGAGCACCGTCACCTGCCGGCGCTCCGCAGGTTGCGATAACAAGACCGGCCGAAGCGGTGTTTCCGGCACATTATGGCGAAGCTCACCGTTACGGATGCGCTCGGCCAAATGCCGGGTTTCCTCACTGGGTAATACGTCCAACTCGCTTTTTAGATGGCGGCAACACATATCGTATTGCTGAATAGCCAAGCCCGTTTGGCCGTTCAACGCATAGAAGCGCATAGCCCGGCGATGTCCATCCTCATCCCACGGCGCCAGTTGCGTATGACGCAGGGCGTATTGCAAAGCCTTGCCGTAATCGCCGATCCGCTCATAGCCGGTCGAAAGCCTATCCAATAAAGAGATAGCGCGGCAGTGCAACGATTCGCGTTGAATCTGGAGCCAGCTTTCAAAACCCTGACTCTCCGGCAAGGATAAACCGGCCAAAAACTCGCCCCGATAAAGCGCAATAATCCTCTCCTCACGACGATAATCGACCTCTCCGCCCATTGATAATGGTTCGAGGAAATCCAGCACATCGACATAACCGTTCGGGACAAAACGAATCGTGTGTTTGCCGGCCTCGAACAGATCCGTACCGGCCGGCGTCTCCAATACCCGGCGTAGATCCGCCAGCGTCCGGCGCAGATTATTTCGCGCTATGGTCGGATTATGGTCCGGCCACAACAGTTCAGCCAAAACCTCGCGTTGGTGATCCTGCTCCCGTTCCATCGCGAGATAGCCGAGCAGCGCGCGCATCTTGTTGTAAGTAAATCCGGCAACCGGACATCCGTCCAGGTAGGCATTAAAGCCGCCCAGAAATATAAGTTTAAGACCCTGGTCTTCGGTAAGTAACGACATTGAACGATGATTGAACGGTGACTTTGTACGATAAAAATTACGTTAATTATCGCTGAACGCCATTAATTGCGCATGAAAAATACCGGCCTAAGCCAAATTCATTTTAAGGAATCACCGATGGAAACCACCGAAACAACCGTACCGTCACTGGAAATCACCACCTCGCGGCAAATGCTATCTTGGCTCGACGAGCAAAAATTGTCCATCGCGCTGACCACCTACCAGATCGGCAAACTGTTCTTCCTGGGCCTCAACCCGAACGGCGAACTGTCCGTGTTCGAGCGCACCTTCAACCGCTGCATGGGGCTTTGCACCACCGATAACGGCCTATACATGAGCAGCCTGTACCAGATCTGGCGTTTTGAAAACCTGCTGACCGATGGCCGCAGCCAGGACGGCTACGACCGCCTGTACCTGCCCCAGGTCGGCAACACCACCGGCGACCTGGACATCCACGACATGGCCGTCGACGCCGACGGCAAACTGGTATTCGTCAACACCCTGTTCGGCTGCCTGGCCACCTTAAGCGAAACCCACAGCTTCAAACCCTTATGGCGTCCGCCGTTCATCAGCAAACTGGCCGCCGAAGACCGCTGCCACCTGAACGGCCTGGCGATGAAAGACGGCCGCCCCGCCTATGTGACTGCCGTCAGCCAATCCGACGTCGCGGACGGCTGGCGCGACCACCGCGCCGACGGCGGCATCGTGATTGACGTCAACAGCAACGACATCATTGCCGGCGGTCTGTCCATGCCGCATTCGCCGCGCTGGCATAACGGCAAACTGTGGCTGCTGAACTCCGGCACCGGCGACTTCGGCTTTATCGACCTCGACACCGGCCGTTTCGAGCCGGTCGCGTTCTGTCCCGGCTACATGCGCGGCCTCAGCTTCCACGGCGACTACGCCTTGGTCGGCCTGTCCAAGCCGCGCCATAACAAAACCTTCAGCGGCCTGCCGTTGGACGACAATCTCAAATCGCGCCAAGCCGAGCCGCGCTGCGGCATCCAGGTCATCGACCTGAGAACCGGCGACGCCGTGCATTGGCTGCGCATCGAAGGCGTCGTCGACGAACTCTACGACGTCGTCGCCCTGCCCGGCGTGCGCCGCCCGATGGCGCTGGGTTTTAAGACCGACGAAATCCGACGGGTGCTGAGCATTGAAGAATGAACAAACAATCAAGCCCGAGTACGCAGCCATTGTTGTTTGCGCCGGGTAAAAGCAAATCCGTTCGTCCCGAGCCCCATTCGACAAAGCTCATGACAGGCTTCGACTACGCTCAGGAGAGCCTTGTCGAAGTACGAACGACAACGGATTCGCGCTGGCCTAAACAGCTCTTACACGACAGATCGATACCGACTGAACAGCAGACTCATACAGATACAACTAAGGAATGACCATGACAAACATTAATCTTTCCGATATCGCCGCCGGCACCGGCGGCTTCGTGATCAACGGCCAGTGTGCGTTTGGCCAAAGCGGCCGTAGCGTATCGGCCGCCGGCGACGTCAACGGCGACGGCCTGACCGACCTGATTGTCGGCGCCCCTTCCGCCGTCAGCAACGCCGGGCGCAGCTACGTGGTATTCGGCAAGAGCGACACTACTGCCATCGATCTGTCGGCGGTCGCCGCCGGCAGCGGCGGCTTCGCGATTAACGGCCAAGGGATATTAAACTCCAGTGGTCGTAGCGTATCGAGCGCCGGCGACGTCAACGGCGACGGCCTGGCCGACCTGATTATCGGCGCGCCCGGCGCCGGCTACTCTGCAGGGCGCAGCTACGTGGTATTCGGCAAGAACGACACTACCGCCATCGAGCTGTCGGCCATCGCCGCTGGCAGCGGCGGCTTCGCGATCAACGCCCAGGCTGCGCTGGACTTCAGCGGCAACAGCGTATCGGCCGCCGGCGACGTCAACGGCGACGGTCTGGCCGACCTGATTGTCGGCGCGCGATACAGCGATCCTGCCGCCGGCACCGATGCCGGGCGCAGCTATGTAGTGTTCGGTAAAAGCGATAACACGGCCATCGACCTGTCGGCGGTCGCGGCCGGCAACGGCGGCTTCGTGCTCAACGGCCAGGGCGCGTCTGACAGCAGCGGCATTAGCGTGTCCGCGGCCGGCGACGTTAACGGCGACGGCCTCGCCGACCTGATTGTCGGCGCAAAATACAGCGATCCCGCCGCCGGCAGCAACGCCGGACGCAGCTATGTAGTGTTCGGCAAGAGCGACACGACCGCCATCGACCTGTCGGCGGTCATGAATGGCAGCGGCGGCTTCGTGATCAACGGCCAGTGTGCGAATGACAACAGCGGCTTTAGCGTGTCCTCGGCCGGCGACGTCAACGGCGACGGACTCGCCGACCTGATTGTCGGCGCATACCGCGCTAACGGTGGTGCCGGGCGCAGCTATGTAGTGTTCGGCAAGAACGACACGACCGCCATCGACCTGTCGGCGGTCGCGAATGGCAGCGGCGGCTTCGTGATCAGCGGCCAGAGTGCGAATGACCGGAGCGGCTATAGCGTGTCCTCGTCCGGCGACATCAACGGCGACGGTCTGGCCGACCTGATTGTCGGCGCGATAAACGCTAACGGCAGTGCCGGGCGCAGCTACGTGGTGTTCGGCCAAAGCACCGGCACCGCGATCAACCTGTCGGCCGTCGCGGCCGGCAGCGGAGGTTTCGCAATCAACGGCCAGTGTGCGTATGACAACAGCGGCAGCAGCGTGTCCGCTGCTGGCGACATCAACGGCGACGGCCTCGCCGACCTGATTATCGGCGCGAGATACAGCGATCCGGCCGCCGTCAGCAACGCCGGCCGCAGCTACGTAATCTTCGGCAGCACCAGCGGCGCTTTTGCGCAAACCGCGGTCGACCAGTTCGGCACCACCGGCAACGACACCTTGACCGGCAGCAGCGCCGATGAAACCCTGGTCGCCGATGCCGGCGACGATACACTGACCGGTAACGGCGGTGCCGATGTGTTGTACGGCGGCGCCGGCAACGACAGCTTCGTACTGAACGCAAGCAACATCTACGCGTTAAGCGCCGGCATCAGCAACGGCAACTACGCCCGGATCGACGGCGGCAGCGGACTCGACACAATTGCACTGGACGGCAGCGGCATCGCGTTCGACCTGACCGCCATCGCGAATCAAGATGGCGCCGCGCCGTCCAGCGCCTCGCGGCTCGAATCAATCGAAAAAATCGACCTGACCGGCAGCGGCAATAACAGCCTGACGCTAAATGTGAAAGACGTCGTCGACATGGCCGGCATGAACGTCTTCAACAGCGGCAACGGCTGGACCGCTCTGGGCTCGGCCGTGGCGAAACACCAAGCGGCCATCGACGGCAATAGCGGCGATACCGTGACTTTGTCCGATCACGCCGACTGGACCTATGCCGGCACCGCGACCTATGGCGGTCGCACTTACAATGTGCTGAACCACAACAGCGCCGCCACACAACTACTGGTCAGCAACAAACTGACCGTCAACATGCAAGTCCCCCCTCCTCCAGTTGACCTGTCCGATATCGCCGCAGGTAGCGGCGGCTTCGTGATTAACGGCGGTGCATCTGAGTTTAGCGGCTGGAGCGTGTCCTCGGCCGGCGACGTCAACGGCGATGGCCTCGCGGACCTGATTGTCGGCGCTCCCGCCATCTTCAACAACGCTGCCGGGCGCAGCTATGTGGTGTTCGGCCAAAGCACCAGTACGGCCATCGACCTGTCGGCGGTCGCGGCCGGCACGGGGGGCTTCGTGCTCAACGGCCAGGGTGCAGGTGACAACAGCGGCAGCAGCGTATCGGCCGCCGGCGACGTCAACGGCGACGGCCTCGCCGACTTGATCGTTGGCGCAAAATACAGCGCTCCGGCCGCCGGCAGCAACGCCGGGCGCAGTTACGTGGTATTCGGCAAGAGCGACACGACCGCCATCGACCTGTCGGTGGTGACAAATGGCAGCGGCGGCTTTGTGATCAACGGCCAATGTGCGAATGACAAAAGCGGCTTTAGCGTGTCCGCGGCCGGCGATATCAACGGCGACGGCCTGGCCGACCTGATTGTCGGCGCGCCCGGCGCCGGCAACAACGCCGGGCGCAGCTACGTGGTGTTCGGCCAAAGCACCGGCACGGCCATCGAGTTGTCGGCGGTCGCCGCCGGCAGCGGCGGCTTCGTGATCAACAGCCAGGGAACGTATGAGGGCAGCGGCTGGAGCGTGTCCTCGGCCGGCGACGTCAACGGTGACGGCCTCGCCGACCTGGTTGTCGGCGCGCCCGGTGCTAACGGCGCTACCGGGCGCAGCCACGTCGTGTTCGGCAAGAGCGACGCGACCGCCATCGACCTGTCGGCGGTCGCGGCCGGCAGCGGCGGCTTCGTGATCAATGGCCAGATTGCGTCTGACAACAGTGGCAGGAGCGTGTCCTCGGCTGGAGACGTGAACGGCGACGGCCTGGCCGACCTGATTATCGGCGCGGAATTCTCCGGCAGTTATGCCGGGCGCAGCTACGTGGTATTCGGCCAAAGCGGCGGCACCGCCATCGACTTGTCGGCGGTCGCGGCCGGCAACGGCGGCTTCGCGATCAACGGCCAGGCTGCGAATGATCGTAGCGGCTTTAGCATCTCCTCGGCCGGCGATATCAACGGCGACGGCCTCGCCGACCTGATTGTCGGCGCAAAATATAGCGATCCTGCCGCCGGCAGCTATGCCGGGCGCAGCTACGTAGTGTTCGGAAAAAGCGCCGGCACGGCCGTCGAGCTGTCCGCGGTCGCAGCCGGCACGGGCGGCTTTATGATCAACGGCCAATGTGCGAATGACAAAAGCGGTTTTAGCGTGTCCTCGGCCGGCGACGTCAACGGCGACGGCTTGGCCGACCTGATTGTCGGCGCGAACAACGCCGGCAGCTATGCCGGGCGCAGTTACGTGATCTTTGGCAGCACTAACGGCGCTTTTGCGCAAACCGCCATCGACCAAATGGGTACGGCCGGCAACGACACCTTGACCGGCAGCAGCGCCGATGAAACCCTGGTCGCCGATGCCGGCGACGATACACTGATCGGCAACGGCGGCGCGGACGTGCTGTACGGCGGCGCCGGCAATGATAATTTAGTGCTGAACGCGAGCAATGTCGCCGCGTTAAGCGCCGGCATCAGCAACGGCAACTACGCCCGCCTCGACGGCGGCAGCGGACTCGACACAATTTCGTTGGACGGCAGCGGCATCGCGTTCGATCTGACCGCCATCGCCAACCAGGGCGGAGCCGCGCCGTCCAGCGCCTCCCGGATCGAGTCGATTGAAAAAATCGACCTGACCGGCAGCGGCAATAACAGCCTGACGCTGAACGTGAAGGATGTCGTCGACATGGCAGCCATGAACCTGTTCAACAGCGGCAACGGCTGGACCGCTCTGGGCTCGGCCGTGGCGAAGCACCAGGTCGTCATCGACGGCAATGGCGGCGATAGCGCGACTTTGTCCGATAGCGCCGACTGGACCAGTACAAGCACCGTGACCCATGGCGGCCGCACTTACTATGTGCTGAACCACAACACCGCTGCGGCGCAGCTACTGATCGACAACAGCCTGACCGTCAACGTGCAAGTTCCCCCTCCTCCGGTCGAACTCTCCACAATCGCTGCCGGCAGCGGCGGCTTCGTGATCAACGGCCAGAGTGCGGGAGACATGAGCGGCATGAGCGTGTCCGCTGCCGGCGACGTCAACGGCGACGGCCTCGACGACCTGATTGTCGGCGTGTACAGGGTTAACGGCTTTACCGGACGCAGCTATGTGGTGTTCGGACAAAGCGGCGGCACGGCCATCGACTTGTCGGCGGTAGCAAACGGCAACGGCGGCTTCGCGATCAACGGCCAGTGTACGAATGACAACAGCAGCAGAAGCGTGTCCGCGGCCGGCGACGTCAACGGCGACGGTTTGGCCGACCTGATTGTCGGCGCGAACAACGCTAACGGCAGTGCCGGGCGCAGCTACGTGGTGTTCGGCCAAAGCACCGGCACAGCCGTCGACTTGTCGGCGGTGGCAAACGGCAGCGGCGGCTTTGCGATCAACGGTCAAAGTACGCTCGACGGCAGCGGCAGCAGCGTGTCCGCAGCCGGCGACGTCAACGGCGACGGTTTAGCCGACCTGATCGTCGGCGCGAGCAACGCTAACGGCTGGGCCGGGCGTAGCTATGTGGTGTTCGGCCAAAGCGCCGGCACCGCGATAAACCTGTCGGCGGTTGCGGCCGGCAGCGGCGGCTTCGTGATCAACGGCCAAAGTGCGGGTGACCTCAGCGGCAGGAGCGTGTCCTCGGCTGGCGACGTCAACGGCGACGGCCTGGCCGACCTGATTATCGGCGCGCCCGGCGCTGCCGGGCGCAGCTACGTGGTGTTCGGCAAAAGCGACTCCACGGCGATCAACCTGTCGGCGGTAGCAAACGGCAGCGGCGGCTTTGTGATCATCGGCCAGAGTGCGGGGGACCAAAGCGGCGGTAGTGTGTCCGCGGCCGGCGACGTCAACGGCGACGGCCTCGCCGACCTGGTCGTCGGCGCGCTCCAAGCTGACAGCCTTGCTGGGCGCAGCTACGTGGTGTTCGGCAAAAGCGACGGCACCGCGATCAACCTGTCCGCGGTCGCGGCCGGCAGTGGCGGCTTCGTGATCAACGGCCAGAGTGCGATTGACTTCAGCGGCGGTAACGTGTCCTCGGCCGGCGACGTGAACGGCGACGGTCTGACAGACCTGATTATCGGCGCGATTGGTGGCGATCCGGCCGCCGGCGCCGATGCCGGGCGCAGCTACGTGGTGTTCGGCAAGAGCGACAGCACGGCCATCGACCTGTCGGCGGTAGCAAGCGGCAGCGGCGGCTTCGCGATCAACGGCCAAGCTGCGAATGACCGTAGCGGCAGCAGCGTGTCCGCGGCCGGCGACGTCAACGGCGACGGCTTGGCCGACTTGATCGTCGGCGCGAAAAACAGCGATCCGGCCGCAGGCAGCGACGCCGGCCGCAGTTACGTGATCTTCGGCAGCACGACCGGTTCTTTTGCGCGCACCGCGGTCGACCAAATGGGCACCACCGGCAACGACACCCTGACCGGCAACAGCGCCGATGAAACGCTAGTCGCCGATGCCGGCGACGACACCCTAATCGGCAACGGCGGCGCGGACGTACTGTACGGCGGCGCCGGCAACGACAATTTCGTTCTGAACGCAAGCAACATCGCCGCGTTAAGCTCAGGCATAACCAACGGCAACTACGCCCGCATCGACGGCGGCGGCATCGACACACTGACGCTGTCCGTCAGCGGCATCGCGTTGAACCTGACCACGATTGCGAACCAAGGCGGCGCCGCGCCTTCCAGCACGTCGCGTCTCGAATCGATTGAAAAAATCGACTTGACCGGCAGCGGCGACAACAGCCTGACGCTGAACGTCAAAGACGTCGTCGACATGGCCGGCATGAACGTTTTCAACAGCGGTAACGGCTGGAGCGGCCTCAGCACGGCCGTGGCAAAACACCAGATTGTCATCGACCGCAATTACGGCGATACCGTGACCCTGTCCGATAACGCGAACTGGACGGCCGGCGCCACCGTCACGCATGGCGGCCGCCTCTATACCGCCTTCAACCACAACAGCGTTGCGGCGCAGGTGCTGATTGAGCAGGTTGTCGATCCGTCCGCTTCCAGCGGTTCATCGTCCTCCTCCACGCCGGTCAACCATGCCCCGACCGGTGCGGTGACGATCAGCGGCACGGCCGTTGCCGGGCAAACCCTGACCGCGGCCAACACCCTGGCCGATATTGACGGCCTGGGCACGATCAACTACCAATGGCAGGCGGACAGTCTCGACATTGCCGGCGCGACCGCCGACAGCTTCGCGCTGACGGCCGCGCAAGTCGGCAAAACCGTCACTGTGACCGCCCGCTATATCGACGGCCACGGCGCGCCCGAAGTCGTCACCTCAAGCTCTACCGCTCTTGTGACAGCCGCCTCGACCGCCGGCAATACTTCTTCATCGGGTACTGGAACTTTATCGGGCAGCAGCACCTCGTCGAATACCGGCAACGGATCTTCGTCCGGTAACGGCTCGTCGTCAGGCAGCGATTCTTCGTCAGGAACCGTCTCTTCTTCCGGTAACGGTTCGTCATCAGGTAGCAGCAACGGTTCTTCAACCACGACGACGAGCAACGGCGTTACCACGACAACAACCACGGCGACGAGCAATGGCATCACCACGACCACGACAACCGCAACGTCGAACAATCCGGCTGCCGATATTCCGCTGGCAATCGGCAACAATGGCGAAACGCTGCTGCAAACCCGCCTGCCCGACGGCGTCGGCATCAGTTTCAAGGCCTTCACCGGCCCCGGTTCGCTAAGCGAGCAGTTGAACCAGGCTCTGGCTTCGGTCCCGCCGGACACGACCACGTCGCCACAGACGCTCGAAAATAATCTCTCCGACTTTATCCAAAGCGTCCCCAATCCTCAACAGGTCACGGTGCGCTCGCTCAGTTTCACCGGCACAACGCCGGGGCAAACGATCGACGTCAACGGCGCCGTCGGCGGCCCCGGCCAGGAAGCGCTGGTCATCGATGTGCGCAACCTGCCGTCCGGCACGGTGCTGAACTTGAACAATGTCGATTTTGCGTTGCTGATCGGCGCGGTCCGGGTGGTCGGCGGCGACGGCCGTAATACCGTGAACGGCGACGGCGCGGTGCAGTACATCGTGCTCGGCGCGGAAGACGATGTACTGCACGGCGGCGCCGGCGACGACACGATCGGTTCCAAAGGCGGCAACGACCAGTTGTTCGGCGATGAAGGCAATGACTTCGTGGTCGGCGGCGACGGCAACGATACGCTGTACGGCGGCAGCGGCAACGATCTGTTGCAAGGCGGACAAAGCGATGCCGGCGCGTGGCGCTTTAACCTGGATGCGCAGGGCGTCGTGCAGGCGAACTTTACCGCAACCGATGCGTATCTGGCGGCGGCGCCGAGCTGGAGCGGCCATGCCGACACGTTGAAACCGCTCGATGCCCGCTTGGCGTTCAGCCACCAGGACGCGGCCACGCTGGAATCGGTCGCGCTGCTGTACCAGGCGGTCGCGCATCGCCTGCCGAGCACGCAGGAAATGAACAGCGTCACGGCCCAGAGGCTAAGCCAACAAGGACTGGGGCAATTAGCCTACGACGCTTATTTAAGTCAGGACGGCGTACAGCCGGCGTCGCTTGACGCGCAGGTCAGCCAGTTGGTCAATTGGGTTTGGGGCGCGAACGCGGCCACGCCGGACGTGGTCAAGTTGGGGGTTGATTTCATCACTCACGGCGGCCGTTGGGCCGACGGCCTGCTGTACCTGGCCCGTCACGACAACCTTCGCAACGCGCTGCGCGACAGCCAGGGCAATTTAACGCTGACGCAGACGCTGCAACTGGGCGAAAGCGGCTGGTCGATCGATACCGGCAACGATGTGCTGCGCGGCGGCGACGGCAACGACACGCTGATCGGCGGCCGCGGCAGCGATGTGCTGGACGGCGGCACCGGATTCGATGTCGCGCGGCAGTTCGGTAACGCAGCCGACTACCGGTTCCGGGTCAATAAGGACGGTCAATTGCAACTGCAACTGCGCAATTCTCCGGCGACCGATACCGATACCTTGCTGGGCATTGAATCGGTCGAGTTCGGCGACCTGACGCTGGCATCCGGTGGTAGTAACCTGGACGCAACCAAGCTGAAAACCGCAGCTGTGCTATCCGACCTGGTCAGCCACGGCGCAGCCAAGCTGTCGGGCTTAAACCTGTTCAACGATCAGCAGCAAAGCCTGCTGCAACTGGCGCAAAGCCAAACGCAAAGCGACGGCTATCGCCAGTACTGGGGCTCACTGGACAACAGCGCCTTTGTGCAGGCCTTGAGCGCGAAAGCCTTGGGCACGCCGGCCAGCGCTACGGACGTGCAGTACTGGGTCAACCAGCTCGACCACGGCTTAAGCCGCGCCGAGGCATTTGTGATTGCGGTTGGGGTAATCGATACCACGGCCTATATCGGCAGCGGGATTGTGTTGGGGTAAGCGGAACGGCCGGCATGAGTTGGTCTCCTGCTTTTGGCTTAATCCGTGGCTGATCATAGCCGTAATACAAGGTACACAATGACTTTAGAATCACAAGACATGACTATACTCTGGCAGTTATTAAAGCGTTTTCCCGTCCAGGCATTGGTATGGCTGGAGCTGGCAAGACGGTATGCGAATAACGGCTTGCCGTGGCAAGCAAGCTATGCCGCACGGCAGGCCTTGCGTTGCGATGCTGCCTTACGCCCGCAACTGGATGTTCTGAATATTGAACACTGGCAGGACGCAACGGCGGGCGATGCGCTGCTGGGACGGGCTGCATTACCGGATGCCGGCGCTTTTGCGAAACATTTTGCTACAGTGGTCAGCCAAGAACCCGGCGACTGGCTAAGCTGGTTGTATCTGGCCCGGCTGTTCGAAATGCCGGGTATGAACGCGCCGGATCGGCCGCAAGATCATCGACACGCGCTCGCACAAGCCCAGGCGTTGGAAGTGATCCCCGGCGAGTCTCTGCACTGGCTGGGCGTCTGGCGCCTGAATGCCGGCGATGCGCAAGGGGCTGTCGCCGCGTTGTCCGGCTTGCTTGAAGTTCGGCCGGTGCGCTACGGTTCGATGATGTATTTGGGCGAAGCGCTGTTGCAGACGGGCAATGTCGCCGCTGCGGAAAAATCTTTTACCCGCGCTTCGTTGTCGTCGAACCCTGATTTTTTGCTTAGCCTGTCAGCCAGGGTGTATAGCCATAACTATTGGCAGGAGGCGATTTCGGTGCTGCAAAAAGCGCTCGGCTTGCGCCCGGATCACGTACCTACTTGGCTTGCGCTGGCAAAAATCCAGTCCGAAGCGTATGCCTTGGCCGATTGCCGGGACAGCCTGGACCGGGTGAAAAAATTGGAGCCGGACAACCGGGAAGCGGCATTGCTTGAAGCCGGGCTGCAAGGGCGCATCGGCGATGCCAAAGGGCATTTGTCAACCTTGCAGAGGGCTTACGAAACCGGCGGCGATCCTCTTTCGCGGCTGGCCTCCAGCGTGGCGATGACGTCGCTGTATCATGATGAACTTACGGCTGACGAGGTAGCGGCTTTGCACCGCCGTTTGTGCGAGCCGATTGAAGCGGCTGTGATTCAAAAAGCCGTTTTCGCCAATCGGCATTCATCCCGCTCGCGCTTGCGTATCGGTTATGTGACCGGCGATTTGCATCGGCAGCATCCGGTTAATATTTTTATGCTGCCGGTGCTGCTTCGCCACGACCACAGCCGTTTTGAAATCTGCATTTATCACACCGGTACGATGCACGACGAGTATACGCGCCAAGCCAAGGCTTGCACCGACCGCTGGCTGGAGGCTGCAAACCTGGATGACGCCGCGTTGCAACAGGCGATTATCGACGATGGCATCGACGTGCTGGTCGATCTGGCGGGACACACCGCAACGCATCGCTTGGGCGTATTTGCAATGCGCGCGGCCCCGGTGCAGGCGACTTTCCTGGGTTACCCGTATTCCACCGGATTGTCGACGATGGATTGGATTATCGGCGATGCGACGGTGACGCCCACCGAACATGCGCATTTATACAGCGAAGGCTTAGCGCAGTTGCCGGGCAGCGTGTTCTGCTGGGCGGCGGTGAATAGCTATCCGTTGCCGCCGCCACGGCCGGCCGGAGTTCCGGTGGTGTTCGGCTCGTTCAATAATGCGATGAAACTTTCGCCGAAAACCATTGCGTTGTGGGTAAAGGTTTTGCTGGAAGTACCGGATTCAAAGCTGCTATTGAAAGCCCCGTCATTGAAGGACGCCGCGGTGCGAGCCCGGTTTGCCGATTTGTTCGCGAAACAGGGCATCGCGCCGGAGCGCCTGATATTTCGCGGACCTAGCGGACTGTCCGATATGATGCGGGAATACGGAGACATTGACATTGCGCTGGATCCTGCGCCTTACAACGGCGGCACCACGACGCTGCAAGCGTTATGGATGGGCGTGCCGGTCATCAGCCTGGTCGGCGGCAATTTTGTCAGCCGCATGGGCGCCAGCTTTCTTTATACGCTGGGGCAGCCGGACTGGACAGCGGAAGATGAGGCCGGCTATGTGGCGAAAGCGGCTCGTGTGGCCGAACAGTGTAATTTCTGGCGCGGAAATCGCCCGCATTTACGGGCGCGAATGTCAGCTTCGCCGCTGTGCGACATCGATACCTATGTGCATCGCCTGCAAGGCTTGTATGAAAAGATGTGGGCAAACTATTGCGACGGAGGTGAGCAGCGTTTAATTGGGTTGAAATAGGGGCTGAGGCACAACTTTAAAAATAGACGGGGCCTCCCTCGCTCGACAATTTCGTACTGGACGTCGGGAAAAAACAGGCCGATAGCCAGACCTTCCAGGTTTTACGACTGCCATGGATGGCGGCCGAGACTGCTCCCGGCAGTCCTCGGCATTTCCTCCATCCATGGAGGTCAGAAGTGCTGGACTCGCCGAGAGCGGCTCCAGTAAAAACCTGGAAGATCTAACTCGCGCGACACATGAGGACAAGATAATAGCAATAAGTGGTGTAGACATTTATGCGGTTGCGGAGGGGCAAGCGGCCAAACAATCGGTTCGATATTGATAATCGCCCTGCGATCATGCTTGAGCGCCGATGATCTCCGCCAATTCGGCCAAGTTGCTGAGCATCAAATCGCATAACTGAACTGTCGACGGATCGATCTGTGCCGTTGACGGTATAAACACAGAAATAGCCCCTGCCCTCGAGGCTGCCAGTATTCCGGCATCGGAATCCTCAAGCACCAGGCAGCGGCTGATGTCGACTTGCAATAATTCCGCGGCTTTTAAAAAAATGTCCGGTTCCGGCTTTCCGCACGGCACGTGATCGCGGGTGACAATCAGCGAAAAAACATTGTCGATGCCGGCCAATTGAAGACATTCGAGCGCATTGACAGTCGCGCTGTTAGTCGCCAGGCAATAAGGGATGTTTTTCCGGTTCAATACGTCCAATAATTCGGTAAAGCCGGGGTTGACTTTAATACGGTGGACATTGACGTAATCGCACCAAATTTCCGCGCTTAAACGGTTGAATGTTTGCAGGTCGAACCCGGCCCCGTAATGTTGCATTAATTTCTGCGCCACGTCCCGGTAATGCAAACCTGACAGCAATACGCGAAAATCATCCGGAAAGTCATAACCCATCGCGTTCGCGGCCTGTTTCCAGGCGGCAATATAGGTGCTTTCGGTATCCAGGACTAAGCCGTCCATATCGAAAATAACCGCGGCAAAATCCTTTAACCCAGGCATTCGACAACCTTGATATATTCGCCGTGCGCCTCGCGGCTGGAACCGACCACGATGCGTTTAAGCCCTTGCTCCGATTGTTCCAATACGCCTGCGACTTCGACCGTTTCGCCTCTGACCGCCTGTCCGGTATAAGTTGCCGTAAAGCTGACGATAGAAGCGATCTGCCGATGATCTATCTTAAATTCAGCCGGATAATCGAATGCGTGAAAATCGTCGATGACCTTGCACTGTAGAGTGATCGGCCCGCGTTTTTGATAACTGATAGCCTCAAGGCTTGCGCGGTCGTCGATAAAATTCAAATCGAATTTCCGCCCGTTTATCACGGCCTTATTGTATTTGCGCCGTTCGTGCCAGACATAATCGTCATAACTTAATTCACATGAGCGGCGATCGTAAGATTGTTGCCAGTCCCGGTCATTCAAATCCTGCAAAGCGCCCGACTTAATCAGCTTACGGGTAATTGCCCGGCATTGATGGAAAATATCCCTGCCGTAACAAACCAAATCAATATCCGAAGCCGGATTTTGCACGCCGACCAATAGCGAACCTGTAACGCCGATTTGCGCCAAATCCAGGCCGTGTTGTTGAAACAGTTTACATAATTCGACCAAGTCCCGTTCGACAACTGCCCCGGACTGGTTAGCGGCATCCTTGTCCGCCTGCATCAACTGCTGCAACCTCAGTTTGGGCCGATGATGTTTGACAATTCTATCGGTCGCGACCGCATGCAAATGCGCATCCAAGACCGGGGAATAATGCAGATAATCGGGGTATTGTTGCTGTAAAAAATGATTGGCTTGCCCGGTCGCAAGCTTTTGCCAACCGGACGATGTCGATATGTAACGCAGAAAACATAATACCTTATTCTCTTCTACGCCCTGCTCTACTACCGCAAAAATAATCCCTTCGGCAGTTTCAATAAAGTCTTTGGCAAAAAACATGATTAAAAAATGAGTTGGACTTGTTTTGTCGCAATTGAATAATCCGGGCTGACAGCCCGGATATATCATAACTAATAACTGATGTTACGCACGGACGGTATTTCTCCCGTTTGCCGCGCCGAGCACCGGAGCTTTCGGCGGGAATAGCCCGAAGAAGGGGCGCTGCAAGGATGCAGCGCGTTGCCAGAGGGCCAAGGATGGCCTTTCTGGCAACCCCCGTCGAAAGCGAGGAGCACAGGTGGAAAGCGGCAACCGGGCCGCCTTTCTTTTGGATACTTTTCTTTGGCGGAGCAAAGAAAAGTATCTCGCCTTCGGGGGCGAGACCCCGATTCAAATAACTGTCGCGTCAGCGACTCTTTAAACAAGAAAAATCCCAATAACTGAGCAACACCAGTTTAATAAGCATAATTAGGCTTATCGATTGCCGCCGGCGCGGTAAAGAATTTCTTAAAATACGGCATGAAGCTGGCTGTGATCGGAATGGAATAAAAGCAATACATCGCCGCGGCTTCGCCGGTTGATACGCCGAACACCCACTGCGGCATGAACAACGTCATAATGGCCATGCCGAAATGATAAGAAGCGATACGCCAATTACCTTTCCAGACAAAACCGCTAATCGCCAAACCGAACAACGAACCCCATGTAACCAGCAAGCCAAAAGCACTGCCAATATGATAGCCGATATGGTATTTGCCCATGAACAAGCACGAAATCATATTGCCGATAAAATTAGGGTTAACATCGAACAGCTGCCGTTCTTTAGGCATAAAACTGAAAACCAGGAACGACGAACTCAGAATAACGCCGGTAATCGTCGCTTTTTTCAGCGCGGCTGTATCGGACGAATAGGTCGCCAAGGCCGGCATGATTGCCAGAGCCTGCAAGCTGATATGGTAAGTCGATAACTCGCTTAAAAATTGGTTTGTCCCATAGCCGCACTGATCGGCAACCGGATAAGCGAAATATTGGATAAATTCCATCAGCGAGAAATGAAAAATCGCATAAAACCTGGCAAACCGGACCCAAAAAGATTCGTTCTTATCGAGCAAAGTAACACTGGATGCGGCCAATCCAGCCAAACCCAAGCCAAGAGACATATCGGCACTAAAACACATAAATTATTCCCTAACTCATTATCGGTGAAGAAATTGCGGCAAAATTAATTCTTTGTAAAAGTTTTTTATTTTACAGGCTTGAAACAGCCATGACCACCCAAGCTGTTCCAAAACACAATGGTTTTGCCCTGAAACACTGAAGGCTCAGGGGCTGAAAATTTAACTGATTAGGACTTTCGCTACCCTCCCGAATAAGCCTTAATTCTGGGATTACGCAGTTCAGTTCGCAAATAGTCGGAAAACAAATCGTCCCGG
>NZ_RYFG02000080.1 GCF_003994235.2 Candidatus Methylobacter oryzae
TGGGTAGCGCTTGCGGTGTTTTCTTTTAGCCATTGCAAATTTTAAATTTTGCAGGTTTTGCAACTCAATGGCTACTTTTAAAACACGCACTCAGAGACGGAAAACCTCGATAGACTTCGTTAGGCATGCTGGCAAATTTTAGCGTTTCGCCTTGTAAGTAATAACGATTTGCCGACTGTTCCTGTGCGGTTTTGATGATAAACGAATTGTTTTCATTATCTGATAATTGAATAGTACCGCTAGCTTCAAGCAGTTTTTTATTAGCGATCGTTGCGATGTGCTGAGTTTCGGCACTTACAGGACAAGCTAACCGATCTGGATAGAGAATCCTAACCCGTCTTGCGCGGGTACTAACACTGGCAACGCCTTCTAATACCCAATCGTCACTTTGTTGTACAAATATCCAGGGAACTTCATTGTCCAATTCTTCGCCATCAGTTAATGGTGTTTCATAGATAAGTGTCGATAAATGCTTAAATCGAATCGTATAACCGTATGCAGCCTGATCGCCTTTAACGGCCCCAGAGGGACGCGGCATTTTTAAAGAGGATTTTTGTTGATACGTAGTTTTCAGTGCCACACCTAACGAGCGTGTCACTCCGTCATTGCTAATTAACTCAACGTCCAGCCTTGAAGGTATCGTCTCGGGCAGATTAAGTTTTTCCAAGGCAATAAAACTTGCAAATTCAAGCTGTAATTGCAAGAGGCCATCATCGCGCACACGCCGGATACCACGAAATGGTGTATTCATTACTGCATCATCGGCTTTTGCCGCAGTGATAATCATATCCGAAAGTAGCTTCTGTCCGACTTCTGTACCTATCGGCAACGGAAATTGCTCTCGCCATAAGGGTATCTGTTGATCTAAATAACTGACAGGATTGCTATGTTCGTGCAATCGGTATTTTTGTTTAAGCTCGACCACCGTTTTTACCATGTCACCTAAAATCGCATGGCTTTGATCATTTTGATAATTTTTCGGAATATAGTCACATTCACTAATAAGTGTGTCGGCGTGTATGCCGGTATGGTGCAAGCGCGTGTATTTGGGAATCACCTGCTTTAATACTCTGCCTAACCAACCGCTGGAGTTATTCAGTTGATTAAGCGGCAATCCTCCTTCGATTGCTATTGAACCTAAATATCGGGAGCTGCCATTGATAATCCGTACCTTACGCTTCCAATAACGTAAGCCTAATTCAACAACCAGATTACGACGCACTGTTTTTAGCTCCCTGGCATCGGCTCCGAACGAAGTAAACACTTTTTCCCATGACCACAAACTGCCGTCGTATTCTCGCCGCCACCATTCCGCAGCGTAAATAACAAAAGCAGCGTTCCAACCAGATACTTCAGCAAGATTGGCAACGCCGAATAACGCGCTGGTTTTCAAAGAGGTTTTTAATGTTTCAAAGTCGCTATCGTTTAGACGGTAACGATAAAGCGGCTGCCCGTCCGGGTGGTTTATTTGTCTGGATGCGAGAAATTGCTTAAGCCAGTCTTTAGGTACCATATAGTATCCTTCATCAGTTGATTTGTTTGGAAGCTCGGCTAAATGCCTGCTAAGACGATAGCTTCTGCGACCCTATGCTTGAGTTAAAAGACTCTTCCGCAAAAGATTCGGACCTGCCTGCGTTAAGAGCATAATGCAAAAAGCACTGGTGCCTCTGGTATGTGCAGTGGTTTTGCCAGCAGCCGCAAGACTGTAAAACTCCAATATTTCTCCAGCCATCACATTTGTCTGACTTTCCTGATCCTCCAATAAATGCTCCAGAAAAGCTGTAAATAATGATTTCCCCGAACCGAAAGACCCCGCCAGCGACCATGCCTTTGAAACGAATTTTTGGTTCAATGTTTCGGCAATAATATTTGATAACGTTGACCATGTTTTTGCCAACGCCTAATTCAATGGTGGATTTATCCGGTGATGCAAAAAAAGCCTTGTTGTCGAAAGCTTGAAAGCCCTTGGTTAGCCATGAGTAGCGCAGGGCGAAGGCTTCATGGCGACCGAATGATGCTTTCTGTTTATGAAAAAAATTGAGAGAACTTTCCATGTTTTGGATGTAGATTAAGTTAGATGGTAAAGATTTTTGGAGTCGAAAATCACGTGTATATGCATAACTATGAAGCAAAAAACGCCCGATGTATGCCAGCCAAAGCTTACACGTCTAGTAATATCGATGAAATTGTATACAGCTAATACTCAAGTTAACTTATTAGGCTTATGATATTTTTAATGTTTTAAATACTAAAAAACAGATTAAACTATTTTTTAAAATTTTCACCCAGAGCTATAAAGTTGTTTTTTCCGGTTTCGGGGATTATCTATACATACGAAGTATGTTGAAGTTTTTTTATGAGCCTAGAAAAGTCAACCCTACCTATACATGCCGTTTATTAAGCTCATTCCAATAATTATTCTTGTCCTGCTCAGCGCCGGTTGCGCAAGAACTTATCAGGCCAGATACGTCGAAACCTCGCATTTCCTTGATGATTACTCCCTGCTTAAAGACGGTGAAGACGGCGACGCTTTGTTAAGCTTCTGGAAACCGGGCACTAATTGGGCCGCTTATAAAAAGATCGTTTTAGAACCGGTCATTACCAGCAAGCTGCCCGATTCCGACCTGAACGACATGACTCATGCCGAGAACCACAGGCTTCAAGAACTTCTTGAATACAGGATGCGCGAAGCCTTAAAGAAGAATTTTAAACTGGTCGCCCATTCCGGCGCAGATACGTTACGCATTCAATTCGCGATTACCGATGCGGAATCCTCGATACTGTTACTGGATTTATATACCTCCGTCTACCCTTCCGCTCGTGCATTATCGTTGCTTAAAATGCTGGCGACAGGCACCGAATCTTATGTCGGCAAGGCCAGTATCGAGGGAAAAATCACCGACTCGCAAACAGGCGAATTACTGATGGCTTCGGCAGACTGCCGGGCAGGCGGAAAAACTTTATTGGGAGCTTTCGACAGCTGGGACGATGTTGAACAAGCCTACCAATACTGGGCGAGCCAATTAAATTATCAGCTTTGTAAAAAACAAGGGCATACTGATTGCCCCGAGCCTGAATAACGCTGTTTTTAACCGGAATCCACTATGACCATTAAGCCGCTGCTTACCCTGTTATTTGTTATGGCATTTGCCTCCCCTGTACAGGCCGAAATCTACCAATGGATCGACGCTGACGGGAAAGCGCATTTTTCCGGTTCAAAGCCTGTTAATCCGGCCTCCATCGAAAGCCGCAACGATCTTGATACGAAATCGGCGCCGGTTGCCGGCAAATCGGCTGTATCCGTAGATATTTACATGACCAAGTGGTGTCCTTATTGCAAAAAAGCCATGGCATTTCTGAACAAGAATAATATTCCCTTTACAGCTTACGATATTGAACAAGATGCCGATGCCGCCGCGCGCAAAAGAAAGCTTGATCCGCGTTATAGCGGCGTTCCGCTGGCAGTTATTAACGGTGCCGCCGTTCGCGGTTTTAGCGAAGATTTATATCAAGAAGCTTTAGCGAAAAAATAAGCTGATCAATCGAGGCTAATCTATGAACAAAGTATGGTTAGGGATATTTTTTTCAGGATTGCTATGGTCGGCCATACAGCCCAAAGATTACCTGACCTGGATGCTTGAAACAGCGCCCGCGGTAATCGCTTTTATCGTGCTGATCGCAACGCGCCAACAATTCCGCCTGACGGGTTTAGCGTACAACTTGATCTTGATACACAGCCTTATTTTAATGATAGGAGGCCATTACACTTACGCGGAAGTCCCGCTGTTCGACTGGCTAAAGAACGCATTCAACTTGGACCGTAATAATTACGATAAAGTCGGCCATTTTGCGCAGGGCTTTGTCCCCGCGATAATCGCAAGAGAAATCCTGATCAGGAACCGCGTGGTTGAGGGCATCAAATGGCTTCAATTTTTCGTCATCTGCATCTGTCTTGCAATCAGCGCCTTTTATGAGCTGATTGAATGGTATGTTGCACTATTAAGCAAGGAAGCGGCTGAAGCGTTCCTTGGCACTCAAGGGGATGTCTGGGACACGCAATCGGACATGGCTTTTGCTCTGCTTGGCGCAGTACTGGCATTGGTTTTGTTAAACCGTATTCATGACCGGCAGATTGGCAAGTTGACGACTGACTCAGCGCAAGCGCCATCATAGCTCTCGTGCTCGCTGCCAAGCAGTTTTGTTATTTCCTATTCCTCATTCATTGTAAAATAGCGTCTATTAGAAACCACTACTACCGATAACCATCATGAAATCAACATTAACCGTTAGCGCTGTGCAACAGCCCTGCGATGAAGACAGACAAACCAATCTTGATCTTTCCATAGCCAAAATCCATGAAGCCGCTGCCGCAAACGCCGATTTGGTGGTATTGCCCGAACTGCATCTGGGACCTTATTTTTGCCAGAATGAAGATTACAACAACTATACGCTTGCCCAGTCTATTCCGGGCCCGACCACTGCGATTTTATCGGATGTGGCTAGAGAACTGGGTATTGTTATCGTGTCGACTATTTTCGAAAAGCGCGCGCCTGGGCTTTATCACAATACTGCCGTGGTTTTCGACAAGGACGGCAGTATTGCCGGCAAGTACCGTAAAATGCATATTCCCGACGATCCGGGCTTTTACGAAAAATACTATTTCACTCCCGGCGATTTGGGTTTTAAGCCCATCGAAACCTCGATCGGTAAATTAGGCGTATTGGTATGTTGGGATCAATGGTACCCCGAGGCTGCCAGACTGATGGCTTTGGCCGGCGCGGACCTGTTGATTTACCCGACCGCGATAGGCTGGGACCCTGAAGATACAGTTGAAGAACAACAACGCCAGTTGGATGCCTGGATTACCGTTCAGCGCGCCCATGCCGTCGCCAACGGCATTCCGGTTATTTCCTGCAACCGGATCGGCTTTGAGCAGGCGCCGAATTCGACGACAGGTACGGGTATTAATTTCTGGGGCAACAGTTTTATCGCCGGTCCGCAAGGTGAAATTCTTACCAGCGCCAATGACTCGGAAGCCAAAGTGCTGAGCTATACGCTTGATAGCGCAAGGTCTGAACGAGTCCGGCAGATATGGCCGTTTCTGCGCGACCGCCGGATTGATGAATATGGCAATTTGACTAAGCGTTTTATCGATTGAGGCACTAATGCAACAACGGCGAAAAGCGAAAAAATTCGCTTTTCGCCGTTCACCTTTCAAACCACGTCATCCGCGTTCCATTGCATTTGATAGCGCTCAATAGTTACCGGAAACTTAATTATGCCTACGTCAGACAGTTCGGATGTTTTTAGTCAAATACACATTGATGTTGCACGTAATGCAACGGATGATTTCAATTTGTTTCACGATAGAAACCGGTGGTTGCGCATCAATCGCAATCCATTTAACGGCCCAATTGCGCTCGGTTTTCAAGTGGAATCGTTGCTTGAACATAAAGTTTTCCTGCATCGCAAGCTATATAAAGAAAACAAGCTTATCAGGGATAAAAACCTGCGCTTCAGCAACTACCAGTTTTCATTTGTTAATGCGGTCAAGCCCGGACAGGTGGTATCGGTCGATATCAAACCCTCGAAATTTAAGGAAGACCCCGAGACGATACTCAGCAACCGGATTACGGTTAAGTCGGATGGCGAACTGGCTTTGCTGGGCTATAAAACCGAATCCAAATTTGCTTTATTTCTGACTATTCCCGAGCTTCCGCAATTTGGTGCGCTGAGTCAGCATCCCGACCGGTCTTTTATAGCCGGCAGCAGTTTTTTCTTGAAGCGGAAATATATTACTACCAGTAACGCAAAAAACTTTTTGTGCGGTTCCCTGGTCGATCAGGATGCTTTCTTCGACCCGTTTAAAAATAAAGTCGTATTTCCCGAAATATTTCCGTGCAGCCTGATATCCAGCGCGTTGCTGGAAAAAGCGGTTTTAGAAAAGCACGATTTCGAACGCAATCCGCTGGTGTATATGTCGCATAAGATCAGTATCGATCGCAGCTATCTTACCAAACTAAAATCCGGCGAAGCGCTGTATATACTGATCAGGCAAATACCTCCCGAACCAAAGAAAGACGGTATAGGCAGTGCAATAGAATCACCTTATCATTACGAATGTTACGGTCTGATGGAAGACAAAACCATTCTCTACAGAGCGCTTATTTCGCTGGCTCCGCTGGAGCAAATTGTGAATACGCTGAAGTAATTCGCCATGACGGACTTGAAGTATTTAATCGGCTATCCTGATCCTATAACCGCCCAAGTGCACCAGTTGATCGACAACAATAAACTGGGCGAAACGCTGCTGAAAAGATACCCGGCCGCTCATACGATCAGGACGGATAAAGCGTTGTATGCTTATACCGTTGACATCAAGAACGCTTCGCTAAAACAATCCCAGCCGCTCAGCAAGGTGATTTACGACGATAAGATTAAAGATCTTCATCATGCGCTGGGCCTTCATACGTTTATTTCCCGGGTCCAAGGCAGCAAGCACAAGGCTAAAAATGAAATCCGGGTAGCTTCGCTATTTAAAAATGTGCCGCTGGAATTTTTACGGATGATCGTCGTCCATGAACTGGCGCATTTAAAGGAAAAAGATCATAACAAGTCGTTTTACAAACTATGCGAGCATATGGAGCCTTCTTATCACCGGTTCGAGTTCGACCTGAGGCTGTATCTGACTCATATAGATTTATTCGGGAGACTGTACTGATGAATTGGCAAGCGATTATCCGGCATATTGAATCAGCGACTCAGCAACCTTTTAAATTGCTTAAGGCGCAGCCGCTCTCCGGTGGCGATATTAATGCGGCTTACCGCTTACAATCGGCTGATCTGAGCTTTTTTGTCAAAATGAACAAACCAGAACGGTTGCCGATGTTTGAAGCCGAAGCGGCGGGGTTGGAAGTCTTGGCGCAAACCCGGTCCATCCGCATACCCAAGTTTATTGCTTGCGGACAAACATCCGAACATGCTTTTTTAGTGCTTGAGCATATTACCCTGCATAGTCTAAATGCCCGTTCCGAACAGTTGTTGGGCCAACAACTGGCGCAACTGCATCTTCATAAACAACCATATTTCGGGTGGCACCAAGACAATACCATCGGCAGCACGGCACAGGTCAACGGCCAGTATCACGACTGGATTAAATTCTGGCAAGAACAGCGTTTAGGCTATCAATTAAATCTGGCGGCCTCTAAAGGTTATGACGGTAGTTTGCAAACACTGGGTGAAAAACTCTGTACTCGTTTAGAAGCGTTATTTTCAGGTTACCGGCCGCAACCGGCGTTAGTGCATGGCGATTTATGGAGCGGTAACGCGGCGGCAGATGAGCAAGGTAATCCGGTTATTTTTGACCCGGCCTGTTACTTTGGCGACCGTGAAACCGATCTGGCAATGACCGAATTATTCGGCGGCTTCGGTCCGGCTTTCTATCAAGCCTATCAAACCGTTTATCCGTTGGATTCGGGCTATGCGCGCAGGAAAACGCTATATAACTTATATCACATACTCAACCACCTGAATTTGTTCGGACGAAGCTATCTCTATCAGGCAGAAAACATGCTCAATAAGCTGTTGGTCAATTGATAAAACCACTTTTTCGGTAGTAAATCAAAATAAAAAACCGCTCAACCTTAAAATTAGGATAAATCCCACACACTAAATAGTATAAAATGTTGCGGATGATGTCTCGTTTTTCACATAGAAGCCACATAATTGATCTTTTATATTGCACCTGAGTATCGATGAGTCTCAACCTGACAGTACAACAAGTTTTTTGCTGGTCTATACAGTTGACTGTTCAGCAAGATTATCAGGCGTTAACATATAAATTCTTAGATATTCTTGACGAGATTACCTGGATCGATAACTCGGCTATTTATGAGATTTATCACCACGAAAGAAAAAAAACCGGAGAAACCAAGACTGTTCCTGAACTATTGATCAAGCGCTTTCCTCTTGATTTCACCAGAAATTACGAAGAAGAAGATCATAATAGTCTATTTGCCGAACTTGATCATTCAACTGACTTGCATCTTAGCCCACCGGATGAATCCGGCTTACATGCCTGGGCCATCTTTTCAATAAGAGGAAGTTGCGGCCCTGAACGCGCTATTCATCTGGAAGGTGCATTTAACCGGAAAATGATTGAGTTGCTGAATAATTTACGGGAAATGTATCGAAATTTAGTCATATTACATGACACTAAAGAGCGGGATGTACTTACCAAACTACCTAATCGGCAATCTTTAGATGCCCGCTTGTTACAAGTTTGCGAACATTACAGCGACTACCAGATCATTGATAAGTCAGAAGAAAAAAGCTCCTGGATTGCCATACTGGACATTGATCATTTCAAACGGGTTAATGATGATTTCGGGCATTTGTATGGGGACGAAGTATTACTGATATTCAGTCAATTGATGGAGAAATGCTTTCGCTATAATGATTTTCTATTTCGTTTCGGCGGCGAAGAATTCGTTGTCATCCTGAACTTGGCCAGCCAGGAAACAGCTATCGCGGCTTTTAACCGTTTCCGGGACGTGGTTGCGAATTATACCTTTCCTAATGTTGGGCGCATCACCGTCAGCGTTGGTTTAACGCATGTTGACGGTAGATCGATGCCCACGACGCAGTTGGATCATGCCGATAAAGCGCTTTACTATGCCAAGGACAACGGTAGAAACAGAGTGGTATTATATGAGGATATATCTATTTTTACAGATGATAACGATCTCAGTGAAATCGAGTTATTTTAGCGCAGTACACAGTTAACCCTTGATCAAGCTAAAATACACGCTCGCCTCCTCATCTATAATACTAGGATAGTGGCGGTCAATCACACTTGTTATCATTCATGAGGAAAAGCTAATGGCCGATATAAAATCCCCAACTGTTTCAAATCCAGGCATGCTGATTCCGGTCAATCCGGCTATCGAAAATTACATGCATAGCTTGCTGCAAAATACAGATCATCCTGTATTGACGGAAATGGAAGCACTTGCCCAAAAAAATAACTTCCCTATCATTGGCCGTCTAGTCGGCGTGTTCATTGAGACGCAGGCTAAAATGATTAATGCCGAACGGGTATTCGAATTCGGCAGCGGCTACGGATACTCAGCCTATTGGTTTGCAAGAGCGGTAGGCCCAAAAGGTAAAGTAATCTGTACCGACGCCGACTTCCTGAATCAAGAAAAAGCCGAACAATATCTCAGTACTGCCGGTTTATGGGATCGAATCGATTTTCGGTCGGGCATTGCTCAAGATGTATTTTCTCAAACCGAAGGGCTGTTCGACATCTGCTATAACGACGTCGATAAAGGCGATTATCCTGAAATCTGGCGTATGGCTAAAGACAGGATTCGCCCCGGCGGGCTTTATATTGCCGATAATGTGCTTTGGCGGGGACGAGTTGCCGTTGAAAAACATACCGATATTTTTCCAGGCTGGACCGAAGCGATCATTGAACATAATAAGCTGATCTTTAATGATCCCGAATTCGATACTTTTATCAATCCTAGCCGTGACGGAGTAATCGTCGCAAGAAAAAAGACCGTATAAAAAAGATATTTCTTCTTTATAAATAACATTATGCTACTGCCTTACATCAATGAGTCATGAGGATTTACCAATGCCCTATACCCAAGATATTGTGGAAGAACTGAACATTCTTGTTCGCTACAACCTGGCTACCACTCAGGAAGGAATTAAGGTACATAAAACAGCCTCCCCGGAAGCAATTGCCGCCACTCATCGACTATTCTTAAAAGGCCTCATATCCCAGGACGATGGGGGCTATCTAACCAATCTAGGCCTTGAAACCGCAAAGCAGGCCCAAACAGTCCTGAATATACTCAAGACTTAAAACCATAACCCGAACGGTTATATATCAAACCGCGAGCAATAAAAAAGGCTTAGCGATTCCAGCGCTAAGCCTTTTTTGTTATTGTTCAATTACCGTTTATACCCGTTTCGTTTGAACAGGCAAGCTGTTCAACTCAGCTTTAATTTAAGCCGCCAGCTCAACCGCCGCTCTCAATTTTTTCATCGCATTTTGCTCTAATTGCCTGATCCTTTCCGCAGAAACGTTGTAACGTTCGGCAAGCTCGTGCAATGTAGCTTTTTTGTCGACTAACCAACGACTTGAGAGAATATCCAGGCTACGTTCATCCAGCTCAGCCAGCGCATCGGCCAATACATCCTGCTCATGCCCTTCCCAATCCGAATTCTCAAGCAGCACTGCCGGATCGGCACCGTGCTGATGAAGATAGCTGGCAGGAGCAACATAGCTTTCTTCCGTTGACTCGTCAGCCGGCATGTCAAATGACATGTCCCTATTTCCCAAGCGTTTTTCCATCTCGTAAACGGAACTTACATCGACATCGAGATCCTTGGCAATCGCCGCAGCTTCGTCATTGGATAACCAGCCGACATCCTGTTTAGACTTACGTAAGTTAAAAAACAGTTTGCGTTGCGCTTTGGTTGTGGCGATTTTTACAATAGCCCAATTCTTAATAACATATTCGTGAATTTCAGCTTTAATCCAATGTACGGCAAAGGACACTAAACGTACGCCTATGTCAGGATCAAAACGTTTAACCGCTTTCATCAAGCCGATATTCCCTTCCTGAATAATATCCGGCATAGACAAACCATATCCACTGTAACCTCTAGCCACATGGACGACGAAACGTAAGTTGGTCATAACCAGCTCGCGTGCCGCTTCCAAGTCGCCGTTATCTCTAAACTTTACAGCTAACTCGCGTTCCTGTTCGACTGTCAATTTAGGCATTTGCCTAACAACATTTAAATAAGCATCGAATGTTCCGACTGATAAATTAATAGGTAAAGCTAATGCGTTACTCATTGAAACCCCCTGTAAGAAACTTTTTTTGAATTCTAGCACTCTCTAACGAAGAGTGCTAATAATTTTCTACTCGGGTTTTAATTGTCGAAGTTGGAAATGAAGCACTATCCAAGAACCTACCACGCCTAATACAGACGAAATGAATAACAATGCCAGAGTTTCAGTAAAGCCAAAGAACAGTACACGGAAACCGTCATCGTAGAGCCCGGAGAGTTTTTCAATAGGTTGTTTCAAAATCAGCATGATTATTGTGACAATAAACCATGCAGCGACACCGGAAAAAAAACCAATCCAAAAACCACTGTACAAGAATGGCCTGTGAATAAAGCCGTTGGTCGCGCCCACCAGTTTTGCGATCACGACTTCATCGCGACGATTATGCACTTCCAAGCGTATGGTATTGGCTGTAATAAACAACACCCCGGCCCCCAGCAACAAGCTCAATAAAACAACGCCACGCTCCGCGACTTCCATAATAGACTGTAAGCGTTTGACCCATTGCATATCCATCTGTGCGAAATCAACTTCCGCGGATCGCTTGAAATCGTCAAGCAAAGCCTCAAGCGCCTGCTCTTCTTTCAATGAGTTTTTGGGCAATACCTGAACAACAAGCGGCAACGGGTTATTCTCCAGGGCTTTTACCGCATCACCGAAGCCGCTGTATGCCTGAAATTCCGCCAACGCCTCATCCTTTGTAATTAACTTAACTTCTTGAATATCGGGATTCTGCTTAATGCTGTTAACAAACTTGTTCGCTCTTGTCTCTGAAATTTCGTCTTTAAGAAACAAAGAAATCTGATTGCTGGCTTCCAAATTACCTGCCAACTGCTGGAGGTTCACCACCAAAATATAAAAACCGCTGGCTAGTGAGATGGCAATAGCCAACACAATAATCGTCATTACAAAAGAAAAACGCGATGCAAGTAATCGCCCAAGACTCGAAAACAATGCATGCGCATGAAGATTCCGATAAGCGTGAAATTTATCGACAAAATTTCCACCGGAAATTTTCGTTTGCCAGCGCGGCTCCTGCTTACCTACTTTTTTGTTAACAACGTGCTTCATCATTTAACTTGCCACCAATTGGCCGTGGTCCAGCTTTAATATCCGATGGTTCATTTGAGCAATCAATGAAATATCATGTGAGGCAATTAATATGGTGACGCCCACCTGTTGAAACTGTTCGAACAAATGCATTATCTCCGCAGACAATTCAGGGTCAAGGTTTCCGGTCGGCTCATCGGCCAAAATCATCGGCGGCTTATTAACTACCGCTCTTGCAATGCCGACTCGCTGCTGTTCGCCGCCGGACAGCACTGCCGGATATTTTTTTTCTTTGCCTAATAGGCCGACTTTATCCAATGACGCCCTTACCCTTCGGGAAACTTCGTGATGCCCGTAACCGGCTATCACTAGCGGTAATGCAACATTATCGAAAACCGTTCTATCCTGCAGCAATTTGTAATCTTGGAAGATCAATCCCACTTTCCTGCGTATAAAAGGAATTTGCCTGTCCTTAGCCTGATTGAGATTCTGGCCGTCCAATATAACCTGCCCGCGGCTGCAACGCTCAATCACTGCAATCAATTTCAATAATGTACTTTTTCCAGCACCTGAATGCCCTGTCAGGAAAGCCATTTCATTACGCTGCAGATGAAAACTGACATTGCGCAAAACATCGCCTGCGCCAGGATACCTCATACTGACATTATCAAACTTTAACATAAGCTTCTTTAGTCTTTGACAAATAACGCATCTACAAAAGCATCTGCATCGAAATCCTGCAGATCGTCTATACCTTCGCCTATTCCTATAAAACGGATGGGGATTCCGAACTGTTTAGCCAGCGCGAAAATCACGCCGCCCTTTGCGGTACCGTCAAGTTTGGTCAAGGCCAAACCTGTCAACGACACAGCCTCATTAAACAGTTTTGCTTGCGACAAGGCATTTTGCCCGGTACCGGCGTCCAGTACCAACAACACTTCATGAGGCGCGGTTTCATCCAGTTTACTCATAATGCGTTTTACTTTTTTCAACTCATCCATCAGGTTGGATTTGGTATGCAAGCGCCCTGCAGTATCGGCAATTAAGACATTGATACCTTTTGCCTGCGCCGACTGTACCGCGTCGTAAATAACCGATGCCGAATCGGCTCCGGTGTGCTGAGCGACGACATGAATATTATTACGCTCGCCCCAAGTTTGTAATTGCTCGACAGCAGCAGCTCTAAACGTATCGCCTGCAGCTAACATGACACTATGGCCTTGTGTCTGCAAACGTTTAGCCAGTTTGCCGATAGTAGTGGTTTTACCCGCTCCATTGACGCCGACGACTAAAATAACAAAAGGCTTGTCCTGCTTGGGGATATGCAAGTTTTTGCTGCAAGGACGAAGCATACTCAGTAACTCCTGCTTTAAAGCGGCTGTCAACGCCTCGCCGTCATTGAGCTGGCGCCGTTCAACACGTTCCGTTAAACGTTTGATTATTTCTGTAGTCGCATCAATACCTATATCGGCCATTAACAAACTGGCTTCGATTTCTTCCAGTAAATCCTTGTCAATTTCCTGCCGACCGATAGGCATATGCGCCAAAACGCCGCTAAGTCCCGAACGAGTCCGCTTTAGCTGTGTTTTAAGACGTAAATATAACGACTCAGGTTCCGCTGCCGGATAAGCTTCTTCCTCTATAGGAACAATTACACCTTCGCGACGCGTCTGAACCTCTACTCGAGGCTCCAGTTCTTCAGCATAACCATATCGACTATAAAAACCGATGGCAATCAACGGCAACATCAGCAACGCGGCAAAGCCATTATGAACAATGGCCGCCCACAAAGGTTCTCCAAACCTCACGCCAACAATACCCGATCCGATCTGCATCAATAGCAGCACGCTCAACCATAAACCGGATCTTCTTATTGGCTTTGAATGATGCTCGGATGTAGCGTTCAACATCAACAAGGTGAGTACGATAAAACTGGCCAGCGCCCCAACCCTATGCAGCCAATTTGCAGCCACTTGTGCATCGAACGCTATAACACCGGTATAACCTGTATTTAAACCGCTAAAGAAATTCAATGCCGTTTGGTAATCGGCTTGAGGCCACCATGAGCCATTACACTGAGGGAATCCCGAGCAGGCTAAAGCCGCATAATTGGCGCTAACCCAGCCGCCTAAAATGATCTCCAAAAATAAGACCAGCATTGCAAGCCGGGAAAATACAGCCAAGCCGTTATTGCGTATAGTTAATAGAGAAACTTTCGGATTAACCCTCAAATACAGCCAAAACAGCAGCCAGAAAGCCATCATTGCCAACAACAAATGCCCGGTTACAATAATAGGCATAACGTGGAATTTTACGGCCCACATTCCTAAAGCCGCCTGCAATCCCACCAAAAGCACTAAACCCGATGTAGCGGTAACGGCCGCTAACCGGATTTGTTGCTGACGCCACGAAAGCAACGCCAACAATAAAACAGTTATTCCTAAGGTCGCCGCCAAGTAACGGTGGCTCATTTCCTTCAAAGCTTTTTCAACATCCGGAGTCTGGCCGGGAAATGCCTCAGCAGCATGCGCTTTAAAATCGGCTTGATCGCTAACAATGGCTTGCCCATAACATCCGGGCCAATCAGGACACCCCAGACCTGCCCCCGATAGCCGGACGTATGAGCCGGCTACGATGACTATTAACGCGAGAACAACAGCAAACGAAGTTATTTTTCTAAACATTTTTATTTTCCACTATCCGATTTGTGAGATTCGTAAAAGATGCATGAGATCGCTCTTTACATCATAAGGATCGAAACCCGGCTCATACTGCATCATTAAATTACCCAACGGATCCATTAATAAAAGCATTCCATCCGGTATATTGCCCTGTTTAAGTGAAGAAACTTTCTTTACAAACATATCATTAGGCTTAACTTTCAATAAAGTCCTGTCATCTTCCCACCATTTATTCGCGGTTTCCGGCGCAACATCTTTTAATACCACAACAACTCGCCGCGTACGGGTAAGCTCTTTGTTTAACATCAACCGGATTTGCCTGGTCTTATGGATAGCTTCAATGCAAACATCATTACAGTCACTATTGGGAATTACATTTACCAACAGCCAGTGACCGCTAAGTTCGGACATATTGTCGGTTGAAAACTGATCAAAGCCGCTCAAGTCTGAGCGTTCTGTTGTCAATGGTGGCGTTATTAACTGCCCATGATTCGTTTGCCCGTTTAAGAGCTGAGGATGCTCTTTTAGCCCCCAAGCGATTAAAAATGGGATAACCGACATCCCAAAGATAACCAAAATTAATATATGATTTTTATTCTTTTGATTTTGCATCATTCTTTTTAAAACTGTACCAAATAAATAATATTGTTAGAGTCAATGCCAATGCAAACCACTGAATTGCATAAGCTGTATGTTGCTCGGGTTGCATAATGGTCGATGTATGCCATTCCCGCTTATAGCCATCAGGCAATTCTTTAGCCAGTTCAATCTGGAACGGGAGCAATGAATAACCTAATTTTCTAGCCAAGACATTAATATCAACCACCTGAACTATTGATGGCCAACCCTCGGTTGGAATTTCCGCTCCGGCTAATTTTATACCAACGCTTGGAAAATTATTAATTCGTCCTGCGATAATTGCTTCTGCTTGTTTAACCTCCAAACCAGAAGGAATCGACCGGTCTTTATTTAGTGGAATCCAGCCCCTGTTTACCAAAACAGCCTTGGTTTCGCCTGTCAATATAAAGGGGGTCAAGACAAAGTAACCTACCTTTCCGTCACTGATTTGATTATCTATCAAAAACTGATGGGCTACATCGTAGCGTCCTGTAGCTTCAACATTCCTATATCTCAGCCCTTCTATACTATTTTCAACCGCTGACGACAAATGCAGCGTTTCTGTTGCCGCGGCTTGTTCTTGAGCTTTCAGAAAGACTCGTTTCTGCTCTGCGCGGTCTAATTGCCACATTCCCAACGCAATTAATACCGCTAACAGACTTAGATAAACCACTGTTGGAATGATTTTAAACTTCATTGACTAGTATCCGAGTAATCATGCTTTTTTGTTTATTCTATTGGCACAAGCTTCTAAATAACCGAGAATACAAAAAATTTCTCTATTAACGAACATAACTACTCTCATGATTATAAAAAGCATCGTTGTTATCGCCTTTATTCTGATAATTATCAGCCTGGGCTCAGCGCTATTCCATCTGGTTAAACATAAGACTCAGGAGCAATCCGAAAAAACAGCTAAAGCATTGACTTTTCGCATTGCACTTTCAATCCTATTGTTTATTTTCATTTTTATTGCTTTTGCAACCGGCTTGTTCACGCCTCATGGCCTAGGCGCTCGAATGCACCAAACTCCGGCTGCTGCTTCCAAATAAAAAATCCTTCCCGGCAAAAAAAAAAGCGCTGTCTATTAGACAGCGCTTTTTTTGGTATAGCTGTTTAAATTAAATTACATAAACAAATATAAATAATCCTAACCATACTACGTCAACAAAATGCCAGTACCAAGCCGCCGCTTCAAAGGCGAAATGATTCTCGGGTTGGAAATGGCCTTTCCAGCTTCGAAATAACACAACACTCAGGATAATAGCGCCTACGCAGACATGGAAACCGTGAAAGCCGGTTAACATAAAAAAGGTAGATCCATAAATCCCTGATCCCAAAGTCAAGCCCATTTCAGTATAAGCTTCATGATACTCGGATGCCTGGAATGCGACAAACAAAAGCCCTAAACCTACAGTAACCGCTAATCCTTTAATTAATTGATCACGATTTTTTGCAAGCAGGCCGTGATGCGCCCAAGTGCAGGATACACCGCTGGTTAACAATATTAAGGTATTTAAGAAAGGTAAGCCCCATGCTCCCATAGACTCAAAATTGCCACCGACTTTGCCCGGACCATTGGTAGGCCAAACTGCTTCAAAAGCAGGCCATAGCAGTTCTTTCGTCGCCGCTTTGGTTCCCTCTCCACCTAACCATGGCACCGATAAATTACGCGTATACCAAAGCGCGCCGAAGAATACGGCAAAGAACATGATTTCCGAAAAGATAAACCACATCATGCCCATACGATAGGAAATACCAACCTGCGTACTATACATGCCTGATTCGCTTTCACCGGCCTGCAAGGTAAACCATCCGGCCAGCATGATAATAAACACAGCCAGCCCCAACCCCATCCAGGCCGTACCGGCAGATGAGCCATTTAAATAATTTGCAAATCCAGCCAGCATCATTAACAAACCGCCAGTGCCGATAACAGGCCAGGTGGCTTTATGCGGAATGTAATAATCGTTATTTGTAGACATGACCTTCCTCTCTCATTTTACTGATGTTTCAGTATTATCAAAAAATGTGTATGCAAGCGTAATTGTTTTATATTCCTTTGGAATCTCAGGATTAACGACAAAACGCACCGGCATTGTTCGCCCTTCCCGCGCTTTGAATGTTTGCTCTGAAAAACAAAAACACTCTGTTTTTTTAAAAAATTCAGCAACTGCTCCGGGCGAAATACTTGGAATCGCCCGGGCAACCATTACTTTGTCGGTCTTATTTTCCGCATAAAAATTCACCGTATAATATTCGCCGGGATGAACTTTTATTTTTTTCATTTCCGGACGAAACACCATTGGCGTTGCTTCGTTCAATGCGGTCATAAACTCTACGGTAATCTCTCTGTTTTTATCAACTTCGTAGCCAACTTCCTTAATAGCGGACGATTCGACTTTTCCATTGAGCCCCGTTACTTCACACAAAACATCATAAAGCGGAACCAGAGCATAGCCAAACCCAAACATTCCCAAAACAACAAACACCAGCAGCCGAACCAAATTTGCGTTTTTTTTTGTAACGCTTTCGTTCATTGAGAAACTGCTCTTATCACTGCAAAGACATAAATAATGACTGCAATTGCAACCAAAGCTACTGCCGTCAAAATATTTTTTTGTTTGGTATTCATTGTTTCACCTGATACGTTACCTAAGCAGGTTGCTTTTTTAATAAAGCAACCTGGCCCGGAATACAACAACCTAGATATGCTCAGTAGGTATAACTGTTGGGGGTGTAGTAAAAGTATGATACGGCGGTGGTGATGGCAGGGTCCACTCCAAGCTATGCTTAGCAGCATCTTCCCAAACTTCACTTGTTACTTTCTCGCCTGTGCCGCCTTTGATTGTATGGATAACAATATACAAGAACAGCAATTGGCTAGCGCCAAAAATAAAACCGCCAATACTGGAGATCATGTTCCAATCCGCAAATTGAACGGCATAATCGGGAATTCTTCTTGGCATCCCCGCAAGTCCCAAAAAGTGCTGGGGAAAAAACAGAACATTTACCGATATAACCGACAACCAGAAATGCAATTTACCGATTCTTTCGTCATACATATGGCCAGTCCATTTAGGCAGCCAAAAATAGCCTGCAGCCATCAAAATAAAAATAGAAGCAGGAACCAATGTGTAATGAAAATGCGCAACAATAAAGTAAGTATCGTGATATTGGAAATCAGCAGGCGCAACCGACATCATCAAACCGGTGAAGCCGCCCATTGTAAACAGAACAACGAAAGCGATACTGAACAGCATCGGTGTTTCAAACGTCATTGAACCTTTCCACATAGTCGCAGTCCAGTTAAACACTTTAACGCCGGTAGGGATCGCAATTAACATCGTGGCATACATGAAGTACAACTCACCGGCAATCGGCATACCGACTGTAAACATGTGGTGCGCCCAAACGATAAATGACAAGAATGCGATTGCAGCAGTCGCATGAACCATTGAACTATAGCCAAATAAAGGCTTACGAGCAAAGACTGGAATAATCGTAGAAGCCACGCCGAAAGTAGGCAAAATCATTACATAAACTTCAGGATGACCGAAGAACCAGAAAATGTGCTGATAAAGAACCGGATCACCGCCGCCCGCTGCATCAAAAAAGCTGGTGGCGAAGAATTTGTCAGTCAGCAACATGGTCACTGCACCAGCGAAAACCGGCATGATAGCGATTAACAGAAAAGCAGTAATCAACCAAGTCCAGACAAACATCGGCATTTTCATTAAAGTCATGCCCGGAGCGCGCATATTGAAAATGGTTGCGATGATATTAATAGCACCCATGATTGACGAGATACCCAGCAAATGCACTGAGAAAATCGCAAAAGGCAATGCCTTACCGGTTTGCAACACTAACGGCGGATACAAAGTCCAACCGCTGGCAGGCGCGCCGCCTTCCATGAATAAGGTACTAGCCAGTAATAACACACCGGCAACCAATAACCAGAAGCTCATGTTGTTCATACGCGGCAATGCCATATCCGGAGCGCCAATCATCATTGGAATCATCCAGTTAGCCAAGCCAACGAATGCCGGCATAACAGCCCCGAACACCATCACTAAAGCGTGCATGGTGGTCATTGAATTAAAGAACTGGGGATTAACAAATTGCATGCCCGGTTCAAACAATTCAGCACGGATCACCATTGCCATTGCGCCGCCAACAAAAAACATCGCCAGGGCAAACAGTAGATATAACGTACCAATATCTTTATGGTTGGTGGTAATAACCCACCTTAAGAGCCCCTTAGCAGGACCATGATCATGATGATCATCATGTTCAGCGACTACAGCAGACATATTTTATACCTCTTGAAACTATAAAAAAGATTAGATCGGTAAGAACGCAATGACTTATTCATTTTTACCTGCCACCGGTATTCCCGATTGCAGAGCTTGGATAGCTAAAGGCTGAATAGCATCACCTACTGAGTTACCCAAACCATTACGGGTATATGTTACGACTGCGGCAAAATCAACCGCGCTTAACACTTTTCCGAAAGCCGGCATCATGCCTTTTCCTTCAGAGACTAGCTTAACTTGAGCATTAATATCGCCGGTTACTACAGGGCTTGCTGTCAAAGCAGGGAAAGTACCTGGCAACCCGGCACCGTCCGGCATATGACAGGATGCGCAATTGGTTTCATAAACAGCTTTACCTTTAGCGACCAAATCCTCTTTAGTCCACTCCTTGCCAGCCGAGCCCGCCTCAGCAGCCGCAGCGGCTTTTTGTTGCTCTACCCAAGCATTGTACTCAGGTTCATTCATTGCGATCACGACAATCGGCATAAAGGCATGGTCTTTACCGCAAAGCTCAGTACATTGACCACGATAAGTACCCGGTTCATCAACGGAAGTCCATGATTCATTAATAAAACCTGGATTAGTATCTTTTTTCCAACCTAAATCAGGCACCCACCATGAATGAATTACATCCGCCGAGGTAAACACAAAACGAATTTTTTTCTTAGTAGGTATAACTAACGGCTTATCAACATTCAACAAGTAATTTGGAACAGAGCGAGGATCTAAACCAGAGCCGACTTGGCGTACTTTATTACTGCCTTCGTCCAGGTTGCTGAAAAAATGAATTCCATTATCGAGATATTCGTATTCCCATTTCCATTGATGCCCGGTTACTTTAATAGACATGTCGGACTCTTGGACGTTGTCCAATTCGATCATAGCTTTCGTAGCAGGGATAGCCATGCCGATCAGGATCAGCGTCGGGATAATTGTCCAAGCGATTTCAACCGCTGTATTTTCGTGAAACTGCTCCGCTTTATGCCCTTTTGACTTACGATGATGGTAAATCGAATAGAACATAGTCCCAAACACACCGATTCCTATGAATACACAAACCCATAGAATCAACATGTGCAGGTCATAAAGATCGTTACTGACCTTTGTAACCCCTCTCATTAAATTGAGCGTATATGCCGCCTGCGCTGTTCCCAGGCCAAAAGCCATTAAGATCAGACCTGCGAACAGTTGCTTTGTTTTCTTCACGGAGCAGCCTCCTAGTTAGTAGTTATAAACTCTTGTATATGCGTTATATCGTTTCGCAACTTCAGGGTATTCCTATACGCTTGCCCTATTCCATATTGCGTAATAATTATCACAAATAATCTTTTCAATTTTAACCTATGAAGGCAATCTATACCAGCTGTCCTTTCCTTGAATTTATTTAGCACACTAAAAAGGCTTGTGAATCAATATAACTCACAAGCCTTGCTATTTTTAGTGTTGAAGCTTGATTAGCTGTTTAATGCATCCGCATAAGCCATATCAAAGTTAGGAATGTGGTTATCTAACCATCCTTTAACCAATTGACCTACGCCTTCGTCAACTTCTGCCTCGCCTGCATGAAATTTTGTTTGCAAACCACCGCAGATGCCTAATAAAGCTTCATGCTCTTCCTTATGACGGCTATAACCGGCAAAACCTTTTGCCTGCATTTCTCTTTCTTCATGGGCAAAATGTTCGACAACATATGAAATCAAGTCATCTAGCTGAGCACCAACTGCCGAACGCTCTGCTCCGCTTGTTGCTAAATCATATAATTTATTAAGCTTATCAAATAAAGTTTGATGCTCCTGATCTGCAAATCCAACATTTGTACCGTATTGACTAGCTGTCCAAGTAATTAAAGCCATAATGTTTCTCCTGATAGTATTTATTATTTATTTACCGCACAAACATTATGGATTATATCCGCTTCTAAATCCACATTTAATTTATGGTATAAATCAACCTGCCTTCTTGTTGATTTACAAGGCGGCAACACCATATCGGAACAACGCTTATGTTAGTGTAACTTTGTCAAAAAAGAAGGATCAATTCGACATTCTCCAACCTCGGACTGATCCTGTAGGTCCTGCTCAAAGTCACGATAAGCAGGCAACTGAAAAGCAATGCGTGTGATTTTTCCGCCTAAAAACTCAAATTCCATCGCACCGCCTTTAACACGCGGACCACCCTCTTTTGTAGTGAACAATAAAATACCTGCATTGCTTAAATATTTTCCCAAACCATCGGGAACCGGTCGCGCACAGCTCAGGTCATTTATCAACAATCCGGAAAAAACCTGAGCTAATTGATTAGCCGTAATGATCATACCTTCCCCAGGAATCGGTACAACAGGAACAGCGGCATCAACCTTAGCAACCGAAGCATCCGCCGGTGCCACAGCAGGATTCAGCAATAATTCCAACCCGAAGTCACCCAAATGATTTTGCAACAATACACTGCCATCGCCATTCTTTGCCGTATTTAGCAAAGGAAACAGCTGTCGCTCCATTTCTACCTTATTCGGATTTTTTAATACGGCAACCAACTGTCTCTCAATGGACTTGAGCGGCAAAAACAATTGCGCTTTTTTATAACTTGCTTCCCCCATCTGATCCCAGTCGGACTGCGTATTAACCGGCAAGCCCATCGATTTCATAACCGCATAATCATCAGGGGCCAAACAATTAGCAAAATTTTTGCTGCGATAACTTTCCATGACTTTAGGCCGGATTTCCTCATGCAGAATCCTTTGCCGACTGATGTTGTAGTTATTCCAATCTCCATTTTTAGCCAGAAAATAGTAAATCACTGCATTACGGTCAAACTTATTAAACCCCAAATCTTTCATCACCAGCTTCAATTTCCGGCAGTTACTCTCAACTTCCTGATAATTATTCCAATCGGGCTTTAAATTCGGTTTTGACGGATGTGTGGATTGCTCAATCAATTGCTGGAGATTTATCTCACCTGTCGCCGATTTTATTGGAGAATAACCGATTTCTTCGAAGGTCAGATCACGCGCATCGGGAATTCCGTCAGCAGTTGTTTTTAATAATAAAGAAGGCAGAATTTCCGGATAAATCTTTAGCTCGCCAAGTTGCTTAGCGTCTGAACCTAACAGATTAAATCCGCCTTCAGCAACATCATAAACTTTAAACATTGTTTGATTTAACGTTCCCGTTTTACCGGAAAAAATCGTGGCGGCCGGTAACGAATGCGATTCAGAGCTATGTTTTGCAGTCTGGTGAGGCGTAGATGTTGCCGCTGTTTGCTGATTTCCTTTTACCCATTGCCCGGCAACCTGCCCCATGACAGCAACCCCCATGCCGACGCCTGTTAACGCCAGCAAATTGCTAGCCGTATTCACATCACTAACCAAACCAGACACATCCATATCGCTATTCGCATTCGTGTAAAAATTATAATCGACCATCGTTTCCTTGCCTGAATCCAGGCGAATCCACGGCGTCAAATAAAGCTTTTTAGCATCGAATGTAAAGTTGCATTTACCTGTTGTCGCCTGGTACAAAAAACCGGTAGCCTCGCGATTGAATTTAAGCGTCTCATTACGCACGCTATAAATAAGGGCTGCCGATAAATCGCCTTTTTCGTAAGACGGCGCCATATTGGTACAGCCGCTTTTTAAGACATTGTCTCCTTTGAAGTCGAACTCCGAAATCAACCGAACATAATAATCGTCACCGTCAATGGCTTGAAAACCTTGTAAAGGCTGAAACTGGCTCGCCTGCGTTGAAGGATGATCAACTACAATTTGCCGAGTCGTTGTACATCCGGACAATAATGCACCGACAATTAAGATAAATTTTACTGATGAGATAGTGCGAATCGACATGCTTTAACCTTGCGCCGTCAGTTAAACGGCGAATCTGACTGGATGAAAAAGAAAATGACAGGCCTTTCAGAGAACTCTTGCCATATATTATTCCAAAATCACTCCCGATACATACGTTACTAACGTACGACTTAGATATTCATTTGCGTCGAGAGGAAATTGAAATCAGCGACTTGGCTATAGGGTAACAAACCCAGTAAAGGCGCATGCACAGTACTCTTTATAGTCTGTATATTCTCGTCCCGGCATAACAATTCCGGGTCCGTGCAAACCGCAATCCAGCCGGCGCAGTTTAGACCCGACTGTTTTACTGCCTGATAAGTCAATCTTGCGTGATTAATACAACCCAACCTAATCGCAACAACAATAATAACCGGTAATGCCAGCGCTCGTGCCAAATCGCTGATAGACTCGCGATCATTTAAAGGCGTACACCAGCCTCCGGCGCCTTCAACAACGATGATATCAGCCATATTTTTCAATAGCTCAAACTTGGTAGCCAGCCATTGTAGATCGACCGGATTTTTTACTCCGGCAATATGGGGCGATACAGGGAACTCGTAAGCGTAAGGGTTAATTAGATCATAATCAATCGGCACCGAAGCATTTTCTTGTATCAGCAACGCATCTTCATTTCTCAACCGGCCGTCCTGAATCAAGCAGCCGGAAGCAACAGGCTTCATGCCTGCGACCGATTGCCCGCGGCTTTTAAAATAACGCATCAGTGCAATCGTCGCCCAAGTCTTGCCGACATTAGTGTCGGTGCCGGTTATAAAGTAGCCTTTTTCCATTAGCTTGCCTTAACCATGATAACCTCGAAAGTTGCAGGAACCCGATCGCCGACCCGATGCTGCTCGTAAGCCGCAATCATGCGCTGCATTTGGGCCTTAGTAGTGATGTTTTGATTACGTCCGGCCATTACATTATGCGCACCGATATGCTTTAACTCTCTCATCAGCGCCCAAACCGAATCATAGTTTGGATTATATAGCCTAATTTCAATCGCTATCTTTGTGAACCCCGCTTGCCGGAGAAAATGCGTCAGTTGTTGCCCGCTGTAAAAATCGTTAACGTGCCGGTAGTCGTCAGCTGCGGCCCATGCGGATTTCAGCTCCTGTAGCGTTTGCGGACCGAATATCGAAAAAACCAGCTGACCGTCCGGTCTCAGTACGCGTTTAATATCCGCAAAAACCGCGCCCAGATTGACGCACCACTGCAATGCCAGATTCGAGAAAACGCCATCGACGATTTTTTCGGCAAGCGGCAACTGTTCCGCATCGGCGCAGATATAACTGACATTTTGCGTAGTGGCCAGCTTCGTCCGCGTTACCTGTAGCATCGGCAACGCAATATCCAACGCGACAATAGATGTTGAGTTCGCCAACAGCCCGGACGTTAAAAAACCGGTGCCGCAGCCCAAATCCAATAGTGTTCCTGCAACGCTTTCGCTACCGGCAATATTCAATAGTGTCTTGCCGACGGTGCGCTGTAGATCGGCAACACCGTCATAAGTGGCCGAAGCCGCCGCAAACGACTGCTTGATTTTGGCTTTATCTAAATACATTGCTTGTCCATAAATCGAGAAATAATCGCCAGCGTTTCCTCGCTATGTGATAAAAACGGCACATGCCCTGCCCTGTCGATGATGTTTAATTCAAGACTTGGCAACAACCTCTGCATTTGTTGACCTACAGCAACAGGAACCAATGTGTCCAGGCCGCCCAATATGACCGACACAGGAATGTTTAATGCAGATAATGCCAACCTTAAATCGGTTTGCTTGAGTATATCCAAGCCGCCTTGCAAGGTTTTTGCATTAGGTGCATCGCGCTCCAACACGGCAGCTTTCAGCGTTTTCAAAAGATGTTTGTGATCCGGCAAAGCGTTTACTTGCAGCGATAAAAATCGTAGCAAAGTCGTCTGACAGTTTTGGTGCAAATTCCCGGCAAAGCCGTCCAGCAAGCGAACATCGATACCCGGCCATGCCAAACCGGAATTTGTAAACATCGGGTTTCCCGCCAGTAACACTAACGAAGACACCCGCTCGGGATAAAGCCTGGTTATATCGAGCACTACCGCAGCCCCCAAAGACCAGCCCAACCAACAGCACGGTTCGGAAACCAAGCCGACCAGCTCGGCGCTGATCCGCTCCAACGTAAACGGATCGATTGCTTCGCTTCGTCCGTGCCCCGGCAAATCGATGCAAGTGACCCGGTAATGTTGCGCCAACTGCATCGCAAACTCGCGCCAAATACCGCCATGCATCGCCCAGCCATGCACCAATACGATAGGTTTGCCGTTGCCGAATGTTTCCAGATGGATTTTTGTCACTTGCGCCCCAAAGTAATTTTGACCAACGCATCCAATAGCCCGTCGACGTGCCGCTGTTCGTGCAATGCCGAAAAAGTCACCCGCAGCCTTGCACTGCCTTGCGGTACCGTTGGGGGACGTATCGCGCTGACCAGAAAACCGGCATCCAACAGCTCATTACTAATATCCACGGCTGCCTGGCTGCCGCCTATCAGGATAGGCTGTATCGCGGACGCTGACGGCATCACCTGCAAGCCGACCTGCTCGGCGCCCATCCTGAATCGCTCCGACAGCTGCTTAAGCTTATCCCTGCGCCAGCTTTCTTCGATCCCAAGTCTCAAGCTTGCCCGTGTCGCTTCGGCCACCGCCGCCGGTAACGCGGTGGTATATATGTAAGTGCGGGCTCGTTGGATCAAGGTTTCAATCAGCGTCTCGGAACCGGCGATGAATGCGCCGAACGTGCCAAAGCCTTTTCCCAGCGTACCCATCAACACCGGCACATCGTCTTGATCAAGGCCGAAATGCTCAACAACGCCGCCTCCGTGCTCGCCGATAACGCCCAAACCGTGCGCATCGTCGACCATCAGCCAGGCATTATGTTTTTTTGCCGTAAGCGCCAATTCATCCAACGGCGCAAAATCACCATCCATGCTGAATACGCCATCGGTCACGACCAGCTTGTTGCCGACAGCTCTATCCAGATTGGCATGGAGATCGGCCGCGTCGGCATGAGCGTAACGCTTAAACCTTGCACCGGAAAACAAGCCGCCATCCAACAGCGAAGCATGGTTTAACCGATCCTCAAACACCGAATCGCCACGGCCCAATAAAGCCGAGATCGCACCGATGTTGGCCATATAACCGGTAGAAAACAACAATGCCCGGTCGCGGCCGGTGAATGCCGCCAGCTCTTCTTCCAAGGCATGATGAGCCGCGCTATGTCCGCAAATCAAATGCGCCGAACCGCTGCCGACGCCGTACCGATCTACGCCGGCTTTGAAAGCATCGACCACTTCCGGGTGATTGGCCAAACCCAGATAATCGTTGCTGCAAAAATTGACAACATGTCTGCCGTTAATTTCCAAGTTAATACCTTGAGGAGATTCGCTAACCCGCCGGGAGCGATATAAACCTTGCCGGGCAATATCGTCGAGGCCGGCTGCTAATTCTGGGAACGGATGCGCCATTAGATTTAAAGTTTTTGTTCACGAAAAGCACAAAATAAATTGCTTCGAGTATTTTCGTGTTTTTCGTGGATCAATAGATTTTTCAAGATCAAGCGTAACTTGAACCGCCCGAACGGATACCCAGCCTGTCAAACAAAGCTAAGTCATGATTAGTCATTGGATTATCGGTGGTCAATAACTTGTCGCCGTAAAAGATCGAATTGGCACCGGCCAGAAAACACAGCACCTGCATTTCATCGCTCATATTATTACGGCCTGCGGACAACCGGACCCGCGACTCCGGCATCATGATTCTGGCAACGGCTATGGTCCGGATAAAGATGATAGGGTCAAGTTGTTCTGTACCCATCAGCGGCGTCCCCTCAACCTGCACCAGCATATTGACAGGCACACTTTCAGGATGCTTGGGCAGGTTTGCCAGCTCGATTAACAACTTGGCACGATCAACATCGCTCTCGCCCATGCCGACAATACCGCCGCAACAGACGTTAATCCCGGCATCCCTAACACGCGCTAAAGTATCCAAACGGTCCTGGTAAGTCCGCGTGGTGATAACTTCGGAATAGTAGTCTTCCGAGGTATCGAGGTTGTGATTGTAATAATCCAGGCCACCTTCTTTTAAACGGGCGGTCTGCGCATCAGTCAACATACCCAAGGTTACGCAAGTTTCCATGCCTAGCGCCTTAACGCCCTGGACCATCTCGACGACTCGCTCAATATCCCGGTCTTTAGGCTGACGCCAGGCCGCGCCCATGCAAAAGCGCGATGCACCTTGATCTTTAGCCAGTTGTGCCGCCTGCAAAACTTTATCGACCGGCATTAACGCTTCGGGCGTTAAATCGGAATCGTAACGGGCGCTTTGCGGGCAATAACCGCAATCTTCCGAGCAAGAACCGGTTTTAATGCTTAACAGGCTGCTGACCTGTACTTCATTAGGGTCGAAACTCTGACGGTGTACGGTTTGCGCCTTGAAAATCAGGTCATTAAAAGGCAACGCATAAAGCGCTTGCACTTCGTCCAACTGCCAGTCATGGCGAATTGCGGGTTTTGCAGACATTCTGTTAAGCTCCGGTGTGTAGGGGCGAGGTTCAAAGCCCATCAATCGCGAGCGACGACAAACTTGTCAACCTATTTAAGTAAAAATGGTATACAACTGGATCGATATTATACAGGATTACCTGCTGCCGCCTACCTGCATCTTGTGCGGTAATCCTGGACAACAGGCTCGCGACATTTGCGACTCGTGCTATATGCAACTCCCCAGAAATAATCATTGCTGTTACCGTTGCGGTGAAATACTGGAAACACTGATCACGGCCCCTGCACTTTGCGGCCGCTGCCTAAGCCGGCAGCCGGCTTTTGACGAAACGTACGCGCCATTTATCCACCAAGGAGCTATTCGGCATTTGATCAACACTTTAAAATTTAGTGCTAATTACAAGAATGCCCGTTTACTGGGCATGTTATTGGCAGACCATCTGAGACAAAGCGCCGAACAGCCTGAGCTGATATTACCGGTACCGCTGCATGACTCCCGTTATCGCGAACGCGGCTTCAACCAAGCCATAGAAATTAGCAGAACCGTAGCCAAAGAATTACAGGTTCCGTTAGACCTCACCGGCTGCAAACGCTGCCGCGATACCCCTCACCAAATTCAACTATCGGCCAAAAAACGCCATAAAAACCTGAAAAACGCTTTTTCCGTCGTCAAGCCTCTTCACGCCCAACATATTGCAATACTTGATGATGTGATGACCACAGGCTCAACAGCCCATGAACTCGCCTATGTATTGAAAAAAGCCGGGGCCAACCGCGTTGACGTTTGGGTTTGCGCCAGGGCTTGATTCTTATTAGTTAAAACCGCCCCATCCAATCAGCATAAGAGATAGACAGCACTAGAGAGAAAATTTTGCGGTAATTCTTGCCCCACGTATCAGCATCCAAAAACATTCAACGCATCAATACAATCCATTGAAAATAAAATTATTGTTCTCCGCCCGATAACGACTTGGTTTCGTCTTTGGTTTCCTGCCCAATACTTTCGACAACACGCTTGGTACCATGACCGATTTCGATGGCCGCATCCCTGGTTCCATGTCCAATTTCTCTGGTGACATTACGCATTGTATGACCTATCGTTCTTCCAGCCTCTTTAAACTCGGCACAGGAAGACAATAGCACTGCAGAAAATATAATAAGCAAAACAAATAATCTTACACATGAAGCGATCATTTCTTTTTAGCCTTTAGAATTAAAAGCTGAATTCTACAATATCGTCAGGGCACTTTCCCGCAAAAGACACGATCCTTAAGCCATTAAAATCAAAACATTTTTAAGATTTTACAGACCAGGCTTTTTACTGTGAAAGCCAATATCTTGCGCGTAATAGAGCAGATTTATCCTTCACGTAAACAAGCAGCCAAGCGTCGTTTGTATCTTTTGTAGGCTCGATTCGACAAGCGATGTAACCTGCTTTCCCGCTTAATATTGCGCCGCCCCGAATACCCGGTTTTAAGCTCAGAATTTTTACGGTGCCGACGGCTACGCTCAATATCAAGATCGATTAACTTTTCATACAGATTCCATGCTTGTATCGCTAATTCTCTTGGGGTCATTAGCCGAATCCTCACCGCGAGTAAGTTTCTTTAACAAAACATATTAATCGAGGCGATAAGATGCCGATATATCGCTAAATACCTAAGTGCGTGTTTTAAAAGTAGCCATTGAGTTGCAAAACCTGCAAAATTTAAAATTTGCAATGGCTAAAAGAAAACACCGCAAGCGCTAC
>NZ_RYFG02000081.1 GCF_003994235.2 Candidatus Methylobacter oryzae
TGAGGTTATCGCCACGTTCATCACCGGCTTTATGCCGGGCAAAGACCAGCTCAATCCACAATATTAACCAGCGGTCAATGCGTAACTTCTACATCAGCTTCTTCCTCAGCCTGTTTTAGACTATGTGGTGATTTACTGCTCTTAAATTTTTCATTAAAAAATCGCCATCGTGGCTTAAATGTATAGAGCTGTGAAGAAGCATGGTTCAGCAAGAGATGCGCGACTTCATGACCCAAAACCCAATTAGCCATCATTAAGCGATTCCCACGATTCATATTTTCAGACAGATCAGAGAAGACTTTTGATGACAGAGTATCGCGCTCAAAATCCTCTGGCTTTAAATCAGCCTTTGTCAGTACTTCATTAAAAAAATCACTATCGCAAATTATGGATTGTGATTCGCCAATATAGGCGCAGTTACAAACTAGCTGAGGAATATCATTTTCAAGAGCAGCTCTCTTGACCATGTAAACATTTACAGAGTTAGCTTCTACTGGAGCATTGAAATTAACCATTCCAGAATAACGAGTGTTTTCTACTGCGTTAGAAACAACAGAGTCAACAAGATCATAATGTTCATTTGAAATTGCACCTTCGGTAATCCATTTTTCCACCAAGATTGGAAGGGGCTTTGCCAAGAAAATACTGGTGAAAAAAATAATAAGGGTGGCAAATATTCCTGATACTAGCAAAATCAGGAATCGATATCGGAAGACAAAACTTTGATGATTATCTGGCATGTTAATTTGTAGCAATTTCGCCTTAATTCAAGTTACTCATCATATTGTGCAGCGAGTGAATTCCCCCTAAATTGAAGGCTCCAGTCGCTGAACGTAAAGGTAAGGTGCGTGCCGCGCCGCACTTAAAGCCAGACCACGCCTAACTAATATTAGACATCCTAATAGACGCAAAACATTGCGTCATTTGTTTATCTAATACCTCATAAAGAATTGAAAATACTTATATTTTCATTTAGTTGCATTCATTCAGTGCATCCTAAAACAAATCCAGATAGCCTCATATAAAAGCGCGGATAATTTACGCATAAATACTTACAACGGGAAAGATAGTAATCTTTAACGCTAGACACCGCAATCTTTTAGAGCTTACGCTTAACCCCCCTCCTCCTTATCATCCTCATCCGCCGCCATATCCGAAATCTCCTTCAACCGCGAAATCGCCTTGCAATTAATACTGCCTTCCGGATAAAACCCGTCGCTATCTAACACGCCAGCAGCTTCCCCAGTCAATAATTCCAGCGTTTCATCGACGCAGCACACCGCATAAATCGCAAATTTGCCGGCCGCGACCGCATCGATCACTTCCTGTTTCAACATCAAATTGCGCTTGTTGGCGGCCGGAATAATCGCGGCATGCTCGCCATTGAGGCCGCGCGCCTGGCACAAGCGGAAGAATCCTTCTATTTTTTCGTTAACGCCGCCGACCGCCTGCACTTCACCGTACTGGTTGACCGAACCGGTCACCGCAAAAGTCTGTTTAATCGGCGTCCGGGTCAGTGCGGAAATCAGGCAGCAAAGCTCGGCCAGCGAGGCGCTGTCGCCGTCGATATAACCGTAAGATTGCTCAATCGCGATGCTGGCCGATATTGCAAAAGGAAATTGCTGGGCATAAGTTTGCCCCAGATAACCGGTCAGGATCATCACGCCTTTGGAGTGGATGGCCTGCCCCAGCTCCGACTCCCGCTCCACATCGACAATCCCCCTGGAACCGGGATAAACGCTGGCGGTAATTCGCACCGGCGCGCCAAAGCTGCTACCGCCGACTTCCAGCACGGTCAGGCCGTTGACTTTGCCTATCGCTTCGCCTTCGGTATCGATCAGTATCGTGCCGACCAGCATTTCTTCGAGGATGTTCTCGGGTATTCTGCCGTTACGATGATCTCTTGCGGCCAAGGCTTGTTCGATATGCAAGCGGTCGCAAACCGGCTGGCTGCCGCTCTTACAGAACAGGTTGGCTTCGGCGATGATTTCCAGCGAATCTTTAACGCGGGCCGAAAAATGATGCTGGTTTTCGGCAATCCGGCAACTGTGCTCGATCAGGCATTCTATCGCCGCTTGCGTTAGCGGCTTGGCGCCGGAATCGGCGGCATGTTTGATCATCAGATGTATGAAACGTTGCGTCGATTCGTCGTTGCGCAGGATGTAATCGTCAAAATCGGCCAGGATTTTGAACATTTCGTTAAACTCGTCGTCCAGTTCTTCAAGCATGTAGTACACCTCCCTGGAGCCGACCAAAATCACTTTAACGTTTAGCGGGATGACTTCGGGCTTCAGCGTCATCGTGCTGATGCCCAAATCGGAATAAGGCGATTCTATCTCGATCAGCCCGGATTGCAGCGCGCGCTTCAGACCTTCCCAAACGAACGGGTTAGTCAGCAGTTTCTCGGCATCGAGAACCAAATAACCGCCATTGGCCCTATGCAATGAACCGGCGCAAATCCGGCGATAATTGGTAACCAATGTGCCTTGATCGTTGACGTATTCAATGCGCCCGAACAGGTTTTGGTAAATCGGGTGCGATTCGCAAATCACCGGCGCGCCACTTTCCTGTTTGTTGTCGACCAGGATATTCGGTGCGTACAGCTCGGTCAGCAGTTGCCGTTTTGCGGTGTTGTCTTGCGGCTCCGGCGTCCGACTCGGCATCAGGTAGTCGGCAATGGTGTTGCAGAGGTTCTTTTTAATTTCCGCTAAATAGGTGATCACGTCATCGATGTTTTGATAGCTATCGTTCAGCTCCGAAAACAACGGCTCTATCGCCAGACTGATCGTGTCATTATCCAGTTGCTTGATTTTCTCGACCATTTCCCTGCGCCACTGCGGCAGTTCCAGCAGCACGTCGCTAAGGTATTCTTCGAGTTCCGCAACATGCTTGTGGAAAATTTCCCGCTCCGGCTGCGGCAATTGGGTAAATTGATCGTCGTTCAGAGGCTTATTGTCTTTGATAGGCGAGAAAGAAATCGTTTCGTTCTCCCGGAACAACGCGGTATTCAACGACTGGGCCTTTTTATCGACCAAGTCGATGGCGCTGTTGTAAAGCTGGTTATAGTGACGTTCGATAGCGCCCTTTTTTTGCTGGTAGGTGGGGCTTTCAAATGCGGCCGGGAAAGTCGCCAGCAGGTTATCGATCAATTTTTCAATATCCTTGCTGAGCGCCTGCCCATATTCCGCAGGCAACTCCACGGCTACAGGTTCTCTCGAATTATCGAAATTATCGACATAAGCATAGGATGGCGGCGCCGGCAGCGTTTTTGCCTGGGCATCCAGGTAATTGGTAATCATCGACAAGCGGCCCAAGCCCGGCTCGCCCATCACAAAAATATTGTAGCCGGGGTTGTTCATCGCAACGCCAAACTCCAGCGCCGACTGGGCCCTGGATTGCCCCAGAATCGTGTCGGGCAATTTAGGTGCGGTTGGAAACTCAAAGCCCGACAAATCGACATGCAGTTTAAGTGATTCAACGGGAAGCTTTAAGGAATTAGACATGGTTTGGAAGAGTTCTCGAATTGCACAAAAGCGGCAATTCTACCATTCTTTATTATATTGTCCGATTTTCACCAGGCATCTTTACCTAAATAATCAACATGATGCCAATCTTCATAGGGTTAAATAATAATCATAACCCTGAAATAGGGTAGCCATGCGAGCTGTCGGACTGTCACCAGAAGAATTCCAGTACCTTGCGAGAAGTTATTGACTTACCTTGGCGAACAAAAAGCCCCATCACTCCCCTGATAAAACAGGGAAAGAAAGACTCCAAACTGATCTTGGGAGACCGCTTGTTATTGACACTTTATTGTCTGCGCCATTTATCCAATCCTAATCATTTAATCGCGCCCCCGGTTAAAGCTGAGTTGAGCGGCTTGTCCGCTCAAATCCTACTTATGCCCTTTGGGTATAACTTGCGTTATCACGATATTTAGGAAAGATGTCTACCGAAACGGCAGTTGAGGGCATGGAGGGATTCGACAATGATCTAAAAAGCGGTTTTTCATTCGCCCATAACTTTCGAAGTGACGCAAATAATTAAGGCATAGTTTGCGCGTTAGCCAAAGACTTACAAAAGTTTCAGCCTAGGCCGACATACTTTGTTTTTTAAAGCTGTTCTAATGCAGGCCGCGTAATGGAGCGGTCTATAAATCAAACTGAGTAGCCGTCATTACCACACCGCTGAACTAATAACTCTTATAGCTAAGGAATCAATTTTATGACCACACCCAATAACCGGCAGACGGCGCAAGAGACCGGAAAAGCCCGGCTCAGTGCCTTACGTAGCAACTTATACCAGGCTTTAGACAGCCATTTAATCGAACAGCAGGCTAAAAGAGAGGCTGCCAAAAACGTTCCTCCCCGCGCTTTCGCCGAACCACGCCGCAAAGAAGAATTGAATGTCGGCATTGTCGGCGGAGGCATGGCCGGTATGTATGCGGCCCTGTTATTGGATGAGCTTGGCATCAAGCACCATATTTTCGAGGCTTCCGGCGAACGCGTCGGCGGCCGGGTGTTGACGCATTATTTCAACAATTTGCCGCATCAATATGCCGAACTGGGCGCGATGCGCTTTCCCCATAACGAATTACAGAGCCGGTTGTTCTCTTTCTGGGACTATCTTAATGCTACAGCGCCGACGACTCCGGGCGCGAAAGAAATCAAAAAGATCCCTTATATCCTCTACGATGCGACCAAGCGCATTAACGGCGGTAATTTACTGTGTTACAACAAACAACGGCCGGTAACGCGCAACGAATCCAGTGCCGATAATGCGCTATTGGGATTCGATCAATTCTTCATCGGCCCGGAATGGGATTATTTCAAAGACGAAGAGCATCGCTTGAAGCCGGCGCAAACCCTGTTGGACGCAGCTTTGAACCCATTTACCACTTTGTTGCAGGAGGAAGGCATAGACCGGGCCTGGAGCGAATTGCTCAAGTACAACAGTTATTCCGGGCGTTCTTACCTGGAACAGATCGGCGATGGCGTCAAGCCTTATCCGGTGCGGATTGTCGACTACATGGAAACGGCGCTGAGTTATACCGGCATGTACGGTTTGTCGTTTCTCGAACTGGTGCTGGACACTTACAGCTTCGACGATACCGATACTTGGTCGGCTATGGATGGCGGCACCGACCGCATTACCCAGGAGATGGCCAAGCGCATACCCAAAGAGCGCATCACCATGGGCGCGGAGGTGTTTCGCCTGACTGAGGAGGCCGACAAGGCAAGTATCCATTACCGCTCCGGTTCGGGCTCTTTGAACGCCAGCGCAAGTTTCGACCGGGTGATCGTCACGCTTCCGTTCAACGTCTTGCGCGACCTGGATACGCCGCACGCTTGGTCGGCCGGTAAATACGAAGCGGTGCGCATGCTGAAAATGACCAATGCGGTGAAAATCGCCCTCGGTTTCCGCAGCCGTTTTTGGGAACGTCCGGGCCCCTATAGTTTGGGTATGCAAGGAGGCCAAAGCAATACCGATTTGCCGGTACGTAGCGTGGTTTATCCATCGTTCGGTATCGGACAACCGGGACCGGCCTACCTTCTGGGCAGCTATTGCTGGGAAAACGATGCCGATAAATTCTCGCACCTGAACCAGGAACAAATGTTCGAACTGGCGTTGCGCGATGTGGCGCATTTGCATGGCGACGTCGTGTATCAGGAATACTTGGGTCATGGCGCCTCGGTGGCATGGAACCAGGAAGCGTTGTCCGGCGGCGGCTTCGCCTTTTTCGGCCCCGGCCAATTCGGGCAAAAATTCCTCGACGGCCGCGAACCGGAAGGCCGGTTCAACTTCGCCGGAGAGCATTTGGACATCGTCCATTACTGGATTGCCGGCGCGTATAACTCAGCGTTGCGTACCGTTTGGGAAATCCTGATCCTGGAAGGACTCGATACTCCGGAAAACCTGAGCATTATGTTCAAGGCTTTGGGCGGAGGCAAAATCATGCCGTCAATGATTCCTTACTTCGGCAAGCGTCCGACCGAAGAGGTGTGGCAACTCATCAACGCATGCTCGGCCGCTTCGCATTCGACCTGCTGTAACGGCAGTCACGCTCATACTTCGGCGCATGCCGCCTAACATAAAACCACCTTTATCAGGAGTTAATATCATGACTACAGCACCAAAATTGGCCGCCATAAAACAATATATGCGCCACTTAACTACGCCGTCGAATAGCCCCCGGCTAATAGCCGCGGAACCCCTGGCGACAGGCCAAACGGCGGAACTGACTACTTATATTTACCAATTCAACGCGTCCGATCTGGCTTATTCCACCAGCCAATATCCGGTTTCCGGCAATTTTAGCGGCACCACATCGCCTTGGTTCAACAACATAGAAACAATACCCGCGACCTGGCAATGGACTACAGCCGACAGCGCTGCCGCAACCGCACGTAGCGCGCAGGTAACCAGCGAGAATGCCTACATCCAGCAAAACGTACCCGGACAAACCTATTCGGGGACGGCCAGCGCACAAATACAGCAGCGTTATACGCTGGGTATGTGGGATAACACCGTCTTCAGCCAAAGCCAGGTTAATACCCTGACCGAAAATTGGGTTAACGACGATGCCGAATTCGCGCGCCAACGTCTCGGCGGCGCCAATCCCGATGTGATAGCGAAATATAGCGGCAACAATGCCGATCTGGCGGCATGGGTGGATGGCAGTACCGGTTCCTACAATAACAGCGCACTGGTTACCGCCCTGCAAGCCGCCAATACTGCCGGCACCTTGTTCGTCTGCGATTACACTCCCGCCCTGGGCAAGGTAAAAACCAACCAGTTTGTGCAAAACGGCTTTTATTTCAGCGTTCCCGTCGCGTTTTTCAGCGTCGTGGGCCAGACCTTAATGCCGCTGGCGATTCAGGTCGATTCAAGCAACAAGGGCTATATCTTTACGCCACAGGACGACGCCAACTCCTGGTTGCTGGCCAAATTATGGGTCGCCAGCGCCGACGCCCAGTGGTGGTACAGCGGCACCCACTTGTTCAACACCCACAGCATTGCCATGATCTTCTCGACCTCCGCGCTTAACCTGATCGAGCAAGGGCTGCTCGCTCAAGAGCACCCGATCATGGTGTTGACGTACCCGCATATCCAAAAAGTTTTCAATATAAACAACGCGGTCTACAACGTCGCTGCGACCAGCTCGATCGATTACGGCATTTACCAGACAGGTTCGTTCTGCGATCAGTTCCTGCCCACCGGCCGCATCGGAATTTACCAAATCATCAACGACTTGTACCAAAACTACAACTTCGACGACATGGCTTTCGACCGGATCCTGGCAACCCGCAAGGTAGACAGCGGCAATTTGCCGGTCTCGTTTCCGTATCGGGACGACGGCCAAATCTGGTGGCAAGCGATTCAAAACTTCGTCGGTAATGTGGTCGATGCCACCTATAGCGACGACGCTGCGGTGGCCGCCGACACCCAACTCAATACCTGGATGAACATGACGCAGGGCGCATTCAACCATGACGGCGTTAATCGTTATACCTGGACGGCGAGCAAAAGCTATCTCAAACAGGCCATGACCAACTTGTTTTTCCTGGCTTCGGTTCAGCATACGGCAGTCAACGACAGCATGTTGCAAAGCTGGGGCTTTGTGCCCAACGGCGCTTTCGCAATGACTTCAGCGCCACCGGTTAAAGCCGGCGTCACCGATGCCGAGTTGCTCGCCGCCCTGCCAGATCCGCAAGTCAAAGCAAGCGACGGTTACGCATGGCCGATCCAAAACCAAATCAACTTTGTCATGAACGGTACCGCCCAGGTCAGCGACATTGCGGCCGGAGACGGTACGACTGCCAGTGTTTACGCTATCTATCCCTACGACCAAACCAGCCAACCCAAGCAATACCAAGCCGTGACGGATTTTTATAACGCCTTGTGGACGGGCAGCAGCTCAGTCAAGGAACAAATCACCGGCAACCAGAACAAGCGCATCGCCGACTTCCAAAAAAGCTACGCCAACGCGACAACTGTGCCCTACAGCGTTTCTTATTACTATTTGAGTGTGGCAACGCAAACCGGCATGGATCTCAATGCGCCGGTAATGAACTGCATCCAGATTTGACCTGTTCCCTGAATAAGCAAGGAAAAATGACATGTTAAAAAGCTATTTGCTCCCCCACAAACTGCATCAGCGGGAATTTCGTCCTAACCAGGACTTGCTCAAAACGGCCGTTGCTACTGGTGCGGAAACCGTTTCCAGTTATCTAAATAAGCGCTTGGCCGAAATCGGCTGCAAATACGTATTGGCGATTCCCGGCGACTATATCGCTCCCTGGGTTGAAACGTTGGACGATCCGGCTATCAATGCCGGTTTGATTCGGGTGCATCCCAACAACGAAATGGTGGGCACTTATGCCGCCGATGGTTACGGCCGCGCCGTCAACGGTGAAACCGTAGGCTGCGTCGCCTTCACCTACGGCGTCGGCGCCATCAATGCGGCGCAGGCAGTGGCCGGTGCTTACGTGGAAAGCGTGCCTCTGGTGCTGGTTAACGGTACGCCGTCGCAAGCGCAGTTTAATTCGCAACGCGATCAAGGCGTGCTCTGGCATCATATGTTCGACGGCTCCGATACCGATTTGCGTATTTTCCAGCAGCTCACCGCCATGGCGGTGAGCTTGGACAACCCGGCTTACGCCCCAGACCTGATCGACGCCGCGCTGACCACCTGTATTACCGAAAGCAGGCCGGTCTATATAGAAATCGCTGTCGGCGTAGAAGAATTTCCCTGTCAAGCGGTATCGGAACGGCAAGCGCTAAAGCCCTCGCCGCTTCCGCAAAACGCACTCGATTTGCAGAATGCCGTAAAGATGACCATGGCGGCGCTGGTAAATGCGAAAAAACTGGTTGTTATCGGCGGCGTGGAAATCGCGCGTTACCAGCTACAAGATCGATTTATCGAATTGCTGAAAACCCTGCAAGCGCCATACCTGTCCGATCTGCTGGGCAAGAGCATACTCAGCGAATATCTTACCGACGTAAAATTTTCCGGTGTTTACAACGGGCGCAACTCCCAGGCCAACGTGCAGAAGCTGGTAAGAGAGGCTGACATTATTCTGATGTTGGGCGTGCGGGAAACGGATTTTAATTTTTCCGGTATAGCATCGGCCGATTACAATCCGACTAACGATCCGGACATAGCGCCTGGCTTGCCTTTGCCTTTGGTTGGCCAGATCGAGGCGCGCTTGGGCGCCGTGTTGGTCAACACCTACGCCAGCCCGGATACGGAAGGCGAGCTGTATTGGGGGGACATCCAGTTGGGACTTTTCATCGATGCCCTGACCCAAGCAGTCAAAGCCCTGCCCGGAGGGCAATTGCCGAATGTAGCGACTTTTCCGACGCTCAACGGCAGCCCGTGGGACATTCCGGAACCCAGCACCTATCAACCCTCGGCCCAGATTACCTGGGACAGCTTCAAATCGCAGCTGCATTACAACTATCTCACAACGTTCAGCGACGAAACGGCTCCGATACTGTTGGCCGATACCGGTCTGACTTTTTACTCCCTCAATAACGTCAAAGTGCCGCAAAACGGTTATATCGCGCAGTTGGCTTGGGGCGCAATCGGGTATTCGCCCGGCGCGGTAGGCGGCGTCAAACTGGCGTTACAAGCCAAGGGCATTAATCGCCGGGTCATCAGCGTGTCCGGCGACGGCGCTTTCGCTGAAAGTGTTAACGCACTCGGCACGCTTGCCGAGTTAGGCCAGGATTGCGTGGTTTTCGTCATGGCTAACGGCGTTTTCGCAATTGAACAGTTTTTGATTAATGCCGACGCATTTTGTCCGGAAACAACCGTTAAATTCAAGGCCCTAACCCAGGTAGCCCAGACCTCGTTGTGGGATTGGAAAAAGCTGGCGGAAGGTTTCGGCGGCGTCGGTTACGAAGTCACCACCAATGAGGAACTGGAAGCGGTGTTGAATACGCTGAAACAAGGCTCCCCGCAACCGGCCCGGCCGCATGGCCCTTGCTCCGGAGCTATCGGCACGAACTGTTGCGAGTTCGATGACGGAGGCAGTCCCGCCCCCAGTCCATCGACTTTTACTTTAGTGGCGGTACGTAATGTTTGCAAAGACCTGCCCAGCAATACCCGGTGGAAAATGAACGGATGTTAAGCGCCGGTCCGTCCGGTACCGTTAAGCTCGGAGTTTAACGCTGTCGCGCCGGTCCGGCAGGGATGCCGCGGCGCGACAGCGGTTCATATTGCCGCTCAAGCAAAATGCCCGCAAGCCATCGTGACCTTGTGCCGGCGAACGCAATCCGGTGTTCAAGGCATTGAACCGGTACCGAAACAATAAAACCATCAAAATTTAACAGGAGGTGACTATGTCATACGCAACATCTTCTTCGGTCACTTATTTTGTGCGCGTCTTACCTGACAAGCACGAGTTGGAAATCGAAATGATCTTAACCGGCGCCATCGCTATGGGGCGGATTCGCCTGGAAACTCCCACTTGGGCGCCGGGCGATTATTCTTTCGCGCCGTATGCGCGCGACTTATTTGAACTGCAAGCACAACAGCTCGATACCCATCAATCGCTGACGGTTACCCGCGACGGTTGGCAGGCTTTTTTCATTGAGCAAGGCAATGGCGCCGTATCCGTCAAATACACAGCCTATGCTTACGCAACAGAATTCGGCGAACCTTCGGGCATATTGGACAATGAGTACGCGGTGCTGCTCGGCACCCGCTACCTGTATACACCGGCACATTTGGGCGCCTGTCGAGTCAGCTACGCGCTGCCGGACACTTGGAAAAAAATTCACCATCCGGCAGGAGCCAAACGGATTGACGAGACGACCTGGGAATATCCCAGCTATGAAATCTTGCTGGATACGCCAGTAGTCATGGGACATTTCAATCTGTACAGCCGGACAGTTCACGGTACCGAGTTCTACCACGTATTTGTCGATCAAGGCGTAGGTTTTGCTGCGGAAGTAGAAAGTTTCGTCGAAAAATTAGCCCGGATCGCCGAGGTGTTTTATACGATTTTCGGTTCGTTTCCGTTCGAAAACTATACTTTCGTACTTACGCTTAATCCGGCGGCAGACTGGGGCCTGGAACACTTGACCAGCACCATGTGCGGTTTGGGGCCGGACGTGTTTACCGTCGAAGACGAGACCGCGCATGGCGTGCGCGTATGCGCACATGAATTGTTCCACGCCTGGAACGTGCGCAGGCTGCGGCCGTCGCCGCTCAAGAAGTTGGAAGAACAGCTGGCCGTCGGCAGTTTCACGGAAGGCTTGTGGGTGGCGGAAGGCTTTACCCGTTACTACGAGTTCCTGGCCTGTACGCGAGTGGGGGTCTACAGCGTGGAACAATTCTTCAGCAGCGTAATCGGCTATTACCAGCATTTGACGGTGCAGCCCGCTTACGAGCGCGTCAGCGGCGTCGACTCCTCGCTGGCGACTTATTTAAATCACAGCAAGTATTCCGGGCGCGTCAACAACTCCATCGATTATTACGATAAAGGTATGTTGATCGCTTTCGAAGCGGACTCGGTACTGCGCATAGAGGTCCCGGATTACTCTCTGGATAGGGCGTTTGCGGAATTTTACCGCGCCTATGTCGACGGAGGCCCGGAATATACCGGCTATACCACGCATGACGTCATCCAGTTCTTCGAAAAAATCCACCATGGCTTGGGAGAAATGCTGGCAGCCGGTGCGAAACATCCTGCCGGTTTGTCCGTACCCGTTCAATTGGAACGGCTGGGGTTCCGCCTGAACCGACAAGAAGAACTGTATTTGGGGCTGGTCTTCAAAGACGATCTAGGCCCTACGATTTACAACGTGGTCGATACCAGCCCTGCCGGGCAAAGCGGCATTGCTCCGGAAGATATATTGACCGGCGTAAACGGCTATGCTTTCAGCTCCCAGTCCCTGCAATGGGCGGCTACGCATTCCGCAGCAGTGACGCTGCAAGTTTTACGCGGCCATCGCATACTAAGTTTCAGTGTTACGCCGGCTAAACGGCAGAAAATCCAAACCCTCGTTTGGGAAGGCGACAAAGCTCAGGCTGAACGCATCGCAACTTGGTTAGGCCGGAAAGACTTCAATCCCGACAAGGGGCAAATTTTCAAGCTCGATTTTTACGAGAACTTCCACGGAATCGAGACGGTACTCTAATGCTGCCGGCTGAGGCTCGGAAAGCGTTTAAGCGCAACTTATCTATATAACATCAGGAAAAAATTATGAGTACACAAGACTTCATCAAATTCAGCGTATGCGACATTCTCAAAAAAGGCATCGGGTCGTCCAGCTCCCATACGTTGGCGCCGTGGCGTTCCGCGCAGGCTTGTTACAACACGTTAATAACCGGCGGCTGGCTGCAAGACCTAACCGCGGTCACGGTTACGCTGTATGGTTCGCTGGCCTTCGTCGGCCGCGGGCATTACACCACGGTGGCAATACCGCTGGGTTTGTTGGGAGAGGATGTGATGACCTTCGACATCAGTACCGGCCTTGAAGCCGCGTTGGGCATCGCTTCCGTGACCGACATCGGCAGTCTCGACAGCTTGACCTACAGCGGCGGACAGACTGTCAGCTACGGACTTATTTTCAACACCCTGCAAGATACCGATCAGGAAAAAATGGTATTCGCATTTACTTACAAGAGCGGTACTGCGAGCGAGGGCCGGCCGGACGTGTTGACTTATTACTCTTATGGCGGCGGCTCATACGGCACGTCGCCGACGCTGCAACCGTCGTACAGCAACCTGAATGCGTTGCCTTATATGTACGACAGCGCCGAACAGTTGATGAGCCTGCTGGATAAAAAACACCTCGATACCGGGACAATTAGCGAGGCCACATTCCTTAATGAAATTGCCTATGCGGAATACCGGAAAAAATACCCGGACCCGACCATGGCTGGTTTGCCGACCGATGAGCCCGGTATTATCAGTTATCTTAAGGGCATTGCCGTACAAATGGGGCAGTTGATTTATGACGGCTGCACTTATGACGATAACGATGACTGCTACAAAATCATGTACGCCCAGCCCAGGGCAAAAAAACTGTATAACGACCTGATAGGACAGGATGCCGGCGTTCAGGATTGGCAAGCGTTTTTCGAGCGGGTCTATCAGAAAAGCCGTGACTTCAGCTTCGACCAAATTATCGAATTGGTCAGCATCTTTGCCTTGGCGGTTTCCGAGCAAAACTCCGCGTTAAAACATGTGGTAACGGCGCCGACCAACGGATCGTGCGGAACTGTGCCCGCCGTTTTGTATTACTACGTGATATTCCATGCGAGCGAGGAGGAGCGGACTTGGTTGTACGGCGATAGTTCCGGGATCGGCTTGAACGATATTCTGCGCTTCCTGTTGACGGCCAGTACCGTGGGCGGCATCGTCAAGAACAACGCCAATATTTCCGGCGGTGTAGGCGGCTGCCAGGCCGAGGTCGGCACTTCCGCGGCCATGGCCGCCGGCGGCTTGGCCGACGTATTGGGAGATTTAAGTCCGGTTATTGCCCTCAATGCCGCGGAAGCCGCCTTGGAGGATCAGTTGGGCTCTACCTGCGATCCTATCGGCGGCTTGGTGGAAATACCCTGCATCGACAGAAACCTGGCGGCCTCAGTGACGGCCATTACGCTAAGCCGGGAAATGACCCAACTCGGAGCTAGTTACATCTCGACGGTTCCGTTCGATAAAGCCGTGGAAGCGATGGAAGACATCTCCATGGACATGAGCGACAAATATAAAGAAACCTCTACCGGCGGCTTGGCTCTGGTGATGCAAGAAGATGTGGAACAAAAACGGCCTGACCTGTTTCCGCCAACGCCTTTGCTCAAGGCAGAGAGAGCGAAGCAAAAAATATCCATTTTCCGTACTACCTGTTAAGTTCAAAACAATGAAACAGTCCAAGCTACTCAACATAAACTGTCGAAAATCATCGATGTTGAGTTGAGGCTCACTGCTTACCGGCAAAACTGGGCTGAATTCTTGACACTGCTTGGGGCGGCAGCCCGATACGGTAAGAAAACGATATTTACGCGGTAAGCGGAGTTTCCTCGGCGTTGGAGCGCCTCGCTTTTTGCCTTGGCGGCAAAAGCGAAACCGTCATTGCTCCTGCTCCTCTGTGCTATGGATTTAGCTGGTGCTTTACCCGGCGGCCTGAGATGAAATTCGCGCCAGTTCATCCGACCGCCGCCGGGATCGAAAACTTCCAACTGACGCTGGAGGCCGTGCAAAGAGTTTATAAGGCTATAGACCCCAAGCCTCGGTTTCCGGTGTCGACCAATCCTAACAATCCATTGGGCGGTAATTATCCGCAACAACTGCTCGAAGAAATCTACGAATGGGGGCTTGAGTATACCGATATGCACATCATTTAGGATGAGATCTATTTTCTTTCCCAGCCAGGCGGGGGCGTCCCTTTCGTGCCCGCATTCAATCTGGATGCAGTGAAAAACGCCAACTGCGAGAATCAACGCCGGGCTCATGTGGTTATCCATACAATCAGCCGCAGTTTCACTGTCATTTTATTGTCTTGTAACTGTCATATAAATTTAACCGAGCTGTTGCATAATCAACACTTAACCAAACAAAAAGGTGTTCTGATGATTATCGATTGGGTTGCCGCAAAAGTGCAGTATTTTTTACCGGGACAAAATGCCGGTCTCGACGAGCTTAGCACTTTCTTTGACTTTGCATTAAGCCCTGAAATGACGGATTTGTTGTATGCGCAAAATGACGGCCGCATGGATGCAAAAGGTGCGAGGCCATGGCTGGAAGGGATAGAATCGAAGCTGGACCAACGATCAATGGCAACACAGGAAGCAGTTGCCGAGGAGGAGCAAGCGGATCAACCCGCTAACATCCCCCCATTTTCACTAGATGAGTATGAGCAGGCGTTAACCTGATGCAGATCATCCACATCCTTGTGGACTAGCAGCCGCGTAATTACTTCACAATTAAGCTGTTGTTAACCGATTTAACGCCTTTAACCGTTCTTGCCAGTTCCACCGCCCTGGCGGCGGCAGGCGCGGAATCTACAAACCCGCTTAGCTGCACGACGCCCTTAAACGTTTCAACATTGATTTGTAACAGCTTAAGCCGCGAATCGCCCAATATCGAAGCCTTGACCTTGGTTGTCAGGACAGAATCATCCAGATATTCTCCGGTGCTCTCGGATGTCGTGCCTCCTGCACAGCCGGCAATCAACATTGCCAATAAAAAACCTATTATCAACTTGATCTTGCTCATACTGTCTAACCTTTATAGTTTAATTTTGGCGTAAATTTAAATTCGAATACTGCTGCATGCATTGTTATCGGCACAACCGCTCCATGTATTGTTTTATACGTTGAAGCCGTTATTTGCTCATCGTAGCGCAAGTCTTGATCTATCAATGCCGGAACAATTGCGCTTACAAATAATACAATAATTTCAGGCAGATGTATCCCACACTTAATGTAAACTTAATGTAATAAACTATGCGTTTTGGATGAAGCGAACAGCGACTTAAAAGCCGCCCGGTTCCGTTCCTGCTTAAAATCTTCAAATCTTGATGCGAAGTCTTTGCGGGCACGCCATTTACGGACATCGAGATCCTGGACCAGTACTCCCATAGCGAGAAAAGTATTGGCATGCGTGCCAAGCGCCATCATTTCTTCACTGAATAATTTCAGATTTTGCTCTTGCACGGCATAGTCCTGAAAGTCTCCCAGAACTTCTTGAAGCTCTTTCAGATTTTTAATCAGACTCTTTATTTCCTGCTCAGGATAGAGACTTTGGAAAAATTCCATTAAGTAGCGCAGCTTTTTGCAGGATTTTCTGAGATCGTGTAATGCCTCGCTCGGCGATAAATCCGTTATTGCCTCACCTTCATTTAGCACCCGCGTAAAAATCTTCGATATTCTCCGGTCTGCCAGTTCCTTAATCGTCAAACCGGCATTTTGCTCCAGCGGTCTTTTGCACGATGGCTCTTTAAGATACTGCTCCCATTCGGCCAGAATAGACAAATACTTGGCGGACTGCAGTCTTTTTGCCAGCTCCTTCTGGACTTTTTGTTGTTTAGCGAGCAAGAAATCATAAAGAGGATTCAAATCTTCTCTAATTGACTCGGGCAAACTGCTTTTGTAATGCTCAAAATTCAACAGATAAACATCCAAGTCCCGCGTCGGCCCGGTGACCTGTCCCAACCAAGAGAAAAAATCGGCATAGTATGCGCCGGTATTAGCGGGCAATATGCCCTTGATCTGACTGAGCCCCGCGCGAGTTCTTCTGACGGCCACTCTAAAGTCGTGCAGAAATTCGCTGTCGGTATTGGCAATAGTACCCTGTTCGTTGACTTTGATGGTTTTTAGCAAGTGGCTATAGATATATTTAGCGGCAATATCGGCACGCATCCCAGGATCTAAATTGATGTTCAACTTTGAGGAATAATCTTTAGGCCTGCGCCCTTCAACTTGCAAAGCCGTTAGCAGCAGCGACTTATCGACGACGGTTTTTAAACCCATTGTTGTAGTCAATACCTCAACAATCTGCTCAGCAGCTTTGTCGTAGCCTCTTATCGGCTGCAGCAAGACGCGGCTGTTGAATTGGACGTATTCCTCGATGAATAGCCGAAGTATCGTTTTCTGATCTTTATTGATGATGTTTAAATGATAAATTTCGCAGTCCAGCGTGCAAACCGGCAATAAGGCGCGCATGTCCAATAGCGGCGTCAAAACGTCGCGTATTTTTCCGGGCTCGAATTCTTTAGCGAATAAAGGAATTTTCTTAAGCGCTGAGTCAGCAATTATCTGATCGTCTTCAATGGATTTAAATATGCAGGATGAGCCCGATTTCGTTTGATTTAACTCGCAGCTGATAGCGTTTGAGTATAGGCGCCAGTCAAAGCTGTCGTAATAGATTTTGTGGGAAGACTGTCTGGAAACTAGCTGTGTAACCGCCTCATGACCTAATTTGACGATAAAATTTTCAACCGTTAAATCCGCGGGAAATTCAAATTGTAAGGACATATTAATTAACTAGGGAGTGAGTTGTAAGCCCCAAGCGTAACAGTCGAGTGTTAATATTTAATGACACTTGGATATGAACGGTCCGGCAAAAGCAGATCCTTGTAAACAGCTATTTTCTGCTTATACCCCAAGGGCATAAGTAGGGTTTGAACAGACAAGCCGCTCAACTTAGCTTTATGGATCAAGCATAACAAAAATAATCACCTTGTAATATTGTTGTCATATTCTCTTTACATAATAGTCTTACTTTAAATTATTTTGAGAGTTCATGATGAGACTATCTTTTAAAACTAAATCGCTGATTGCGGCAATGGGTTTTGGTATTACAGCATTAACCAGCAATGTTGCAAACGCAGTACAGTCAGTTGATGCGGGTATTCCCGAGTACCAAAAAGCTAGCGGCGTTTCCGGCAACTTATCCAGCGTCGGCTCAGATACATTAGCCAACCTGATGACATTATGGGCTGAAGAATTCAACCGCGTCTATCCAAACGTCAATATTCAAATTCAAGCAGCCGGTTCTTCTACAGCGCCCCCTGCGCTGACTGAAGGCACGTCAAATCTGGGCCCGATGAGCCGCGAAATGAAAGATGACGAACTTGAAGCTTTCGAAGATAAATACGGCTACAAACCAACCGCTATTCCAGTCGCGGTGGATGCGCTGGCTGTTCTTGTGAACAAGGACAACCCAGTCAAGGGTTTGACAATGGAACAAGTCGATGCGATTTTCTCTTCTACAAACAAATGCGGCGGCGAAAAGAGCATTGAGACATGGGGCGACGCCGGTGTTTCAGCTTGGGGCACCAAAAGCATTCAGTTATACGGACGTAACTCGGTTTCCGGTACTTACGGCTATTTCAAAGAACACGCTTTATGCAAAGGCGACTTCAAAAACAACGTAAACGAACAGCCTGGTTCTGCGTCTGTTGTTCAATCGGTCACGTCATCGGTTAACGGTATCGGTTACTCCGGCATGGGCTATACAACATCAGGCGTTAAGATGGTGCCGTTGGCTAAAAAAGGCAGCAAAACTTTTGTTGAAGCTGCGCCTGAAAATGCAGTTAACGGTACATATCCTTTAACTCGCTACTTGTATATTTACGTCAACAAGAAACCGAATCAACCGCTGGCACCGTTAGATAATGAATTTATCAAAATGGTATTGTCTAAAACCGGTCAACAAGTGGTTATAAAAGACGGCTATATCCCTCTGCCGGCAAAAGTTGTTGATAAAGTACTGGCTACACTTAAATAAGAAATTTAAGGATTGTAGTTACTGTCGCGCAAGGATGCGTAAACAGGGATGTTAATTTAATGTGTTGTTATCTTCCCCCTCAGAAAGTAAACGCACAACGGACAAAAAATGCGGCCGAGATTTGCTTCGTGAATCTTGGCCGTTTTTTTTGGTTTTTTTGCTATATCATAGCTTTATTTAATTTCTAGTCCCTTGTATGTCAGAAATAAACACAACATCCATCCCCCCCACCTCTTCGATCGCCATGGATGGCGGGAATGCCGCAAGCAATACGACGGCAAGGACGCTGGAAGTAGAGCAACGCAGGGAGCAGTTGCCGGAAGAACCTATGCAGCCGATAAAAACCAAGTCCGGTGAATACCATCAGCGCTGGCGGCTGATAAAAGATGCCCTGGCCCGCTACGGCGTAGTAGCCGGCGGCTTAGGTGTGATTGTCGCGATCGTGCTGATTTTCTTTTATTTACTGTATGTAGTTTATCCGCTGTTCATATCGGCGACTTCAGAAGCAGTCAGCGAATATGCTGTACCGGAGCAGACGCTAGGCAATACACTGCTGCTGGAGATGGAAGAGCAAAATGAAATGGGCGCCCGCTTTACCGACAGCGGCCAAGTGGCATTTTTTGAGACCGCGACCGGTAAGACGGTATCGACGCAAGCCGTAGCCATACCCGAAGGGACGCATATCACCAGCTTTGCCCAGGGCAGTCCTATCAATGAAGGCGCAGTCATCTATGGCTTATCCGATGGACGGGCAATCATTGTTAAACATCAATATAAAGTCACTTACCCAAATAATAAGCGGGTGATTACGCCGTCGCTTAAATATCCATTAGGCGAACAACCTTTGGTATTGGACGATTCCGGCGCCGCTTTGGAAAAAATTGCGGTTAAAGTCGGCGAAAGCGCGACAACGATAGTTGCAAAGACGGCGAATACGCCTGAAGGTCCGGGTAAAATCCGCTTAATCAATTTCCAAAAGGAACAATCGTTATTTGCCGACGAGGCCGCCTTAACCCGTACGGATTCTGTTATAGAGCAGTCGGAAGCGGGTGTTGCCGATATTTTAATCGATAAGGACGAGTCCAATCTGTACCTGGTAAGCAATGACGGGCAGTTGGGTTTTTTTGATATTAGCGATAAGAGCAGCCCTGCTATCAGGCAGCAACAAAATGTCGTCGGCGCCGGTCAGAAAATAACCAGCGTGGCTTTTTTAAACGGCGATATTTCATTGATGATAGGCGACTCGACAGGCTTGGTATCGCAGTGGAGCATGGTTAAAGACAAGTTGAACCGTCCCGCAATGCAAAAAATCAGGTCGTTTAAAGTATCCGATAAAGCGGTCGTTTCGATCGACGCCGAACAACGGCGCAAAGGCTTTATGACTACTGACGCCGACGGCGTAGTGGGCATTTATCATTCAACGGCTGAAAGACAATTGATTAAGGAACGCGTAAGCGACGCCTTGCCAACCGCAGCGGTGCTGTCGCCAAGAGCGAATGCATTATTGGTGCAGTCGGCAGACGGCAAAATGCATTTCTGGCATATCGATAATGAGCATCCCGAAGTTTCTATCAAATCACTTTGGCAGAAAGTCTGGTATGAAAGCTATCCAAAGCCCGATTATATCTGGCAGTCTTCCTCCGCAAACAGTGACTTCGAGCCTAAATACAGCTTAACTCCGCTGGTCTTCGGCACCCTGAAAGCCGCATTCTACGCAATGCTGGTGGCCATGCCCCTGGCGCTGATGGGAGCGATTTATACGGCTTATTTTATGGCTCCGCGCATGCGCCAGTACATCAAACCTTCCATTGAAATCATGGGCGCATTGCCGACGGTAATTTTGGGCTTTCTTGCCGGACTGTGGTTGGCTCCGTTTATGGAAGAACATCTGTCGGGATTTTTTGCGCTGCTGGTCATCGTTCCTGTCGGCGTCATGCTGTTTGCTTTTGCCTGGCAATTTGTACCTAAAACCATTACTCATAAGCTTTCGGAAGGCTGGGACGCAGCTTTATTAGTCCCTGTCATTTTGTTGAGCGGCTGGATTGCCTTTAAGGTCAGCGTCCCGCTGGAAACGTTTTTATTTCACGGCTCTTTGCGCGACTGGTTTAAGGCTGAGCTGGGCATAGGCTATGACCAGCGCAATGCGTTGGTGGTCGGCGTAGCGATGGGCTTTGCGGTTATTCCGACGATTTTTTCAATCGCCGAGGATGCCATTTTCAGCGTTCCGAAACATTTGACCGTAGGTTCTTTAGCCTTAGGCGCTACGCCTTGGCAGACCATGGCCCGGGTTGTGCTGTTAACCGCGAGTCCGGGCATTTTCTCCGCAATCATGATCGGTTTCGGCCGCGCCGTTGGGGAAACCATGATCGTATTAATGGCTACCGGCAATACGCCTGTGATGGATCTAAGCGTATTCCAGGGCTTGCGTACCTTGGCGGCCAATATTGCTGTAGAAATGCCTGAATCGGAAGTAGACAGTACACATTACCGGGTCTTGTTTTTAGCGGCCCTGGTGTTGTTTATGTTTACCTTTATTTTTAATACGCTGGCTGAAGTCATTCGTCAGCGCCTACGTGAAAAATATAGCTCATTATGATCAGATTATGGTTTAAAAGCGGTGCTCCCTGGGTATGGCTCAATGCGGCGGCAGTCAGTGCCTGCCTTATTATGGTGGTTGGCGTGTTGGGCTTGATTTTAGTACGCGGAGCGGGCCACTTCTGGCCGTCCCAAGTCGTGCAGTTCAGCTATCAGGAAAAAGAAGGAGAAATCCGGACAATTATCGGTGAGCATGTCGACACCAGCATTACGCCGGCCGCAATGGCTAAATCGACCGGTTACGCGATGGCCGATAATGAAGATACTTTGGTGCAATACCTGATTAAAGCCGGCAACCGGGATATTACCGGCACCGATTTTCGCTGGATACTGGAACGCAATATTAAGCAGCAAGAGTTTCCTGACGACTTGATGGTGATAGAGCGCCGGGAATGGGGCAATTTTTACGGCCGTCTGGTTGCCGTCAAGGAAAACGGCCAGACTATCGCTGAAGGCGCGCAAGCTTGGCCTGTTGCTCAGGCCAGATTGGATCAGGCTTTAACTGTTTTTAAGCAAATAGCCTATCTGGAAAAAAAGGAAGTCGGCGCGATCAACTACAGCTTAGAGCAACTCAGACTTGAACAAAAAAGTCTGCAACTGAAAAATCGCTGGGACGCAACTGAGGAACAACGGATAAGCGCTGAAAAAGCCGAATTGGAAGCCGAATATAAAAAATATCAAGCACAATTAAGCGAACTGTATCAGCAAATAAGACGGGACAGCTTGGTTGCAAAGACCGAAAACGGCAGTGAAGTTGAAATTCCGTTGAACAAAGTTGTCAGAATCTTCCAGCCCAATACGATGAGCCTGTTCGATAAAATCGTACATTATGGCGTTAAGGTGATTGAATTCTTAACCGATGAACCGCGTGAGGCCAATACTGAAGGCGGCATTTTCCCGGCTATTTTCGGCACGATCATGATGGTGATGATGATGTCGGTTATCGTCACCCCGTTTGGCGTTATCGCGGCGGTCTATCTGCGGGAATATGCAAAACAAGGCTTTCTTACCCGGCTGATCAGGATTTCAGTCAATAATCTGGCCGGCGTACCTTCGATTGTTTACGGCGTATTCGGCTTAGGCTTTTTCGTTTATATCCTGGGCGGCAACATCGATCAACTGTTCTATCCGGAAGCGGCGCCTGCGCCGGTCTACGGTACGCCGGGACTGCTTTGGGCGTCGATCACGCTGGCTTTGTTGACCTTACCGGTCGTTATTGTGTCAACAGAAGAAGGCTTGGCCCGCGTTCCCAGAGCCATACGCGAAGGCAGTCTGGCATTGGGCGCGACTAAACTGGAAACCCTGTGGTTGACGGTATTGCCGATGGCGAGTCCTGCGATGATGACAGGCTTAATTCTGGCTGTGGCGCGGGCGGCCGGCGAAGTGGCCCCGTTAATGCTGGTAGGCGTCGTCAAACTGGCGCCTACGTTACCGTTGGACGGCAATTACCCATTTTTGCATTTGGACAGGAAATTCATGCATCTAGGATTTCATATCTACGATGTCGGCTTTCAAAGCCCGAACGTTGAGGCGGCGAGACCGTTGGTCTATGCAACATCATTACTGTTGGTACTGGTCATTGTTGGGCTGAATTTATCAGCCATTTTAATCAGGAATCATCTGCGAGAAAAATACAGAGCATTGGAAGGTTAGAAAATGGCAACACAACACGCACGCACACATTCTATCGATGTAAGTTCAATCTTGCGCGATCAGAAGGGAAGTAACGAACCGAATGAAACCTGCATCAAAGTGGAAAACTTAAACTTGTTCTACGGCGAAAAACAGGCTTTGCATAACGTTAGCATGGAAATGCCGAAGAAAAAGGTCACTGCCTATATCGGCCCCAGCGGTTGCGGAAAATCGACATTGCTGCGTTGCATCAACCGGATGAACGACTTGGTCGACAATGTTACCATTGAAGGCAAGATTCTGCTGGATAACGAAAATATCTACGATAAGTCGGTCAATGTGGCCGCTTTACGCCGGCGCGTCGGCATGGTGTTTCAAAAACCCAACCCTTTCCCGAAGTCTATTTTCGAGAACGTCACTTACGGGCTTAGAATTCAGGGCATTAACGACAAACGGATACTGGAGGAAACGGTCGAGAATTCGCTACGCGGCGCAGCGTTGTGGGATGAAGTCAAGGATCGTTTGAACGATAACGCCTTGGGCCTGTCAGGCGGACAACAGCAACGTCTGGTTATTGCCAGGGCAATTGCGATAGAACCGGAAGTGCTGTTGCTGGATGAGCCGGCATCGGCGCTGGACCCTATTTCAACGTTAAAAATCGAAGAGCTGATCAATGAGCTCAAAGACAAATATACGATAGTCATCGTAACGCATAACATGCAGCAAGCCGCCCGGGTTTCCGATTACACTGCGTTTATGTTTATGGGCGAATTGATTGAGATCGGTACAACCAGCGAGTTGTTTACCAATCCCCGAAAAAAACAAACCGAAGATTACATTACCGGTCGCTACGGCTAACCAGGAGCAAGCAATGGACAACAGTAAAATAGGGCAACATATTTCAGGCCAGTTTAATAAAGAGCTCGAAGATGTGCGCAATAAAGTTCTAACCATGGGCGGACTGGTTGAGCAGCAGATCGAATTGGCGGTAACGGCTTTCGCAACCGGCGACTTGGAAATGGCCGAACTGGTCATCAAGCAGGACAACCAGGTCGATGCGCTGGAAATGGCCATTGACCAGGAATGCATGCAGATTTTAGCGTTGCGCCAGCCTGCGGCATTCGATTTGAGACTGCTGATCACAATAATCAAGGTGGTCAATGATCTTGAACGCGTCGGCGACATGGCCGAGCGCATCGCCGAGATGGCCATACAATTATCCAGCGCCGACACCAAACGCGACCAATATTATGAATTGGAACACATGGCGGAACTGGTTCAGGATATGCTGCACGGCGCTTTGGACGTATTCGCCAGGATGAATGTAGAGGACGTACCGTCGATTACCGGGCTGGATGAAAACGTCGACCGCGAATACGGCAGTATTATCCGTCAACTGATTACCAAAATGATGGAAGATCCGAGAAATATTACCCGGATGCTGGATGTGTTATGGATCGCCCGCTCGCTGGAAAGAATCGGCGATCACGCCTGCAATGTTTGCGAGCATTTGGTTTATATGGTCAAAGGCGAAGATGTACGGCATTTGACACAGGAAGAACTTGAAAAGAAGATGAAAGAATAGAACCACGAAGACACGAAGGACGCGAAGTTTTACATTAGATCGCGTCCTTCGCCGCAATACTTAACGTTTATACCCGCCGCTCCCCATCCAGAACACAGGGAGACAAAAAATAGCTTTTTATCCGTTATAATTTCAGGAATATGAGTAACTCGCCCTCGGGGGCGAGACCCCGATTCAAATAAACCGTCGCGCTAGCGACACCTTATATTTGAATAATTTGGGCTATGCTTCTAACTAACAAAGAAACGCTTTAGCCCTTGAATCTATCAATTAACCCACTAACCCTTTCAATTTTCTGCCTGACTGTCGCAGAGAATACCGTTTCAGTAGCCACCATCTTGATAGTTTTCTTGGCTCGGGTAATCGCGGTATACAGCAATTCTTTGGTTAACACCGGATTCATTGCTTCAGGTAAAACGATTAATACTTCCTCGAATTCAGAACCTTGGCTTTTATGTATTGTCATCGCGAAAACGGTTTCGCAATTCGGCAATCGTGCGGGCAGGTATTTCTTAATGCTGCCGTCGGGACGTTGGAAAAATACCATTAGCTTGCCGCCCCCGTCAGCGCTCAGGGTTGAAGAAAAGTCTTGGATGCAGATGCCAATATCGCCGTTATAAAGATTCAGTGCCGCGTTGTTCTGAGTGATCATGACCGGCCGCCCCGAATACCATAAGCCGGACAAAGCGATCCGGTTTTGCTCGGCCAGTTTTTGTTCGACCCGGTCATTAATATCGGCAACGCTGTTTTTTCCCTGCCGGTTCGAACACAACACCTGGAAGCGGCTGAACGCCTTGAAAACCTGCTCAAATTCGGCGTTGACTTTAATCAACTGTAAATACTCAGCGCGCTGTTCAGCGATATAAGCGATTAAGTCTCCATCGAGACGTTGCACCGCGCCGTCGCCTGCATCGGACAAAAGCTGCCAGGCAAGCTGATCCTGCTGGCGATTGACCGCTTCAGCCAGCTCTTTTATCACACCGTCGAAACGATGCGATTGGCTTAATGTATAGACATTGTTTTGCAAAGCCTCAGCCTGCGCTAAATCGGCTAGCACGGCGCCGGATTCTACCGAAGCCAGCTGATCCTTGTCACCGAGCAAAATCAAGCGCCCCCCCGGCTTCAACGCGTCAACCAATTTGCTCATCAAGGCCAGATCGACCATCGATGCTTCGTCAACCACGACTAGGTCGTAAGCCAACGGTCTATCGGCATCATAGCGAAAATACGGTGAAGGCGGCATCGCTCCCAGCAGGCGATGTAAAGTGGTAACGGCTTCCGGGATGCGATTTTTTACCGCCTCCGGACACGGCAGTTTCGCCTTGCTGGCACCAATCGACTCCTGGAGGCGCATCGCCGCCTTTCCGGTCGGCGCCGCCAAGGCGATATGCAGCGCTTGCCCGGCCAATTCCTGTAACAGTGCCAAAATTTTAACGACAGTAAAGGTTTTTCCGGTTCCCGGCCCGCCGGTTACGATACTGAACGATTGTCCGGCCGCCATCTTGGCGGCCGCACGCTGGCCGTCGGTTTCGCCGATTACAGCGGGAAAATAACGATCCAACATCGCATCGAGATTTTCAACTGAATGTCCGATCCTGAGCATTGACTTAATCTGCGTCGCCAAGCGGTTTTCGTAACTCCAGTAACGATGCAGATACAGACGGTCTTGTTCGATAACCAAAGGCAACGGATTGGTTTGGTTGCCGGGATTCGGCTCGACCAGTCCGGAAGCCAATAGCAACGCCAAGGCTTCATTGTCTATCTGTATGCAACTGTGGCCTTGGTTTTTCTCGTAAGACGCCGTCATCACGATGGCCTCGAAAGCCTGTTTCCGTACCGAGTCGAAGCCGGTGCGCTGACTCAGAAAACGGGCAAAAGCAATGTCCAACCGGCTGAACGATCTTGGTTCGGTTCGCGCTACGGAATTCAAGACTTCTGTCACTGCTCGCCCCCAAACAACGCGGCCAGCATTTCAACCCTCTCCAAATCCGGCCTGTCCTGATAAACGCCGCTCATAGGCTGATCCGGCCGCATGCCGCGCACGAATAAATAACGCACGCCGCCGAAATGGGTTTCATAGTCATAGTCGGGCAAACGGGTTTGTAAATAACGATGCAGCACTACGGTGTAAAGCCAATATTGCAGGCCGTAATTATGTTCACGCATAGCGTGGGTTAAGCTGTCGGGGCTGTAATCCTGAAGCGCGTTGGTTTTGTAGTCCATCACGTAATAGCGGCTTGTTCCGGAATCGGGATAAGCACAAATAAGATCGATAAAACCGGTCAAATAGCCGCACATCTGCTTGGCGGTCAATGGCTGGACAGCCGCTGCGTCATGTAGAATATCATTGATCAGGGCGGCATCCATCGTTTGCATCGATAAATAGAACGGCATTTCCTTTAGGCATTGGCGATCCGGGATATTCATCAGGCAAAAATCGGTATTGGTTTCGGACAGCGGCGTTGCGACTACGGCTTGTAGCAATTCATCAAGCAAGGCCGGCCGTTCCAGTTTTAAGCCGTAGCGTTGGCAAGCCCTGTCCCGTTGTACAGCAATATCCTTACGCCGGGCCAATTCGATGAACGCATTGTTTTCCAATAGATCATGCACGACATTACCGGTATGGGCGCCTCGGGGTAACTCCAACGCCTCACTGTTAAGCTGCTCGGATTTGGCGGCCGGCGCTTGTTCACCGGCTTTATCTTCCGGCAATTCCGGCGCATCATGCTGGCTTAATGCCGACAAGGCCGTGTAACTGCTCATTTGCCAGTTGGTATAGAGCGGTCTTCTGCGCTTTTTGGCCTGCAATTTTGCCGATGCAATTGTTTTTTGATAGCTGCCGGCCAATTCGCCCGACACGTCCAGCAAGCGGTAAGCTGCTTTATCTTGAAAAGATTGCAGTTTCTGTTGCTGACCGGAGAAATCCTTGTCTGCAAATTCGAGCAGCCATGCCATTGCCGAATCATTGGCTTTATTCTCCGTGCGCACGTCGGCCCAAGCTATGTAACAACGGTATTTGGCACGGGTAACCGCTACGTAAAACACCCGCAAATCCTCGGCCAACTCTTCATCCAACGCCATGTTCCGGTATCGTTCAAAATGCTCTGAGCCTAAATCGACTATTATCCGGCCGTTTTCATGACATCTGATTAATGAATGTTCGGTTTTTAAGCGGTCGCTACGTTGCCAAAGATAAGGACAAAACACCACCGAATACTCCAATCCCTTGGAGCGATGCATGGTCACAATTTTGACCGCATCGTCATTGCTTTCAAGACGCAACTGTCGGTCTTCCGCGTTATCTGCCTTGGTAATCGCACTATGTAACCAGTCCAGGGTTTTGTTAATGCCCAAATGCTCATCAACAGCGGCCTGCTGTACCAGCTCGATAAGATGATACAGGTTGGTAAGTTGCCGTTCCGCCATTAATGTTTTACACACGCCGGCCCGGACCTTTTCTTGGCGAAGCAAATGTTGCATCATCACCATCAAACCATTTTGCTGCCAATCCAGGAAATATCCAAGAAATCGAGACATCCAGGCATCAAGCTCGATTTCGCTGTTGATAAGCAGATAGAGTGTCTGCCCGTCTAAATCAAACCAATCCAGAGCCAAGGCCTGCTTGAGTAGGCGGCTGTCGCCAGGATGTGCCACGGCCAGCAGCAAACTGTATAAATCGACCGCCTCTTGCGAAGCAAAAACCGACTCCGTGCTGTTTAACACTGAGGGTACGCCTGCCAAGCGCAACGCAGCTTGGTATTCTCTAGCCTGGGTATTGGTTCTTACCAGAATCGCAATATCATTGGGGCGTAAATTCCGGTTCATCGGCTGCAAGCTGTAATCGCCGCTCAGTAACTCCACTACCTCATTGACAACGGCATTTCTGATTATTTCTGCTGCCTTGCCTGCCGTCCAATAGCCGCTTTTACTATCGGCTTCGGGTAATTGCCACAGCTCCATCGGTTGCGTGGCTTGTCCTGCATGATATAACTCACCGTCATCAGTCGACAAGCCCGGATTGACGCTGGAAAAATCTAGCCCATCCAAGAAAAATGCCCGGTCTCTCCGGAACAACGCATTGACTGCCTCGACTAGATTAGGATGCGATCGCCAATTTTTATCTAGCGTAAATTGATGATCGGCTTGCTTTTGCGCGCTCAGATATGAGTAAATATCCGCGCCGCGAAACTTGTAAATTGCCTGCTTAGGATCGCCGATTAAATAGAGATATTGGCTAGGCGCGGCAAATAGTGAGGAAAAAATAAACCACTGGTTATCATCGGTGTCCTGAAACTCATCAATCAACGCCACTTCAAAACGCTGTTGCAGTTCTGCTGTCAACAGTTCGCCTTTTTCGCTTTGCAGTGCCTCTGCCAAACGGGTAATTAAGTCATCGAATGACAACACGTTAAGCTGCTGTAAACGCTTATCCAGCTCCTCGCGCAAATGATCTAACAGCGTCTTGCGTAATGACAAACTGACTTGCGTGAACGCTAAAGCCAACGCATCGAAAACCTCTGTATTTATTGATAATTCAATCAGATACTCCGCCTTGCGCTGTTCTCCGGTCTGGGTTTTATTGGCTTTGAATTTGCCTCCATGCAGAGCTTCCATCAAACCCTTCTTTGTAAATAAAGCAAACGCTTCAGCGTCGGGAACGCCGGTGGTGGAGCCATGCAGCCATGCGCTTAACGCGTTATAGTGATCATCAAAAGCGTCGACATAAGCGGGCTTGAATTTGCCGTCAGCGAAACAATTGCATATAACGTTCGCGCTTACGTCGACTGAATCTTTCGCCAGCTCCGCTTGCCGTTGTAATGCTGTTAATGCGTTATCCAGACTTTCACAAACCGGATAAATTAAAATTCCCAAACCGTTGTCGGGGAATGCTGCAACGCTGGCGAGCAATATATCCGGGGTTTTAAAGCTCTTCGTTAATATCTCAACTTCCCATGGCGAACGTTGGTAAATCTGCTTACGCCAAAAATCGTCCGAACAAGCTTGTTTAATTTCGGCCAAATCGCCGGTGAGTTCAATATCGAATAACTGCCCACTTTCCAGTGCGTGTTCTTTTAATACGCGCTGACAGAAGCCATGAATGGTAAAAATTCCGGCCTGATCTATATCTAACAATGCCATTTGCAGACGTTGCTTGATCAATTGAGGTTCTATGTCGAGACCGGATAGCCAACGGATAATATTGCCGTCAACATTGTCCGTATCCCCGTCCACGGCCTGATTGGCCTCAGCCAACCGGGAACGGATACGCTCTTTCAGCTCTTCCGTGGCTGCCTGGGTGAAGGTGACCACCAGCAATTGGTAGATCGTAATCCCCTGCTCAACCACAAAACGCAGCACTAACATTGCAATTGCATAGGTTTTGCCGGTACCGGCGCTGGCTTCAATTAGATTAACGCCTTTTAACAGCGAGGTTCGAACCGGGTCAAACGTGTCTATTATCATGCCTTAATTCTCAACTGAATACCATTCTAAACTCGTCCAAACTCCACGTTATTTTGATAGCCAACTGATGGAAAATTTTCAGAAATATTGACGACACTATAACAATTTTTAGCAAAGCGAACAGGTTTTAAAAATAAGACGTGATCCTTACCTGCCGATACATTTTTTGGACTGAGTAGCCCAAAAACGCAAGTCAAAAAAAAACCCAAGCGATTAAGCTTGGGTTTTTGGTTTTAGGCGCTTGGCAATTCCCTACTTTCGCATGGCAAACGGCC
>NZ_RYFG02000082.1 GCF_003994235.2 Candidatus Methylobacter oryzae
AAGCCGCAATAGCTGCGGTGGACAGGGCTGCTGCTTGTTTCGTGGCCAACGCCACAACCTGCGAAGTGGTCAATGCCGCCACCTGTGACGTCCCCAAGACCGCGATAGCTGAGGTACTGATCGCCGCCACCTGCGAAGTGCCTAGAGCCGCGACATTGGAAGTCCCCAACGCCGCGATTTGGCCGCTCTTCAACGCCGCCACGTCGGAGGTCTCCAGGGCAATGGCTTGCGAAGTGCCTAAAACCGCGATATCGGAAGTAGTTAAGGCCTTCACTTGCGAAGTGGTCAATGCCAAAATCTGAGAAGTAGTTAATGCAATTGTTTGGGAGGTACCTAGGGCATCTATATCAGAGGTGGCAAGGGATACAATTTGTGATGTAGTCAGCGCAATAATTTGCGACGTACTCATTGATGATATTATTGATGCCATTGTTATTCTCCTTAAACCACTCTAATAAAAATTTATGTTATTGCATTGTTCATAAACTGTCTGTCTCTTTGAAAAAACGAGACACTGCCTTTAAATTTTAAGCGCATATAAAATAGTTGTTAAATATCAACTCTATACAATCGATATGCGCGAAAACATTCTGGCTGTTGCGTTATTCTCTTAATTGCAATAATGACTGTAAATCGAATCCGAAACTAACTGAATTTCTACCATTCATTAATTAGTCTCAGAATTAATAAACTATTAAGCTGACGTAGTTGGCGGCCATGCCTTCTTAAACTTTAATTAATTTTTCAATTTTTTATTGACCTCAGCTATTCGAACAACAACTAGTCCAAATACTACCGCATAAAAGGCTTAATCTTTTTATACAGTCCCTAAACACCTTGCATTATTGCGAACTAACTCACACTTTTACTCTAAAGATACTTTCAACTAACCCTCTCACATCCGGGGACAACGATAACTACTGCAAAACGTATCGGAAACAGACAAAAACCAAAACAAATAGAGCAAGGCACATGCCGTTAACAGAATATACTTTTTACTCAAATACTTAGATATTTGACTGTGTTTTTTAATTTGATTAGATCTGAAAACCGACACTGAAATACGGCAGAGAACTGCCATAAAAATGACATAAACTGACTTCCATCAATAATAACCTTTAGAATGAAGTAGTCGTTATTATTCCTATGGCTCCTGCATGGCCTCATCTAATGCTTTGGTTAACGGCCATAATAGATAAGAAATCACAGAACGTTTTCCAACCACAATTTCCACAGTTAAAGTCATTCCGGGTAACAATCGGGCTCGCTCAGGCATCTTTCTCAAATGCGAATTGCCTAAACTTATTCTACCCTTATAGAATGCATCCATACTTTGCCCTGCCTCTTCTTCCTTTCGAAAAGCATCTTCACTCATCGTACGCACTTCTCCATCAAGCATTCCGTGTTTTTGAAAAGGGAAAGCATCCAATTTAATACGAGATTTATCCCCTAGTTTTACATAACCCACGTCCATTGAGTCGATTTGCACTTCAGCCTCCAGCTCTGTACCCAGCGGAACTAATGTAAAGAATACGCCCCCTCCCTGAACAATCGATCCCAATGATAATTTTGCAATGTCCAGCACCACTGCATCGGAAGGTGAGGTTAATGTGACTAACTTACGACGTTTATCTGCTTTTTGTAGTTGCTCACTCACTGTATTTCGATCACGAGAGGTCGACAACATCTCCTCCATCATTTTTTGACGCCAGCCTTTCTTGAAAGCTGTTTTCTCTGCTTCCATACTTGCCAGTTCACGTTTGATTTCCTGTTCATGATTTTTTGCAAGCTGTAAATTGCGCTCAACTTCTTGACGTTTTTCCTGCGCTTCTAGCAAGCGCACTCGCGCGCCAAAATTTTTAGCAACCAGCTTTTCCTGCATGCTTTCAATTTCTTGTAACGGCTTTAGATGCTCAGTCAACATCTGTTGATCGTGACGATTAGTTATCAACGTAGCCTGCAAACGGGCGATATTTTCATCCATTTTAGCAAGCTGGGCCCGGTAGTTGGCTTGTCGCTCAACAGACAATTCAGCCTGTAGCTGGCTATCCGCATCGGCACTCATGTTGCTTAATGCATTATTGCCGGAAAGCTCGGCCTCAAGACTTTTTGATTGCGTTTCCAAACTGTTCAACTGCTTTCTCAACTGAACCTCATCGGCTTGCGCGAAAGTCGGGTCCAACGTCGCCAGCTTCTCTCCTTTTTTTACAACTTGGCCGATTCGTACATCGATACTCTGAATAATCGAAGTTTCTAAAGGCTGAACCAGTATATTCGGCAATGGGGTGATCAATCGGCCATGCGCCACAACAACCCGGTCAAGGTCGGAGTAACTGGCCCATATCACAAAAGAAATCAAGGCTGCCAGCAAAACATGCAGGGTGGTCCTCGCCGAACGCGGCAGAGGACTGCGCTCGATCTCATCCGCATCGGGCAGAAATTCAATAACGGTTTCGCTTTTGCCCGGCTTTGGCTTTGTTGGCGCCAAGCCTACAAATGACTGGTTTGTTGGTTCCATAAGTGTTGATAAGTTGAGCTGCGTGCTAATAATTCTTCGTGACGGCCGCTGTCAACCAACCGCCCATGCTGCATCACCAGAATGGTATGGGCATTGACCAACGTAGATAAACGGTGAGAAATCATAATAACTGTGCGTCCGACCGCAATACGCGAGAGATTTTTAATAAAAATAGCTTCGCTTTCCGGATCGAGTGCGCTCGCGGCTTCATCAAGTATCAAAATACGCGGCTTAGATAACAAGGAGCGGGCAATGGATAGTCGTTGCTTTTGTCCTCCGCTGAGATTGGCCGCATCTTCTTCGAGCAAAGTATCATAGCCTTGCGGCAATCGTTCAATGAATTCATCGGCACCTGCCGCCTGAGCCGAGGCAACAATTTCTTCAAAAGTGGCGTCAGGTTTAGCCATTGAAATATTCTCACGAACAGTTCCTCGAAACAGAAAATTCTCCTGTAACACGACCCCAATCTGACGGCGCAAATGTGCGAGCTCAATCTCGCGCGCATCGATTCCATCGAATCGAATGATACCTTCCTGTATGCTGTAAAGTCCTTGAATTAATTTTGTCAGTGTCGTTTTACCGGAACCGCTACGTCCAACAACGCCCACTATCGCACCGGCAGGAACCTTGAACGTGGCGCGGTCCAGCGCTGTTGCGCTTGCACCGGGATAACGGAACGTTACATCCTGAAATGTAATTTCCCCTAAAAGCTGCGACCGTAAACCTCCGGCACCTACACGCCCTTCAGGCTGGCGATTCATAACTTCGCCTAACATACGAACAGACAAGGCGGTCTGTTCAAATTCATTAATCAAACCGACAATAGCAATTAACGGCGAAGACACTCGCGATGAAATCATCTGGAACGCGATCAAAGCCCCCACCGACAAAGTTTGATCAAATACATCCTGAGCACCTAGGACAATAATCGTCACAGGCAACATCTTGCCTAAAAAATCGGTAACAGTTCCTCCGATAATCCCAAGCTTCCCAACCCGAAAATGCATGGTAATAGCCTCAGCCGAAATTTGATCCCAAATCCGTCGCTGAATCGGCTCGATTGCCAGCGCTTTTACCGTTCGCATGCCATGAACTGTTTCTACCAACATAGACTGACGCCTACCTTCGGCTGAATAAAGAGCATTAAGCCGTCTTCGGTAGGTCGGCAAAAGCGCGGCAATAATGCCGGCTATACATAGCGTAAACGCCAAAACAATAATTGCCAGCTTGTTTGAATAAGTGAACAGAATCGGCAGAAAAATGAATAATCCAATCGTATCAAGTCCTGTAATGAATAGCCTTCCGGTCAGAAAATGCCGAATGCTTTCCAATTGCTGCATATGGCGAGTAATCACGCCGGCGGTTGTCGTTTCAAAATAATCGATGGGCAAAGAAAGTAGATGCCCAAAAGTGCGGCGAGTAAGCCGCATATCTATCTTGTTAGTCGCTGAAAGCGTCAGCAGCTGGCGCAGATAGGCAAAAATCGCATCAAACGCCAGCGCAATGGTAATACCGACGCCCAACACCCAAAGCGTGGAAGTACTCTCGTGGACCAGAACTTTATCAATCACCAGCTGAAAAAAGATCGGCGATGCCAACGCCAGGAACTGCATGGCTATGGCCGCAATTGCAATATCTCTAAAGGCCGTCTTTTGCTTCAATATTTCCGGAATAAACCAACGCAAGCCAAAAGGTTGCTTAGGGTCAGTCAGTGAATGACTGCGCTTAAGAAATACAACATCGCCGTCCCAGTGCCGGCACAGTTGATCTTTATCCTGCAAAGCCACTGTTGCGCCACTGATTTGCGGATCAAGAACGCCAACTTTGCCATTGCCTTCAGCCTTCACCCCAACAACAATTACGCTATGTCCATTGCGTAACCTAACCAATACAGGAAAAACGCCTCCCTGAGCTAACAACCCTTCCCATGTCAGTTTATGGACCTTCGCTTTCAAACCGATTTCCGAAGCAATACGCAATAATAAAGCAGGTGCGGGCTCTTCTTCCCCCAATGCATATTCCTGTATTATCCATTCCGGATTGATTTGCAAGCCGTGATGTTGAGCAATCGCAGTAAGGCACTGTATGGTGGTATGAGGATATTTATCGGGCATTTATTAGCTGGAAAATAAGACTGGAAGGGCGATCACGATATGGGAAAAATATTCTAATGGATAAGTATCTTTCAGTTGCGCTGACTTTATTTCGCACTGCCACGGCAAAGCAGCGGCTTTGAATCTGTCCGCCCACGGTACCTAACGGAGAGTTAATGCAAAATCATAAGCTGTCAGGCTTAAACAAACAGCGTCTAAAATTCCCGTAACACGCTGATATTGATATAATAATTAATGTTACATTCCTACTGGAATACCCCCAAAGTCGCAAACGAATATATCATATTTTTATACAGTTCCTTAGAAAAGTTTGCCAGTAACGTGATGTTATATATTCACCCAAACATATCGGCAATCCTGAATCTAATGCACCTATTCGCCAGAACGGGCTTCTTTAAACTGAAGTTTCTAACTTCGTTTTTTGCCTGCGTAACATCAATTATTTAGCAGGATGAGCACTTATTTTAAACATCTCCCGAATTCCGAAAATGATAGCTGCCATTTATCATTCGCATAGATTTTTGCCAGTCAAGTGAGCCCCGTTTTAATCATTATCAACATTTTGGAACGTCTAATCACCCCATTAAAACACCTCAATTGGTGCATGTTCTTACAAAAACGCACCAATTCGGCGCACCACAATTTAACAAGTAAAATCTTCATGCCCCAGAGAGAACATGCTACATCTACTTAAATCGGAGACAAAACCTTACGCTTTTACCGCCATTTAATATTGGCACATCGCTTGCTTTCTTTACTTAAATATAAAGACTTTCGCGCCGGAGCGCCAAAAATGCAAGTTATGCAAGTTCAGTGGCAGAATGCCTTAAAAATAAATTATCTCGACATGACTCAAGAAAAAAAATTATTCCCTTATTTTCAACCGATTATCGGCGCTGCCAGCGGTACTATCATTGGCTATGAAGCGTTAGCCCGGCAATATGATACAAATGGCCGGGTCAGGTCGGCCGGCGAATTATTTTCTTCTTCGAATTTTTCAGCAGAACAGCTGATAGCATGGGACCGCCAAGTCCGGCGTCAAGCGCTGGAGAGATTCAGCCAATCGAACTACAACGGTTATTTAACGATTAATATTTCCGCCGCATGGATTGATCATCTTGCTGACTTTAAGGCACTGCCGACATTACTTATGCTGAACGAATTTAATGTCGATAGAAGCCGCGTCATTATCGAAATAACCGAATCGAAAGGCGATCTGGACAAACTCGTCGCCATTGCCGACCTGTACCGCCAACACGGTTTGAAAATAGCCATTGATGATTTTGGCGCCGGCTTTTCCCAACTGGAAAGAGTCATGGCCATACAACCCGACATTATCAAACTGGATATGCGGCTCTTTCAGAATGCAGCCAAAGGCGGTATAGCCAGCGATGTTGTGCATTTGATATCGCGTCTGGCGAAACGCACCGGTTGCCGCATTGTTTGCGAAGGCGTGGAAACCGTTGAGGATTTCCATTTCGGTTTGAGCTGCGGCGCTCAATATATGCAAGGCTATCTGTTTTCGCCTGCCACAGCGGAATTTAAAGATCCGCTGCATTATCAAAAACAGATCAGTTCGCTAAGAAAAACCTTCCTTAAAAAAACATTAGCCAAGGAAGAACACAAGATACAGTTTATCGCCAATATTAAAGGCTTGATCGAGCCCCTGAAAAAAGCGCTGGAAAACGGCGTCAACCTCAACGAATTATCAAGACATCCGTTTGAAAACAGCGGCATTTTGCGCTTCTATTTATGCAATAACGAAGGCGACCAAATCTCATCGAATTACAACTTTAGCGAAGGCCGATGGCTCGAGGATTCCGCTCAGATCGGCTTTAACTGGGCATGGCGGCCTTATATTTATCAACTACTGGCCCTTGAGTCGACGGAAGACAGTTACCGCCTGGTAACCTCCGAACGCTATCGCGATTTCAATAGCGATACGCTTTGCAAAACCCTGTCGCTTAGGCTGGACGAGGAACGCATTTTATTAATCGACATTGCCGCGGAATGGCTATAACTTTAGACCCTGAGATCCGGCACTAACCGGACAACAAATTTGAACCGCTTTTATACACCCGTTTGAGGAAAAATTGCTTAAAACAGGAAAGCAACCACAGCTTTCAACTTCCCGTTGTCGATGACGGGAATTGCCAACATCGAACTCAAACAGCCATCCACGACAGCCGCTTCGGAATTAGTTCTAATCGCAGGAACGCCGGTTAACCATACCCTACCTAAGATACCCTCGCCCTTGCGCACCGGGATAGTCTCAAAAATTTCAGCCAGCTCATCATTTTGTTTACTGTACCCCGCCTGGCACACCAGCCGTTGACCGCTTTCATCCGGCCCCCATATTTGTATGCGCCTGGCAATCGGCGTCGCTTTAGCCGATAAAAATGTCATGATATAAATCTTATCGCCAACAACTGACGCCGGAATACCTAAGGCTGTCGTTATTCCGGCTTTTCTGGCATCCGCGCTCCTGATAAAAGCGGATGCGTGCCCCAGATCCTCTATCAGTACAGGCATACCTGTCTCCCATACTTGCCCTGGCAGACCATAGCCCCTGACAAAATGCATTCTTCTGGATATTTCTTCAAACGCAGTCAACGTGCCGTAATACCCATCATTAATTGCCAGCTCAGTATTTTTCTTCAAGCTGTTGCTCCACACCTCTATCGCACCGGCATGGTGCTTATCATCGCCACACAGGAAAACAACCACAGCCATTATAAATTCACCGGAAAAAACAGGAATCGCAATACCGCAGGTTAAACCCGCTTTTTTGGCCGATTTCGTCCGCTTGAAATAAGAATTATCGAATTCCGTTAATACGACAGGATGGCCGGAGGCCCATGCCTTTCCAGGCAAGCCTTCATCAAACGCAAAGGATTCTTTTTCGCTGGCAACCCTAAATTCATTCAAAGGCCCATACAAGCCCGAGCTAAACTCCAAGCGAGTACGATCTTTCGTGGGAACCCATATCTCCGTTACCTTGATGAATGTTTTCATATCTTTCGACGGACTTACTTTCTAAAAATTAGTCATAGTTATTAAAATCAAGCAGGTTCTATGCCATCGTTATCGCTTCACTTAATTCACAAAAAATTATTGATTCCCAACAAGAACCCGTTAATCATGGCACAATGCTTGCTTTAACGTTACCGTAGCCTCAAAATGGCGGAGCATTAAGCTAAAGGTTGAATGGCGAATCTTATCGGTAAAAGCGTCTATCAAACTAAGCACATTAGCCTCACTCCGTTTGGCAACGCTTTTTCTGCCCTATGTTAATGACTAAACTACCGGCTCACGAATAACTTAATACATACAAAATTTAGGTGTACATCATGCTGAACATCTTGAAAAACTCTGCACAATTAACTATCAAAATGCGTTTTAGGATTATTGTAAGCACGTTGGTTATCGGTTTTTCGCTATTTGGTTTCGCCACGTTCACGGCCATGAATACACTCAATGTTAACGGTCCGGTTTATCAGCGCATCGTTCAAGGCAAGGATATTATTGCCGACGTACTGCCTCCGCCCGAATACATTATCGAATCATATTTGTTAACGTTGCAATTAACCCAAACCGCCGATCCCGTAGAAATCGACACGCTGGTAACGCGTTTTCAGGCCCTAAAAACGGAATACGGGTCCCGTCATAGCTACTGGTTAGGCCAAGCGTTGGAACAGGAACTCGATACGCCTTTGCTTAAAGACTCTTACCAGGCCGCCCAGGATTTTTATAACGAAGCAGACCGGCATTTTCTGCCTGCGATCCAATCAGGAGATCGCAACGCTTCACTGGCCAGCCTGCAAAAAATGCGTCAGGCTTATGAACAACACCGTCTCGCAATCGATAAAGTGGTGCAGACCGTAACAGTTCGCAATACAAGCGATGAAACGCAAGCTCAACAAACAATCCGATGGTACAGCATCGTACTGATCGGTATTTTTACTTTCAGCATCGCAGCGGCAGTCACGTTGACCGCCATCGTCAGCCGCGGCATTATCCGGTCCGTCAAAACCGCGCAGCAAGTGGCCGGGGCTATTGCCGAAGGCAATCTGAATTCCAACATTGATACGACTCAAAAAGATGAGATCGGGGATCTCTTGCGTTCGATGCAAAGCATGCAGGACGCTCTTAATTTTTTCGTTGCAAGCCTGAACGACATGGCTCGAAAACACGCACAGGGTTGGGTCAAAGAGCAGCTTAATAGTTCTTCATTCCCCGGCGTTTATAGCACGATAGCTGCTGAAATTAATGACTTAATCCAATCGCGTATTCGGATTAACAGAAAGTTGATCGATATCGTCGCCCGCTATTCAAAAGGTGATTTTTCGGTCGATATGGACGTTTTGCCGGGGGAAACCGTCGTCATTACCGAGATTATGCAGGAATCGAAAAAAACCTTCCTCGCAGTAAACAACGAAATCAAAATGCTTGCAGAAGCAGGCGCTCAAGGTGATTTTTCAAAACGTACTCATCCGGATAAATTCGAATTTATGTTCAAAGGAATCCTGAGCAATCTCAATCACTTGATGGAAACCTGTGACGCCGGCTTTAATGAGGTATTGCATGTTGCCGGAGCCCTTGCTCAAGGCGACTTAACCCAGACCATCGACAAAAGCTACCCCGGCACTTTCGGCGAAGTTATTGCCGGCATGAATAACATTGTAGAAAACCTCAAAGGCTTGATAGGCAACATTAAAGAAGCTAGCGATACGATCAGCACAGCGTCTAAAGAAATTGCAGCAGGTAACAATAACCTGTCTCACCGTACTGAAGAACAAGCCGCCAGCCTCGAAGAAACCGCCGCCAGCATGGAGGAACTGACCTCCGCCGTACAGCATAATGCCGCCAATGCCCAACAAGCCAACCGGCTCGCCGTTGATGCCTCCGACATTGCCGGCAAAGGCGTGAAGGCGGTCACCCAAGTAGTCGAGACAATGAATGAGATCAACGAGTCTTCACATAAAATCGGCGACATTATCTCGGTGATTGACGACATCGCGTTCCAAACCAATATTCTTGCGCTCAACGCCGCAGTAGAAGCCGCCCGAGCCGGCGAACAAGGCCGGGGCTTTGCCGTCGTGGCCGTCGAAGTGCGTAATCTTGCGCAACGCGCCGCGACGGCTGCCGGAGAAATCAAGGAATTGATCAATAATTCGGTGGAAAAAGTCTCAGGGGGCAGTAAGCTGGTTACCCAAGCCGGACTGACCATGGAAGAAATTGTCAGCTCAATCCGCGGCGTCACCGATATGATGTCCGAAATCACCTCGGCATCTTCCGAACAAAGCTCCGGCATCGCACAAGTCAGCCAGGCTATCGCGCAAATGGACGATGTCACCCAACAAAACGCCGCGTTGGTAGAGCAAGCCGCCGCGGCTGCGGAATTACTGGAAGATCAAGCAAAGAACCTGGTAGTCGCGGTAAGCAGCTTTAAAGTCGAGGCCGGCTCAAGAAGCAGTCATCGATATTTGCCAACCGCAAAAAAAGAAAACGCACTGCCGGCACCCTCCAGCAGAAAGTTACAGCTACAACTTGCTGATCATGACGAATGGGATGAGTTTTAATTCGTCCTGTCTAACAAACCTTATCGATCATAAATAATCATGGATATTACCATCACCACCCCTGCCCTGTTATTTCCAGCCATTTCGGTTTTGTTTCTGGCTTATTCGAACCGTTTCCTGGCAATTGCCAACCGGATCAGGGAACAGCATAACCTGTTCAATAAAACCCAAAGTCCGGTTGCCAAAAAGCAGATCGACAGCTTAAGACTGCGCATCCGTTTTATTGTCGCGATGCAAATATTCGGCGTCGTCGGAATTATCTGTTGCACACTGGCCATGGGCCTGATTTTTTATGGGCAACAATACTACGGCAACATGACTTTCGGCTTCAGCATGGCTTTTATTGTTTTATCGTTGCTGGCATCGATAAGCGAGCTGTTGCTATCAACCAAAGCGCTGAATATCGAATTGGAAGACATGGAAGCGCATAGCCGCTAAGGTTCTTCATTGTTGGTGCGGATACGTAGCAAAATGCACAAGATTGATGCATTACTAACAACGCTACAGCACCCAACACCCACCACAACCATTGATATTCATTAGCTTAAGCCCGTAATCCAGTCCTTGGCACAACGATTGCTTTAATCAATACAGGAGCTCCAACGACGGGGCACTAAAAAAACATCGGTTCAACGGCGAACCCAAACAGACAAAGGCGTCTACCGGACAGAATACATCCTGTATTCCGTTAGGTGACGCTTTTTTTTTGCTGATTTTTTTGAAACCTGCTGAGGTTAACATGAAACAAACCGGACGATTTACTATCAAAAAGCTCGCTACCGCACTGATTGCCGCAGCAACAGTATCAATTGCAAGCAGCGCGGCTTATGCAGCTGAAAAACTGGAAAAAGACAGTTTAAAATTCGGCTTTATCAAGCTGACCGATATGGCGCCCCTGGCGGTTGCGTTGGAAAAAGGCTATTTCGAAGATGAAGGCCTTTCCGTACAACTGGAAGCGCAAGCCAACTGGAAAGTTTTATTGGACCGCGTCGTCAGCGGCGAACTGGACGGCGCGCATATGCTGGCAACCCTGCCCTTTGGCACTGCGATCGGCTACGGCACCAAAGCCGATATTGTCAGTGCATTCACTTTAACCTTAAACGGCGACTCGATAACCGTCTCTAACGACGTCTGGAATCAGATGAAACCGCAAATTCCGATGAAAGACGGCAAACCGGTGCACCCGATCAAAGCGGATACGCTGAAACCGGTACTTGAGAAATACAAAAGCGCGGGCAAACCGTTCAACATGGCGATGACCTTTCCGGTCGGTACGCACAATATGAAATTGCGTTATTGGCTGGCCGCCGGCGGCATCAAGCCCGGATTCTATGCGCCGCCCGAAGATACGTCCGGCCAAATCGACGCCGAAGCGATGCTGTCCGTAACACCGCCGCCGCAAATGCCGGCCACGATGGATTCCGGCACGATTGTCGGCTACTGCGTAGGCGAACCGTGGAACCAGCAAGCGGTGTTCAAAGGCATCGGCGTACCGGTCATCAGCGATTACGAATTGATGAAAAACAGCGCGGAAAAGATCTTCGGCGTGAACAAAGAATGGGCCGATAAAAACCCCAACACCCACAAAGCCGTCGTTAAAGCATTAATCCGCGCCTCAATGTGGCTGGATGCGGAAAACAACAAGAACCGCAATGAAGGCGTGGAAATGCTGTCGCAAAAACAATACGTCGGCGCCGATTACGAGGTGCTTGCAAACAGCATGAACGGCACGTTCGAGTACGAAAAAGGCGATAAACGTCCATTACCCGATTTCAACGTATTTTTCCGCCATAACGGTTCTTATCCTTATTACAGCGATGCGGTCTGGAGCCTGACGCAAATGCGCCGCTGGGGCCAAATCAACGAATACAAACCCGATAGCTGGTACCTGGAAACCGCTAAAAAAGTGTATCGCCCCGACGTTTACATGGCCGCGGCCAAGGCGCTGGTTGCCGAAGGTAAAGCCAAAGCCTCCGATTTTCCTGCCGACAACGAAACCGGCATCAAACCGCCTAGTTCGGACTTCATTGACGGCATTACGTTTGACGCCACCAAGCCAAACGATTACCTGGCTAAGTTTCCTATCGGCCTGAAGGGCAAGCAAAAAGTGGTTGGCGGCAAAGTGGTTGAGTAGTTGCATAGCATCGTTCCCACGCTCCGGCGTACCCTCTGGAGCATAAATGGGAATGCAATAGAGACGCTTTAGCGTCGCAAAACGGGAAGTTAGAGCTTCCAACACTGGGTTCCCAAGCTAGAGCATAGGAACCCCAGCCCGACAAAAGTGTAAGCGCCGACCTAAACAATGGACGTTACTTTAGTGCAAGGACGCGCTTTTTTACCTTTAACCTTTCACCCGCTTTTAGAGGTATCAACCATGCATAACCGACTGATAAAATTTTTAACCATAACCGGCTTTACCTGGTTTGTTCCTCTGGTAAAAATTGCCGCCGGAGACAATCCTTCGCAGCAAATTCGCCAACTCTGGCTGGTGATGGGCGTGCCGATATTCGCGTTTATGATCTTTCTGGGACTGTGGAGCTTTTCCGCGTCCAAGGTCAACACCAGTCTCGGCGCGATTCCCGGCCCTGTCGCGGTATGGAATGAAGCCGCCGGATTACTGGACGACCATTTCGCCGAACGGACCAAAGAAGCCGAATATTACAAACGCCAACAAGCCCGCAACGAGCAAAAACGCGCGGAAGACCCCGGCGCTGAAATCAAAATCCGTCCTTACAACGGCCAAGCCACTTATCTGGACAAAATTTTCACCAGCCTTTGCACAGTGTTTGCAGGCTTTGTAATTGCAACCTTAGTCGCCGTGCCGCTTGGCCTGTTCTGCGGCATGAGCCCGCTCTTCAACACCGCGCTCAATCCGCTGGTGCAAATCTTCAAGCCGGTATCGCCGCTAGCCTGGCTGCCTATCGTCACGCTGGTGGTCAGCGCCGTGTATGTCGGCGGCCCTGACTCCTGGTTTGAAAAATCTTTCCTGACTTCCGCGATTACCGTCACGCTATGCTCGCTGTGGCCGACGCTGATCAATACCGCTGTCGGCGTATCTTCGATAGACAACGACCTGATCAATGTCGGCAAAGTATTGCGTCTCGGCTGGAGCACGCAAATCAAGAAAATCATCCTGCCGTCAGCATTACCTTACATTTTCACCGGCATGCGCCTGTCTTTAGGCGTGGGCTGGATGGTATTAATCGCCGCGGAAATGCTGGCGCAAAATCCGGGGCTGGGCAAGTTCGTCTGGGATGAATTCCAGAACGGCAGTTCCAACTCCTTGGGCCGAATCATGGTCGCGGTCTTTACTATCGGACTGATCGGCTTTGCGTTGGACCGCATCATGCAGTCCTTACAGAACCTATTCTCTTTCGGTAGAGCGCTTTAATTTAACGTTAATTTATCCACGAAAAGCCCTAATGCATCGTTCGTTGAATATTTTCGTGGACAACTGCTTTTTCCATGCCTAACCAGGAGCCGAGATGCCAGTCGTAAACCTCAACATTGTGAACCCTTCGGCAAGCTCAGGAAAGCTCAAACGCCCTCTGAGCATGCCGCCTGCGCCATCGAATGACGCCCAACTGCCTTTACTGGAATTAAAGGCCGTGTGCAAAAGCTATGGCGCGACATCCATACTGAACAACATCAACCTGAGCATTAAAGAAGGCGAATTTATTGCGATTGTCGGCTTTTCCGGCAGCGGCAAAACCACGCTGATTTCAGCGATTGCAGGGCTGATCCAAGTCGATAGCGGCGAAGTATTGAAACAAGGGCAAGCGATTACCGAACCGGGACCGGACCGCGGCGTCGTGTTCCAGAACTATTCGCTGATGCCGTGGCTGACCGTATTTGAAAACGTCGCTCTGGCTGTCGATGAAATATTCAAAGACTGGCCTGCCGAACAACGCCGGGCGCATACCGAGAAATACGTCAAAATGGTTAACCTCGGCGCGGCAATGAATAAAAAGCCGGCCGAACTTTCCGGCGGCATGCGCCAGCGGGTCAATGTCGCCAGAGCGTTGGCGGCCAGCCCCGATATTTTGCTGCTCGACGAACCGCTCAGCGCGCTGGACGCGTTGACGCGCGGCAACTTGCAGGACGAGATTCTGCAAATCTGGTCGCAAGAAAAGAAAACCGTGATCCTGATTACCAACGATGTCGATGAAGCGATCTACATGGCCGACCGGGTCATCCCGCTGAATCCCGGCCCGGATGCGACATTCGGCCCCGATTTTCATGTCAATATAGACCGTCCCAGAGACCGGACCGCATTAAACCATAACCCTGAATTTAAAAAACTGCGCGCCGAAATCACCCGTTATTTAATGGACATCGGCATCGAAAAAAACCTGGGTTCGGCCATCGATAAAATAGTCCTGCCCAATGTTAAACCCAACACCAGCACCGATTGGAATCGCAATTTGCCGGCCTTCGCCGCGTCTGACGATATAGACCGCCCCCGCTACCTGGAATTTTCGCAGCTATCCAAAATCTACCCGACGCCCGACGGCAACAGCACGGTCAAAGTCGTCGACGGCTTCGACCTGAAAATGAAAAAAGGCGAATTCATCTCGATCATCGGCCATTCCGGCTGCGGCAAATCAACCGTATTATCGATGACCGCAGGTTTAAACAGCGTATCCGAAGGCGTTATTATCCTGGATAACAAGGAAATCGACGGCGCCGGCCCCGACCGCGGCGTAGTGTTTCAAGCACCGAGCCTGTTTCCGTGGCTGACCGCGTTTGAAAACGTGATGCTGGGCGTTGATAAAGTCTATCCGCACGCCGGTAAATCGGAACGCAACGATATAGCCGAATATTACCTGACCCGCGTCGGTCTGGGCGATTCGTTGTTTAAAAAAGCCGGCGATATGTCCAACGGCATGCGCCAACGCGTCGGCATTGCCCGCGCCTTTGCGTTGTCGCCGAAACTGCTGCTGTTGGACGAGCCGTTCGGCATGCTGGACTCCCTGACTCGCTGGGAATTGCAGGAAGTGTTGATGGAAGTTTGGGAAAGAACCCATGTGACGGCCATAGTAGTGACTCACGATGTCGATGAGGCCATCCTGCTGGCGGACCGAGTAGTGATGATGACCAACGGCCCGCACGCCAAAATCGGCAAAATCGAAACCATTGATTTACCCAGACCCCGCAGCCGTAAAGCCCTGCTGGAGCACCCCGATTACTACAGATACCGGGAAAGTATCTTGAGTTTTCTTAGCGAATGCGACCATACGCATTAGCAAGTTATTACGCTGATTCCCATGCTCCTGCTTGGGAATCAGCTAAACTTCTTGTCTGTAGTGACTTCGTGGTAAATCAACCGTTACACCGAGTTGTTATTTTAAATTAGTAAAGGAGGCTTTATGCCGCAGCAACAAAGAACCATCCCTTTATCTGCATCACTATTGGCCTTATCGGTAGTGAGCGGCTCAGCCTTGGCCGGTATTACCCAAGATGTTGAAGATGCGCTTAATTTCTATCATTACGGTAAAAACGGCGCGATCAAGTTCGACCTTAATTATCGCTACGAGAACGTGGATCAAGATAAAGGCGCCCTGTTCAGGGGACAATATCCGCATACCGCCAACGCCAATACCGCCCGCTTGCGGATAGGTTTGCTGTCGCCGACTTTTCACGGCATTCAAGGCTATGCCGAATACGAAGGCAACCTTGCGATGCAGGATGATTACAACAGCACGCGTAACGGCAATGCCGGCTACTCGACCGTTGCCGACCCGGAAAAAAGCGAACTCAACCAGTTATGGCTCAGCTATTCCGGCATCCCCGACACAGTCATTAAAGGCGGGCGCCAACGTATCAAACTGGATGACGACCGTTTTATCGGCAACGTCGGCTGGCGGCAGATGGAAACCACTTACGACTCGGTGCTGATCACCCACAACAACCAGCAAATTTTCGGCCTGACCATTAACGCCGGCTTTATCGGCAACGTACAAACCTTTACCTCCACGAACGAACATATCGATGCTCCTATCCTGAACGTCAATTACAAAGTCGGCGATTACGGCAACCTAGTGGGTTACGGCTACTGGCTGGATTACACCGAACGGGAAAATTACGAGAAATCGAGCCAGACTTACGGCTTGCGCATGACCAATTATCAAAAGCCCGGAGACACTTACAAATTAACGGATAATTACGGCGTGGTTTATACCGCCGAATGGAGCCATCAGGAAGATTACGGCCACGGTCCGACCAAATACGCCGTTGACCGTCTTAACATGATGGGAGGATTCACCGCCTATAACCTGACCTTCCAGGGCGCGATAGAGCAGCTTGACGGTATGGGCACCAATAAAACGTTCGATACGCCGCTGGGCACCAACCATGCCTTCCAGGGCTGGGCGGACCTATTCCTGGTAACGCCCAGAAACGGTATTCGCGACGTATTCGCCACCGCGATTTCCACCCTTGATCGCGGCGAAGTGATATTGACCGGCACTTATCATAATTTTACCGACGATACCGGAAATATTAAGTACGGCGATGAGTGGGATTTTTCAGCGCTTAAGAAATTCGGCAAACATTATTCGGTGTTAGCGAAATACGCTTATTACAGCGCCGATAACTACAATGCGGCCGATACCTTTGTGAATACCGATACGCAAAAGATCTGGGTTCAAGGAAATATCAGCTTTTAAACAAACGGATTCAATGGGCGCATGTCAATGCGCCTTCTGAACCGGCATCTTACAATCATCCATCGCGCCGGCGGCAACAAAGACCGACTGCACTACTTCGTCCGAATCGCGAAAACCGGCCAGCGGGCCGCTGGCACCGGAGCATGGAGAACAAGCCGCTGTTGCGCTAATCGATAAAAATTATTTACTCTCGATATTCCCGCTAAGATTTCAAATTTGCCCCCGGTTCCACTTTCGGCTGCTAAAATAGCTGACAACTACAAGCCATTGCCCTGCCTTAATTTGCAAGTTTTATTGTTCTCCCCCTTTATGAAAAAATATAAAATATTCATGTTTAGAGAATAAATTGTTGGGAATCGCTGAATTTGAACAACCTTGAATTTGGAGAAACTGAAATTGAGAACTCGAATTAATCATAAGAGAGTTGCCGACAGGATAGAAACCGTGTCGATGGGATTAGGCATTACTTCCGGCCTTGTCGCAGCTGGGGCGACATTGGCGGCGCCAACCGGATTAAGCGCGATAGGTGTCGCTTTGGGAATAACGAGCGCGCCCTTGATTGTGACCGCAGCGCCAATTATCGGCGCAGCCGCAACTGCCACTGGCGTTATCTCGGGAGGAGCCTACTTCTATTCAAAATGGAAATCGAGGAAGGCTAAAGAAAATTTGGAAAACCAATAACAGTTGTAGGGTACGCACCGCGTACCATTTTCAAATTCTTCCAATGAATTAAACCTAAAAAGGTACGCGGTGCCTAACTTACCAGGCTATTTCTTCTTGCGTGGATCATCGCTAGGATTCGTATAAGTAATGCCCCATGGCCCCGTGGCGATTAGTTCGATGATTGTTTCCTCATCTGTTGTCCAGACATAATGGGTGTGACTTGCGGGTAGCACAAAACCGGAACCTGCTTTAAGCATCTCGCCCTTCTTCGTGTCGAATGTTTCACCCATACCATTTCCTAATTTGCCGCGTAGGACTGTAATGACCTCTGTAAATGGGTGTATGTGTGGAGGAACCGGATAATTGGGCGGAAATTTCAGCCAAGCGATAAAAACTCCTGCTTTGTTTGGGTCACCCACTAAGACTACACTTTGGGCCCCCTTAGGAAGTATCGGTTCATCGCTCCATTTAACCGTATCCGGCGTAAACGATTCCATAATACCGGCATGCATGCGGTCAATTTTATCCTGGGCTAATGCAGAACCTGCGAAAGAAGCAATAATTACGGCTATCAAAAAAACTCTCATATGGTCTCTCTTTTTCTATGCAACTTAGTGCATATAGTTTAGCTGAATCACCGCCTTACACGCACAACGCCGATAATAATCAATTGAAATTGTGGAGGATTGCCTAACGGCAAATCCTCCTTACAGCTCTAATGCTTTATAACTCAAATTCCGCAGGATCAATCCCCAATTCCTTGGCTATCCTGTTTGCGACCTTTTTCTCGGAAATATCGAAATTTCCATCCGAAGAAGCAATACCGATAATCATACGCACCAACAAGCGCCCGGCTTGATTATTTGATTTCATCTTACCTAAGGCTTCATAAGCTTTGGCTTCGCCGATGTCCTTATCGAACTCAAGCTGGCCGACAAAATCCTGGAAAGCTTTGATCACGTCGCTGGTCGTAAAAATCGACAGCGCATCGTTGCTTTCGATAAATTTAATCATTTTTTGTTTTTCTTCCGAACTGATACTGCCGTCGGCCATTGCAACCAACGCGGAACCGGCCATCGCCGCATTCAGAAAATCCTTGTTCTTGAACTTTAACGCCTCTGTTTTCAACTCGTTGGCTTTGCTTTTTAACTGGCTTAGAAAATTTTCGAAACTCATTGTGTTCTCCTGGTATTAATGTTGTTAGGTAATTGTTATACCCAAAGGGCATAAGTTTCGTTTGAGCAGGCAAGCTGCTCAACTCAGCTTTATTTGCTGCCTGGAGCATAGTTTAAGCCCCAACCGAAAGCGCGATCCATTTGTTGATGGCCGGCAAAATAATCGATCAGCTTGGTGATCTGAAGCTTGCCGTTGATGTTTTCGAGCATCGCCAACGCGCATAGAAACTGGTCGTCGCGGTAACTGTCGAGACGGATTTCTATATCCGGCTGGTCTTTGCTTTTAATCGTGACGACCGCGTCGACATGCGACCAGTTCGGCACGCCTTCGTAAATAAAGGTAAAAATCAGGATACGGCGGAACTCGTGCAGATACTTGCCGTTGATGCGTAATGTTTCGCCGCCGACCGAACGGCCGCTGCGGTCGTCCTGGTCCAGTTCGATAAACGGGAACTGGTGCAAGTTGCCGAAATGACCGCCCAAGGCTTGTACGCCGCCGATTTCGCCTTGCTCGAATTCCCAAAGACAGGCCAAATCCAGGTCGATGCCTTCGGGCGCATGGTGACGAGAACCGACCGATTTAACCGGTGTCGCATTCCAGTTCAGGTTGACCACTATTTCGCCGGGATCGGTAGTTTTTTCCAGCGAAATCGATTGGCCTTTTTTGTCCAACGTGATCTTGCTCAAGTTCAATTTTCCCAGCGGCGCCGGTGCCGCAGATTCGCCTTCGCCGACGTCGACGCCGTAAAACTCGGCTAAAGGCTGTAGCCCGCCGATAAAACCCTGCCCGACAGCGCGAAACTTCCACTTATCCTGATGCCGGTAAAACTCGCCGACAATCAATGCCGATTCCTTGTTTTGCTGGGTTTCGAGATAAAAACAGGCGATTTCGATGCCGCTTAAAAAATCCTTGATCAAAACGCTGACGTTTTTAAGTTGGCTGAAGCTTTGCCCTTTTGCCTGACCGTCGGTAATGGTCATTGCCAGCGCAATTTTCTGGATGTCGCCGCCGGTGCGGTCAAGATGCAGCGTAAACCGGCCCTGGTCCGGTTCAAGCAAAACGCCCTGCTCGGTTCGGGCCGGCTGGTTAAAAAAGATGAAATCCTCGTCCGTCGATACTTTGCCCTGGCTGTTAAGCAAAAAAGCGCTGACGTCGACAGTCATGCCCGACGCCCCTTGCCCGTGATTGACCAAAACATGAAGCGACGTCGTCGGTAATGGGCAATTCTGCCCGGCAACCAAATCAATACGATTACTCATTCACCCCCCTTTTTCTTATTTTTATTTAACGAAGCCATAGCATAGGCTTCGTACTTCAGCCCATCCTGTCCGAGACTTGCGTAATATCGGTCAAACAGGACGATTCGGCATATTCCGGCAAGGCCTGTGTGCGCCTGTCGCCGTAGTGTTGCCGCCTGTCGATAATAGCCCGGCCCCACTGTTTATGCGTTTCTACTTCGCACATCGCGTCATGCATCCTGAACACCGCCGGAGACGAACTTTGATTCAACGCCACCGCCATTTCATAGTCTTCGCTATCGACGCCGTACATCGCTTCAATAATCGGCACTTGCGTAGGATGAATGGCGGTTTTACCGATCAAGCCATGCGCCAAATCCTGGCGAATCTCTTTTTGCAGAGTGGCGGCATCCTCCAAGTATTCGAATACCGGCGCCGACAGCGAGAAACCGTAGGGTTTAAATGTCGTAATCAACTGCGCTATCACATGCCCCAGCGGCGTTTCATACAAGGTCATATTTCTTGGCCGCCTGATGCCTAACAGGTTCATCAAATCGTTGCCGCCAATCCGCAGCATTAATATCCGCGTAAAAATGTCATCCTGCAATAAGCCCTGGCGCAATTCGCGCATCGCACCGGCGTCAAAAACGTCCCTGGTTTCCAAGGTCGGCATGACTTTAAACGCAGTTCCCTGCAATTGATCGAAATAAGCATTGAAGTTGCTTTCGTTAAATTTCGGCAGCACAAAACCGTCGATTTTTTCAATGCCCGGCAGCGCCAGCAAACGCGCCAGCACGCCGGGATTTCTGGCACGAATAAAGCGGAACCGGCCCGGCGTGTCTCTAAATCCCTGCAAACAAAGCCCTAAATGGCGCAGACTGCTGTGTACATCGGCATCGGAAACGGCGTCTTCGGTACAAAAAATCATTGAACGCACGGCTGCCAGTTTTTCGCCGTTGGCGCAATCCATCAGGTCGAGCCGATGCGCGGGCATATACAGTGACGCGCCTAAACACCAAGGCGAAAAAGATTTTGGCGATTTACTCATAATTGCATCTCTCGGTAATTGCTCCTGCATTACTCTGCCTCGGCAACTGCTCCATGCGTTGCTCTCGATCGCTGTTCCAGACGCGATTCTACCTCCCCCATCCGTGGGGTCGTACCTTCTGCATCCTTGCAGTCGTCCTGCATCCCTGCAAGTCGTTTAATTAACGCCACTGCGCGGTACGGCAAGTCGGTGTGAATATCTATCGGAATGGACCGGGATTCGGCCAGCCAGCGTAAATGACGCGTAGCCTCGCAGTCAAAATCCTGTAACAACAATACCTGAGCTTCGCGGCGCAATAGAACCCGCGTCGCTTCGCCGATACCGGGCTTAATGTAGTTGTGTTTTTTAACGCCGTAACGCGCGGTAATCCATGCCAATAATTTTTCTGAAATACGTTGTAATTGTAGACGGTCATGCTCAACCGTTCCAAAACCTTGCGGGTATTTTAGCCACGCCTGTTCAACGCCGGCCAGCAAGGTATCAATGAAATAACGGGATAGATCGTGTTGCTCAAACTGCCGGTAATAAACGCAACCGTGAAAATCGGCCGGCGCGGCCGTTTGCGGATCGTAAACCGAACGGCTGACCAATCCCGATACGGTCGCATTCAGGATGCACGACGGGATCAGATAATCCTCCGAGCCAGCGGCAACAGCCGCGCTGCCCGATAAATCGGCCAGTACATATAATTCAGGCGAAATGCTGACGCCGTCGGTATCGGCAAAGGCCTGCAAGCTGACGGCCAACTGCCGTGCAATAACGCCCTTCCCTGTCCAGCCATCGACAAAAACCAACGATTCGGGCGCATGGCTTTGCAGAATATGGCGTAAAGCATTCTGATCGATGCCGACATCGCGCAGTATCGAAATGGAGTAATGGCTAGCCTCGGTATCGAAATAACGTTTCAGCACATGTTTCAGCAGCACGCCGACCGGTGTTCCGGCCCGAGCCAGTGAAACCAGCGTAATGCCGTGCGGCCGGGTCTCTACTATGCGCTTGGCCAACACCAGTAAATGCTCGGCCATGCGTTGCCCATTCAAAGCCATTGCTTGATGAAACAACTGCAAATAACTTTCGGATGGCAACGACTCATGCGTCAGCATCTCCGAATAATGTTTCTTGCCGGATTGAATCAGCGCTTCCTTGATATGGATCGGCGTATCCTGCATCGCGATCGGCTTTAGCAGGAACTGTACGTCGTCTAAGTTATAACTGCCGGTGAAAGGAATGGTCATTTAGTAGTTATTCGGCAATAAATGGAACACGGATGACACGGATTGGACTGATGAACACTGATAAATATCCGTTTTTTTTTCATAAAAATATTAGAGATAAAGTTTTCTCGTTCCCACGCCCTGCGCCACTGCTATTAAATTAAGCAAAAAGCTCCCTCTCCTGCATGCTGGTTCCCAAGCAGGAGCTTGGAAACCAGCGTAATCCGTCTGAATCAGTCCAATCCGTGTTCTATTGCGTATCGGCAAAAGCCAGCGTTTGAAACAACTGCGTATTTTTAGGAATCAATGCATAATCGCACAACGCCATGAACGGCGCATCGGTCTTGCTGTCTCCTGCGCCAAAGGTCAGCAATTCGGGATGCTGTTTTCTGTAGCCTTCCAGCAAATAACTGACCGCGCTTTCTTTGTTGATTGTTCTCGGCAATACCGCCAGATTGTTACCGTTCAAATGCCAATACAGGCTGCCGTCAGCAACATGCGGATGTGGCTTTACGACTTCATCCAACAACGTTTTTAATACCGCTTCGGTACCGTCGCTATGCTTGATCACGCCATACCAGGTTATGCCGAAATCGTCGACCAGCCGAGGCTTAAAACCGGCATGGCGTTTTGCATACAACTCAATTTCGGCCCAAACCTCCAACAACTTTTGATGGTACTCGGGCAAAGTTTGCATGATGCGATCCAACCAGACTTTATCGACCGCGCGCTGTTTATCCATGATAACTGCGCCATGATTCAACACCACCTCTTCCCGGAACGGCAGGTTGACGCGCTCAAACGCATGCACATCGCGCGCCGTTACCGGCACAATCTTAAAACCCTTGGAAAACCAGTCCCACAACCATTGCTGCTTTTTGGTGGCGAATGAATTAGCCGTACCGTCGGGCAGGAAAGCCCGCACTTGCAAATCCGCACCCGGCGCGCATTTCCTCAACGTCTGGAACAGCGTATCGTCAAGGTCTAAAAAAATGTAGCTTTGCATGAGGTTTACCGGGTTGCAATTCAAATCTTGCGCTAATCGCTTGCCATGCGTGCAGCCTATCGTTTAACGACGCGCACAGCGGCGTTTCATGGCACAGGATAATGTCGCTGTAATCGTCCGTATCCAGGTTATAAATAAAGTTCGGAATGCCGTCGTAATAATTGTCTTTAAATTCGCACACGCGGCCAATATCGTTGCCTTGATGAATCGGCGAGCGCGTTGTGCTTTGCACTTTGACTTTAAAGCCTTGGCGTTCCAGTTCCCGCCCCAACAGATAAGCCGGAGCGTTGCATTCGCCTGTGCCCAAAACCAGCAGCGGGCGCTGATCGCGCTTTAATCCGCTGTTACATAACTGCTCGACCACATCGTTTTCCAAGCCGATCGGCGCATCTAAACCCAGGCGTCCCGGCCAAGCCAGCAGCGCTTTTTTACAGGCGCCGTTACCGGAAACGTTGACGGTAATGGTGTCGATGGCGGCGTTTTGCTTATCCTCAAAATGTAACAGTCCCTGCCGAAAACACACCCATTCGACCGCGACACCGGCTTGATTTTCCAAAGCCGCGCGGTCATCCGGATGGGCAAAATTGACCAAGCTGACAATAAACACTTTGCGCAGATTAGGGTTAACCCGTTGGTAGGCTTTAATCAGGCGCAGAAAAGTCTTGCCGGTACTGATTTCATCGTCGATTAACACCAGCGTTTCGGCCGTTAAAAACAGCTCCCGGTGTTTTAATTGTTCAGGATAATACAGAAAAAAGTCAGTAGCGTGACTATGCGCTTCTTCAAACTCAAGCCGTTCGATGCGGTCCAGATGATAGCGTGTCGTTTGGATGAATAAAGCTTGTTCAGCACCTTCGCGGCAAGCCGCTTCAAACACACCGTAGCCCAGGCCGGTTGCGGTTTCCGCCATGCCGATCCAGACCGAACCGGCCCCTACCCCGCGTTTTAACGCCATTCGCGCCAAAGCCCGGTACGACCAGCTCATCAGCTTCGGCGATACCGGATAATGCTTGCCCAATATCTTGCTGACCAACAAAAACTTGCGCTTGCTGCTGACCCTGGCCGCAAAACCCAGTAAGCGCTTAAGCGGGATATGTCCGGGCTCCAGCTTAAGCTGCAAAGTTCCGGTATCTAGCTCTATCGTTATCAAGTTCTTGTCCCCATGCTGCCTTCGGGGTGACTCAAATTGGCAATGCTGTCGGCCATTTTCATCTTGTTGTATACGCCCTGGGTTGGCGCAATCCAGACCATGCCGGGGCCGGTAAACGTTTGCAATAAGCCTTCGCCGCTGGTGACCGATTGAAACAGCGACTTGCCGGATTTTTCCGCCTGGAAGCTGACGCCGGCTGTTCTTACCAACGCAAAATTGCCGTCGACGGACAATTTTTCCCCGGCCGCCAACTCGTACATCAGCAGTTCCGAAACCGGAACCGGCGAGTTTAAAACCACAATTCCCGAACCTTTGACCTGGGTCTGGAAAAATCCCTCGCCGCCAAACAATGCGCTGGAGACATTTTTCTGCATAAGCGCGCTGACTTCTAACGTTGCAGTGGCGCAATGAAACGCGCCTTTATCGAAAACCAACGCGTCATTATCGATATTGAACAACAAATAATGTCCGAAGCTGGGTTCCAAATAAATCTCGCCGGTTCCTTTAATCCGTGACTGGAACAAGGTTTCGCCGGTCATGAATTTGCGCATCAAGCCTTTGGCAATACCTCCCTGAGTCGTCGATTCGAGTTGCAGGCTGCCTTTCATAAAATACAAAGCACCCGGTTCGATCAGCAGCTCGCTTCGGTCCAATTTCACCCGGATCATTTTTAAGTGAATCTCGGCCTGGTTGGCAAAAAACACTTTTTCCGCAACATCCAAGTCATCGGAACCTTTTAGCGCTTTATATTGAACGACCTCCAATACCGCGCCGGGAATGGCTTCGCTTTCGACAACTTCAAACGGATCGATGTTACTCATGACTATGGCTCTCTATCAATTTGTTACTGACAACAAATCGTTTCCGATTATGACCGGCGTATTGATCTCGTTCACCCTAAGCCCGTAACGAATAGCCGGCGTTTGAAATCCTTTGCCTCTAATGCTTCGCAAAGCGATCTGCGCCAGGTTGGCGCCGGCCAGGCAAGCCATGCCGAAACCGCCCGACGGACGCGGATTGACTTCCAATAAACGCACGCCGTGCGCGCCTTCCTTAAACTGGATGTTGAACAAGCCGTTAAGCCGGTAGCGCGCGGTTAACCGTGTCACCATGCCGTCAATATCGGCATTGTTATCGATCATTTGCCCACCGCCCGGCAACTGAGATTTTTTACGCTGCACCGCGCACAGCAATTCGCCGTGCCGCCCGGCGCAATCGACGCTCCATTCCGGACCGCCCAGATGCTCCATGACCAGCAAGGTCGCAAATTCCGGCGTGTTAGTCATACCCTGCCGCAACTCCTGATGCGGGACTTGGTATTCAACGCCTTTAAGGATTTGAGTAATGCTGTCGCGCTCCGTATCCAGAACTCGAAATCCTAAGCCGAACACCGAAACCGCCGGCTTAACGCATAATTTTTGATGCTTTACCGATAACTGAGACACGGCGGAATCGAATGCTTCACTGTCACTGACGGCAATAAAATCCATCGTTTGCGCAACGCTTGCACTCAAGTCGGCATAAAAATCGGCCTTGTTATGCAATAACGCCAAGGTATCGAAATCGGCAACCGACAGCACCTGCACGCCAATCGACTGAAAAAACTCATGATGCTTACTGATCAGCACCGCTTCCTTGCCGGGCCAAAACAACTGGATATTGTGCTGCCGGCAAAAATCCACGCACCATTCAAGATACTCTTGTTCAACAAGATCGGCAGGCTCAAGGTAACTCTCGTCCGCGGCCAGAAAGGCGGAAGCGTGGGGGTGGGTGTGAGTGCAAATCAGCGTGATTTCGCCAGCCGGAACCGACTGGCGAAGATTTCTAAATACGGATTGTATGGTAGAAAATGTAAGATTAAACCAAATTCTCATTGATGCCTACAGATGGATGATAATTTGCGGCAACAACGCATCGATGGTTCGGCCGACTCCGTTTTCGCCTATCGCATGCATTTTCCATTCGCCATTATGGCGATACACTTTTGCCATAATTTGCGCGGTATGGGAGCCTTGCGAACTCAAGGTATAACGGGCAACTTCGGAATCATTCGCGCTGTCGATAATGCGGCAGTACGCATTTTCAACTTGATCGAAAGTCTGGCCGGAAAATGAATTAACGGTAAATACCAGCGATTTAACATTGGCCGGCACTTTATCCAGATCAACCTTGATCTGTTCGTCGTCGCCGTCACCGACGCCGGAACGGTTGTCGCCGGTATGCACAACGCTGCCGTCCTTGCTTTTCAGCTGACCGAAATAAATGATGTCGACAACCTTGTTGTTATCGTCGAACATCACGCAAGAAGCGTCCAAATCAATCGAGTCGCCGCTTCCGCCGCCGCCAAACAAACTTTTCAACTTGCCGACAGGAGCTGCTTTAGCATCCCATCCCAGCCCCATGACGACCTTGCTCAGTGCGCCGCCGGATTCTTTGGACAACGAAATTTTTTGCCCTTTTTGTAAATTAATAGCCATAGATATTACCTCGATAGATGATTTGTTGTAGTGAGTGTTAACGTCCCCTTAATGACCGGCAAATCTACAAAAGGCTTAAAACGCTATCACCACGAACGACTGCATGGATGCAGGAGGTAGAGCAATGCAGGAGCAATTGCCGAGGCACGAAAGACACGAAGAAAAAACTTCGCGTCCTTCGTGCCTTCGTGGCGAATAAAATATTTTAATTACTGCTTTACCGGCTATTACGCACTTAACCGATTTTGCCCTGACTGCGGAGTTAATGGTGAAGTTACGGTATTGGTTCAAACAATCTGGGCAATTAAACGTTAACCCCAAAAGAAGCGGCTAAAGGCCCAAGCCCACCGGCAAAACCTTGGCCGACGGCTTTAAACTTCCAGTCTGCCCCGACCCGGTAGATTTCACCGAAAATCATCGCAGTCTCGATTGAGGCGTCTTCGCTTAAATCGTAACGGGCAATTTCCGCACCGCCCTCTTCATTAACAATGCGAATATAAGCATGGCTGACTTGGCCGAAGTTCTGTTTACGCGCTTCGGCTTCATGAATCGTTACAGCGAACACGATTTTGTCCAAATCGCCCGGCACCTTCGATAATTCAACCTTGACGGTTTCATCGTCGCCGTCGCCTGCGCCGGTGGTGTTGTCGCCCAAGTGCTGAACCGCGCCGTCGCCGACCACCTTGTTGTTATAAAAACAAAAATCGCTATCCGAACGGACCTTGCCGTCCATCTTGACCAAAAAAGCGCTGGCGTCCAAATCGAACGCCGCGCCATCGGTCGCCCGGGCGTCCCAGCCTAATCCGACTACGATTTTATTCAAGCCCGGTGCTTCTTTGCTTAAGTTAACATTACCGCCTTTGGTAAGTGATACAGCCATGATTCTCTCCTGATTATTATCGATATTTTTAGTGAATTGTCGTTATGAGTGGAGTGTTGCCGCTAGACGTTAATTCCGTATTGACGGGCCAGGGCAGCCAATCCCCCCGCATAGCCTTGACCTACGGCTTTAAATTTCCATTCCGTGCCGTGTTTGTAGATTTCGCCGAAAATCATTGCCGTTTCAATAGATGCGTCTTCGCTTAAATCGTATCTGGCGACTTCGGTATTCGAGTCCTTATTAACTACCCGGACATAAGCTTTCGATACCTGGCCGAAATTTTGTTTGCGCGCTTCCGCTTCATGGATAGTGACGGTAAAAACGACGCGCTGAATATCGGCCGGTATTTTGTCGAGCAGCACAATAACCGCTTCATCGTCACCGTCACCGGCCCCGGTGCGGTTATCGCCGGTATGCTCAACCGAACCGCAAGTGGATTTGGTCTGGTTGTAGAAAATAAAATCGCTGTCGGACCTGACCTTACCGTCTTCTTTAACCATAAACGCACTGGCATCCAGGTCAAAATCCGCGCCGTCGGTAGGCCTTGCATCCCAGCCAAGACCGACAATCAGGTTTTTGAGGGTCGGGTCAGTCTTGGACAGACTGATGTTGCCGCCTTTAGTGAGTGAAACAGCCATAAATCAATCTCCTCGTAGGGTTCAGAAGCTTAATGGACACGCAACCAAAAGCCTTTTAAAACCGTTTGCTACGACGAAAAAGAGTATTAAAAAACTAATGATTTACCGGTTAATGCGCCGCTCTTCCGGGCAGGCGCCAAACGCCATGATAACCGCTAATAAATCGCTTGCATAGTGACAGATATTTACCGTATGAACGAGTGAAAGACGGCGGCGAATGTTGAATATTAATTGATCGTACGCCTATCCAACGGTAAGACGTGGTCTGCGAAAAATAGAACTCCTGCTTCTACGTAACCTACAGGAATGTGAGAAATGCAGGAAAATGATTGGATCAAATTTGTAAAGTCTCAAACTTGATCCGGCAACTTTCAAGCATTAGTTTTGATTAAACCTGACATTGACAGCTTCTTTTCGGCCATTATCGGCCGTAGAAGAATCTTTGATCACTGACTGCAAACTGGCTCATTCAGCCAAAACTTGGCATCACTTAATTTATAAATCCAAAGGACTTTTAGCGTCTTTAATCGTCACACTGGGTACTGTATGAGTGTAGATCATCGTTGTTTTCAAATCGCTGTGACCAAGCAACTCCTGAATGGTACGAACATCGACATTGGCCTGTAAAAGATGACTGGCGAAGCTGTGCCGAAACGTATGCGCCGACGCGCGTTTGGCGATGCGGCTTTTGCGCACGGCTGATTTAATTGCTCGTTGCACGTGTGTTTCGTGCAAATGCCAACGCCGGTAGTCTTCACTGCCCGGCACCAAAGTAAGCGATTTGGCGGGGAACAACCATTGCCAAGCAAATTCCTTGGCGGCATTTTTATATTTGACATCCAGCGCACTGGGTAAAAACACCCCGGCAGTGTTCGCCGCCAAATCCTGCTCATGTAAGATCGCCACTTGCTCTACTTGGGCGGCAAGTTCGGCAGTCAACGTTGATGGCATCGGCAAGGTGCGGTCTTTCAGGCCTTTGCCGTCATGCACCGTCAATACTTGCATATCGAAATTCAAATCCTGTACTCGTAATTTCAGGCATTCGAACAGGCGCAAGCCGCAGCCGTACAATAGTTTGGCGATCAAATCATAAGGCGGTTCCAGCAATCCGATAACCCGATCCACTTCAGGGCGCGACAATACTACCGGAATATATGGCCGCCGTTTGGCCCGCACCACGCCTTCAACCTTGCCGAACTCCTTTTGCAACACATTCTTGAATAAAAAAAGTAGCGCATTGAACGCTTGGTTCTGGCTTGACGCGGCGACCTGTTTATTCACGGCGAGATGACTCAAAAAGCCTTTGACATCGTTCATACTCAACAAGCCGGCATCCTTGCTTTTGGTAAAAGTTTGAAATTGCTGTAGCCAATAGCGGTAGGCTTGCCAAGTTTTGTTCGAATAATGGCGTACCTTGATGGCATTTTTCAGTTGCTCATAAATAGCTTCCCAGTTGGCCCCCGTCAATTTCTTCGGTTCAGTCGCAACGGCAGACAACGGGATTGCGTGTTTTGCTGCTGGTAAATCGGCCTGTTTGGAAGACGCCTGATTTGGCGTGCCTGACACCACCAATGGCGAAGGATTTTTAGCGGATGAATTGCCGGAGGTAGCTTGCGAGAATTTAATGACGCCAATTGTTCGGTAATAAATGGCAATAGACCGGCGAGCTTGTTGTCTTTGTGTATCGGATTGTCCTTTGCTTTTTAATTTTTCATCAAACCCGGCAAAGTTAGCGGTAAGTTTCGGGTCCAACGTGTACTTTGCGCAAAAATCCAGATAAAACCTAAGCCACTTATGAAAATCGCGGCGTTGCTGATCCGGAATATTGCGCTGACCAAGCTGTGCTTCGAACGCCTGACTGAGGGATGCGGTAACGATCAACATAACAACCTCCAATTTCACCTATTGACGCAGTTTGGATGATATACGGAAGGGAAAAATCCTTGCAGTTCACAAATTTATTGTTGCGGCATAGGTTTGGTGGTAGATATACTGTTAACAGCTTAATAACTTGTTAGGCTTTATTAGGGAACCACAGATATGAATAAGAGTAAACTTGAATTGATTGAGATTGCAAAGTGCGGTGTCAATTTGGTTGTTGATGGATCGGCATTTTCAAAGCTTGAGCTAATTGAAATTGTGAAATCCATCCAAGAAGGTTGCGCTATCGAAATAACAAACTGCAAATCAAAGTCAAAACTCGAATTAAAGGAAATTGCGAATTGCATAAAAGCAATTGGGAGAATCACATTTAGTTAAGAACGCTAATGATTTCCTGTCTTTTTGAGTTTTATTGGAGCTTGAGTCCGTCCACGATGTTGAAGTTTTTCAATCCGAGATTTCCCGTGCCGAGTCCTAACATGGCGCTCAACCGGAGCGCGGCTATAATGCGGTTTTGTTTTTTCAGCTTTCCGGGCCGCGCCCGGTTAGCTTTACGTTAGCGCCCATGGAAGGCATCAGCCACGTCACCTTCATCGTTAAAGACCTCGAGCGCATGGCCATCTTTATGTGCCAGGGGCTGGGGGCGCGCGAGGTCTATGACAGTGCCGGCCAAAACCACTCACTGTCCCGGGAAAAGTTCTTTCTTCTTGGTGGTGTTTGGATCGCGGCCATGGAGGGTGAGGCACCAGCCCAACGCTCCTATCAGCATGTTGCCTTTTCGGTGAATGAGGCTGATCTCCCTAGGTACCGCGCTAATCTTCAGGCGCTCGGCGTGGAGATTCGACCTCCTCGGAGCCGCGTCGAAGGAGAGGGCCAGTCCCTCTACTTCTACGATTTCGACAACCACTTATTTGAGCTGCACACTGGCACCCTAGAACAGCGCTTGGCGCGGTACAGCTCGCTGGCTGGGCGCTAACAATTCATTCAAGCCGAAGCCGTTTCACGGCTTGGCTTAATTCAGGCGTTAGGCACACATAACATGACTATTCATCTAGGCACACCTTATGATCTCGATACCGTGATGCGGCTAAAGGGAGCTTGTGTATTGCGAATGCAGCAGATGAATATTGATCAATGGGATGAAGCTTATCCAAATCGAATTTCTTTTGAAGAAGACATCAACCAGGGAAATTTGTACCTCTATTCCCTTGATGATTTGCTAATAGCCTGCGCGGTACTCAACGAAAATCAAGATTCTGAGTATCAGGAAGTGAATTGGGCATATCACGCTGAAAACATCGCTGTCATTCATAGACTCATGGTACATCCCGAATACTGGGGGAAAGGTATCGCATCAAAACTTATGTCCTCCATTGAAAATATAGCCGTTTCGATGGGCTACTCCATCATAAGGCTTGATGCTTTCTTAAAAAATCCCTCAGCTATATCGCTTTATACCAAGCTCGGGTATCGTCACGCTGGAAAAGTGGCATTTCGTAAGGGGCAATTTATGTGTTTTGAGAAACGAATCGATGGGGTCAGTGCCGTTGATTTTGAAAAGCATGGGATCACAGTCATGCATTCAGCCTAATCGGGTAGCCGAGGGTTTCTAACCCTCAGCCCCCACAACACCCTGCATGCGGGTCCGCACAGGGCGTTTCACTTGGAATGGTGAAGC
>NZ_RYFG02000083.1 GCF_003994235.2 Candidatus Methylobacter oryzae
TTATTTTTCTTATCACGGGCGGGCCTTCCGTTGCCTAGGGTTAGTTCATGCCTCATATTCTATACCGGCTGTCAATGCGTAAGTTCTATTCATAATTGAATACCCTAGTCAGTGTGCGTTAAAGCTGAGTTGAGCGGCTTGTCCGCTCAAACGAAACTTATGCCCTCTGGGCATAAAGGATGATACAAACAATCCCGATTAATAAGCAAACAAACTTCATGCAAGACGCCGCGCCTGTTGGTCCAGCGCCCATCTTACGTGTTCGTTGACCATGTCGGAGTCGTGATCGAGCATGGCTTTCAAGGCCTCAATAATCTGCATCGAAGCCGGTGCGTTGCCCAATGCCACGGCAATATTCCTTAGCCAGCGTTGATGGCCGATTCTTCGTATTGCCGAGCCTTCGGTTTTTGCCAAAAATTCCGCTTCAGTCCAGGCGAACACCTCAAGCAATTGTTGCGAATTGAGCCGGTGCCTCGGCTTGAAGTCCTGCTCGCCGGTTATTTTGGCAAAGCGGTTCCACGGGCAAATCAGCTGGCAGTCGTCGCAGCCATAGATGCGATTGCCGATCAGCGGCCGCAAGTTTTCCGGAATTGAGCCGTGCAACTCAATCGTCAGGTAAGAGACGCAGCGTCTGGCATCGACCTGATAAGGGGCAATAATTGCTTGGGTCGGGCAAATATCTAAACAAGCACGGCATTCGCCGCAATGCGCTGTAGCAGGACTGTCAATCGGTAACGGCAGGTTGGTGAACAGTTCTCCCAAAAAGAACCACGATCCGGCCTTGCGATTAATGATATTAGAATGTTTGCCTATCCAGCCCAATCCGGCCTTTTCAGCCAAGGCTTTTTCAAGAACGGGGGCGCTGTCGACAAAAGCCCGCATAGAGCCGGGAAGTTGAGAGTCGATTTCGGCTTGAATCTTATCGGCCAGTTTTTGTAAGCGGTTGCGCATGAGCTTGTGATAGTCTCGGCCCAGCGCATAGCGCGAAATATAGGCTGAAGCCGGTTCGGCCAAGGATTGATTCATAGTGTTGGCGGATTCGGTCAGGTAATCCATGCGCACGGAAATAACGCGCGCCGTTCCCGGATGCAGTAATTCAGGCCTGCTGCGTTTAAGGCCATGGCGCTGCATATAATCCATTTCGCCGTGAAAGTTGTTGTCCAGCCAGTTTTGCAGATGCGCTTCCGCTTCCGGTAAATCGGTGTCGGTGATGCCGATCTGTTGAAAGCCCAATTGTTGACCCCATAGTTTAATTTGTAAGGCAAGGTCGGCCATTTTTTTGCTGCTTATGTCCATAGCGGATGACAAAGATATAATGTGTTTACGAAGTAAGGAGCAACGTCACAATACCATGCAAAATTTACCAATAAAACTATATCGAGCTGCACAGGTAAGGAAACTGGACCGGATCGCGATACAAGAACGCGGTATTCCGGGTTTTGAATTAATGAGCAGGGCCGGAAGTCAGATTTTCCAGTTTATCAAAGAGAAATGGCCCGATGCCAGGTCTGTAGCGGTCTTTTGCGGTTCCGGCAACAATGCGGGCGACGGCTATATTGTAGCCGGATTGGCGTTGGAAGCGGGCTTCAAGGTTTGTGTTTATGCAATTTCGGAACCCGACAAACTGAATGGCGATGCGTTACTTGCCTATCGTAAATATGCCGATGCCCAGGGTGTTGTTATGCCGTTTCGGCCCGAACGGCCGGTGAATGCCGACGTGCTGATTGACGCATTGCTGGGTACCGGGCTGGACAGACCGGTGAGCGGTCTTTATGCCGAAGCCATACAGGCTATCAATGCCCATTCTTCTCCGGTCGTTGCCGTGGATATTCCGTCCGGTTTAAATGCCGATACCGGCAACGTGATGGATTTTGCGGTAAAAGCCGACTGTACGCTCACGTTTATCGCCTTAAAACAAGGATTATTCACCGGTCAGGCGGCCGAGTATTGCGGTGAGATTCGCTATGCGCAACTGGGCGTTCCTGGCGATGTGCTGGCGAGTCTTGATGCTGCCGCGATAAGGGTTGTTAAAACGCCGTTGTCGCGCCGTAACCGTTGCGCCCATAAAGGTAATTATGGACATGTGCTGATAGTAGGCGGTGAGCTGGGTTATTCGGGCGCTGCCCGCATGGCCGGCGAGGCGGCTTTGCGCGTGGGAGCGGGTTTGGTCAGCGTGGCGACGCGGATAGAGCATGCCGGGCTGATGAATTTGAGCAGGCCGGAATTGATGTGTCATGGCGTGGAAACGCCAAAGCAGTTGACGGCCTTGCTGGCGAAAGCCGATGTCGTCGTGGTAGGTCCGGGGTTAGGGCAAAGCGATTGGGCAAAAGGATTATTTAATGCGGCAATAAGTTCAGGAATACCGGCCGTGGTCGATGCGGACGGTTTGAATCTTTTGGCCGCGGTGCCGGCAGCAAAGTCGGACTGGATTTTAACGCCGCATCCCGGTGAGGCGGCGAGGCTGTTAAATCGTTCGAACGCTTATATACAACAAGACCGGTTTGCGGCGGCTGTATCGCTTAGGGCTAGCTATGGCGGCGTTGTGGTTCTTAAGGGCGCCGGCACATTGATCGCGTCGGAACATCAGCTTGCGGTTTCGAATACCGGCAATCCGGGCATGGCGTCCGGCGGCATGGGCGATGTGCTGTCCGGCGTGATCGCCGGTTTGCTGGCTCAAGGCTTATCTTTGCAGGATGCTGCACAGCAGGGGGTTTATAATCATGGTTTGGCGGCCGACCTGGCTGCGGAAAAAGAAGGAGAAAGAGGCTTGCTGGCCTGTGATTTAATGCCTTATTTGAGGCAATTGGTAAATTGATGAAAATATATTTAGAAGATACGGAAGCGACAGAACAGTTTGGCGCCAAGCTTTGGGCGGAACTGCCGTCAAAATGCCTGGTATTCTTGCATGGCGATTTGGGGGCGGGCAAAACCACGCTAGTTAGGGGCTTTCTCCGGGCCGCTGGTTATAGTGGTGCAGTCAAAAGCCCGACCTATACACTGGTCGAAGAATACACGGTAAACGAACGCAAGATATTTCACTTTGATTTATACCGGGTCGTGGATCCGGAAGAGCTTGAATTAATAGGCATAAGAGATTATTTCGAGCAGGATTGCATCTGTTTTATCGAGTGGCCCGATATGGGGAAAGGTTTCTTGCCCGAGCCGGATAGGGTCGTTACTTTGTCTACAGAGGGCTCCGGGCGATCGGTAGAAATGCGTATAATCTTAAATAATTAGAAAATATTTTTGTAACGACCTACAAAAACAATTACATACTGCTATAATCTCATCCAGATTATCACTTTAGTGAGTTATGTCGATGAGAAGATATTGGAAGGTCTTGTTTATTTTTGGATTGCAGCTATTGGCTGCGTCTGTTCATGCGGAACAGATCAACGTTAATGCGTTGCGTTATTGGAATACGCCGGATCAAACGCAAATGTTGTTCGATGTGACATCATCGCCGGAACACCGGGTTTTTCTAATGAATAATCCGTCGCGCTTGGTGATTGATATGCGTAATGTCAATGTAAAGCGGGCATTGAGCCAGCCGGCGCCATCTCATCCGCTGTTTTCCCAAGTGCGTGTTGCCGCGAAAAATAATACCGACATAAGAATTGTAGTCGATTTAAAAAAAGACATTAGTCCTAAAAGCATGTCATTAAGAACGAATAGCATGAACGGACGCTTGGTCGTTGAATTGCTGGGTAAGGCGCAAGATGCAACTGTAAAAATTGCAGAGAAAGAGGAACCAAGGATAACTGCCGATAAGATGTCTACGGTTAAAGTATCCGATGTCAAGCCTGTAGTAGAAAAAGTCGTTAAAGAAGAGTCTCAAAAGACAGTCAATAGAAAAGTTGCTGCCGCTCCCGTTGAAGTAACAAAGGTCGCCAAGCGAGACAAAGATATAGTTGTTGCTGTTGATGCGGGGCATGGCGGAGACGATCCCGGTGCTCACGGACAAAATGGTACAGAGGAGAAAAAGATCACTCTTGCTATTGCCAAAAAACTCGCGGACTTAATCAACGAACAGCCGGGCATGAAGGCTGTGATGGTTCGTAAAGGCGATTATTACGTGGATCTCAGAAAAAGAATGCAAATTGCCAGGGCTGCGAAGGCCGATTTGTTCATTTCAATTCATGCCGATGCTTTTCAAGATGCAACGGTTAAAGGCGCGTCGGTGTTTACTTTGTCCAATAAAGGGGCGACCAGCGAAGCTGCGCGGTGGTTGGCCGACAGCGAGAATGCGGCCGATTTGGTTGGCGGCGTCAGTTTGAATGACAAAGAAGATGTATTGGCTTCGGTATTATTGGATTTGTCGCAGACTGCCACGCAGGACGCTAGTGTAAACGTTGCAAGAAAGGTGTTGAGAAATTTTGAGCAAATAGGTGAATTGCATTATGCGTCAGTGCAAAAAGCCGGATTTCTGGTGTTGAAATCGCCCGACGTGCCGTCTATCTTAGTGGAAACTGCATTTATCTCCAATCCGTCGGAAGAACTTAAGTTAATCAATACCGCTCATCAATCAAAAATAGCCGGTGCTATCTTTAACGGTGTGCGCAGTTATTTTAGTAAAGAGATTCCGACGGAAAGCAAAGTGGCAGTTTTAGATATGTAGCATATTTGCTGAGGGCGTCAAATTGTCGCGTCCCGCAAGGAAGCATGAATAATTAGTGCCAGTCAGATAAAATATGCATTTTGCTTTAGGTTGGCTATGCGTATTCATTCACTTCCCATCCAACTTGTTAACCAGATTGCTGCCGGCGAAGTGGTCGAAAGACCGTCATCCGTAGTTAAAGAGCTGGTTGAAAATTGTTTCGATGCGGGTGCCAGTCAAGTGACTATCGAGGTAGAGCAAGGCGGTGCTAGGCTGATAAAAATCAGGGATAACGGCTGCGGTATCGTCAAAGAAGACTTGCCGTTGGCTTTGTCCCGGCATGCGACCAGTAAAATTGCCAGTTTGGAAGACCTGGAGCAGGTGGTTAGCATGGGATTTCGCGGTGAAGCTTTGCCTAGCATCAGTTCGGTTTCAAGGCTTACGTTAATTTCACGTATTAGCGGCGCCGATTGCGCCTGGCGGGTTAATGCCGACGGTTCGGAGAGGGATTTCGATCCGCAACCCGATCCGCACCCGCAAGGGACTACGGTCGATGTACGCGATCTGTTTTACAATACCCCTGCCAGACGCAAGTTTTTAAAAACCGAAAAGACCGAATTCGCCCATATAGAGACTTTAATTCAACGTATGGCGCTGAGCCGCTTTGATATCGGCTTTACTCTGCTGCATAACCAAAAAGAAATACTCAGCCTGAAACCGGCGATATCGCAGAGTGAACAAGAGCGAAGAGTTGCCGGTATTTGCGGCTCGGCTTTTATCGAGAATTCGGTAAAAATCGATTTTGCGGCATCAGGCCTGCAATTAACGGGTTGGGTTGGATTGCCGACTTTCTCGCGCAGCCAGCAAGATATGCAGTTTTTCTACGTCAATGGCAGATTGGTCAGGGACAAGCTGGTTTCTCATGCTGTCAAGCAGGCTTATCAGGACGTGCTGTTTCATGGGCGGCATCCGGTTTTTGTTTTGTATTTGACGCTCGATCCTTCATTAGTCGACGTTAATGCCCACCCTGCAAAGCTGGAGGTCAGGTTCAGGGAAGGGCGTTTGGTGCATGATTTTTTGTTTTCTGCGCTGCACCGGTCATTGGCTGATTTAAGGCCGGGTCATAGCGTGGCTCAACAGGCGGAATCCGGCTCATTGCCGCAAACGCAAGCTGTCGCGGATGTTAAAGCAGATAATGTGGTTTGGTTGGGCGATAGCAAAACCCCGCAACAATCAAGGCCAGCTTCTGGTTCGGCTTACGCTTCAAGATTGCCGCAACAAGCATCGTTGCCGTTGCATGTAGAAGAATCCATACAGGCTTACGCTTCGCTTTATCCGAAAAGCGAGTCCGTGGTGAGGCTTGCGCAATCCGAAGCAAAGCCGTTAGGTCATGCTATTGCTCATCTGCATAATGTTTATATTTTGTCCGAAACGCCTGACGGCATCATTCTGGTCGATGCGCATGCCGCGCACGAACGCGTCACTTACGAGAGATTAAAACGGCAATATCAAAATGGCACTGTGCCTAGTCAGCCCTTATTACTGCCGATTAAGATAAAAGTCAGCGTTTCGGAAGCAGATTTGGCCGAAGATCAGCATCAGTTTTTTCTGGCATTGGGTTTTGAACTAAACCGTTCCGGACCGGAAACTATTGTGTTGCGTTCAGTTCCTGTTCTATTGAGTAATGCCGACGTGGAGACTTTGATTCGCGATGTGCTGGCCGATTTGATCGAGCACGGCATGAGTCAACGTATTCAGGAAAGATATAATGAAATATTAGCCACGATGGCCTGTCATGGAGCGGTGCGCGCGCATCGCCGTTTAACTGTCGATGAGATGAATGCTTTGTTACGTGATATGGAACAAACTGAAAGAATAGGGCAATGCAATCACGGCAGGCCTACTTGGGTAGAGCTGTCGACTAGCGATCTCGATAAGTTTTTCCTGCGTGGACAATGAATTCATGCTGTGCGACGAGATGCTAATTTTTGGTTCTCGCATTTTTATACATCAAAACTTCCGAAAATATGCAACATAAACCCAATCCCCCTGCTATTTTCCTGATGGGGCCTACTGCTTCAGGAAAGACGGCTTTGTCCGTACAGCTTGCTCAAGCGCTTGATGGAGAAATTATCAGTGTTGATTCGACGCTTGTATTTAAAGGCATGGACATTGGTACAGCCAAGCCTACGGAAGAAGAGAGAGGAGGGATTCCGCATCATTTGATAGATATACTTGATCCGGCCGATTCATTTTCTACCGGCCAGTTTAGGACGCAGGCGTTAAATTTGATGGAAGATATAACGCGGCGAGGAAAGATACCGGTATTGGTTGGCGGTACAATGCTGTATTTTAATGTGCTGAATAGTGGACTCGCCAAGTTGCCTGAGGCTAATCCTGTCATTCGGGCTAAGCTCGATCGGGATTTGGAGGTGCTGGGTAAGGAAGCGCTGCATCGGCGATTGGCCGATGTGGATCCTGAGTCGGCGGCGAGAATTCATCTGAATGATCCGCAACGAGTACAGCGTGCTCTGGAAGTCTACGAAATCAGCGGCAAGCCGTTAACATCCTTTTTTACGGAAGCTCAGACGCAGGATATTCCTTACCGGAAAATAAAATTGATTGTTGCGCCGCAAGATCGAAAAATCCTGCACGACATAATTGCCCGGCGCTTTAATAAAATGTTGGGGCAGGGATTTATTGAAGAGGTGGAGGCGCTTTATAGGCGCGGCGATCTGACTGAGAAAATGCCTTCGGTTCGGGCTGTCGGCTATCGCCAGGCTTGGTCTTATCTGCAAGGCGAATGCGATTTTGAAACTATGACGGAGAAAGCCATTGTTGCTACCCGGCAGCTGGCTAAGCGTCAGTTTACTTGGCTGAGAAAGGAGACCGGTGCTGCAAATTTCCAGACCGGTCAACCGGATCTATTAATAAGGGTGTTAAAGGCAGTTAGGCAAGTCGTTGAATATGAGCAATAGAGAGCCGCTCTATTTATCCCGGAAACAAAAGCTCTGCGGAGACGTTGTATGGATAAACTAAAGCTCAATACAGGGTTATGAAAGCTTCTAATGCGCTGCTTATTTCTAACTTGGTAAAACCATGGACCTGACCCAAAAGCCAATGGCTTTTGGGTCAGGTTTATAAGTTTGTTAGGCTGGGGTTACATTCTCGGCTTGCGGACCTTTTTGGCCTTGGGTTACTTCCATCGTAACTTTCTGGCCTTCCTTTAAGGTCTTGCGACCGGTGCCGTTAATTGCACTGTGGTGAACAAAAACATCTTTTCCACCTTCTTGTTCAATAAATCCAAAACCTTTTTCATCATTGAACCACTTAACGGTACCTACAACTTGCTCTGACATATCACACTCTTACTTAAAAAAAACCGCCAATATTTGTCGGCGTTACAAATCCCAGCTTTATAAAAGCCGGCTCAAACTTTAACTGCAAAAGATAATAGCATTAAAGATGTGAGCAGGGCAAAATATTTCGGCTAGGTTCAAAGATAATTCCATCAGATTTACATTAATATTGGAAAAAGCTTTAAGCAAGTACGCAGGGTTAAGTTATGACTGAGCCATGAGCTGTTGATAAGCGCCTTGAAAATACAAGAGAGGATCGCCAGCTCGGCAAATAGTCTCTTGTACTTCACCGAGAATAATCCAGTGCGTACCGGCATGAATTTTTTCTATGACTGTGCACTCCAGGGACATGATGCTGCTATCCAACATGGGAGTGCCGGAGGCGCTGAATGTCCACGATGCGTTCTCAAATCGTTGCTTTTGACTGCTACCGCCGGCAAATTGATTGGAAACATCTTGTTGCGTTGAGTTTAGAACGTTAACGGCAAAGCGCTGGCTTTCCTGTATTCCCGCACCGGTATCTGCGGACTCATTAATACAGACCAGTATTTGTGGTGGATTGATTGAGACGCTTGAAAATGCGGTTACTGTCATTCCTTGAAGTCCGAATTTATCGGAGTGTGTGGTAACAACGGTGACACCGCTAGCCCATAGTTGCATAGCCTTTTTGAAATCATCAACACCAACAGTCATTAATTTTCCTCTATTTATTTGTTATTTAAAGATATTGCCTTATTTTGACAAAAAAGACAAAAATAGGCGTTTTTTATAAGATTACCGATTTTATGATACAGCACTAAAACATGGACTTGCTAAATAATCAAGGAAGCATCTATATAATTCTCTGAGGCAGTACCGAGAATCATTGCTCTGATAGCTTTATTAAAATATTCACTCGACGATTCTTTTCTCTTCCTTCTTGTGTTGAGTTATCGGCAATAGGCATCGTGTCGGCATAGGTGATTGCACGTAAACGGTTGCTATCCAATTGCTGCAAAATAAGAAAATGTAAGACACTAGTGGCTCTGGAGGCTCCTAATTCCCAATTAGAGCGGAATTGGGAGGTCTTGATGGGAATATTATCCGTATGCCCCTCAATTAAAATTAGACCGGTCGATTGCTTTAATAAAGGCATAAGATGTTTTAGCAAGGCTCCGCCGGAAGCCGTTAAATCTGCTTCTGAAGATTTAAATAAGACTTGGTCTTGGATTTCGAGTTGCGCGTAGCCGTGGTCAACTTTTATGTTGACTGTCTTACTAAGGCCAAGTTCATCAATTGCTTTCATTAATTGTTGTGGCAACTTGTCTTCTTCGGTTAAGTTGATAGCGCTTTGCTGGTTGTTGGTCGGGTTGGTGGGCGTTGGGGGGGATTGCGTTGCTTCAGTAGTCGTTTTAATTTCTGGTGTATTAGTAAGGCCGGAAATAATACTCTTGCTTTCTGAGGAATCATTTTTAGTGTTAGTATTTTCGGTGTTGTGTTCGCTAGCTGGAGCTTGTTGTGCAGGTTCGTTCTTGACAATAACGGAAGGAGGGCACGCCGATGCGGGTGTTTTCGCTTTATTAGCTTTGGCTGTTCGCTGCTGTTCCGCGGTTATTTGTTGGTGTTGGGTATTTATGTCACTAACAGTGATTAATGTGATTACCAGCATCACAATGAGCACAAATACATCCAGATACGTTAGTAGCCAGTTTTGTGAGTTGCGAGTACTCGGCTGGGCAAGCAAATCCTCTAAAGACAGAGAAGACTGTAATTTTAAGAAGGGATCTTTACTTATTTTACGCATTTCGCAATACTTGAACCGTTAGCTGAGGTGGTACGTGGGTTAAATAAATAGCTCAGTCTTTTAATTCATTATCGTAGTGTATGATAAATGACTTAAGTGTTTCTCTGACGAATGAAGGGCTGCGCCTATCGGCTATCAGTGTAATGCCCTCCATCACCATGCTCATGATCATAATGCGTTGTTCGGTTCGTCTCTCTAATTTGATGGCAATTGGGTTAAAGATAAGGTTGGCCATGATAAGGCCGTAAAAGGTTGTGACTAACGCTGTACCCATGTTGTAACTGATGCCTGCTATATCTTTAAGCTCAATAATTTGCAGCATATTAGTCATTGCTATCAAGGTTCCGAGCATGCCAAACGCAGGAGAATAAGACGCGAGGCTATAAAATATATTTGCTTCGGCTTTTTCCTTAGCTCTCAAGCGGGCAATGCGCCATTTGAGTAGCGATAGAATATCTTCTATTGGAGTATGGTCTACAACAAGCTGAAAGCCGGTTTTTAAGTAAGGGTTATTTATGTTCTCGATAATGTTTTCTATCGCAAGCTTGTCCTTGTTAAACCACATTTGAGAGACTGCAATAATCTCGTTAGCTTCCTTTTGTGGATTTAAGCCCTCATAAACAAAAATAAACTTGAGTGATTTCAAACTGTGTTTAATGTCTCTCAAAGGATAGCTTAAAAAAGTAGCGGCAACGGTGCCGCCGATAACAATCGCAAGTCCTGTCAAATTGATAAAAGAAAGCGGATTATGTGCTGCAAATACAATAATGAAGATTAATAATAGGATGCTAAGTAAAATTCCTATGGCTGTTGAGGAATTAATTTTATTTGGCAGCGTTTTTATTAACGGTTTGTTAAATTTCATTTTGTGAAGATATCTGAGCGTTTTGGTTGTTTAAGCGGTGATAACGTGCTGTGTAATAAAATCATATTACACCAGCCTAGGTAAATCTACTTATGTATAAATACGTATATATGTTGTATATTAGCGACTTTTGAAAGTAGAAGTGTGGCGGTTGGTTTGTAAGTCACTGTTTTATAATTAACTAATAAAGGGATGAAGAAAGTTATGATTGGTGTTCTGCTTGTTGATGATCATGAGCTTGTTCGAACCGGGATTGAATCATTATTGAATGATGCCGAGGATATTAGGGTTGTCGGCGTCGCTAAGTCGGGTGAAGAAGCTGTTGATTCTGTTGTCGCCTTGTCGCCGGATGTTGTGTTAATGGATGTTAACATGCCTGGGATAGGCGGCGTAGAAGCTTGTCGTAGAATCCTCCAGCAAGATGCTGAAGTAAAAATCGTTGCAATATCTGTCCACAATGACGGCCCGATTCCTCATCAATTACTCAAATTGGGTGTGTTAGGGTTTATTTCTAAGGGATCGCCGGTAGATGAGATGGTTCATGCGATTCGAAAGGTCATAGAAGGTAAGCGTTACTTGTGTTCTGAGGTTGCCAATAACTTAGCCTTTCAAGGTTTGCCAGGAAGTAATGAGTCTCCATTTGCGCTGCTTTCTCAGAGAGAAGCAGAAGTTGTTACTTTAATTCTTCAGGGAAAAAACATTAAAGAAATGTCGGAAATGTTGGTTCTAAGCGACAAGACAGTGAACACTTACCGTTATCGGCTCTATAACAAATTACATGTAAAAAACGATGTTGAATTAATCCGTCTAGCGATTAAATTCGGTTATATTGATAATGCATTGATCTAGGAATGAATGGGGCTCAGGTTCCCACGTTAAGCTGTGGAAACCTGAGCTCCTATGCAGTGCGTGACTTTTAAATCTGCTATGTTTCTTCAGTTCGCCTCAGCAGTGAATTGCATTTCCCTGGCTTTATTAAACGCATACCTAAAGTCAATCAGCAGAGGTTGTTCAGAATCCAGCATTGAGTTCAATAGCTCATGCTGTAGTTGAAACTTGATGTTGCCAATAGCTAAAGAGCCGATCCCTACTGCGCCTGGAGCATTGATAGCATGGATAAGCGGTGCGCCGGAGTCATCATTTTTAATGCCCTCTATGCCAACAGGTGGGACAGCGTTGACATCGCCGGCTACTTTCAGCTTTGTTACTGTTTTTAATATGTTGGCATTTAAAACCTGAATACCTGCTTTGGCTGTGCAAAAGATAATATCGGCATTGGACACCTGCTGGATTTTATCTGTTTCGGAATGCGCCAAGGCGCCTTTAAGTGCGCAATTAAAACGGCGGTTGTATGCTTTAGCAACATCCAAAGCTGTATCGGCTGATAAATGGTCCGTTAATGTCACGTCGGCGCCGGCTAATGAGGCAATAATGCCGGTAGCGATACCTACCGGGCCTGTTCCGCCAAAAATGACAATAGTGCAGTCTTTCAGTTCCTTGCCGTGTTTTGCTTTCAGCTCTTTTTCAGCACAAGTAACTAATGCCGCAGCGGTTGTAAAAGCTCCGCTGGGATCGGCAAAAACCGAGACTTCAAAAGGTGGAACCATGGCTTGCTTGCATGTGTTCAGCATGTCCATGGCCAAGCCTAAGTCACGGCCACCGATGAAAATCCCTGTGCGCTTGACGCCTGACGGGCTGCGAGAAAAAATGGCATCTTGAGTCAGGCCGTAAACGCTATCCAGCTTGACGTTGTTATATGGGACAAGTATGTCAAACCCTGCATCCACCGCCATGTTAATATCAAACGGACTGTTGTTAGGCATGGGGTCAAGCATGTGAAGAATGCTGCGTTTCGCCATTAGAGTTCCTTTTATGTTAATCCAAAAAATCAGCTTTAAGAATTTGATTTAATATATTCTCTTGCTGTTTCGAAAGCATGTTCAAAATGTAAGTAAACAGGTTTTTCGGTACTCAGCATTTTTTTCAGTAGCATATTTTGCGTCTGGAATTTAATGTTGCCGATTGCCAGTGCGCCTAAGCCGACTGCGCCGCTAGTTGAACCGTTGATCGGATCGCCGTTATGGAAAGCGTCAACGCCGGCGATACCGGAAGGAGGAACTGCATTCACGTCAGCAGCCACTTTCAGTTGCGGTGCGGATGCAATCAGTTCCGCGCTTAATAGTTCAATACCTGCCGCGCCTGTAGCAAAGACTACGTCGGCTGTTTTGATGTATTCGGCTTTATCCGCGTCTGCGCCTGCTTCGATGTTGATTTCACCGTCACCAAATTCATTGTTGCACATGTCTACAATGCTGCGGGTTTTATCCAGTTGGCGGCCGATGAGTTTCACATTGGCTCCGCATCTGGCGGCAATAACAGCGGCTACTTGGCCGACAGGTCCGGTTCCACCTAGAACCAATATATTCTTACCTTCCAGGTTGGTGTCGAATTTGTTCATTAATTCGCGTTCGACGGCAGCAACCATGCCGGCCGCTGTGGTAAATGCGCCGCTAGGGTCCGCGAAAACAGAAACTTCGAAAGGAGGAAACATTGAGCGTTTGGCAGTTTTCAACATGTCCATGGCCTGTTTCGTGTCACGTCCGCCAATAAATATTCCGGTGCGTTTTAAGTTTTTAGCGCTACGGGAAAAAATGGCATCCTGTACCAAGCCTTGGACTTCGCTGGGTTCTACATTGATGTAAGGTAATGCATTAATCCAGCCTGCGTCTAACGCCATATTGGCGTCAAATGGACTCAGGTTTTTGGCTGTGGTCAGCATATGTAAAATGAATGGTTTTTCCATGGTGTCTCCTTTATGTATTATCTGGTAAGTATAAAAGAAAACGCCGTAGAATAAAAATGTGCGAGTCTATTTAAGGTTCAGGTTGTTGAAGAATCTATGTATTATCAAGGCAGTTTTATATATTCCTGACTATAGCTAATGATCGATTAAACTATGAATGAGCAAAAAACTCGGCAGCGTCGCAAAGCTTATGACATGCGAAATAAACAAATAAATAAGGATGCGGTCAGCCGGATTATTTGCAGCAAGGTTATATCCCATCCGGCTTATCGGCAGGCCCGGACTGCGATGTGGTATATCGGTTGTCGCTCTGAAGTCAGGACGCAACCGGCATTGTTGAGAGAGCTTGAAAGCGGTAAATGTATTGTTATCCCTTACTGCACAAAAGATGAGCGAGGAAATAATCAATTAGGTTTATGGCGTTTGGAAGATTTTGCTGAACTAGTCCCCGGAATGTGGGGGATCTTAGAGCCGCCTAGACAACGATGGGGCGAATTGGGAAAAGAAGTCGCTGCTGAGCAGCTCGATTGTGTGATAGTGCCGGGCGTGGCTTTTGACCGGAATGGCGGGCGCTTGGGTAACGGCGCGGGTTATTATGACCGCTTATTGGGCAGTGTCAGGAGCGATGCTGTCTTGATAGGCGTTTGTTTTGAGTCGCAGACAGTTGAACAGGTTGTTATGGAGCCTCATGATGCACTTATGGATATTGTAATAACAGAAAAAGCGATTTATTAACCGATGGATTTCTTGGTATTAAAAGATAGCGTGTATTCTTCTCCGGCTTTTGTGCTGGATAAAACGGAAATTACCCGGACGTTGTCAATATTGGCCGATTTACGAGCTCAATGCGGCTGTAAGGTCTTATATTCGATTAAATCATTGCCGTTTTCGGCTGTGCTGGAAATGGCCAAGCCTTTTGTCGACGGTTTTTCGGTCAGTTCATTATTTGAGGCCCGGCTGGCCAATGAAATCGTTCGCCAAGGCTCGCCTCAGGATCTGCCTGGGCAGGGAAGTATTCATTTGACTACGCCCGGTATCAGGCCGGATGAGCTGGATGAGCTGGGTTTATTGTGTTCGCACATCAGCTTTAATTCCTTGAGCCAGTATCGGCGCCATGCGGAAATAGCACAGGCTCAGTCCTCAATCGGCTTAAGAGTTAATCCAAAACTATCCTTTCTGCATGATGACCGCTTCAATCCCTGCCGGCAGTATTCAAAGCTGGGCGTGAGTATTGATGAGCTGAGTGGGTCAATTCAACTTGATCAAATCCAGGGGTTGCATATTCATAACGTATTTTCTGCAACCGAGTTCACTCCGCTGATTCAGACAGTCGATAAGCTTCGGCAATATTTAGACGCAGGACTGGCCGAGCTGGAATGGTTGAATATCGGCGGCGGTTATTTGTTCGGTCAAATCGAAGATTATCGCCCGTTTATTGAGCTGGTCGGCAAGCTGAGGCATGATTTCAATCTTGATGTCTATATTGAACCGGGCAAAGCGGTTGTCGGCAAAGCCGGCTTCTTGGTCGCAAGCGTGCTGGATAGTTTTGTCAGTGACGGCGAAACCGTAGTTATATTGGATACCTCAATCAATCATAATCCCGAGGTATTTGAATACCAGCGTCAGCCTGAGTTATATGAGCACGATCCCGATGGGCAGTATTCGGCTATTGTGGCGGGCTGCACTTGTCTGGCCGGCGATGTATTCGGAAAATACCGGTTTAAGCAGCCTCTGCGAGTTGGGGATAAGGTTGTTTTTAAGAATGTCGGCGCTTACACGCTGATCAAGGCAAACCGATTTAACGGCTATAACTTGCCGGATATTTATATCAGCGATGCCTTGAGCTTCAAAGAGCTGAAACATTACGATTATCAGGATTATCGTCGGCAATGGGTGGCGGATTGAGGTTAAAGGCGTAATTGGGAGATTGGTTCTTCGTCTTTCGTCTAAAACGAAAAAATCACGTATTTGGGAATTTAAGGATAAAAAACATGAAAGCAATAATGATGACGGCAGTTGGTAATCCCGATGTTTTGGCGCTACAGGATATTGACGAGCCGGAAATTTCTACAGCAACGCAAATTAAAGTCAGGCTCAAAGCTGCCGGAGTTAACCCTGTCGATACCAAAATCAGGCGTAACGGTTTACTTTACGATAATCCGTTGCCGGTGGTATTAGGCTGTGATGGGGCGGGCGAAGTGGTCGAAACCGGTAGCGCCGTCAGCCGGTTTAAACCGGGCGATAAAGTTTGGTTTTGCAATGGCGGTTTGGGGCGCGAGCAAGGCAATTACGCCGAATATACGGTAATAGATCAACGCTGGGCGAGTTTAATGCCCGAAAGCAGTTCGTTTATCGAAGCTGCCGCGTTGCCGCTGGTGCTGATTACCGCTTGGGGGGCCTTGTTCGATCGTGGCGGATTGCAAGCAGGGCAAACCGTACTGATTCATGCCGGCGCCGGAGGGGTAGGGCATGTGGCAATACAACTGGCGAAATTGAAGGGCGCGAAGGTGATTACGACCGTGAGCTCCAGTCAAAAAGCGGAATTTGCGAAAGCTATGGGTGTCGATCATGCAATCCTGTATATGCAAGATAATTTTGTTGATGCGGTCAATGGCTTGACCGGCGGCAAAGGCGCCGATCTGGTTTTCGATACAGTCGGTTCTGATGTATTCAAAGAAAGTATCGCCGCGACAGCGCATTTCGGACGCCTGGTGACGTTGCTTGATCCCGGCGAATTGAATCTGGTCGAAGCGCGAATGCGTAATTTATTGATTGGCTTTGAATTGATGTTAACGCCGATGCTGAGAGACTTGCATGAAGCAAGAGACAAACATGTTGAAATCTTAAAACAATGCGCCCAATGGTTTGATGAAGGGCTTTTAAAAACCCATATCAGCGAGCAGTTAGCGTTGGCCGAAGCTGCCAAGGCTCATGAATCGATAGAAGCAGGGCATAGTATCGGAAAAATCGTACTGACCTTATAGCGCTTGATTTGTAACGATAACGATAGCTTGCCGATTCAGGCAAGCCTATATTTATGTATAATAGCCAATGTTAATTAAGCTAACGTTGTAAGAGGTTATGGCAGAAAAATCGAAAAAGCAGGGATCAGGTAGATACGACAATAACAATAAAAAAAAGGTAACTAATAAATCGACTTCTCATTGGTTCAGAAATTCAGTATTGGTTTCTCTAGGCGCCGTTGCGTTTGTGTTGCTGAGTTATTTGGGCTATCTGGATTACAACGTCCGCACTCAGTTTGAAGGCAAACGCTGGGCCATTCCTGCACGGGTTTACGCCAGTCCTGTGGAACTCTATTCAGGTTATAACCTGACTGCGGCAAAGTTTGAAGCGTTGTTGCAAACGCTGCATTATCGGCAAGATGTTCGTTTGTCTTCGGAAGGCACCTATTTTAAAAACGGCTCTCAAGTCAGTATCAAAACCAGGGAGTTCACGTTCTGGGATCAGGCCCAGCCCAGCGCTGTCGTACGGGTAAATTTTACAGCATCGGGTATTGCCAATATCGTTGATGCAACGCAAACCAAAGACCTTGCCATTGTACGGCTCGATCCCGTGCAAATCGGTAGTTTATACCCCACCATAAAAGAAGACCGTATCCTGATTAAACTGGAAGAAGCGCCTGATGCGCTGATTAAAGGCCTGCTGGCTTCGGAAGACCGGGATTTTTATCAGCATATCGGCATCTCATTTAAAGGCATTGCCAGGGCAATGTGGATGAACGTCCTTGCCGGCCACATGGTGCAAGGCGGCAGCACCATTACCCAGCAGCTGGTAAAAAACTTTTATTTAACCTCCGAGCGCAGTTTAAACCGCAAAGTCAAAGAAGCTTTGATGGCGCTGATTTTGGAATATCGCTACAGCAAGGATGAGATTCTCGAAGCCTACCTGAATGAAATTTATCTGGGCCAGGACGGCGCCAGTGCCGTGCATGGTTTTGGCTTGGCCAGCGAGTTTTATTTCGGCAGTTCTCTAAAAGACTTGCCTTTGGAGCATATCGCTTCATTGATTGCATTGGTGCGCGGGCCGTCCGAATACGACCCAAGGCGCTATCCCGATCGCTCCCTGCAACGGCGTAACCTGGTGCTGGAAGAGATGGAAAACGAAGCTTATATCACTAAAGAGCAGGCGGCAGCGGCAAGAGCGAAGCCTCTGAATGTGATCGCCAATACCCATCGTTCAAGCAATCGTTATCCCGGCTTCCTGGACTTGGTCAAGCGCCAGTTGAAACAGGAATATAAAGAGGAAGATTTAACCTCCCAGGGCCTGAAGATTTTTACGACGCTGGATACGCTGGTTCAGGATGCGTTGGAAGATTCGTTGTCGAAAAAATTGAGCCAGTTGGAGAAGCTGCCTAAGGCCAGCGACCTTGAAGCCGCAGCCGTCGTGACGCGTAGAGACAGCGGCGAAATAGCCGCCTTAATGAGCGGCCGCGAAGTCGGCGGTAGCGGCTTTAATCGCGCTTTGGATGCGGTCAGGCCAATCGGTTCATTAATCAAGCCGGTCGTGTACTTGACGGCGTTGGAATATCCGAACAAATATACGATCACCACGCCGGTCAGCGATACGGCTATTCTGGTTAAAGGTTCAGGCGGCAATGATTGGAGCCCTAAAAACTACGATCACGTGGAACATGGCGTAGTCGGTTTCCATACCGCGCTGGCGCATTCCTACAACCTGGCTACGGTTCGAATAGGGATGGACATTGGCGTTGCCAGGGTTGCCAAGACGCTAAGAAGCATGGGTATTACCCGGCCGGTCGATTTGTTTCCGTCGTTCCTGCTCGGTGCCGCGCAGTTGACGCCGATGGAAGTCACGCAAATTTACCAAACCTTGGCCGGCGACGGTTTTGCCACGCCATTGAAAGGCATCAGGGCCGTGGTTTCCGCCGAAGGTACGCGCTTGCAAAGTTATCCGTTCACGGTAAGGCAAGTGCTTGATCCGGCGGTCACTTACATCGTCAACACGATATTGCAGGAAGTGATGCACGAAGGCACCGGGCGTTCGGCTTATCAATCTTTTCCGTGGAATTACGGCCTGGTCGGCAAAACCGGGACCACGAACGACGCGAAAGACAGTTGGTTTGCCGGCTATACCGGCGATTACTTGTCCGTGGTCTGGATAGGCCGCGACGATAATAAACCGGCCGGCTTAACCGGAGCCACCGGCGCTTTGCAAGTTTGGACATCGTTAATGAAGCAAATTTCAACCCAGCCGGTGACGTTGATTCCGCCCGACAATATCAAGATGGCTTGGGTCGATCCGGCCAACGGTTTATTGGCGAATGGAAATTGCTCTGGAGCCAGACAATATCCTTTTGTCGCCGGTTCCGCGCCGGAAGAATCTTCACCCTGCATCGATTCGCCTGTTAATCGCGTTGAAACGCTGATTAATGAATTGTTACCGAATAATTAGAAGGTATTTATGAAGAAAATTACAATTTTCGTAGGCTTGATCGCGATGTTGCTTTTTATCGCCAGGGATGGTGTGTATGCCGCAAGCCTGCCGGGAGCAGGCGCGGCGAATGCCTCGGCTTATGCGGAAGATAAACCCGTTAAGCAACTGAAAGCATTTTTAAAAAATACAAGTTCGCTGACTGCCGATTTCAAGCAAGTGCTGCTGAATGAAGCCGGTAATCCGACCCAAACCAGTTACGGCGTTTTTTATTTGCAGCGTCCGGGAAAGTTCCGTTGGGATTATTTGAAGCCTTTTCAACAGCAGATTGTCTCTACATCCGGCAAAGTCTGGTTTTACGATACCGATCTGGAGCAAGTGACCGTCAAGAAGCTTGATGAATCGGTGGGTTCGACGCCGGCGTTGTTGTTAAGCGGTGAAATATCGCTGGACGACAATTTTACGATGGAGCAGCAGGGCGTCGACGGTAATTTGATGTGGATAAAACTATTGCCGAAGAACCGGGAAAGCAGCTTTAAATACGTGCTGATCGGCTTGAATAACGATTCGTTGGGCGGTATGGAGTTAAGCGATAATTTCGGCCAGCTTACACGCATTTATTTTTCCAACGTGGTTCTGAATCCGCCGTTAAAATCGACTTTGTTTGAGTTTACTGCGCCGAAGGGCGTGGATGTTTTTTCCGAGTGAAAATAAGGCAAAGGCCGAAAGCTTTGTTTACCGTTAGTCTTTCGCCAATCGCCTATTTTTATGTTATTCGATGACTTAACCAAACCGCTGGCCGACAGGATGCGGCCGCAAGAGCTGTCCGACTATGTCGGTCAGCAACATATCCTACAGCCCGGCAAGCCTCTGTACGAAGCGATTCTGTCCGGCCGATTGCATTCAATGATTTTCTGGGGACCTCCCGGCACCGGCAAAACCACGTTGGCGCGGCTGATTGCCCAACATTCCGATGCCGAGTTCATGCCGATTTCAGCGGTATTATCCGGCGTCAAGGAAATCCGGGAAGCGGTCGCTGAGGCGAAAAAAATCCAGCACGAAAAACATCGGCGCACGATTTTATTCGTCGACGAAGTGCATCGCTTCAACAAATCGCAACAGGATGCCTTCCTGCCGCATGTTGAGGACGGCACCGTTTATTTTGTCGGCGCGACGACCGAAAACCCGTCTTTCGCGTTGAATAACGCGTTATTGTCGCGGGCGCGGGTCTATGTGCTTAATGCCTTAACGCCTGACGATTTATTGGCTGTGATCGATAAAGCCCTGGCCGATGAAGTGCGCGGCTTGGGCAGTATGGCTATCGTAATGACCGATGAGGTCAAACGGCAGTTCGCGCTGACAGCCGACGGCGACGCCCGGAAACTATTGAACCTGCTGGAAATCGCCGTCGAGTTGGCGGCCGCGAAAGGCAGTCAAACGGTCGATGAAAGCATCGCGAAGGAAGTGCTGTCGGGCAGCGTCCGGCGCTTCGATAACCAGGGCGAAGAGTTTTACAACCAGATTTCGGCGCTGCATAAATCTGTGCGCGGCAGCTCGCCGGATGCGTCGCTGTACTGGCTGTGCCGGATGATAGACGGCGGTTGCGACTTGTCATACCTGGCCCGGCGCATCCTCAGGATTGCATCCGAGGACATAGGCAATGCCGATCCAAGAGCCTTGCAGATTTGCATCAACGCCAGGGAAGCCCAGGAGCGCCTAGGCAGTCCCGAAGGCGAACTGGCGTTGGCGCAAGCGGTCGTCTATTTGGCTTGCGCGCCGAAAAGCAATGCTGTTTATGTCGCCTACAAAGCGGCGATGCAAGACGCCAAACAAAGCGGCAGCTTGAGCGTGCCTGTGCATTTAAGGAACGCGCCGACCAAGCTGATGCGCTCGCTGGATTACGGCAAGGAATACCGTTACGCCCATAACGAGCCGGAAGCCTATGCGGCTGGGGAGAATTATTTTCCCGATGAATTAATCGGCAGGCAGTATTACCAGCCGGTGGATAGAGGGCTGGAAATTAAGATTAAGGAAAAGTTGAAGCATTTGAAAGCATTGGATAAGAATATGCAGTGCGGGGATGGAAATGAAGTTTAAAAATAGGTCATTGCATAATGGTTTCTATTAGCCAGCAAATGGGTAAGATTATTTCATTTGCATTTTATTGCTTGGAGTACTGCCCTAATTACGCCGCAATTTATTTTAGGATAAAGCATATATGATCAAAATCACATTTGAAAACTTGGGTGCTATTGAATTTGGCGAAATTGAACTGGCCGAATTGACAGTCATTTGCGGTGAAAACAATACTGGCAAGACGTATGTTACTTATTTGGTTTATTGTTTACTGAAAACATGGAAGCAGCTAGTTGACATTGATTTAGAAGGCGTTTTCGATGAGCTGCTTCGGAATGGCGTAGTTAAGGTCGATCTACAAAATAAAGTTGCCGACGTTTGGCCTGAGCTGTGTTCCCAAACGCTTAGTAAATTTCAAGAACAATTTCCTGAAATGCTGGCGTCGAAGAGTGAATTGCTCTCCAAATTGAAACTTTGCGTTGAAGCGCCTCTTGGCGAACAATGGAAAGCAAGGGATTTTAAAAATGAGTTACGTAGTTCCACAGGCAACTTATTGGTTACGATAACCAAGCCAACCAATTCCAGTGAAGTGGAATTGGCAGCGCCAAAGGCTGAAGATTTAACTCCTCATCTTGCATTAGGTAATTTTATTGAAGAACGTTTGATTGACCTGATACTTGACGAAGTTATACCAAATATTTTTATTGCCAGCACAGAAAGAACTGGGGCAACCATTTTTAGGAAACAATTGAATTTGGCTACCAACAATTTAGTTAATTTGTTGAGTCAAGTTCACCAAGAAGGCGTAGGTAGCATTACGCCCCGCCAATTAATTGAAACCATTTATGGTCGACGTGAATACGCATTACCTGTCAAACATAACGTCGATTTTATCAATCAACTCCCCAATACCAGTTCTGAAGATGGTGAGCTCTTTAAGTCTGCACCTGAGTTATTAAAATCTTTTGAGACTATCGTTGGCGGAACTTATGCAACTAACAAGGAAGGTGTCACTTATTTTCAACCTAAAGGATCAAAATTAAAGCTGGGGCTGGGTGAAGTTTCCAGTTCTGTTCGTTCGTTGCTGATGGTTTGGTATTGGTTTAAATATTTTGCCAAGAAAGGAGACATGTTAATGCTTGACGAGCCGGAGCTTAATTTGCATCCAGCTAACCAGCGCAGATTGGCGAGATTTATCGCGGCTTTAGTCAACCACGGAGTCAAAGTTTTTCTAACTACACACAGCGATTATATTATCAAGGAATTTAATACGTTGATTATGTTGAATCAGGAGTCGTCAAAATTACAGGGTATTCTTAGCAAACTGAAAGACTACTCGGCAGAAGACCGGTTGGAGGCGGCAAATGTTGCTGTTTATATGGCAAGAGAGGAAACCATTCTTCGTCCGCAAGGCAAAAAGAAAACCAAAACCAGAACATTGGTCAAGGCCGATATCAGTCCATCCCTCGGAATAGAAGCGCGCAGTTTCGATGAAACGATTGACGATATGAATGCTGTGCAGGAGGCTATTTATTATGGCCTTAACTAATGGAATGGATGCTCTTAAGGCAATTCTTGGTTGTGTTCAAGCGGAAGGTTCACAAGTAGCACATGCTATTCTTGAAGAAAAACAACAGGGCGCCAAGTTGAGGAAATTGACTATCTCGGACCTTGGTCCGGGCATGTTATTGCTGGCTACTGATGAAGGACGTAAACGAAATCAGGCGCCTGCCTGTATGTCGCCATTGTTTGCTGAGGATGGCCTATATGATCAAAATCGTGCTTGTGATGCTGTGTTGTTTAGGCAAACCGAAGAAGGCTATCAAGTCTGTTATATAGAGCTCAAGTCTGATAATCCTAGCGGTTTCGAAGGGCAATTTATCAGCACTCAATGCTTTATTAGCTATGTCTGCGAATTATCTGAGCGTTTATGCAATCATTCAATAAACATTATTAGGGAGCGGTATGTTGTCTTTCATACCGATACTAAGAACGGTGTGAGGCGCGGTCTGAAAACCAAAACACTCTTTGCTCCTCGTAGTGCCAATGCACCAAAATCTCCCGATATGTTTTGCGTTCGTAATGGTGACACTGTGCGCTTTTCGGAATTTTTCTAATCATTTTATTAGTCTTTGAGTTGGTAGTTGATCAATTACACAAAAATAAGATGTGTTGGCAGCTGCTAGTCGTGACCCATAATGCCAATATCGTTGTTAATGCCGATGCGGAACTAGTGCTCAGTCAGTATTGATATATCATGTAAAAATCGTTTAACTCAGAGTAAATCCGCTCGTCTCATTCGACAAGCTCATGACAGGCTTTGGCAAGCTCAGGACGGAAGGATTTATTTTTTCCTGACAAAACAAGAATGACTAAGTACTAGCGATGACAATGGATTTTGAGGGCAGATTAACTTGGCATCGGCTGGAGGTCTACAGGAAACATCGGTGCGAAAAGATATTTGCCGGATTATGGAGGGCGGTGAACAGGCATTCCGCCAACGTTATAAACGTATTCTCGAGGATTTAGAGAGAGATGCATGATGACTGTGGATGACTGGTTAAAACGGATTCGCCTCGGCGAGGATTCCACATTGGAGTTGAAGCGCGTGGTCATGCGCAGTAATACCAAGGTGGAGGATCCGCACCCGGATAGCTTGGCCGATGAGTTGGCGGCAATGGCTAATACCAATGGCGGCACTTTAATTTTGGGCATTGACGATGTCAGTAAGCAAGTGCTGGGTATTGCCTATGCTGCTTTGGACACGGTTGAGAAATGGTTGGCGGAACTTTGCCAAACGCGGGTCGATCCTCCTTTGGATATTATTACTCAACATATCGAATTACCGGATGCTGCCGGGCAGCATCAACCGGTCATTATCGTGCAAGTACCGCGTAGCTTGATAGTGCATAAAAGTCCAAATGGTTATTTCAAGCGAATTGCTCATGCCAAACGCGAAATGAAACCCGACGTATTGGCGCGGCTGTTTCAGCAGCGCAGCCAATCCCGGTTAATCCGGTTTGAGGAACAAGTGGTTCCGGCGACGGCACTTGAACAAGCTGATCCTTTACTGATGCGAACTTTTGTGCGGGCAAATGAAGGCGATCCGACCTTACAACTTCGACGCTTGCACTTGCTTGCCGACGATGAAGGTTTGCCGCGATTGAGCGTGGCGGGTGTGTTACTGTGTACGACTAAACCAACGCAGTGGTTGCCGTCGGCTTATATTCAGGCTGTCGCTTATAGCGGCACGGTCAATGATCCCAGCGATCAATTGGATGCCAAGGATTTTGAAGGCCCATTGGACCGCCAGATATGGGATGCTTTTGATTTTGTACGTCTGAATATGAAGGTTCCTGCACGTAAGTTCTTGGGACGTATCGATTATCCACAATATAGTTTACGGGCTGTTTTCGAGGCGTTGGTGAATGCCGTCGTTCATCGTGATTATTCGATTTGGGGCGGTCGAGTCCGTTTGCACATGTTTGCCGATCGGTTGGAGCTTTATTCTCCGGGCGCACTGCCAAACTCGATGACAATTGAAACGATGCAAATGATGTCGATGCCGCGTAACGAGGTATTGTCCAGTTTATTCTCCCGTTATTACCCCGTGCGAGATTCCGGATTAGGGCGTGAGTATTTGATGGACAGGCGCGGTTCGGGAGTTGATGTAATTTTAGCCGAGAGCGAGCGGCTTTCCGGAAGGAGTCCTGTTTATGACAATATTGCCGATATAGAATTAAGATTGACTATATATGCTGCGAGCTTGTCGGAGTGATTACGTATCCTGTTGAATGAAAATATCTTTTTAATCTCGTTATTGCTCGGTTTAAGAAGAAACAAAGCACCCCGGAATTTATTTAGAATAAATTCCCGAATTTCTATAAAATTACCGGTTACTGTAACAATTCTTTAGATCAACTCTACATGGACCTAAAATTTCTCGATTTCGAACAACCCATCGCTGAATTAGAAGCGAAAATTGAAGAACTCCGCAATGTGGAGTTTGATAACAACATCAATATCTCCGACGCGCTCAAGCAGCTGGAAGAACGTAGCCAGGCGCTGACCGAGTCGATTTTCAATAATCTGTCCGATTGGCAAATTTCCCAGTTATCGCGTCATCCGGGGCGTCCTTATACGCTGGATTACGTCGAGCATATCTTTACCGATTTCCATGAGCTGCACGGCGACCGCGCTTTTGCGGACGACCCTGCGATTGTTTGCGGATTGGCGCGTCTCGACGACCAGCCGGTCATGGTGATCGGTCATCAAAAAGGACGCGATACCAAAGAAAAGATTTACCGCAATTTCGGCATGCCGCGTCCGGAAGGCTACCGCAAGGCTTTGCGCATGATGAAAATGGCCGAGCGTTTTAAAATGCCGGTGATTTGTTTAATCGATACTCCGGGGGCTTATCCGGGCATCGGTGCGGAAGAACGCGGACAAAGCGAAGCCATCGCCAGAAACCTGTATGAAATGGCCAAGTTGAGAACGCCGATTATTTGCACGATTATCGGCGAGGGCGGTTCCGGCGGCGCGTTGGCTATCGGCGTCGGCGACCGTTTAATCATGCTCGAATACAGCACTTATTCGGTTATTTCTCCGGAAGGTTGTGCATCGATTTTGTGGAAAAGCCCGGATAAAACACAAATGGCCGCCGAGGCGATGGGCATTACTTCGGATCGCATTCGTGAACAGGGTTTTCTGGATGAGGTCGTCAGGGAGCCTTTAGGCGGCGGTCATAGAGATTTCAAAGCGATTGCTTCGAGCTTGAAGGAAGCGCTGGCTCGTCATATGGATGAATTAAAACGGCAACCTCTCGATAATTTAATAGAAAGACGTTACCAACGGATTATGGATTTTGGCGTTTTTGAGGACAGTGGAAAGTAGGGCATAGGTGCAAGGCGAAAGGACAAAGGCGAAAGATTCGTCTCTTTGCGAGGACTGCATTCTAAAATTCGATCTTAGCGAGGCGCAACGAAGGATTTATATCGCCTACAGCGGCGGAGTGGACTCTCATGTTTTGCTGCATTGTTGTGCATCGATAACCCAACTTAAAGACAAGTTGACTGCGGTCTACGTACATCACGGCTTGCAGGCGGAAGCCGATTTTTGGGCCCGGCATTGTGAAATGAGGGCTAGAGACTTGGGTGTCGAGTTTCTATCGCTACAGGTTAATGCGAAGGCTGCGCCCGGCGAAAGCCCGGAAGAAGCCGCCAGGAATGCCCGCTACGCGGCTTTAAAATCACTGCTGAAAGCCAACGACGCGTTGCTTCTTGCCCAGCATCGGGAAGACCAGCTCGAAACCGTGCTGCTGCAATTATTCCGCGGCAGCGGCTTGCGCGGGCTTTCCGGAATGCCGGAGCGCATAACTTTCGGGGCAGGGGTGATGTTCCGGCCTTTTCTGAATACGCCTAAACAGGCGATCAGCGATTACGCCGCTGCACATCAATTGCAGTGGGTTGAAGACCCCAGTAATCAAAGCAACGATTACGACCGCAATTTTCTGCGCAATGCGATTGTGCCGATGTTAAAACAGCGTTGGCCTGCAATCGATAAAACGGTTGCGCGCTCGGCGAGACATTGTGCCGATGCGCAAGTGCTGGTCGATGAGGTCGCTGATGAGCTGTTCGCTTCGGTTTTTGATCCGGTAGACAAGACGCTGGGTATCGGCCGGTTATTGGCGCATCGCAGCCATCTTCAGCAGCTTATCATCAGGCATTGGTTCCGGTATCTTGGGTTAAAAATGCCGTCGCAGGCCAGGATCGAGAGGATTCTCAGCCAAGTGGTCGCGGCGGCCGGGGATCGTGATCCGGTGTTGTCGGGTCAGGACTGTAGCATCCGCCGTTACCGGGATAAGCTGTATTGTCTGGTAGATGTTTCAGGTACGGAGCCGAAAGCATCTGGAGGCTGTGTTTGGCCTAAGGGGCAAACGTCAATAAAAATCACCGGTGACAGGGTCTTGTCTTGCGTCGAGTCTGCAAAAGGCATAGAGCGCGAGCGGTGGCAGACAGCCAAAGTCGAAATAAGATTCCGCCGGGGCGGCGAAAAAATTCGCTTGCCGGGGCGCGAAGGCCGTCATGCCTTGAAAAATTTGTTTCAGGAAGCAGGCATTCCGCCTTGGGAAAGGGATGTGATGCCGTTGGTTTATTTGGACGATGAGCTTGCCGCCGTTGGCGATAAGTGGATTAGTGCCGAGTTTTATAGTCAGAAAGCAGACGGCTGCATCGGCTTGTTTTTACAAACTTAAGAATTAAGCCCAAAAGACAATGACGAAAACTGCATTGTCGATTAAAATACGCACGTTTTACCTAACCTCAAAGCTATTAGGATGAGCTGGTGAAGGAAGCCCGCCGTTCGCGACTAAGGGGCTTCATGCCTCAGTTCATCTTATGAACTAAAAATCCTACATGACAAAATACATTTTCATTACCGGTGGCGTTGTCTCGTCTCTTGGCAAAGGCATTGCTGCATCTTCATTAGCCGCTATTCTTGAATCGCGCGGTCTTAAAGTTACGATGACCAAGCTCGATCCTTATATCAATGTCGATCCGGGCACGATGAGCCCTTTTCAGCATGGCGAGGTATTTGTCACGGAAGACGGTACCGAAACCGATCTTGATTTAGGACATTACGAGCGGTTTATTAAAACCACGATGACCAAGAGAAATAGCTTTTCAACCGGCCAGGTCTACGAAAGCGTTTTGCGCAAAGAGCGTAAAGGCGAGTATTTGGGCGCTACGGTTCAGGTCATTCCACATATCACCGATGAGATCAAGCGCCGCGTTTATGAGAGCGCCGAAGGCGTTGACGTCGCATTGATTGAGGTTGGCGGTACGGTCGGCGATATTGAATCCCTGCCTTTCCTGGAAGCTATCCGGCAAATGCGTTTTGAGTTAGGTTCGGATCGGTCGTTATTTATTCATTTGACGCTGATCCCTTATATCCGCTCAGCCGGCGAAATTAAAACCAAACCGACTCAGCATTCGGTCAAGGAATTACGCAGTATCGGTATCCAGCCGGATATTCTGATTTGCCGTTCGGAACAAGCCATACCGCCAAGCGAGCGCCGCAAAATTGCATTGTTTACCAACGTTGAGGAAAAAGCGGTTATTTCCGCGGTCGACGCGAGTTCTATTTATAAGATTCCGTTATTATTGCGCGATCAAGGTTTGGACGATATTGTCGTCAACAAGCTGCGCCTGGATGTGCCGCCGGCGGATTTATCTGAATGGGAAGCCGTCGTCGATGCGTTGGAGCATGCCGACGGCGAAGCGACTATCGCTATCGTCGGCAAATACGTCGATCATTCCGATGCCTATAAATCGTTGAATGAAGCGTTGATTCATGCCGGTATTCGTACCCGGACCAAAGTCAATATCGTCTATATCGATTCCGAAACGATAGAAGACGAAGGCGTCGCCCGCTTAAAAGGCCTTGATGCGATTCTGGTGCCGGGCGGCTTCGGCGAACGCGGCGTGGAAGGCAAAATCGCGACGGTTAAATACGCGCGGGAAAACAAGATCCCTTATCTGGGGATTTGCTTGGGCATGCAGGTTGCGGTTATCGAGTTTGCCCGCGATGTGGCCGGTTTGGAAGGCGCGCACAGTACCGAGTTTTTACCCAAGTCGCCGCATCCGGTGATCGGTTTGATCACCGAATGGATGGCGGAAAGCGGCCAGTTGGAAATCCGCGACGAAAACTCCGATTTAGGCGGTTCGATGCGCCTGGGCGGACAGCAATGCCGCTTACAATCCGATTCGCTGGCTTTCCAGCTGTATCAAAAAGACGTGATCACCGAAAGGCATCGTCACCGTTACGAGTTCAACAGCCAATACCTGGAAAAACTTGAAAAGGCCGGCATGCGTTTTTCCGGCAAATCGATTGACGGGCGTTTGGTCGAAGTCGTCGAGATTTCCGACCATCCGTGGTTCCTGGCTTGCCAGTTCCATCCGGAATTTACCTCAACCCCAAGAAAAGGACATCCGCTGTTTTCAGGGTTTGTAACCGCAGCTGTTGAACATAAAAAAGGCGCAGTAAAATGAAATTATGTGGATTTGAAGCCGGCTTGGATCAGCCGATTTTTTTGATAGCCGGTCCCTGTGTTATCGAAAGCGAGCAGTTAGCGCTGGATACGGCCGGAGCGTTGAAAGAATTAACGACAGCATTAAACATCCCTTTTATCTACAAATCGTCGTTCGACAAAGCCAACCGCTCGTCGCACCAAAGTTACCGCGGCCCCGGCGTCGAAGAAGGGCTTAAGATACTGGAGAAAGTCAAACAGCAAATCGGCGTGCCGGTATTAACTGACGTCCACGAAGATACGCCGTTGGCCGAAGTTGCGGCCGTCGTCGACGTGATGCAAACGCCTGCGTTTTTATGCCGGCAAACCAATTTCATTCAGCAGGTCGCGGCTTGCGGCAAACCGGTCAATATCAAGAAAGGCCAGTTCCTGGCGCCGTGGGATATGGTTCATGTAGCGAACAAAGCCAAAGCGACCGGCAACCAGCAGATTATGGTCTGCGAGCGCGGCGTATCGTTCGGTTATAACAACCTGGTTTCCGACATGCGTTCGTTGGCGGCGATGCGCGATACCGGTTGCCCGGTCGTTTTCGATGCGACGCATTCGGTGCAACTGCCGGGCGGTCAAGGCACGGCATCGGGCGGACAGCGTGAGTTCGTGCCGGTGTTGGCTAGAGCGGCAGTCGCGGTCGGTATTGCCGGCCTGTTCATGGAAACCCACCCGAACCCTGCGGAAGCGAAAAGCGACGGCCCAAATTCCTGGCCGCTGCACAGGATGAAAGAATTGCTGGAAATTTTATTAACTCTCGACAAGGCTGTGAAAGCAAGCAGCCTGATCGAAACAACTCTGTAAATCAAGGAAAAATAATGACTGAAATAGTAGATATTCGTGCAAGAGAAGTTTTAGATTCACGCGGTAACCCGACGCTGGAAGCAGACGTCGTTTTAAAATCCGGCGTGATCGCGAGCGCGATGGTGCCGTCCGGCGCGTCAACCGGCGAGCGCGAAGCCATTGAATTGCGCGACGGCGACAAAAGCCGTTACTTAGGTAAAGGCGTTTTGACTGCGGTTAACAACGTCAACACTAAGATTCGCGCTGCGGTTGTCGGCATGGACGTTGCCGACCAAGCGGGTATCGACAAAACAATGATCGAGTTGGACGGCACCGACAACAAAGGCAATTTGGGCGCCAACGCGATTTTGGGCGTGTCTTTGGCCGCAGCGAAAGCCGCAGCGCAAGAAGCGGGCGTGCCTTTGTACCGTCATTTGAACACCAGCGGCAAATTCATCATGCCGGTTCCTATGATGAACATCATCAACGGCGGTTCGCATGCGGACAACAGCGTTGACCTGCAAGAATTCATGATTTTGCCGGTCGGTGCGCCAACTTTCGCCGAAGCAATCCGTTACGGCGCCGAAGTTTTCCATAACCTGAGCAAAGTATTGAAAGCCAAAGGTCTGGCGACTACGGTCGGCGACGAAGGCGGTTTCGCGCCTAACCTGTCTTCAAACGAAGAAGCGATCGAAGCGATCCTGGAAGCGATCGCGAAAGCGGGCTACCAAGCCGGCCGCGATATTTACTTAGGTATGGACGCAGCCAGCTCCGAATACTACAAAAACGGCAGCTACGAGTTGTCTTCTGAAAACAGAAGCTTCAACTCAATTGAGATGAACGACTTCTTCGTTGACTGGGTTAACAAATACCCAATCATTTCTATCGAAGACGGCCTGGATCAAAACGACTGGACCGGCTGGAAAGACCAAACCGAAAAATTGGGCGGCAGAGTGCAATTGGTCGGCGACGACTTGTTCGTAACCAACCCGGCTATCTTGAAAAAAGGCATCGAGCAAGGCATTGCCAACTCAATCCTGATCAAAGTGAACCAAATCGGCAGCTTAACCGAAACTTTGGACGCGATTAACATGGCGCACGCAGCTGGTTATACAGCGGTCGTATCGCACCGTTCGGGCGAAACCGAAGATACTACTATCGCGGATTTGGCGGTTGCAACCGGCACAGGCCAAATCAAGACCGGTTCATTAAGCCGTTCCGACCGTGTCGCTAAATACAACCGCCTGATGAAAATCGAAGAAGAATTAGGCGAGTTAGCGGTTTACGCAGGCCGCAGCGCGTTCAAAACGCTGTAAAAAAGCGATCAGAGACTAAGGGCTTCGGCCCTTAGTCTTCAATCTTTTTCCCGTCCATGAAAATCATCGTTGCAATTATCATCCTGTTGATTATCCATCTCCAATACCGGATATGGATTGGCGACGGCAGCGTTGCAGAGATCGAAGCCTATCAACTGCGCCTTGATGACCTGAAAAAACAGGTCGAGGAAAAGCGGCAGCGCAATGAAGCGCTGTATGCCGAGGTGCTGGACTTAAGGAAAGGCCAGGAAGCGATTGAAGAGCGGGCTCGGGATGAATTAGGGATGATCAAAGAAGATGAAACGTTTTTTCATGTGCTTGAATAACGAGGTTCAAGGAGCAAGGTAAAAGGTACAAGGGCGTGTGCTTTTTACCTTGCTTCTTGACCTTGCCTTTAAACTTTCCCCACCTTGGACCTTGGATCTTGGACCTTGAACCTAAGTTAAAATTCTGGGGCGTTGTTCCCGCAGCCGGTGTCGGCAAACGCATGCAGGCCGACCGGCCTAAACAATATCTCGAACTTGCCGGCAAAACAGTCATCGAACATACGCTGTCGCGCTTGTTACAGGCAGAGGTTTTTGCCGGGATCGCCGTCGCGATTTCCGAAGAAGATCCGTACTGGCCCGAGCTGGCAATTTCCAAACATCAACAAATCATCACCGCGCCGGGCGGTAAAGAGCGCGCCGATTCGGTGCTTTCCGGTTTGAAAACGATCAGGCAGCAGGCTTCCGATAATGATTGGGTCTTGGTCCACGATGCCGCGAGGCCGTGTATTACCGCGGCCGATATTCGCCATCTGATAGCTTCGCTGGTCAACGACGATGTTGGCGGCATTTTGGCGTTGGCATCGGCCGATACGTTAAAGCAAGTGCAAGGCATCAACATTACCGGAACGCTGGATAGAAGCCATATCTGGCGGGCATTGACGCCGCAGATGTTCCGTTACGGCATGTTGAAAGCCGCACTGGAGCAATCGCAAGGCAATCCGGCCATTACCGACGAAGCCAGCGCGCTGGAACTGCAAGGCTTGCAGCCGAAAATCGTCGAAGGCCGTCCCGACAATATCAAAATCACCCGCCCGGAAGACCTGGCGCTGGCGCAATTTTATATGGAGCAACAATGATTAGAGTAGGTCAAGGTTACGATGTACACCGCTTCAAAGACGGTGGCGAGGTCATACTAGGCGGCGTAAAAATCCCGTACGAGCAAGGCCTGGAAGCGCATTCAGACGGCGACGTGGTGTTGCATGCTTTATGTGACGCGATCCTGGGCGCAGCCGCATTGGGCGACATCGGCAAACATTTTCCCGATACCGATCCTGCATTCAAAGGCGCCGACAGCCGGGTTTTGCTGCGCCATGTTTACGGCGTCGTGCAACAAAAAGGCTACAAACTGGTCAATACCGATATTACGATCATCGCCCAAGCGCCAAAAATGTCGCCGCATACTGCAGAAATGTGCCGTAACATCGCCGACGATTTGCAGGTCGATGTCGATTGCATCAACGTCAAAGCGACGACGACCGAAAAGCTCGGTTTCGAAGGGCGTAAAGAGGGCATCGCGGTGCAGGCCGTGGTCCTGATCGAAAAATAAATGCAAGCCATCGAAATCCCGGTTTGGCCGTACGTTTACGGAGGACCTTCCGGTTCCGGCAAAATTCGTAGTTTACCCGAAGATTTTATCGTTAAAGAAAACCTGTCTTTCGAGCCGTCGGGCGCCGGCGAACATGCTTTCTTGCAGATAGAAAAGAAAGGTGAAAATACCGAATACGTCGCCAGACAATTATCCCGGTTCGCCAATGTCAGGCAACGCGATGTCAGCTATGCGGGATTAAAAGACCGTTACGCCGTTACGACGCAATGGTTCAGCGTCTGGTTGCCCGGCAAAGCCGATCTCGATTGGTCAGAGTTCGAATCGGATAGCGTTAAAGTATTGCAAGCGGTCCGCCATGCCAGGAAACTCAAGCGCGGCGTGTTGTCCGGCAACAGTTTCAAGTTGACTGTCCGCGATTGGCAAGGCGATCAAGCCAAGACTATCCAGCAATTGGAACAAATCAAAAACGGCGGCATCGCCAATTATTTCGGCACGCAACGTTTCGGCAACGAGGGGCAAAACGTCAATAAAGCATTCGCGATGTTCGGCGGTGCTAAAGTCGGACGCGAGCAGCGCAGCATTTATTTGTCGGCGGTTCGGTCTTATCTGTTCAACCTGATTTTGGCTGAGCGGATTAGGCAAAATAATTGGAATCAAGCGCTTGCCGGCGATACCTATCAATTCGATTCGTCGCATAGCTGTTTTCAATCGGATCGGCCGGACGCTGAAATCATTCGCAGATTGGAGACCAAGGAAATTCATCCTACCGGCGTATTATGGGGCAGGGGAGATGCCGATGTTTCAGCCGATGCACTAGCGGTTGAGCAAGCTGTCATCGATGCGCATGAAGAACTGGCCCAGGGTTTGATAGCGAACGCCGTCGACCGCGACAGGCGCGCATTAAGAGTGAATGTGCAGCGGTTGCAATGGCGGTTTATCGACGATGCGACGCTGGAGCTCTGTTTTACCTTACCGGCTGGAAGCTACGCTACATCATTGCTGAGAGAGATCATTGAGTTTTAAATTATAACTTTCAACATCCGCTAACATTAATATCGAGGCGAATAGGGCGTAGAGGCTTGAAAGTCAAATACAGTTTGAAATACCAACGATTTTAGGGATTGATGAAATCCATATATTGGACGCACATAAAAGGGAAAGGGATATGCCGGGAGTCTTTCACCAGCCCGCTAAAAATCTCAATCAACCTTAGTGCGTGTTTTAAAAGTAGCCATTGAGTTGCAAAACCTGCAAAATTTAAAATTTGCAATGGCTAAAAGAAAACACCGCAAGCGCTAC
>NZ_RYFG02000084.1 GCF_003994235.2 Candidatus Methylobacter oryzae
ACCGCCACCCGGACATTTGTATACGTCACGCCGCCGACAACGACGCTCGGTATAGTCAGGATGTTCGTGACCGGGTCGTAGGAATTATTGGAACTCGCAGGCGAGCCGCCTGTGGTGTAGCCCAGCACTTCGGCAACGCTGACAACTACATCGTTGTAGATTTTTCCCGCCACGGTAATTGTCGGAATCGTGAGCTGGTTGTTTGCCGGATTGTAGCTATCCACTGCATTCACCGTCAGACGGCCGTCTGTGAAAGTAATCGCATAATTGGCCGCAGTCAGGCCCGAAGGCGTAAGCGCATAACTGCCGCCGTTGATTGCGCCTTGCGAGTTGCCGCCATAAACCAGCTTGCCGCCGAGCGCGTCCGCTTTTTCGCCGTTGACGAAGCCCGAATAACTGACGCCGTTGCCGCCGCGGAAGGCTTGGCCGTCGTAAATTTTGTCGGCATTGTTGGCGGTAATGTTGAGCGGGGCCTTGTTGATCACGCCGACCGCCCCGGTCAGGGTGGACGGCAGGATGTAATTGCGAAGAAGGGTGTTGCCGAGCGGCGCGTAATCGGCCTGAGGCAGGTTGACCTTAACCGGGATGCTGCTGCCGGCGTTGGCGCTGGCGTAAGTGCCGACGGTTTTAGTGATCGTGGCGCCGTCGTTGCCGATGAAGCCTTTCAACAGGAAAGCCTCCGGTTTCAATAAGGCTTCGTTCGTGCCGTCGTAAATTTTATTGACGGTCCCGATCAAGCTGCCGGTAATCGGGGCCGGGTTGATAGTCAAGGTTCCGTCGACAAAGGCAATGGCGTAGTTATTGGCTGTCAAACCGGACGGGGTAAGAACATAGTTGCCGGCGTTGACCGCGTCCTGGTTGGAGCCTCCGTAAGTTAACGCGCCGCCCAGCACCGCCGGCGTCTCGCCGTTGACGAAGCCCGAGTAGCCTACGCCGTTGCCGCCGCGGAAGGCTTGGCCGTCGTAAGTCTTGCTTGCATTCAGCGCGGTGACGGTCAGCGTCGCCGGGTTGATGGCCAGATTGCCGCTCGCAAAACTGATCGCATAGTTCGATGCAGTCAGGCCCGACGGCGTGATCGCGTAATTGCCGGCGTTGACCGCGCCTTGGCTGGGGCCCCCGTAAGCTAACGCGCCGCCCAGCACCGCCGCCGTCTCGCCGTTGACGAGGCCCGAGTAGCCTACGCCGTTGTTGCCGCGGAAGGCTTGGCCGTCGTAAGTTTTAGTCGCGTCTAGCGCGGTGACGGTCAGCGTCGTCGGGGTGATGGCCAGATTGCCGTTCGCAAAACTGATCGCATAATTCGATGCAGTCAGGCCCGACGGCGTGATCGCGTAATTGCCGGCGTTGACCGCGCCTTGGCTGGAGCCCCCGTAAGTTAACGCGCCGCCCAGCACCGCCGGCGTCTCACCGTTGACGAAGCCCGAGTAGCCTACGCCGTTGCCGCTGCGGAAGGCTTGGCCGTCGTAAGTTTTAGTCGCGTCCAGAGCGGTGACGGTCAGCGTCGCCGGGGTGATGGCCAGATTGCCGTTCGCAAAACTGATCGCATAATTCGACGAAGTCAGGCCCGACGGCGTAATTGCGTAATTGCCGGTATTGAGCGCGCCTTGCGAATTGCCGCCGTAGGCCAACGTACCGCCCAGCACGCCGAAACCTTCGCCGTTGACGAAACCGCTGTAGGAAACGCCGTTGCCGCCGTTGTACGCCAGGCCGTCGTAAGTCTTGGAAAGCCCGTTGGCCGTTACGGTTAGCGGCGCTTTGCCTACCGTCACGTTGCCCGCATACAGGATCTGGTATCCCGTAGCGCTGGCGCCGGAGCCGCGCACGGCGGAGGTTGTGCCGGCGGCGGCTGTGGTGCTCGCCGACCAACTGAGGCCGCTGGTGTTCACGAGGCCGCTGGCATCCGTGCCGTTCTGGTCTAAGATACTGGCGATGCCGACGGTCGTAGCCGAACCGTAGGTTTGGCTGGCGTTGGCGGTGATGGTTATGTAGGGTAGTGCCTTGATCCCCGGATAGGGGTTGCCCGCGCCCCAGTCGGCAGTGCTCCATGTGCCGGTAGCGAGAGGGCCGAGGGTAGGCCATTGATCGGTGAACAAGCCGGCGCCGCCGGCGCTGCTGTTCTGGCCGGTAGTGGTCTTATCCCAGTAGCTGCTGCTGACCGAACCGCCGCCCAAGCTGCCGATCAAGCCGCCCAGCGTGTTGTTGCCGCTGATCGCGCCCGTGGCGTAGCTGTTGCTGGTGGTGCCGGCGTTCTGCATTCCTGTCAAGCCGCCGATGTATTTGCTGCTAACGTTACCGGTAGGAGCGGAGACGCTGCCCGTCGCATAGCTGTAGCTGATGCCGCCGTTGTTGCCGCCCACCAGTCCTCCCGCTGCGGCATAGCCTGCTCCGCCACCCACTCCGGCCGAAACGCTGACGTTGGCGTAGCTGTGGCTGATGGAAGCACCTGCGTCGGCAACAAAACCCACCAGTCCGCCCACTAAGTTGGTCCTCGTGGATACGCTGCCGCCGTCCACATAGCTGTAACGAATAGCCGTGTTGTTGCGGATGACGCCTGCCAGCGCACCGGTGCCTCCGTTGCTGCCGCCGTTGACGGTGACGTTCAGCAGTCCGACGTTTTGCAGCACGGCGTTGCTTGCTGTAGCGCCGAACAAACCGAAGTAACCATTAGCATTGTAGTCAATCAACAGGTTGCTGATCGTGTGACCGAGACCGTCGAACTGTCCGGTGAAGCGTGTGGCGAGGTCGTCGCCCACCGGCGTGAAGCCTTGGCCGCCGTTCCAGCCGCTGGTGGCGTTGGCGTTGATGTCGGCGCCCAGTACATAGTTGCCGGCAAGGGCGCCGTTCATGCCTTGCAGGTCTGTCCCTGTCGTACTGCCGGCCGCGCCCAGACCGGTGACAACGGTCCAATTGGTGGTGGCGCCCTGACCGTCGCCGAGGATAGTGTTATCGGCGCCGTAGCCCTTTTCGGTTGTGAAGTTGGCTCCGGCAGGCAGATTCACCTTGGCCCCGTTGCGCAGGAAATAGTCGTAGCCATTGCCAGTCGTCGTCTGCTGTCCGTATGCCAAGTATAATTGGGCGGTACCGCTGCCGTTGAGGTTGGCGTCAAGGTAAATGTTGCCGTGGCCGGTGAGCTTAAGCGTATTGGCCGACCAAGTTACTGGACTATTGACGAAAATGTCGCCGTTGCCGCCGGTCGAGGCGTCGGTGGCGATGGTAACATTGCCGCCCCCCAAACTGGTGGCGAGCGTAGCGGCACCAATCCCCGAGGTGCTAAGCACGCCGCTGCCGGCACTGATAGTAAAATCCACCGGGTCGATCAGCCAGGTGCCGTTGTTGCCGTTTGCGGCTTTCGTGGTGATCTTGGCATCGTCGGCGACCTTGACGTGGGCGGCGGAGGTTTCGATGAAGCCGCCGTTCGTTTGGCCCTCACCCCCAGTCCCTCTCACTGAGGGACTGGGGAGCGGTGCGCTGGCGTCCAGCGTGCCGCCAACGTTGACCGTGCCGCTGTCCATGTCGCCCAGCAGCTTGATGACGCCGTTACGTTCCTCAACGGTGCGGGCTTCGATGACGCCTTCGTTGTTGACAACGGTGGACAGCAGCGCATCGGCGGCCTTGGCCGTCATCAGCACGGTGCCGCCGTCGGTTTGGATCAATTGTTTGTTCTCGGCCAGCGCCTGCAACGCGCCTTTATCCACCTGTACATTGACCAGCTTGTCGCCGGCGAATTCCAGCGTGATTTTATCGCCGGCCGCCAATGCCGCCGTGCCTAACCTGGCTTGGATGACGCCTTGGTTGCTGACGCGTTCGCCAAGCAAGGCGATGTAGCCGCCTTCGGCGTTCAGCGTGCCTTGGTTGACGATTTTCCCGGCGCCGCCTGTGGACGTAAACGTGCGCCGGTCGGCAGCCAAGTTGCTGTCGCCGGTGTCGAGCGTGGAAGCGACCAAACCGCCGACGTTGACTTGCGAACCCTGGCCGAACAAGATGCCGTTCGGATTGATCAAATAGACCTGGCCGTTGGCGTTCAGTTTGCCCATGATCTGGCTGCCGTTAGGGTCGGCGATGCGATTGACTGCGACGGCGGACGAATTGGGTTGATGAAAGTCGACCCGGGCGTCGCTGCCGATATTGAACGTCTGCCAGTTGATGCCGGCGTTCTGGCTGGCCTGGTTCACATCCATATGGGAACCGTTGACGTTAATGCTGGCTTGGCCTGAGCTGATTTGAGCACCGCCGGGCAGTTCGTTTGGAGCCGGTTCGGCCCAAGCGACGGGGGCATACAAGGGCAGGATAAAAAGACAGGCAAGAGGCGCTATCGGTAAGTCAACGGTTTCGCTACGGTCGGTTAACGGGGCGGTGTTCCCAATCAGGCGGCAGGTAAGGTTCATGGTTGTTCGGTATTTACGGGTTAAAATTTATAAAATTTTGCGGAAAAATAATGCCTTGTAATTCATCATCTTGCATCCCCCTAATTAGGGGGATGATTGGTTTAAGCGATTTTTTGGTGTGCATATCACCGGCGTTAGGGCTGTAAAAAACTAGGCCTCGGGTTACGCTTGGATTAATCGGAATTTGAGGGGAATTTAGATACGCCGGTTCGAGAGGTAGCTTGAATTGCAGCCAATATCTGTCAGGACGATTGCCCCAGCCATAAGGCCATCAGCGCAGCCCTGGTTTTTACGCCGAATTTGCGATAAATCGATGTGACTTGTTCATGGGTCGTGTGATAACTGCGTTCCAATTGGTCTGCAATCAGTTTTTCCGGAAGCCCGGTCAGCAACAGGTGGAGTACCCTGCGTTCGGTCGGCGTCAGCGGGACTTTTGCAATGACCAGTCCGTGCGAAAGCATCAGTTGTTTCTGGAACCACTTGATGCCGCGCAGGATGCCGGCGATCTCGTCCCTTTCGGATTCACTGAAAGGCGGTTGATCTGCACTGCGAAAGATGCCGAACCAGGATTCGGCATCGTGATTGACAGGAGAGGCTACCCAGACGGCATCTGCTGTGCCAATTCCCAGGTAATAACGCCGGTAATAATCTCCTTCGAACCACTCGGGGCCTACCAAGTCCCGCAAGCGATTCGCACGGAAAGTACCTACACCGTCCAGGTTACGGATGATATTTTCATCAACATCGCCGTATTCCATTTTTTTCGTCTGTTCCTGAATGGCAGTGTCAATATGAGGAGAGGGATGCAGGCGGCGGATAGCATGCGGCCGCCAGCCTTTGATCGGGTCGCCCGGAAATGAGGTGTCCATGCACACTGCTCCCATCCAGGAGACATCCCGCGCGCCAACCAGGGCGCATAGGTTTTCCATGAATTGGAGCAGGGCTTCGTCGGACCGGGATGCGTCGAAATCAGCCAGTTTGTCCCATAGGTCGTAGATGGCGTCAGAGCGGTTGGCAGTCATGGTTAGGAGGCGAGCCTGCTGTTTTAAACACCGGCAGGCAGGCCGTTTCTAAAAGCTAATGCCGCGCTATTCATGGCTTTGGCAAGGGTGGGGTGGACGTGTACGGTTCTGGCCAAGTCTTCGCTGCTGGCCGAAAATTCCATCGCTAACACGGCTTCGGCAATCATTTCAGAGGCTTGGGTGCCAATGATATGGACGCCGAGTATCGCGTCGGTGTCCGCGTGAGCGATGATTTTTACGATGCCTTCGGTTCTGCCGGTGGCTTGGGCGCGTGCTGTGGCTCTTAACGGAAAGGTGCCGATTTTGATCGGTTCGCCCATGGCCCGTAAAGCTTGTTCGGTTTGACCGACCCAGGCAATTTCAGGATCGGTAAAGACAACGCTGGGTAGTAGCTCGTAATTTACAGAGCTGTGACGGCCGGCGATTTGCTCGGCGACGAAGCGGCCTTCTTCGATGCCTTTATGGGCAATCATCGGACCCAGCAGGGTTAAGTCGCCTATCGCATAAACGCCGGGCAAAGTCGAACGGCAGTTTTCGTCGACATGGACGTAACCGTTTTCATCAAGCAGCAAATCGGCTTCGGGAGCCGCCAGATTTTCGGTATTGGGCTTGCGGCCGGAGGCGACGATCAGTTTATCGACGCGTAGCGCATGCGTGCCTTCGCTATCCTGATATTCGACGGTAACCTTTCGGCTACGCTCAAGACCGGCTTTTTTACTGCCTTTTTTCGTTGAAATAACCCGCGTGCCCAGGCGCAGCTCCAGGCCCTGGTTGCTGTAAATACGATAGGCTTCTCGCGCAATTTGCTGATCGGCCATGCTTAAAAACGATTCCTGCGCTTCCAGCAGGATGGTTTCAGCGCCAAGCCTGTTCCAGATGCTCGCTAGTTCGAGGCCTATAATGCCCGCGCCAATGATGGCCAATCGTTTCGGCACCGCATCGAGATTCAACGCCATCGTGGAATCGATAATAAGTTCGTTATCAATCGGAGCGCAGGACAGGCCGATTGGCGATGAGCCGGTAGCCAGGATAATATGCTGGGCTTCAATGATGGCTGCCGGCGAATGATCAGCCGGCACGATCTCTACCTGACGTTCGTTGAGCAGTTTGGCCTTGGCCCGGATACAGTCGATTTTGTTATGGGCAAACGCGTCGGCGATTTGCCGGCTGAGCGAATCGATAATAGTGTTTTTGCGTTGCATCATCCGGGCAATATCCACAGAAACAGCTTCTGCCTGAATGCCGTGTTCTTTCAGGTTGTGAGTTATCGTTTGGTAGATTTTCGCCGATTCCAGCAGGGCGATAGTCGCAACGCAGCCGGCGTTCAGGTAAGTGCCGCCCAGATGGTCGTTCCAGCCTTTCTCGCCGTGCCAGTTATCGATGCAGGCGGTTTTCAATCCAAGCTGCGCGCATCGGATCGCGCTGGAATAGCCAGCAGGTCCTGCGCCGATAACGATGACGTCAAACGATTTTGCTTGTTTCTTAGGCATGGTCTTATATGTTCAGCAATAAATGAGCAGGCGCTTCCAGGCATTCCTTGATCGTCACTAAAAACTGCACGGCTTCGCGTCCGTCGACCAGGCGATGATCGTAAGACAGGGCCAGATACATGATCGGCCTGATCACAATCTGTCCGTTTTCAACGACAGGCCGCTCCTTGATCGCATGCATGCCCAGGATAGCGCACTGCGGCGGATTAAGTATCGGCGTCGACAGCATCGAACCGAAAATGCCGCCGTTGGTAATCGTGAACGTGCCGCCTTTCAAGTCGTCGTAAGTCAAGGTGCCGGATTTGGTCTTTGCGCCGAAATCGACGATGCTTTGTTCGATGCCGGCAAAGTCGAGCTGATCCGCATCGCGCAGCACCGGCACGATCAGGCCGCGCTCGGTGCTGACCGCGATGCCGATGTCGTAGTAGCCGTGATAGATAATATCGTTATCGTCTATCGAGGCGTTGATAGCCGGGAAGCGTTTTAAAGCTTCGATAGAGGCTTTAACGAAGAACGACATAAAGCCCAATTTGACATGATGCTTTTTTTCAAAACGTTCTTTATATTGGTTGCGCAGGTCAATCACGTTCTGCATGTTGACTTCGTTAAACGTAGTCAGCATCGCCGCATTTTGCTGGGCTTGCAGCAGGCGCTCGGCAACCTTGGCCCTCAACCTCGTCATCGGCACGCGCTGTTCCGGCCGTAGGTTCGAAATGCCGGAGCTTGGGGCTTCCGCTTTCGCAACCGGAGGCTGAACGGGTTTTTCGGTTTCTTTGGGGGCTTCCGTCTCGGCTTTGGCCGGCGTCGGCACTATCAATTGGGCTTCCTGCAAGGTTTTTTTATGCAGGTAGTCCATCACATCGGTTTTAGTCAAGCGGCCGTCTTTACCGGTGCCTTTGATAGCGGAAGGGTCCAGCGCATTTTCAGCAATCAGCCGGCGCACCGACGGGCTTAGCGGTATGTCCGATTCTTCCTCGTCTTCAGGCTCGGGACTGGGAGCCGCTGTTTGTTGACCGGCTTCCACCGCTTGAGGTTCCAGTATGGCCAGCACTTCGCCGCCGACGACAACGGAGCCGTCATCCTTGAGTATTTTGCCAAGGATGCCGGATTCGGGCGCGGGGACTTCAAGCACAACTTTGTCGGTTTCAAGGTCGACAAGGTTTTCATTCTTGATAACTGCATCGCCGGGCTTTTTATGCCAGGCAACCAACGTTGCGTCGGAAACGGATTCGGGTAGGTTGGGAACTATGACTTCAATGCTCATATTATTTTCCTGAAGGTTTACCGTAAAGGGCCGATTGAACAACCGCTTTTTGTTGTTCGATATGGACGCGGAAATTGCCGACAGCCGGTGCTGCGGATGCTTCGCGACCGGCGTAGGTCATACTGATTTTGTGGCCGATATTGTCGGAAAAATGATGCCGGGATTGATACCAGGCGCCTTGATTTTGGGGTTCTTCCTGGCACCAGACGAATTCTTTAAGCAGCGGGTACTTGCGGACTTCGGCTTTAAATAATTCATCGGGAAAAGGATAGAGTTGTTCTATCCGGGCAATAGCGATGTGTTTAAGATCGTCCTGGCGCCGTGTTTCCAATAAATCGTAATAGACTTTGCCGGAACACATGACCAGGCGGGTCACTTTTTTGGGATTGATATCGTCCTGCTCGCCAATCACAGGCAAGAATTGGCCGTTAGTCAGGTCTTCCAGTGTCGAAACCGCAAGTTTATGGCGCAGTAAACTTTTGGGGCTCATGACGACCAGCGGTTTTCGATAAGGGCGCAGCATCTGGCGGCGCAGCAGGTGAAATATCTGCGCCGGCGTGGTCGGATTGCAGACTTGCATATTGTGCTCGGCGCACAGTTGCAGGTAGCGTTCCAGCCGGGCCGAGGAGTGTTCCGGTCCCTGGCCTTCGAAACCGTGCGGCAGCAGCATAACCAGATTGCACAGGCGTCCCCATTTGGTTTCGCCGGAACTGATGAACTGGTCGATAACGACTTGCGCGCCGTTGGCAAAATCGCCGAATTGCGCTTCCCAGATCACCAGCGTATTCGGCATCGTCGTGCTGTAGCCGTACTCGAAACCCAGCACGCCGGCTTCGGAAAGCAGCGAGTCGAAAATCTGCGCATAGCCTTGATCTTTATCCAGATGCTTAAGCGGCGTATAGGTTTTATTATGCAGTTGGTTGTGCAGGACCGCATGGCGATGCACGAAAGTGCCGCGGCCGACGTCCTGGCCGGTCAAACGGACATTGTATTTTTCCATCAACAGCGTCGCATAAGCTATGTTTTCGGCGAAACCCCAGTCCAGCGGCATTGCGCCGGCCGCCATTTTACGGCGGTTGTCCATGACTTTGGCGACTCTGGGGTGCATTTCAAAACCGGTCGGCAAGCGCAGCATCCGGTCATTGCAAAAGCGCAAGCGCTCCAACGAAACCGCAGTATCGCACGGGGCTTTCCAATCGGTGCCCAGGAATTTATTCCATTGGTTGGTGTACGGATAAGGACCGTCGGCCAGGATCGGCCGGGAAACGACTTCACCGGCTTCCAGCAGTTTTTGGTAATTCTGTTCCAGCTCTGAAGCCTGTTCGGCAGTGACGATTCCCTCATTGATCAGTTTTTCAGCGTACAGCTTCCGGGTAGTCTTCAGTTTGCGGATTTTCTTGTACATCAACGGCTGGGTTGTCGACGGCTCATCGGCTTCGTTATGTCCAAGCCGGCGATAACAAATAAGATCGATAACCACATCTTTATGGAAAGTCATCCGGTAGTCGATCGCCAGCTTGGTGACGAAGATAACGGCCTCCGGGTCGTCGCCGTTGACATGAAAAACCGGCGCCTGAATCATGCCGGCTACATCGGTGCTGTAAAGCGTGGAACGCGCATCCTGGGGGTTGCTGGTGGTAAAGCCGATTTGATTGTTGACGACGATATGCACGGTTCCGGCGGTAGAAAATGCGCGGGTTTGCGACATGTTCAGGGTTTCCATCACAATGCCTTGCCCTGAGAAGGCGGCATCGCCATGAATTAATATCGGGATCACGGTATCCTTGCCGTCTTTTCCGGCTCTGTCCTGACGCGCTTTAACCGAGCCTTCGACAACCGGGTTGATGATCTCCAGATGCGACGGGTTGAACGCCAGCGTGATATGAACCGGGCCGCCGGGCGTACTAATGTCGGATGAAAAGCCCATATGGTATTTGACGTCGCCGGTGCTGACTCCCGGCGAAAGCGGCGATGTTCCGGCAAACTCATTAAACAGGCTGGCCGGGCTTTTGCCCAAAATATTGACCAGCACATTCAGGCGGCCGCGATGAGCCATGCCGATCACAATCTCATTAACGCCTTTTTCGCCGAATCCTTGCGTTAATTCGTCCAGAATCGGGATCAGCGATTCGCCGCCTTCCAACGAAAAGCGCTTTTGGCCGACAAAGCGGTTATGCAAATGGCTTTCTATGCCTTCCGCGGAGGTTAATAGTTTTAACGTCCAGAGTTTTTTTTCAGGTTCCAGTTCCAGGCTGGCTTTTGAGCTTTCCAAACGGTTTATGATCCAGCGCCGGATTTGCGTATCGGCAATATGCATGTATTCGGAGCCGACGCTGCCGCAGTAAATTTCTTTCAGATTGGCAATAATGCTGCGTAAAGGCAAGCGCTCGACGCCGTAAAGCGCGCCGCTGTCGAACAAGGTATCCATATCCGGTTCGGAAAGACCGTAATAAGACGGATCCATATCCGGGGGCGGGGGCGCGGTTTTTCCCAGGGGATTATTGGCGGCAATCTGATGGCCGCGAACCCGGTAATGGTTGATAAGCCGGGCGACGGCCGATTGCTTTTTGACGCTCTCTTCGGTAAAGCCTTGCAGCTTGGCCAGCCTGCCTTGGGATTTAAGCGCAAGTTGTGCGAAGCGTTCGACGACAGGGCTGTGAGGCGTCTCGAAATCGGCGCCGTTGTGAAGTTCGCTGAATTTTTTTTGCCAGCTGGGTTCTACCGAATCGGGATCTTCCAGGAACCGTTCATATAAGTTCTCAACAAAACCGGCGTTGCTGCCATAAAGGGAAGAAGAATCTTGGAAAAGTTTCAGTAACTTACTCATCATGAATGTCCAATTTATTCTGTAAGGATTTTGTCTTTGCTTGAGCTCTTAGTAGTATATTACCAACATTTAACGCATTCGCTGATTAAAATTGCGCTGCTGAGTTAACAAAGACGACCGATTATTTTCACCTGAAGTATGGCTGATAGGATTCTATGACAGACAAAAAGAATATTGTAATTAAAGTTAAATATCGGAAGCCCGGAAAAGCGCCGGCGGCGGAAGAGTTTACGCCTAAAATAATAACGGAATGGAACGTTAAAAGAATATTGATCGCGGTTAGTGTATTAATCGTTGTTTTAGCAGTATTGGCTTATATCATTACTAATGATAACGATGAGAATATCCCCGGTAATTCAGAATCGTCAGCGAGTACCGTAGAACAAGAGCTGGCTCTACCGCCTGAGAATAAGGAGATCGAAATAAAAAGAGCGGATATACCCAGACAAGTGGAGACGAAAAATAGCCCGCTAATTAAGCCGCTAAAAGAACCCATTAAGAAAAACAGGTCAACTATAGATATTGCCGACAAGAAAGTTATAAAAAAGCAGTCCGACGAAAAAGCCGTTAAAGGGTATTCAAAGGATAGACATAATGTAATAAGGGCGGTGTTAAGCTACGATATTAATAATAAAGAGCCTAAAGGCGAAGTTCCGAAGACTGTGTTTCTTAACGGTAAAAAACCAACGTCGGTTTATTATTTCACTGAATTAAAAGCTATGGGCAATAATAAGGTTTATCATGAGTGGCTAAAGGATGGCGTGACTGTTTCCAAACAGGAATTGGCTATATCGGGCAATACGTCGCGAACGTCAAGTCACAGGTTATTGACTAATTCCGCAAAAGGTAACTGGGTAGTAAGGCTGGTCGACGGGCATGGCCAGTTATTAAATGAAAAGATTTTTAAGGTTGAGTAACTTTATAAGTTATATATCTAATATATTTACTATTAAATTAATGATATTATTAGCCTAGTTTTTTTAATTTAAGGACCTGAAATGACCGAATATCAAAATCTTTCTGAACGTGAACTACAAGCTGTTATTGAGAGTGCGGAAAAAGCATTAAAAGATAAACAAGCGAATAAACGTAAAGAAGTTATAGCGCAGATTAAAGAATTAGCTGCCTCTATTGATGTTATTGTAGATATTCATGAACCTGAAAAGAAGTCTGCTCGCAAAGGCGCAAAGGTTGCGATTAAATACCGTCATCCCGATGATCGCAATAAAACATGGACCGGACGCGGCGTAGCGCCAAAATGGATGCAGGACTTGCTGAGCGCGGGACATGACCGCTCCGAGTTTGAAGTATAGAATTTAAGAACTTTCCAACAGCTTACGATGAAACGCCGAGTTCCGGTTCGGGGCGTTTCATCAAAGATTAAACTTTTCAAAAAATATCCCAATACCTGTCATAAATTGATCCGGACGAGCTCTTGAGCGGCATGGGTCATTTTTCGCCGTTTGCTGAATCGCCAGTGTTTCTTGTCATATCCAACTTGCCAGCAAGCGGCTTAAGTCCGGTGCGCTAGCGTACAGACAATAGCGAACTACCGGCCGTATTCTATTAACAAAGACGGCTTTATCAGGCGCCGCATATGCGCGTCGGCAACAGCGTTTCCGAATAGATTTAACCGGGGAGTTTAATGACTTACGGGGCTGCGAGATGCGGCCGGGAGAAACTGCGAATGCAAGCAAATCTATTAAAGTCGTTTGCCTTGACCGTACTGGCATTGTTAACGTTTTGCTATGTCGAAATGGCAGGCGCTTTTTCACGCCATATGATTATCCATATGGCGCTGATGACCGCGGCAGCCCCGATCTTGGCTTTAAAATTACGTTATTTATCCTCCCAACAGTCCGCCAGTGTTTCAACATTGGTAGCGGCCATTATTCTACAGCTTGCTTTGTTGTTTGCATGGCATTCGCCGCCGGGCATCCGTTTGGCGATGGCAGGAGGACATGGCGGCGCTTTGCTGATGCAGGCGAGCCTGCTTTTCTCGGCCTTATGGTTTTGGCTGACAATATTCAGCCAGACCGGCGAGCATTTGTGGCGTTCGGTTATTGCATTGTTATTGACCGGCAAGCTGTTTTGCTTAATTGCCGTGTTGCTGGTATTTGCGCCGCGCGTGCTTTACGGCCTAGGCGCCGCCAATATTCCTATTGAACTCGCCGACCAGCAACTAGCCGGGCTGCTGATGGTTACGGTTTGTCCCCTGACTTACGTACTCGCTGCGATTGTGCTGATTTGCCGTTGGTTCCAGGCGCTGTGCGATTCGCAAGATTCGATGGTTGCAATGGAAAGCAGCTCATGGCAGAACCGGTAAAAAGCCGTTTTCGTAAATTTCTTCCGTGGGCGCTTGGGCTTTTTGCCGGAGGCATTGCGCTTGTTCTTGTTATCGCCTATTCCGGTATTTTCAACATCGCGGCCAGTGCGGGACATCCGGCTTGGATGGAGTGGCTTTTGACGCTGGGCAAAGAGCGTTCGGTTATCGTTAACAGTAAATCTGTTGATGTGCCGGAACTGGATATTGCCGGGTTGGTGCCGCTTGGCGCGGCGCATTTTCAAGGAGGGTGCGCCACCTGTCACAGGATGCCGGGACAAGTGCTGAATCCCGTTTATGACCGCATGCTGCCTCCGCCTCCGGACCTACAGACTCATGCGCCAATGTGGACGCGTCAACAATTGTTCTGGATGGTGCGCCATGGCATTCAGTTCACCGGTATGCCGTCATGGAGCGGCAAGGATCGCGATGATGAAGTCTGGGCGGTGGTTGCGTTTCTGGAAGCGCTGCCGTCAATGACCCCCGACGATTACCTGAAATATACACGTGGCAATAGCATCAATGATAGCGAGGCGAAAAGCTATCCGGCTAGCGAGGTTGCCAGGCAGGGCCGGCCCAAGGTTAATCATGGCGCATGCAGCCGTTGTCACGACACGGACAATGCAGCGCCGACAAGTCCCTATGTGCCGAGCCTTGGCGGCCAGGAGAAAGCCTATTTGCAAAGAGCCTTGCGCGAATATCGCAGCGATCTTCGGCAAAGCGGCTTTATGGAGCCGATTGCCGTAGAACTTGATGATGAACATATTAACAATCTGGCGGATTACTACGCGTCGTTAAAGGTTTCCGTTGGTAAAACCACCGGTGGTTTATCGCCGAAAGAAAGCGATCCGGGCCGCCGATTGGCTGAGCATGGCGATTTATCGCGCAAGATCCCGGCTTGCCTGTCTTGCCACGGGACCGATAAACGTTCGGATTATCCGCGGCTTGCCGGGCAATCCGAGCAATATATCAGGCAGCAATTGCAGGTCTTGCAACGTGGAATACGCGCAAAAACACCCTACGGCGCGATTATGACCGCTATCGCCAAACGTTTGACCGAACAACAGGCGGAAGCCGCGGCGGCATTTTTTGCGAGCCGATCATCGACGGAACGCATTGATCACGAAGCCGGGGAGGACTTGCAAAAATGAAGTACGCATTTTGCGTGACGGCTTTATTGATCATTGCCGGCTGCGATGGCGGGCAATCCGCGTTTACCGGCCTGGGACCGGTTTCATCGCGCATCGTACTGCTGACCTGGATCATGTTCATCGGCGCGGCTTTGATAACGCTGTTGATCTGCGCGCTGATGCTGATTGCAATCGCCGGTCCTGCCGGCTGGCGTCACAATCTTACCCGTGAAAAAACCATTGTCTGGGGAGGGATTGTTTTTCCGGTAGTGACTTTAACGGCTTTGCTGGTCTACGGATTCCTGGTTTTAAAAGCCGGGGGAGAGTTGGTCCGGGCTGAAAATCCGGTGCGTATTTCGGTGGTTGGCGAGCAATGGTGGTGGCGGGTTATCTATCGGCACGACGATGGTCGTACGACCGAAAGTGCTAATGAACTGCGAATTCCTACAGGCCGCCCGGTTGAAGTCGAGTTATCGACGGCGGACGTGGTCCACAGCTTCTGGATACCGGCGTATGCGGGCAAGGTCGACATGATCCCCGGACGCATCAATACCCTGCATTTTGTTGCCGATAAGCCCGGCGTTGTAAGCGGGCAATGCGCGGAATATTGCGGCGGCGCGCATGCGCTGATGTCGTTTTATACCATGGCGATGACGCCTTCGGATTATGACGCCTGGCTAGCCAAAGAGCAGGCCAACGCGATTCCTACCTTTGAAAAAGAAGGTGAGCGGGTGTTTTTATCCAGCGGATGCGGTGGCTGTCATACGATTCGCGGCACCAGGGCAAGCGGGAAAATAGGGCCTGATTTAACTCATGTCGGCAGCAGGCAGTCGCTTGGCGCCGGTATTCTGCCAAATACTAAGGAAGGTTTTGTCAAGTGGATTAGCCGGCATAAAACAATTAAGCCGGAAAATTTGATGCCGCCTTTCGATATTTTTTCGGAAAGCGAGCTTCAGTCCTTATCGGTTTACTTGAACAGCCTGGAGTAATCGCGATGCTAAATACTGATGAAAATAATCCCGCTGTTAAATCCATCAGGGGAAGCAAGTGACAAAAGTAACCCAGCAAAAGCAAGCGTTACCGAACACCTTACCGCGCCCGGAAGGCGAAGAGGCGGAATTGCTGCGCATCTGGGCCCAACCGGCCGGCTGGCGCTGGTTCACGGCGGTCAACAACACAACGATAGGCTTGCTTTATACCGGCGCCGCTTTTGCTTTTTTTGTGCTTGCCGGTTTGGCCGCTTTAGTGATGCGCACGCAGCTTGCTGTACCGGAAAATCATCTGGTTGGCCAGGACTTATACAACCAGCTTTTTACGATGCACGGCACCACGATGATGTTCCTTTTTGCGGTGCCGGCGATGGAGGCATTAGGGGTGTTGCTGCTGCCGCAAATGCTGGCCGCCAGGGATTTGCCGTTTCCGCGGCTGAGTGCGTTTGCGGTCTGGGCGTACATCATCGGCGGCGGAGTATTCTTCAGCACTATCTTTTACGACTTGGCGCCCAAAGGCGGCTGGTTCATGTATCCGCCGTTGACGTTGAGCGAATATTCTCCGGGCGATAACGCCGATTTTTGGCTGCTCGGCATTGGTTTTATTGAAATCTCGGCCATTGCCGGGGCGATTGAAATTATTGTCGGCATTTTGCGGACCCGGCCGCCGGGCATGTCTCTGGATAAGCTGCCTATTTTCGGCTGGGCGATGCTGGTGTTCGCCGGCATGATTGTCGTGGCGTTCCCTGCGGTGATTCTGGCAACGATGTATTTGGAAATCGAGCGCTCTTTCGGCTGGCCGTTTTTTACGGCCGCTGCCGGCGGCGATCCGTTGTTATGGCAGCATCTGTTCTGGTTTTTCGGCCATCCGGAAGTGTATATCATCTTCTTGCCGGCTGCCGGGCTGGTGTCGATGATCGTGCCGACCATGGCGCGGACGCCGCTGGTCGGCTATAAGCTGATTGTCGTCGCGCTGATTGCGACCGGGTTTTTCAGCTTCGGCTTATGGGTGCATCATATGTTCGCGACCGGCATTCCATCGCTCAGTCTGGCTTTTTTTTCCGCGACGAGCATGGCTGTGGCGGTGCCGTCAGGTATCCAGGTTTTTGCCTGGCTGGCTACGATCGCTTCGGCCAAAGGCCGGTTCCGGTTGAATACGGCGTCGCTGTTCGTGCTGGGCATGTTGTTTATTTTTACGGTCGGCGGGCTGACCGGCGTGATGGTCGCGATGGTGCCGTTCGATTGGCAGGCCCACGATACGCATTTTGTCGTCGCTCATCTTCATTACGTATTGGTCGGCGGCATGGTGTTTCCGCTGTTTGCGACTTTTTATTATTGGGCGCCGATGGTCAGTACGAAAATGCTGTCCGAGCGCCTCGGGAAGTGGTGTTTTTGGCTGATATTTACCGGTTTTAACCTGACTTTCTTCCATATGCATATCACCGGGCTGGTCGGCATGCCGCGCCGGGTATGGACGTATTCGGAAGCGTCGGGCTGGGGGCCGTACAATTTCGTATCGACCGTGGGAGCTTATATCATTGGCGCCGGGGTGTTGGTTTTCATCGTCGACGCGATGCGCAATTTTAGGGTGGGGCGGCACGGTATCGGCAATCCCTGGCAAGCAGGAACGCTCGAATGGTTGCCTACGGATGTGTATTCGACCCGCTCCATTCCCCATATCACCAGCCGCGAGCCGCTTTGGGACCAGCCCAACTTGTCCGGGCAGGTCGAGGCGGGCGAACATTATTTGCCCAATGCGCCTACCGGTGGGCGAGAGACGATTGTCACCTCCGCGATTGAAGCCAAGCCGCAATATGTTATTCAAATGTTGGGCCCTGGCTGGATGCATTTTTCCGCCGCCGTGTTTACGGCCGCCTGTTTCCTTTTGCTGACTATCAAAGTGGTTGTGCCTGCGCTGGTTTGCGCTGTGCTTGCTATTGCCAGCTTCCTGGTCTGGGCTTGGGAACTCGATAAAGGTCCCGCCAAAGGCCCGGTGGACATCGGTGCAGGACTGAAACTTCCTGTTTATGTGACCGGTCCGGACGGCCATGGCTGGTGGGCAATGGTTATCCTGATGCTCGTTGCCGGCTCGCTCTATTTTGCCTATCTGTTTTCTTATCTTTACACCTGGACAGTGTCGCCTGGCGTTTGGCCCTCCGATACCGGCAATTTACCGGGGTTGCAGTGGCCGGCTGTCAGCGCGTTGCTGTTTATCGCCAGTGCGGCATTTTTTGCAGTGGCAAAGGGTTTACTGCCGGAACCGGGTGAAAAGAGTCCGCTGACACCGTTGCTGGTGCTGCTCGGTGCGTTACTGGGTGTGTTTGCCGTATATCTGGAGATTTGGTGCCATTGGCGGACAGGGCTCAGCCCCGCTCAATCAAGCTATGGAGCCATCGTGTATATGGCCAGCGTTTTAAACGGACAACTGGTTTTTGCGGTGTTGATCATGTCGCTGTTCGTTATTGCCAGGCATTATACCGGCAAGTTGGACCGGGTGCGCTTTGCCAGTCTGGAAAATACTAATTTGCTGGTTTATTACACTGCGGCGCAAGCGCTTATCGGTCTTTTGTTAATTCACGGTTTCCCGAGGATGATTTAACTATGAATGCATCGAATCAGCAGTTTTCGGAAAAATTTATCGGTATAGCGCTGCTTGCTTTAGCCGGTCCTTTTGTTTGGGTATTGCATTTTGCCGTTGTTTACGGAGTTCAACATATTGCCTGTGCCGCGCTTGGAAATCGAGCCGGTTTTTGGGTAGAGGCTTCGATTATTGTGATTACTGTTGCGGCGCTGTTGGCGTTAGTATTGTTAATTGCCAAACCCGACATTTTGCAGCGTTTGGATAGCGACCGGATCAGGCAGGCAACCACTAAAGAGTTTTTCTCGGAAACTATGCGCTTATTGGCGTTATTATCTTTTTTCGGTGTTTTATGGTCGGGACTCGCTTTATTTTTTCTACCGGCCTGCGGTTCAATCACATGAAGCAACGGAATGCCCGCCTAATGTCTTGTCGATATTGAGTTGGGATTTCGTTTGCCGATTCTTCATATAATTAAATAGAACACGGATGGCACGGATTTTTACGGATTGACACGGATAAGTGCCGGAGTATCAATTTCCAACTTGTGCTCGTGTTCAAAGTTGGAGTACAGGCTTTGCCTGCTTTGTAAGCAGAGCCTGCACTTCAAAATACCGGAAAACTTTAGCTAGATTGCTTAAGATGCGAACTCCCGTAAAAATCCGCGGCAATCCGTCGCATCCGTGTTTTCTCTTTAAAATCCCATTATTGATTTGGATTAGGCTTCTATGTTTTTCCATTTAGCAAGTTCTTGCTGCTCATTCCATTCATCGAATACTTTGATTTTTATCCTCATGAATTCGACTGTTTTGTAAATTAAAAAAACAGTCATTGCCGTAGGCGAACTTCTTTTGAAAACCCCGGTTTAAAAATACGGAAACTAGCGATTATATTGTGATATAGTTCTATCAAATGAGAATGATTGTTGATAACTCATGAGCGGTTGATTCTTAATGCACTTCTATTTTAATGGTTAATTTATGGCAATAAGCTTAAAAAATCTGGCTGTCGGCGATTTAGGAAAGATCGTCGGCTTTGAACAGTCGGGCAAGGCTTATCGGAAACGCCTGTTGGCTATGGGACTAACGCCGGGAACCGAATTTAGCGTAACCCGTTTTGCACCGATGGGTGATCCCGTTGAAATTAAATTACGCGGATTTTCATTAACCCTGCGCAAGGATGAAGCGGCAATATTGTTGATAGAGAAACTCTGATGAAAACTGATTTTACGGTTGGCGTTGTCGGTAATCCGAATTGCGGCAAGACAACGTTATTCAATGCGCTGACCGGAGCCAAGCAGCATGTCGGCAATTGGCCCGGGGTTACGGTCGAAAAGAAAACCGGTGAATACAGCTTCGATCGTAAACTGATCGAACTGGTTGATCTTCCCGGAACTTATTCGTTAGAAGCCGCCGACGACCAGGTTTCTTTGGATGAAAAAGTCGCCCGCGATTATGTCGCCTCTAAGCAAGCCGATTTAATCATCAATATTGTCGATGCTTCGAATCTGGAGCGAAATTTATACTTGACCTCGCAACTGATCGAGATGCAGGTGCCGATGATTTTAGTGCTGAATATGATGGATGCCGTTAAACAACGCGGCATTAAAATCGACGTCGATTATCTTGAAGAATTCCTGGGTTGTCCCGTTATCCCGGTTACCGCCTCAGTCAAGGGCGGTATCGGTTCGTTGAAAACCGCGATCAACAGCGCCGCCCGCGCCAAACCGATACCTTCGGTAAAAATTACTTATACCTCCGCATTGGAACAAGCCATCGCCGATATTTCGCCGTTGCTGGTCGAGACAGCCCGGCAATGCCAATGCGATTTGCGCTGGCTGGCCGTGCGCTTGCTTGAAGACGATACGCTGGCCAGGCAGTTTGTAGAATCAACTTCGACAAATTCGGTTTTACTTAAAACTGCCGAACTACAGCGCCGGGTGGAAGCCGAAACCGACGATGAAATCGACATTCTTGCTGCCGACGCCCGCTATGGTTTTGTCAATGAATTGACCGGTGGCGCAGTCTGTAAATTGAACGAAGTAAGCCGCCATACGACCGATAAAATCGACAGCATTGTCTTGAACCGCTTTCTGGGCATTCCGGTTTTCCTGTTGGTCATGTACGCAATGTTCATGTTTACGATCAATATCGGCAGCGCCTTTGTCGATTTTTTCGATCAAGCGGTCGGCGCTTTATTGGTTGACGGGCTGGGGCAGGTGCTCACCGGACTGAATTGGCCGCAATGGCTGACGGTATTGATCACCAAGGGCGTAGGCGGCGGTATTCAGGTCGTCGCTACTTTTATTCCTATTGTCGGCTTTCTGTTTATGTTCCTGTCGGCGCTCGAAGACTCCGGCTACATGTCCAGGGCGGCTTTCGTGATGGACAGGTTCATGCGCATGATCGGTTTGCCCGGCAAATCCTTCGTGCCGATGATTGTCGGTTTCGGCTGCAATGTCCCGGCGATTATGGCGACCCGGACCTTGGAAAGCCAGCGCGACCGGATACTGACCAACTTGATGAACCCGTTCATGTCCTGCGGAGCCAGACTACCGGTTTACGCGTTGTTTGCGGCTGCCTTTTTTCCGGTTGGCGGCCAGAATCTGGTTTTCGGTTTGTATCTATTGGGAATCGCCGTTGCGGTACTGACCGGTTTAATCATGCGCCACACCTTATTTAAAGGCGAATCGATGCCGTTCATTATGGAGCTGCCCGCTTATCATATGCCGACGATGCGCGGCGTATTTATCAGAACCTGGGACCGGCTCAAGTCGTTTTTGTTCAACGCCGGTAAAGTCATTGTACCGATGGTGTTGGTGCTGAACTTTCTTAACGCATTGGGTACGGACGGTTCATTCGGCCAGGAAAACAGCAATAAATCGGTATTAAGCGAGATCGGCCGCAGTTTGACGCCGGCATTTAAACCGATGGGCATAGAAAAAGACAACTGGCCGGCAACGGTCGGCATTTTTACCGGCGTACTCGCCAAAGAAGCCGTGGTCGGGACGCTGGATGCGTTATACAGCCAGCTTGAAGCGGCTGCCCCAACGGCTGAAAAAGCGCCGTTCAATCTTGAACAGGCCTTGATTGACGCCTGCTTAACCGTGCCTAAAAAACTGCAAGAGGTTGCTGACAATGTGTTAGACCCATTGGGCCTGAATATCGGCACCGTGAACGACATAGCAGCGGCTGCCGGCGAGCAGGAAGTCAATGCCGGCACTTTTGCCGCGATGCAGCAGAGTTTCGACGGCAAAGCCGGGGCCTTTGCCTATTTGCTGTTTATCTTGTTGTATTCGCCTTGCGTTGCCGCGACGGCTGCAATTTACCGGGAAACCAATCTGAACTGGACTTTGTTTGTGGCTTTTTGGACTACCGGCATTGCTTTTATGACGGCAACTATCTTTTATCAAACGATGACCTACAGCCTGCATCCCGACTATTCTTTTGTTTGGATAAGCGCGCTGATCCTTGCGTTTTCAGCGGTACTGTTCGGATTATGGCTGCTTGGCAAAAATGCCGGCATTACCGGCTTAAAACAACAAAGCAGGGAGTCGTTAAGTGATCCTGTCTGATTTAAGAGCTTATTTAAAAGAACAGCGCCGCGTTGCGTTGGCGGATTTGGTTACTCATTTCAGCATGGATGCGGACGCGTTGCGGGGCATGTTGGACAAATGGATCAGCAAAGGCAAAGTGCGCAAATTACCGTTGACCGCTTCTTGCGGTACCAGCTGTTGTCAGTGCGATACGGCGTTGACCGAGATTTACGAGTGGGTGGACGAGTGAGCTGCGGTACGCTTTAACGCTCACCAATGGAAGGATAAAGTCCGGGCATCGTAATCAATGAATCAAGTTGTCCGTTCGCTGGGCCGCTTTGGCATAAACGCAAGATTTAAGGCGTGGTTACAGGCTATGATATGCTTGCTTTCGATAAACTCCTTAACGAGGTGATTTCATATGTCTACCGTACTGACACACACTCGCTATACCGCCGAAGAATATTTAACGCTTGAACGTAGCTCGCCTATTAAAAGCGAATTCCACGACGGCCGGATCTATGCAATGACCGGGGCCAGCCGGAAGCATAATCTGATAACGGTTAATATTGCCGGAGAATTCGCAACCAACTCAAAAAACGCCGCTGCGAAGCCTACGGTAGCGATATGCGCGTCAAGGCTGCCGAATCCCGCAGCTACCATTATCCTGACATCGTTGTTGTATGCGGCGAGCCGCAATTCGAAGACGCGCATGTCGATACCTTGCTTAATCCCACATTGCTGATTGAAGTGCTGTCGCCGTCCACCGAAGCTTACGACCGGGGCGGCAAGTTCGCCCATTACCGTAAAATCCCGACACTACGCGAATATTTGTTGGTGTCGCAAGATCAACCGAGTATTGAGCGTTATGTGCGGCAAGGGGATGTGTGGGTATTATCGGAAGCAGCGGGGCTTGATGCGCTTATGCCGCTGGATAGCATAGGTTGCGCGCTTAGCCTGGGCGAGGTTTACGACAAGGTCCTGGATGATTGGGAAACAGGGATAATTTTGCCCTGATCTTGCATTTTGCCTGTCAATATTACTCTCCTGTTATCGGCGGCTTTACTCGCTTTGCTTTATTACTTCGGCTACTTATACCGGCGAATCAGCCTGCTCAAATCTTGCCACTGAAACTTATACACCAAAAATACCGCCAATCCCGCGCCGCAGGTATCGGCAAGCCAGTCGGCAATATCCGGGGAACGTTCTTCGACGAAAGATTGATGCCATTCATCGGATATACCGTATAAACTGCAAAAAATAATACTGAACAAAGCCAGTATAATAGAGCTATTGAACACGCTCTTAAAACTGCGCCATGCCAATACGCCCATTATAAAGTAGGCGCCGGCGTGGAGAATTTTATCCTGCATCGAAAACAAGTCCGGAACCGGCAGTGTGGGCTGATCGGAAAGCCAGTAAATGAATAGGCAGTACAGAAACAATAGCGTGAAATCTAAAATCTTAGTCATAGCTTTACAATAACCAGTAATGAAAAATTTATTTGAATTTGCCGAAGCGTTTTTTCGCCAGGTTGATGTCGAGGAAAAGTTGGCGCTGACGCATCGGGCTTGGCAGACTTACATTGACGGGGAGTTAACTATTACTTCGGAGCGTCCGGTATTGCCGATAGATCGGGTAACGTTTCCCGACAAGCCGGTGTTATTGGCTCCGCGTCAGATGCCCCGGCGCAAATTGACCACGCCCGATGGCGTAGCCGCTTTTTTCCATGCGATTGCCCATGTTGAATTCGTCGCCATTTATTTGGCTTGGGATATTTTGTATCGTTTTCGCGCTATGCCGGAGCAATTTTATCAGGATTGGCTACGGGTTGCCGATGAAGAGGCCCAGCATTTTGCATTAATCAGGGCGCATATGTTGACTATGCAGATTGATTACGGCGATCTACCCGCGCATAGCGGTTTATGGGATCATGCCAAGGATACAGCCGATGATTTACCGGGAAGGTTGGCGATGGTGCCGCGTTGCATGGAAGCTCGCGGCTTGGACGTAACGCCGGGGCTGATTGAAAAATTCAGGGCGCTGGGTGACGATGCAAGCGTGGCGATTTTAACGCGGATTCTGGAAGACGAAGTAGGGCATGTGGAGTTAGGTTCTTACTGGTTTAAATTTGTTTGCGAGCAACAGGGTTTTGAAGTTGAAGCCAAGTACCGGGATTTAATCGATCAATATTATATCGGTGGAAAACCCAAAGGGCCGTTTAACAGGGAATTGCGCAAAATTGCCGGTTTTTCGGATGCCGAGATTGATTGGCTGGAATGTTAAAATCATAGAACACGGATGACACGGATTTTTAACCCAAACCAAGTTTTAAATCAGTGTTTATCCGTTTAATCCGTGTTCCATTTAATATATCTTCGTAGTTTTATTGGTGTGTACCAGGACCGGAAAATCAGGAAGCAACTATGAATCAAGATATACCGCCTACACTGGAAATCGTTGAGCATGACGGCGGCAAACATCTTGTCAAATTATCAGGCAGCTGGAATATTCGCAGTTTAGTTGCAGTACCGGGACTTAACCGGGAAATCAGCTCATATGCGGCCGATAAAAATACTCAATGGGACATGAATTCGATCGCAGTGCTCGACAGTGCCGGGGCGCTGATTCTTTGGAAAGCCTGGGGGAAAAGGATGCCGGACGCATTACAGATGAAGCCCGAACACCAGCGCTTATTCGAGCGTTGGCAAGGTGTGGAAATTCCTCAGCGCGAACCGGTACAATCCCGCTCAAGGCTAATCATCACATATACTGACCGATTACTGGCCGGTTTCTGGACGCAATTATTACAAGTGGTGACTTTGCTGGGCCAGTTGGTCCTGGATATAGGCTACCTGTTGTTGCATCCGGGCGCGATTCCCTGGGCGGAAATTTCAATTACGATTTATGAATCGGGAGTTCGGGCTTTAGGTATTACCGCGCTGGTAGGTTTTTTGATCGGCATCGTGCTAAGTTATTTGTCGGCATTGCAGCTGAAGATTTTTGGGGCGGAGATTTATATCATCGATATTCTGGGTTTGAGCGTTATTCGTGAGCTGGGGCCTTTGCTGGCAGCCATTCTGGTTGCCGGACGCTCCGGTTCGGCAATGACCGCGCAAATCGGCATTATGCGGGTGACCGAAGAACTCGATGCGTTATCTGCGATGGGAATATCGCATTCGTTACGCCTGATCCTGCCCAATGTAGCGGCCTTAACCATCGTCCTGCCGTTGTTAAGCGTATGGACCAGTTCCATGGCGCTGATTGGCGGCATGGTGTCGGCGCAAACGACGCTGGGCATTAATTACCAACAGTTTTTCGATAAATTGCCCGATGCAGTGCCGCTGACTAACTTATTTATAGGCTTCGGGAAAAGCGCGGTGTTCGGTTTGATGATTGCGCTGATTGCTTGTCACTTTGGTTTCCGCATCCAGCCGAATACCGAAAGCTTGGGCAATGAGACGACTAATTCGGTAGTAGCGGCGATTACCGTAGTGATTATGATCGATGCGGTATTCGCGATACTGTTTATGGGTATCGGAATGCCATGAACGAAATGTATGCAATACAGCTTGAGCATATCTGGACCCGTTTTGGCGATCCTGGCAAAGGCGGTAAGATTGTTCATCGGGATATTAATCTTTGCCTTGAACAAGGTGAAATTCTGGGATTGGTCGGCGCATCGGGTTGCGGCAAGACAACGTTGCTGCGCGAAATCATCGGCTTGCAAACACCTACTCAAGGCGAGGTTTATGTGATGGGGCAGTCATTGAAAGATGCCGGTTCCGATCACGGCCAGCGGCTTCGTAATAATTGCGGCGTATTATTCCAGAAAGGCGCGTTGTTTAGCGTATTGAATGTATTCGATAATATCGCTTTTCCGTTGCGGGAGATCGGTTTTCACGATGAGGAGTTAATTGCCCGCATCGTGTTTATGAAGCTGGCGATGGTCGGTTTGGCTGCAAGCGATGCTTGGTTAAAACCGGCCGATTTGTCCGGCGGCATGACTAAGCGGGTTGCGCTGGCCCGCACGATGGTCCTTGATCCGGCGTTGCTGTTGCTTGATGAGCCGACCTCGGGCCTCGATCCTATTTCCAGCGAGGATTTCGTCAGCCTGTTGTCCGAACTGCATAAAGACCTTCGTTTTACCGTCGTGATGGTGACTCATGATTTGGATATATTAAGGGATTTGTGCACCAAAGTTGCCGTGCTGGCGGATAATCGATTGGTCGCTTTTGGATCGTTGGCGGAGGTTTTAAATTGCCGGCATCCTTTTGTCGATAAATTTTTTCATAACAAGCGCGCTGAACGGGTATTTCAATACCAGGAGACTGCTGATGGGTAGAGAAAAACATGCACTCGCTACCGGCCTGTTTTTGATTACGTTAGTGGCCGCGTCGACGGCGATTGTTTTCTGGATCGGTACGATGAACCAGGAACGCAATCTCTATGTTATTGCGACACGGTCCTCTGTTTCCGGCCTCAATCCGGAATCGACTGTTTTTTACCGGGGCATTGCGGTCGGAAAAGTGTTAAATATCCAGTTTGATCCGTTGGATTCCGGCAATATTCTTGTGCCGATTGAGATTGATAAGAATATCGTATTGGACAAAGATGTTTACGCAACCTTGCGTTTAAAAGGAGTGACCGGATTGACCCAGATTGAGCTGGAAGATTCCGGTGCGATAACCGGGCCGCTGATGCCGGGAAATAATCCCGAAACCCGGATTCCTTTAATGCCGTCGATGGCCGACAAGCTGATGGGCTCGGGAGAGGATCTGTTGCATAAAGCCGATCATTTGATGCAGCGGCTTAGTGCGATATTAAGCGATGAAAATGAAAAAAACATCGGCAGCATCCTGGGTAATTTAAGTACATTAACCGGCAAGCTTTCCGAATTGCAAAAAAGCGTTGATAAGGCGCTGGCCGGAGTACCTGCATTGAGCAACGATGCAAGAAAAACGCTAGCCAATATCAATGCATTGGCAAGTGAGTTGCAAGGCCTGACCGAAGAAGTTCATGGTCTCAGTATAAAAGCGAACGATCTTGCCGATACCGGCAAAATAACCGGCGATGTTCTAACGCAAACAACGTTGCCTAAAGTTAACAAACTGTTGACTGAGTTACAGTCGACAACGCAACAGGTAAAAAGAGTCGCCGCAATGCTGGAAAGCGATCCGCAGGAATTACTGTTAGGGCCCAGTCAACAGGATGCAGGGCCGGGCGAGCCGAATTATAAGGAACAGCCATGAAATACTTGTTAGTCGGCTGCTTAGTCTTGTTTTGCGTAGGATGCAGCGTTAGCGCCAAACAGCCGGCATTGCATGATTTTGGCGTGCCTGTCTCAGCCGCTGTTAATCAAGGCAAAGTATCCGTTAGTGTCAATGCGCCGACCTGGCTTTGGGATAATCGTATTCGTTACCGGCTGCTTTTTAGTTCGCCTTCGCAAGTCCGGTTTTATGGCCTGGATCGCTGGATTGCTTCTCCACCTGAGATGTTCGAGCAGTTACTGACGTTCAATAACACTCAAGATCGTGATTATGTGATTGTTATTCGCTTACATGACTTCGAGCAGCAATTCGATACGCCCGATCGGTCTCGTGTCGTGATGCGATTTTCCGTGGAAGCTTCTTTCGATAATAAACGGAAAACGAGTAGCCAGGAGTTTTATCTGGAACAGGTTAATAAAATGCCCGATGCGGCTGGCGCAATCGCCGGCTTTATCGATTTGGCGCGTAAAGCTAGCGGAAAAATCCAGGACTGGATTGCAAGACTACCTGAGCGATAGGCAAAAAAAACCTCCCAATGCCAAAGGCAAAGGGAGGCAAAATGTACAGATACTGGATAGTTCTGAACTTTCACACTACGAGGAGGTATATGAAACTATTGGAGATAAAGCGATTAAACTTTAATCTCGTAAAAGCGGCGGAATAACGACATTTAATAAAAATGTCGAAACAAAGTGCGTAATAAATAAAACGTGTTTATTTCTGAAAATATCTTTATAAATCAGTTAGAACAGTTTGCTTCCCAATGGCTGTAGATTATACGTATGTAACCGTATGCTCACAATACTGCCGCAAATTAATAGATTGTTTCTGTTTTGTTTATAGTTGCTAAGACGCGTCTAAGCCCAAAAAACAGGCGTTCCCAGGCTTAACTCAATAGCCTGTTGTTTTGTATATCGCCATCGCCCGATATGCCCCCGTCTTATTAGGTGCTTCTACCGATTGTACAAACAATTCGGCTACCTTATTCTGTTTTTGCTTTAAACTGGATTTTTAGGTTGGACTGGTTTGGCACAATTGACAAGTCGTTGTTTTCTTTTTTTGTATGGATTACCACTAAACTTTAATGAGGGCAAAATCATGAAAAAATCGATACTTGCATTTACAAGTTTATTGCTGTTAATCGGTGCGTTTTTCAGTGCCGCCGTTTTTGCTGAAGAACATGCCTATACGGCAATTGAGCACACCAGTGCCGCGTTAGCACAAGGTAAAGCAGGTAAAGCACCGGAACTGGTTCAACATGCGCAACAAGCGCTGGAACACGCAAAAAAAGCGGAAGAGGTGGCATTAGGCCATTCGAAAACCCAAATGCAATCCGCAATTAAAGCTCTGGAAAAAACGATTAGCCAAGGTAATTCAGGAGATGCAAAGTCGGCTTCCGTATCGGCTGAAGAGGCCTTGGGATTCCTGCAAGCAGGTAATAAATAGCCTTAACGTCGCAGAAAAAGGGCGGAGTTTTCCTCCCTTTTTTTCCTGTCTTAAAATGCGTTTGTTCGTAGCGATAAATGCATCCCGCCTATCGATCTCTTACTGTGGCATCCGATAAAACTGTTTAATATCCGATAGTTGTTGTCTTTAAACTGTCAAAGAATCTTATTAAACGATATAATTATTCAATTGCCATCCAGTTAAGAGAGTAGAGTGGATATTAAAGAATATATGCAAACGCTTGGCCGGCAGGCCAGGAAAGCGGGACGGGAAATAAGCCGTACCGAATCGGGCAAAAAAAATCTGGCCTTACTGAAAATCGCCGAAGCGCTCGAGAATAATCGTGAGCTGCTGATAGCCGAAAATCGTAAGGATCTGGATGCCGGTAAAATCAACGGCCTGGATGCGGCCTCGCTGGACAGGCTGGAATTAAAACCGTCCGGCATTCAAGCGATGGTTGAAGGCTTAAAACAAGTGGCTGCGTTGCCCGATCCGGTCGGTGAAATCAGCGATTTAAGCTACCGGCCCAGCGGCATACAGGTCGGACAGATGCGCGTACCTTTAGGCGTGATCGGCATTATCTACGAATCCCGTCCCAATGTAACCGTCGATGCGGCGGCTTTGTGCCTCAAATCCGGCAATGCCTGTATTTTAAGAGGCGGCTCGGAAGCCATACATTCCAACCAGGCGGTTGCGGCCTGTGTTTCCGAAGGTCTAAAAGCGGCTGGTTTGCCGGTCGAGGCCGTGCAGATCGTGGCGACAGCAGACCGCGAAGCCGTCGGCGAATTAATTACGATGGATCAATTCGTCGACGTAATTGTTCCGCGCGGCGGCAAAAGCTTGATCGAGCGAATTTCCAAGGATGCAACGATTCCTGTGATCAAACACCTGGACGGCATTTGCCATGTCTATATCGACGATAAAGCCGACATAGACAAAGCGATTAAGATTGCGCTGAATGCCAAAACCCATCGCTACGGCGTTTGCAATGCGATGGAAACTTTATTGGTTGCGGAAGGCATCGCTGCAAAAGTACTACCGCTATTGGCTGAAAAATATAGCGAAAAAGGCGTTGAGCTGCGCGGTTGTCTTAAGGCTTGTTCACTGATTCCGGGTTGTCTCAGAGCCACGGAAGAAGACTGGAATACAGAATATCTGGCGCCGATTTTATCGATCAAAGTGGTCGACGGCATCGATGATGCCATCGAACATATCAACAAATACAGCTCCGCGCATACCGAAGCCATTGTGACCGAGGATTACACGCTGGCTCGCCGATTCTTGCGGGAAGTGGATTCCAGCTCAGTCATGGTAAACGCGTCGACCCGTTTTGCCGACGGTTTTGAGTATGGGTTGGGCGCTGAAATCGGCATCAGCACCGATAAGCTGCACGCCAGAGGGCCGGTCGGTTTAAAGGGCTTGACCTCATTAAAGTACATTGTTTTGGGTGACGGCCATATCCGGCAATAAATGATTGGGATTTTCGGCGGCACTTTCGACCCGGTTCATTACGGACATTTACGCTCGGCACTTGAAGTTAAGGACATTTTCGGACTGGATGAAGTCCGCTTAATTCCCTGTGCCGATCCACCGCATCGCGGACAACCGGCGGTAACGGCCGAGATGCGCTTGCGGATGCTGGAGCTCGCTATACAAGACCGTCTGGGATTAACGGTCGATACCAGAGAGCTGGACCGGCATAAAACCGACCAAACGCCGTCGTATATGGTCGATACGTTGCAGTCGCTACGGCAGGAATTTCCCAATGAACCTTTGTTATTGTTTATCGGCACCGACGCGTTCGAGCATTTAACCGGCTGGCATCAATGGCAGCGCTTATTCGACTATGCGCATATTGCCGTGATGACCCGGCCCGGTTTTGAAACGCCGGCACTTAACGACTTTTTTAAAGCCAGGTTGGCTAAAAATATTGACCGGTTGCGGCAGCAGAATGCAGGGCAATTATACTTCCAGCAAATCACCCAACTGGACATCTCGGCCACCGCTATCAGGGATATGATCGCAAGAAAACAAAATCCGGTTTTTTTATTGCCGGATGCTGTCATAGAATACATCAAGCAAAACAAGCTTTACGAGACACATTGATCTCATTTTTACACTTAGGAATTTGAATGCAAGCAGAACAGATATTGAAAATTGTCCAGGAAGTTTTGGATGAACGCAAAGGACAAAGCATAACGACACTCGATGTCCGGGGAAAAACCAGTTTTACCGACTATATGGTCGTAGTGACCGGTACTTCGGATCGTCACCTGAAGTCTTTATGTGATTACGTATCGGAAAAGCTGAAAGAAAACGGCGTTAAACCTTTAGGCATGGAAGGCGATTTAGGCTCGGACTGGGTTCTGCTGGATTTGGGCGACGTGATTGTCCATGCGATGAATGCCCAAGCCCGCGAATTTTATCAACTAGAGAAATTATGGTCGGTTGAAGGTTCTAAGGAAGGCGAGCAGAAAGCTTCGTAGCTTCTTAGATTGCCTGTTGCGCTAGCCCCCAATCTTGGGATGTAGCGCAACAGTTAGGCGCTTTTCTGCCATTGCGCCGGAGAATGCGCGATACCGAGCAAACCGTCAATAGATATATCTTCATCGATTAGCGGCCAGTAAATACCGTAGCCGGAAGGTGAAATTTCGTAGTGGTTTAGTTCTTTTTCGCTGGCCTTGGCTAATATGGACGATATTTCAAGCAAAGTTTTGCTGATTGATTGACCGTCTACTTTCAGAGATAGTTTTCCATCTTTTATTTTGATTTCATCAATTTGATGGTAAGTGTTCATGGGTATCTCCTGTTTTGGAATTCTTGCCACTGGTCTACGATATATTCGAAATGTTCGAATATTATCTTTCGGATTTGTCTTTTGTCTCGCGGTGACAGATTTAATGCGAAGGCTTCCTGGATGTCAAAATTTTCAACGTCTATCCAAAATTTGCATTCCTTATCCCCACTTTTGCAATGGATGTGTATGGGTTCATTTCCTTCGTTTGCGTAGAAAAACAATCTCCATCCGAGAAGAACAAGTACGGTCGGCATCTGTTAAATTCCTAAGTGGTTACGAACTAGCTGATGGTGTCAGATTTGAGCATGAATATTCACAACAAACAACGGCAATAAACCTGAGCGCTGGACTCCGCAAACATTTTGAGCTGATGTTCGGTTAACGACAATGCCCTTTGAGGTACACAGCCGTTAACCCGAAACGACTTCTTTAGACTTCTTTATGACTGGGCGCCAAAGTAGCCAATGATTTGACCAGCTTCATAACGCCATACCCCAAAATCATATAAAGCAGGGCAGAGCTGACATAAGGCGGGTAATACTGGGCTACTCGTGAAAAATACTGGCCCCAGGACAAATCCGGATAACGGCCTGAAAACAAATAAAAGCTGCCGTTTGAAATAGCGAATGCAGTCGATGTCGCCAGTGCCGCTACACCAAACTGCACTGCCAGCTTAGCCGGTTTCAGTGATTTAAATGCCGAGCAGTAGCGGCCTGCAAACCACATGACCGCATAAGTGGGAATCAGGAAAACATAGGAGGGCGATACGCACCAACTGCTGGTGCCGTTTGCAATAGCGATGGCGTCGATCAATCCGGCCAGAACCAGCAGGAAAGCAAAAAACGCTTTGTTTCTATAAAAGCCGGCAAAGAAAAAAACCGCCAATGATGCATCGGGCAGATGCAAGACGTCGCCGAAATGGTGAAAGCGCGTCAACGCCATCAGCGCGATCAACGGGATCGGTAAATAATCGGCTTGCAGCCATTGTTTTATGTTCATGGTATTGTCTCCGGAAAGTTAGTTGTTGTAATGGATTGAAAGAAAGAAATTCCTGCCTGCGGTGTTGTAGGTATTAATGGTCTGATACTGCTTATCCAACAGGTTGTTCAGTTTCGCGCTTAGCATCCAGTTTTTGTTCAAATGATAGGCCGAGCGCAAATCGACGGTTACGTAACCGGCAACTTTGGTTTTGTTCTGCGCATCGTCGAAACGTTCGCCTTGAGCCAACACAGCGCCTCCCAGGTCAAACTGTCCGCATGAGCGCGATAAATCGAACGATAAAGTTTTGTCAGCCCGGCGCGGCAGCCGCAGATCGGACTCCCGGTTTTTAGGGCTTAACAGGTTCATGTTCAATTTGCCGTTCCAGCCTAGCAACTGCGTGCCGATTTCAGCTTCGATGCCGTCGATTTGCGCTTTGCCGACGTTTTCCGCGCTGGCTAGAAAAGTTGCCGGATTCGTGACCGTCACGATCAAATTGTCGATATTGGTATGGTAGCCGCGAAGTTCCCATTGCAGCCAATCATGATCGCCGGCCAATCCGGCTTCGAAAGACGTCGATTGTTCGGCTTTCAGCGAAGGATTGCCGAATCCCGGAAAATAAAGCTGGTTAAATGTCGGCGCCTTGAACGCATTGCCGAAGCTCGCAAATGGGCTGATGCCGTAATTCCAGTGGTAACGCCAGCCGAAATTGCCGGTTACCTGTTCGCCGAAGGCTTCGTTTTTATCGCCGCGCACCGATGCGTTGAAAAAATGAGCGTCCAGAATGCGGCTGTGCAATTCGGTAAAAATGCCTGCATCGTAACGGGAAGTTTCATTGTAGGCGGTTGAGCTGTCCACTTGATCCAGCCGGTAATCGGAGCCTATAACCAACTGGTGATTGTCGGACAACGCCACTTCGTTCAACCAACTGGCATTCCAACGCGTGCTGTTAAAGCGGCTGGAAAATGATCCGTCGGGCGCAAAGTTGTCGCCTTCGTCGCGGCTTTGCCCGAAACGCAGCATTGAGCGCCAGTTCTCGGCAATATTCATGCCGGCTGTAGCGCCGACGGTTTGTTCTATAAATTCCGTTTTGTTTTGGAAGGAACCGTCATATTCGTTTTTCCCCTCGGCCCGCATAAAAAATGCCTCAACTTCGGCATTGTTATCGAAGCGATGGCCTAACCTGGCGTTCAGCGCCGTGTTCAGGTAGCCGTCCTTATCCGGCTGGTTGATGCCGAACGGCCCAGGAGTCGGTTGCCGGGAATTAAAACCTTGAGAGCCGAACTGCGACGAAGCCAATGTATACCAGCTGTTTTTCCATTGACCGCTGACAGAACCGGATGCGCGATAAGTATCGTAAGTGCCGCCGCCTGCATCCAGCGTCACGCTGGGCTTTTCATTTTGGCTGCCTTTGCGGGTGAAAATCTGGATAACTCCGCCGATGGCTTCCGAACCGTAAAGGCTAGACTGAGGCCCGCGGATGATTTCCACCCGCTCGACCTGATCGAGCGGAATAAGTTGAAAAGGCGTGGTCCCCGAGGTGACGGAGCCGATTTTAATGCCGTCAAGCAATACCAGTACGTGGTCGGAATTGGTTCCGCGCATGTAAAGATTGGTATCTTTCCCATAGCCGCCGCTTTGCGACATATCGACGCCGGTCGTGCCGCTTAACAATTCCGGTAAGGTTTTAGCCTGGAGGCGTTCTATATCTTTTCGGGTATAAACAGTCGCCGCAGCCGCCAGTTGGTTTTTAGCCGTTTCCGTTCGAGTTGCGGTAACAACAATATCGGGAAGATTTTGCACAGTTTCCTGCGCGTGTAATTGGCTATTAAAGCCCGTCAATAATAATGAGCCGAAGATAAGTTTTTGCATTTGTGTCCTCTTGCGCCGCCCGCGCAGGGTGGTTGATTTACACAACAGAGGACAAACAAAACGAGAGATGACGCAGAGCTAGACTGTCATTTTCGCTGACAGCCCTCCGCTGTACCGAATTACACTTTCGGGCCGGTCTCCGGGCTTGTAAGTGGCGTCAGCCTGAATCATCGCCTTCCCATGCGTTAGCACAGTGGCGTCTCGATGAAACTTTTACTTACATACCGTTGCGGGGGCAGCGTCGGCTTTGGATACCGACTTCCCGTTTAACCATTGGGTTTGAATAACCCTCCGGAACCTGAA